>CALGYR010000011.1 GCA_937935355.1 uncultured bacterium | reverse complement strand
CCCCGCCTTTACCTATATCGGCCCTCCGGGCCTCGCAGTAGCGTGGATGCACCCCACACGCCCTGGCGTTGCTTGGTGTCTTGGTGTCTTGTCGCCTTGGTGGTTACTTCCGTTTGACTCTGCCCTTGTCTTGGCCGAAGGCTGCCTCGCGACGCGCGGCCAGCCACTCGGCGAGCTCGGCTATGCCGTAGCCGTCGGCGCATGAGGTCTCGAAGACGGCGAGGCGTGGGTTCACCGAGCGCGCGGCCAGGATCGCCCGGGCCTTGTTGAAGCGGCAGTGGGCGGCCAAGTCCAGCTTGTTGACCACCAGGGCGCTGGCCCCCGAGAAGGCCTCCGGGTATTTGGCCGGCTTGTCGTCGCCCTCGGGCACGGACAGGACCACGATGCGCTCGGCCTCGCCCAGTTCGAAGGCCGCCGGGCAGACCAGGTTGCCGACGTTCTCGATGAAGAGGATCTCGGGCAACTTGCGGAGCTTCCGGAGCGCCGAGCCGATCATGGCGGCGTTCAGGTGGCAGACGCCCTGGGTGGTGATCTGCACGGCCGGGGCGCCGGCCTTCTCGATGCGCCGGGCGTCGTTGGCCGTGGCGATGTCGCCCTCGATCACAGCGGCCGAGAGCCGCCGCTTCCGGAGCGCTGGCAGCAGCCGCTCGAGCAGCGAGGTCTTGCCAGCGCCGGGCGAGCCCAGGATGTTGACCGCCAGGCAGCGGCCCTTGACGAACTTGCGCTTGAGCGCCGCGGCCCGGCGCTCGTTGTCGCCCAGGACGCTCTTGACCACCACGATCTTCATTTCCGACTCTCCTCAGACACCGCAACGGCGCTTCTTGGCCACAGATGAACACAGATTAACACAGATGCCGGCAATGGGCAACGGCACGCGGTGCCGTTCTGCAAACAGCACTCTCCATCTGTGTTTATCTGTGTGCATCTGTGGCTTATCTGGCGGTGGTCAGTCCTCGACTTCGATGGACATCAGCCGCACCTGCCGGCCGGCGACGGTCTCGACGTCGGTGCCTCCGCAGCCCGGGCACCTGCCGCGGCCCGCGCCGAACTCGCGGCGGCAGCCCCGGCAGGCGAAGCGCAGCCTGGCCGTGCGGATGACCAGCTTCGCACCGGCCAGGCGGGTCTTCTCCGCGAGCATCGCGAAGGAGAACTCCAGGGCCTCGGGCACGACCGTGGACATCTCGCCGGCCTCGATCTCGATGGACACCACCCGGCTGCGCTGCGGCGTGTCCTTGAGCGCGGCCAGCGCCGTCTCCACGAGCCCCTCGGCTATGGCCAGTTCGTGCAACGCGCGTCCTCCCCACCGGTCCGGCGCAGCGACGTTAGCGCACCCCGGGGCGGCGCGCAAGGGGATTTCGTGGATCGAGCCGCACAGACGGAGATAACCACAAAGACACGAAGGCACAAAGCAGACACGAAGGAGTCCTGACCACGGAGGACTCAGGGGACGCAGAGGGCGCAGAGGAAAGCCGGGGGCTATTGTCCGCGGAAGGCGCCCGCGGAGGAGAGGAATAGACGCTGTCGCCGCGAACTACAAGTGCCCGCCGTCCTCCGTGTGCTCCGTGACCTTTATGGTTGGACGCCTTCGGTTCCTTCGATGCCCCTGCCGGCCGCGCGTCGTTGACAGCGCCGGCGCGCGCCGCTAGATTATCGTCCGTGGTCGGCAAAGAAGGAGGTGCTGCGTGATGAAAACCCCCTTCGCGCGCTCTTGGTTCGCGATCTGTTGTCTGGTCGGGTTGGCCGCGCAGGGCTGCGTGCCCGGCTCCGCTTCGCGGCCGGTGACGCTCCAACGCGGCGGCAGGCAGCTGGCCGTCGAGGTGGTCCAGGACGGCCGGCCGATCGGTCCGACCGGCGGGGTCTGGCGGCTGAAAGCCAGGCCCTTCGAGCTCCGGCTCTCTGGCGACCTGCGCTGGGCCTCCTACCACGCCACGATCGGACGCGAACTGGCCGGCAAGCTCGCCGCGCTGGGCCGCCCGATGGTCTTCTTCGCCGGGACCGCTTCGGCCGTCGACGGCAACGCCCTCCACGTCCTCCGCGGCCAGGCGGAGGTGGACGAGGCGGCTGAACTCTTCACCGCCGACGAGGGCTTCTTCGTGAAGCAGTGGGGCGCGCAGCAGGCCCAGGCCGCCGAGCTCGCCGCCCGACTCCGGCGCGAGCTCGGCTCGGCCCCGGCCATCGCCTGCTTCGGGCACGTGCCCTTCCCCTGCAGCGACCGCGGCGGAAGCCCCAGGTACTTCCTGGAGAACGCCTGCGCGCTGGGCGGCGAGCGAGTGCGCGGAACCTTCAAGGTCGAGTCCGTGGGCGGTGGAAACGAGAGCTCCTTCGGGAGCGACCGGCGCGTGCACATGTTGGTCTTCCTGGAGTCTCCCATCGACAAGGAGTTCCGTAGAGTGTCGTGGTCGCTGCTCACATTGGAGTTCGAGCCATAGGCGTCCTCTTGCGGACGGCTCGCAAGCCTCGCAAACGCGTCTGTTGTGATGTAAGAGATGTCGCAAAATAGCGCAAAACGTTATTTTTTTCACGAATGAAGCTTGCATTCGTCGGCTGAGGGTGTAAGAATCAGGGTCAAGAACAGGCCCGCGCCGCGCCGTACGGCTCCAGGTGGGGCTCGGCAGCGGACGGGGATGCCGAGAGAGGTGGCCATGAGCGCGAAACTCCAAGCGGACATCAAGGAGATCTGCAGCAGGCACGGCAACGACGCCACGCGCATGATGGACATCGTGCGCGAGGCCCAGCTGAAGCTGGGCTGCGTGCCGGGCGAGGCCATGGAGCTGATCGCCGCCGCGACCGGCACCAAGCGCGTCGAGGTCGAGAGCGTCGTGACCTTCTACGCATTCCTTTCGAAGAAGCCCAAGGGCAGGATGGTCGTGCGGGTCTGCAACGACATCGTCGACCGCCTGCAGGGCTTCGACGAGGTCGCCGCCGCCTTCAAGAAGGAGCTGGGCGTCGGCTTCGGCGAGACCACCGCCGACGGGCTCTTCTCCCTCGAGCAGACGCCCTGCATCGGCATGTGCGACCAGGCGCCGGCGGCGCTGATCAACGACGAGGTGGTCACTTCGCTCTCGCCCGACGCGGTGAAGAAGCTGGTCGCCGATCTCAAGAAGAACCCCGACCCGAAGACGCTGGCGCACCGCTACGGAGACGGCGCCAACGCCTCCGAGCTCGTGCACTCCATGGTCAACAACAACATCCGCCAGAAGGGCGAGGTGATCTTCGCCGAGATGGCGCCCGGCGCGGCCCTCAAGAAGGCCGTGGCCATGACCCCGGCCGAGGTGATCCGCGAGGTCAAGACCGCGCGGCTCCGCGGCCGCGGCGGCGCAGGCTTCCCCACCGGCATGAAGTGGGAGTTCACCCGCAAGGCGGCGGGCGAGAAGCGCTACGTGCTCTGCAACGCCGACGAGGGCGAGCCCGGCACCTTCAAGGACCGGGTGCTGCTCACCGAGTGCCCGGACCTGCTGCTCGAGGGCATGGCCGTGGCCGGCTACGCCATCGGCGCCCAGCTCGGCATCATCTACCTCCGCGCCGAGTACGCCTATCTGCGCCGGTACCTCGAGAGCGTCATCGAGAAGCGCAAGGCGGCCAACCTGCTCGGCAAGTCGATCCTGGGCAAGGCCGGCTTCGACTTCGACGTGCGCATCCAGATGGGCGCCGGCGCCTACGTCTGCGGCGAGGAGACCGCGCTGATCAGCTCCTGCGAGGGCCTGCGCGGCGATCCCAAGAACCGCCCGCCCTTCCCGGCCGAGAAGGGCTTCATGGCGGCGCCCACCTCGGTCAACAACGTCGAGACCCTCTGCGCCGCCGCCCGGGTCATGGAGCGCGGCGCCGGCTGGTTCGCGGGCATCGGCTCGCAGGGCAGCCCGGGCACCAAGCTCCTGAGCGTCAGCGGCGACTGCAAGCGCCCCGGCGTCTACGAGGTGCCCTTCGGCACGACCATGGCCGACTTCCTCAAGCTCTGCGGGGCCGAGGACGCCGCCGCGGTGCAGGTCGGCGGGCCCAGCGGCCAGATGATCGGCTCCGCCGACTTCGGCCGGAAGGTCTGCTACGACGACCTGGCCACCGGCGGCTCGGTGATCGTCTTCAACCCGAAGCGCGACGTCATCGAGGTCGCCCGGGCCTTCAACGAGTTCTTCTGCGAGGAGAGCTGCGGCTACTGCACGCCGTGCCGCTCGGGCAACCAGCTGCTCCGCGAGCGCCTCGAGAAGATCGCCGCCGGCAAGGGCGAGCCGTCCGACCTCGACTACCTGACCGGCCTGTGCCGGACCATGAAGGTGGCCAGCCGCTGCGGGCTGGGCCAGACCGCCGGGAACCCGGTGGCCTCCACCATCAAGAACTTCCGCGCGGCCTACGAGAAGAAGCTCAAGCCGGCCGCCGACGGGCTGCAGCCGGCCTTCGACCTCGCCGCGGCGGTCTCGACCGCCTCGGAGATCGCCGGGCGGCCGTCGGTCCACGCCGACTGAAGGAGATTCCAGGAATGAGCGCGACCTTCACCTTCACCATCGACGGCAAGGAGATCAAGGGCCAGCCCGGGCAGACCATCATGGAGGCCGCCGAGGCCGCCGGGGTCTACATCCCGAGGCTGTGCTACAGCAAGGACCTCCGGCCCCACGGCAGCTGCCGGGTGTGCACCTGCATGGTCAACGGCCGGCCCCAGGCGGCCTGCACCCAGCCGGCGGCCGAGGGCATGGTGGTCGAGAACAACACCGACGAGCTCCAGGCCATCCGCCGGGACCTCGTCGAGATGCTCTTCGTCGAGGGCAACCACTTCTGCCCGTTCTGCGAGAAGAGCGGCAACTGCGAGCTCCAGGCCATGGCCTACCGCCTGGGCATCACCGCGCCGAAGTTCCCGTACCTCTGGCCGGACCGCAGCGTCGACGCCTCCCACCCGGAGGTCTTCATCGACCGCAACCGCTGCATCCTCTGCGGCCGGTGCGTCAACGCCTCCAAGGACGCCGACGGCAAGAACGTCTTCCAGTTCGTGGGCCGCGGCGAGCACAAGCGCGTGGCGGTCAACGCCGAGGCGAACCTGGCCGACACCGACCTGAAGGGCACCGACCGGGCCGTGGCGGTCTGCCCGGTGGGCGCGATCCTGGTCAAGCACAAGGGGTACGCCACGCCGGTCGGGCGGCGGAGCTACGATCAGAAGCCGATCGGCTCCGAAATCGAGTCCAAGCGCAAGTAGCGCAGCAGCGGGAGAACGAACATGGCCAAGCCCAAGGTTGCCACCGCGTCGCTCGCCGGGTGCTTCGGGTGCCACATGTCGGTGCTGGACATCGACGACCGCATCCTCAAGCTCGTCGAGCTCGTCGAGTTCAACAAGTCGCCGATCAACGACATCAAGAAGTTCACCGACCGCTGCGCCGTCGGCCTCATCGAGGGCGGCTGCTGCAACGAGGAGAACGTCCGGGTCCTCCAGGACTTCCGGAAGAACTGCGACGTGCTCATCTCGGTGGGCGAGTGCGCGATCATGGGCGGGATTCCGGCCATGCGCAACACCATCCCGCTGAAGGAGTGCCTGGACGAGGCCTACCTCAACGGCCCGACCGTGTACAACCCGGCGAAGAAGATCCCGGCCGACAAGGAGATCCCGCTGCTCCTGAACCGGGTCTACGCCTGCCACGAGGTGGTCAAGATGGACTACCACCTGCCGGGCTGCCCGCCGCCGGCCGACACCATCTGGGAGGCGCTGGTGGCGCTGCTCACCGGGAAGCCGCTGAAGCTCAGCTACGAGCTCATCAAGTACGACTGATACCGGGACGGACGAAGCCGACCACGCCGGAAAAGACATGACCGACCCGGCCGAGCGCCGGGAAAGCTGCGGAGGCCCAGGAATGGTCACGAACGCCAGCACAACCGCCGGAACCAGGAAGATCACCATCGAGCCGGTGACCCGCGTCGAGGGCCACGGCAAGGTCACCCTGCACCTCGACGAGAAGAACAACGTCAGCCAGGCCCGGCTGCACATCGTCGAGTTCCGCGGGTTCGAGCGCTTCATCCAGGGCCGGCCCTACTGGGAGGTGCCGGTCATCGTCCAGCGCCTCTGCGGCATCTGCCCGGTCAGCCACCACCTGGCCGCGGCCAAGGCCATGGACCGGATCGTCGGCGGCGAGAATCTCACCCCGACGGCCGAGAAGATGCGCCGCCTCATGCACTACGGCCAGATGTTCCAGAGCCACGCGCTGCACTTCTTCCACCTGGTCTCGCCGGACCTGCTCTTCGGCTTCGACGCCGACCCGGCGGTGCGCAACGTCATCGGCGTGGCCGCCAAGTTCCCGGACCTGGCCGTCCAGGGCGTGATGATGCGCAAGTTCGGCCAGGAGATCATCAAGGCCACCGCCGGCAAGAAGATCCACGGCACCGGCGCGATCCCCGGCGGCGTCAACAAGAACCTGTCCGTCCAGGAGCGCGACTTCTTCCTGAAGGACATGGAGCAGATGCTGGCCTGGGCGCGCTCGGCGCTCTCGATCGCCAAGGACTACACCGCCGAGCACCTGGCCGAGCTCAAGGACTTCGGCTCCTTCGAGTCGAACCACCTGTCGCTGGTCCGCAAGGACGGCGCCATGGACCTCTACCACGGCGTGCTCCGCGCGGTCGACGCCAAGGGCGAGCGCGTCCTCAACGACGTCGACTACCAGGAGTACGCGAAGCACATCGCCGAGGAGGTCCGGGACTGGAGCTACATGAAGTTCCCCTTCATGAAGTCCGTCGGGCCGGAGAAGGGCTGGTACCGGGTGGGGCCGCTCGCCCGGCTCAACACCGCCGACTTCATCGACACCCCCGAGGCCGAGGCCGCCCGCAAGGAGTTCAAGGCCGTCACCGGCGGCAAGCCCAACAACATCACCATGGCCTACCACTGGGCCCGGATGATCGAGTGCCTGCACTCCGCCGAGAAGATCAACGACCTGCTTCACGACAAGGACCTGCAGGGCACGGACCTCGTCACCAAGGGTGAGCGGCGCGAGGAGGCCGTGGGCCTCATCGAGGCCCCGCGCGGGACGCTCTTCCACCACTACCGCGTCAACAAGCAGGACCAGGTGACGATGGCCAACCTCATCGTCTCGACCACCAACAACAACGAGCCCATGAACCGGGCGGTCCAGAAGGTCGCCCAGGACTGCATCAGCGGCAAGCCCGAGGTCACCGAGGGGTTGCTCAACCGCATCGAGGTGGCCATCCGCGCCTACGATCCGTGCCTGAGCTGCGCGACCCACGCCATGGGCCGGATGCCGCTGGACGTCGAGATCCATGACTGCGAGGGGAAGGTCGTTGACCGCCGCCAGCGCGACTAGCGCCGGGCTCAAGCCGGTGCTGGTCATCGGCTTCGGCAACCCCGGCCGCCAGGACGACGGCATCGGGCCGGAACTGGCCCGTCGGCTGGAGGGCTCGGCGCCCGAGGGCGTCACCGTGGACTCGGACTACCAGCTCATGATCGAGGACGCGGCGGACGTGGCCGGCCACGAGGTCACCGTGTTCATCGACGCCTCGACGTCCTGCCCGGAACCGTTCCTCTTCCGCGAGGTGCATCCGCGCGAGGACGCCAGTTTCAGCACCCACAGCGTCTCCCCGGAGGCGGTGGTGCACCTGGCCGCCAAGTGCTTCGGCGGCCGGCCCCGCGCTTTCGTTCTGGAGATTCGCGGGTATGATTTCGACGGCTTCGGCGAGGGGCTGAGTGCCCGGGCCGAGGCCAACCTGTCCGCCGCCGCCGGCTTTCTGGCCGGGCTGCTGCGGACGAAGGATTTCGATGCGGCCGCCGCCGCTGGCACGAAGGCAAAAGCATCTGAAGGGCCGGAGCCGCAGGCCGGATCGGTCCTTCAGCCGGATGGGAGTGGGCCTGCGACTGGTGCTGTAGAATAATCCGAATCGACCCTGGTCCCCAGGATCGATTCGGATTGGAGGGCTGACATGAAAGACGGCAAGCACGTGATCCTCTGCGTCGACGACGACCGCGATGTCCTGGAGGCCGCCAAGGTCATCCTGGAGTCCGACGGCTACGTCTTCGCCGGCGCCTCGAGCGCCGAGGAGGGCCTCAAGGCCTTCGACCGGGTCAAGCCCGACCTGCTCATCGTCGACCTGATGATGGAGGAGGTCGATTCCGGCACGGGCCTGGTCCGCGAGCTGCGCTCCCGCGGCCACAAGCAGCCGGCCTTCATGCTCAGCTCGGTCGGCGACTCGCTGAGCCAGGTCACCGACTACAGCGACCTGGGCCTGGCCGGCGTCTTCCAGAAGCCGCTCGACCCCAAGAAGCTGCTTTCCACCGTCGGCGCCAAGCTGGGCAAGAAGGCCCGGAAGTAGCCGGCGGAGCCCGGCGCTCCGGAGCGCCTTTTCGAAGGGCCTCCGGAGCGCCGGGACGGCGTCGATAATGAATCGGGCCATGTCCAGGCTGCTATCCGAAGGCCGGGTCTCCTGATGTCATCGCGAAGATGGGTCTCGCGCGTGCTGCTCTACCGGCAGGTCCTGGAGGAGTTGCAGGCCGCGGGGCGCGGGGCGGTTTCGTCGGCGGAGCTCGCCGAGGCCGCCGGCTGCACCGCGGAAATCGTCCGCCGCGACCTCATGGAGATCCCCTGCTCGGGCTCGCCCCGGCGGGGCTACCCGGTCAGGGAGTTGCTCGCCGGCATCGCGGTGGTTTTCGGCGCGGCCCGGAAGATGCCGGTCGCGCTGGTGGGCCTGGGCAACCTCGGCAAGGCCGTGCTCGGCTACATGACCGGCGCGGGCTGTCCGCTCGAGCTCCGGGCCATCTTCGACCGCGCGCCGCGGGTGGTCGGCAAGTCCTTCGGCGCGCTGCGCTGCCACCCGATAGAAAACCTGCCCGAGGTGGTGCGCGACCTGGGCGTGCGCCTGGGAATCGTCGCCGTGCCCGCCGACCAGGCCCAGGCGGTGGCCGACCTCATGGTCTCGGCGGGAATATCCGGCATCCTCAACTTCGCCCCGGTGCGCCTGGCCGTGCCCGAGGGCGTGGTCCTCGAGAACATGAACATCCTCTCGGCCCTCGAGGCCGTGGCCTGGATGACTCGTCTGGCGGCCATCGCCCGGCAGGGGGCGCCGGGGGGGCAGTAGGGGCCGTTTCCGGCCGCTCGAGTCACTTCTCCACCACCGCCGTCCTCCGCCTGAACCTGAACCCGCGCCTGCGCAGGCTCTCGATGACCGCCGCGGCCGTCTCGGGGGGCAGTTCCTCCGGCGGGATCGCGCCGGCCATTCCCCGCGGCAGGTTCTCCACGAAGGCCGCGGCGCTCTGGGCGGCGGCGAAGGCGATGGGCGTGGCCACCAGGCGCATGGAGCGCAGCTTCCGGAGCGTCGGAAAGAGGCAGTCGCGCCGGAGTTCCAGGCAGCGCCCGCCCTTCTCTCCGACCACCGAGACGGCCAGGGCGAAGCGCGCGTTGCGGAGCTTGCCCCGGCGGATCAACTCGGCGACCTCCGCAGGCGTGGCCGTGTCCGGGAAGCGGCGCTCGGCGCGGTCGTCCGAGGTCCGCAGCCGGCCCTGGCGGAACCAGCGCCGGAGCCGGAGCATCTCGTTCCCGCCGATCTTGACGTCCATGTGCCTCATGGGGATGCAGCGCGGCAGCGTCGCGACCTCGTCCTGGGCGGCGAGTACCACCCGCGCGCGGCCGATGGGGTTGGGGAAGTCGAACCACTCCGCCCCGCTGAAGCGCCGTGCCAGGCGGAAGCGCCCGCGCCGGTAGACCCGCGGCAGCGAGACGGCCTCGTCGTGGGCCACCTCGGCCGACCAGGTCGAGACCGGCACCTCGCTCTCGGTGTCCTCGAAGAGACGCACGTGGGCGCGGTCCACCGCGTCGAGCAGCCGGGCGCAGCGGGCCACGAGCAGGTTGGTGAGCCCCGGCGCCACCCCGGCGTTGATGAGCGCGAGCCTGCCGCGGCGCTCGAAGGCCTCCGCGTACTCGAGCTGCTCGGCCCGGAACGGGTCCCGGCAGAGGTGCGAGGCCATGTCCAGGTAGTGGACCTTGAGCCTAAGCGCGGCGCGGATGGCGCTCTCGTTGAAGACCGCCGGGGCGGCGTTCACCAGTAGCTGACAGCCCTCTGCCGCGCGGCGGATCGACCGGTGATAGCGGGCATTGACCTCCACGCAGGTCATGCGCCGGCCCAGGAAGGGCAGCGCGCGCTCCGGCGAGCGGTCTCCACATCTGACCCGGTGGCCCTGCCGCCTTAATAGCTGGGCCAGCAGCCCGCCGGTCGCCCCGCCTCCCAGAATGAAGATTCGCATGCGGTGATTCCCCCAAGGCGTCCGGTGAAAGCTCGGACCAGCACGGTGATGCCCGTCACCATCATAGTCGCGGCAGCAGTGCAGGCAAGCCGCGACCTGTCAGGTTTGAGCAGGCTACCTCACGCAGGTGACTAACAAGCTTAAGTCGGACACAATTCCTAGCCAGAACAGAAGCCGCCATTCTGTGTGCAAGGCTCTAAATATGGAGTCTTAAGCCAACAATGTGTGCGCTTTGGGGGTTGGCTTCCAGTTCTGCAGCCGGAATTTGTACGGATTCCTCTTGACACGGAATCAGTTCGATATAGAGTGTGAACGAGTTCACAGTGTGCGCATGTTCACAGCGGGAGGAATCATGGCTGGGCTGACCGGAGTCGCCGAGGAGACGGTCGAGCGCATCAGCATGTACCGCGTATTGCTCGCCGGGCTTCTGCAGGCTGGTATCAAGAGCGTCTTCTCCCATCAACTATCAACGTCGGCGGGGGTGAGCGCGGCCCAAGTGCGCCGCGACATCATGACCCTGGGCTACTCCGGCAGCCCTCAGCACGGCTACGGAGTGGCCGAGCTAATCGAGAGTATCGACAGCTTCCTGGACGCGCCCGATGGCCAGAACGTCGTTCTGGTCGGCGTCGGGAACCTGGGCCGCGCCGTGGCCAACTACTTCATCGGCCGCCGGCCGAAGCTGCGCCTGGTGGCGCTCTTCGATGTCGACCCGGACAAGCACGGCCGGGTGATTTGTGGAGTGCGCTGCCACCCTCAGGATCGGCTCACCGAGGTCATCCGTAGCGAAAACGTGAGCATTGCCATCGTGGGCGTGCCGGCCGCGGCCGCCCAGGCAGTGGCCGACGCCTGCGTGGCGGGCGGGGCCAGGGGAATTCTGAACTTCGCCCCGGTGGCGCTCCGCGTGCCGCCGGGCGTCTACGTGGAGAACCTGGACATGGCCAGGTCGCTGGAGAAGGTCGCCTACTTTGCGCGGAAGGCTGGCGGCTGAGTGCCGCCACAGGGAGGAGCTTGATGGGCACGGCAACGGCTGAGACGAAGAAGGGCGCGGAAGGGGCCGAGGCGATCCGCGCCATCCTGGAGGCCCACCCGGGGGCGGGGCGCGACGCGCTGATCCCGATCCTCCAGGAGGTCCAGGAGCAGCAGGGATTCCTCTCGAAGGAGGCGGTGGTCCAGATCGGCCGGCACCTCAAGCTGCCGGCCAGCAAGATCTACGGGGTGGCCACCTTCTACAACCAGTTCCGGTTCCAGCCCAAGGGCAAGTACCACTTCATGCTCTGCCGGGGCACGGCCTGCCACGTCAAGGGCTCGCAGCGGCTCCTGGCCAGCATCGTGAAGCTGCTCAGCCTGCAGCCGGGCCAGACGTCGCGAGACCGCCTGTTCAGCCTCGAAGTCGTCGCCTGCATGGGGGCCTGCGGCCTGGCTCCGGTCGTGAGCGTCAACGGCGAGTTCTACGCCAAGGTCACGCCGCGCAAGCTCGCCGAGATGATCCAGGAATGCCGTCAGAAGGAGCTCGCCAATGCCAGCAACTGAGTCCGTGTCGGGTGCCGCCTCTCTGTGCTGGAGCGCCCCGCCTCCGGTGGGTCCGGAACTGCTTGCGTCCCTGGGGGTCGAGCCCTGGGCCGGCGCGGCGGCGAGCCCGGAGGCCCTGGCCGCGCTGACCGCGCGGCTGCGCCGTGACAAGATCGACCGGCCCGTGATCTACATCGGCACGGGCACCTGCGGTCTGGGCGCCGGGGCGGGCAAGACGCTGCAGGCGATCGAGGCCTACCTCAAGCGCCAGAACGTGGACGCCGACGTCGTCCAGGTCGGCTGCATCGGGCTGTGCTCGGAGGAGCCGCTGGTCGACGTGCAGATGCCGGGGCGTCCGCGGCTGGCCTTCAGCAACGTCACGCCGAAACTGGTGCCGGAGATCCTCAGCGCGGTACTGGGCGGCCTGGTGCCGCGGAAGGCTCCGCTGGGCCAGTTCCGCGGCGCCGGGGAGGCCTGGGCCGGGGTCCCGCAGATGGACGAGAACCCGTTCCTGGCGCGCCAGTGCCGCGTGGTGCTGGCCACCAGCGGGCTGCTCGACCCGAACCGCATCGACGAGTACATCGCCTGGGGCGGATACTCCTCGGTGGCGCGCGTGCTGCGCACCATGACGCGCGAGCAGGTGTGCAGCCTGGTGGCGGCCAGCGGCCTGCGCGGGCGCGGCGGCGGCGGGTTCCCCACCGGAACCAAGTGGAAGTTCGCGCTGCAGGCCGAGGCCGACCAGAAGTACCTGGTGTGCAACGCCGACGAGGGCGATCCGGGCGCGTTCATGGACCGCGCCGTGGGCGAGAGCGACCCGCACCGGCTGATCGAGGGCATGCTCATCGCCGCCTACGCCATCGGCGCCAGCAAGGCGTACATCTACATCCGCGCCGAGTACCCGCTGGCGATCGAGCACCTGAAGACGGCGATCGCGCAGGCCAAGGCCTACGGGCTGCTGGGCGACAACATCCTCGGCAGCGGCAACCACATCGACATCGTCATCAAGATGGGCGCCGGCGCCTTCGTCTGCGGCGAGGAGACCGCCCTGATCCACTCCATCGAGGGCCGGCGGGGCATGCCCCGGCCGCGTCCGCCATTCCCGGCGGTCAAGGGACTCTTCGGCAAGCCCACGGTGATCAACAACGTCGAGACGCTGGCCAACCTGCCGCTGATCCTGAACCGCGGCGCGGAGTGGTTCGCGGCGATGGGCACCAAGGGCAGCAAGGGCACCAAGGTGTTCGCCCTGTCGGGCATGGTCAAGCGCACCGGGCTGGTGGAGGTGCCCATGGGCACCACGCTGCGCCAGGTGGTCTTCGACATCGGCGGGGGCATCCCCAACAACCGCAAGTGCAAGGCGGTGCAGATCGGCGGACCTTCGGGCGGCTGCGTGCCCGAGGCGCACCTCGACCTGCCCACCGACTATGAGGCGCTCAAGAACTTCGGCACGATCATGGGGTCCGGCGGCCTGGTGGTGGTCGACGAGTCGACCTGCATGGTGGACTTCGCCAAGTTCTTCATGGAGTTCATCCAGAAGGAGAGCTGCGGCAAGTGCATCCCGTGCCGGGAGGGCACCAAGCGGATGCTCGAGACGCTCGAGGCCATCACCCGGCCGCGGAAGAAGGAGGGCGCCTCCGACGCCCTGGTCCGCTTCCAGGGGATCATGCAGCTGCGCGAGCTGGCCGAGACCATCAAGGCCACCTCGCTCTGCGGCCTCGGCCAGACCGCGCCGAACCCGGTGCTGAGCACGCTCAAGTGGTTCCGCGAGGAGTACGAGGCGCACGTCTTCGACCGCCGCTGCCCGGCCGGGGCTTGCAAGGACCTGGTGGGCACGCCCTGCCAGAACGCCTGTCCGGCCGGCACCGAGGTGTGGCGCTACGTCGCCCACATCTCCCGGGGCGAGTTCGAGGACGCCTACAAGGCCATCCGCCAGACCAACCCGTTCCCGTCGGCCTGCGCCCGCATCTGTCATCACCCGTGCGAGGCGGCCTGTCGCGCCGGCACCACCGGCGGCGATCCGGTGGCCGTGCGCCTGCTCAAGCGCTACGTGGTCGACCACGTCAACCCGCACGTCGGCGCGCCGACGGCCGAGCCGTCCGCCGCGGACGGCTCCCGCATCGCCGTCATCGGCGCCGGCCCGTCGGGGCTGACGGCCGCGCACTTCCTCTCGCTGATGGGGCACCGCGTGACCATCTTCGAGAAGGAGGGCCGGCCGGGCGGCATGCTCGAGTCGGCGATCCCGGCCTACCGCCTGCCGCGCGGCCTGGTGCGGCGGGAGATGGACTCGCTGCTGAACCTGAACATCGAGATGCGCTACAACACCACGCTCGGGACGGACGTGACCCTGGACGGGCTCTTCGAGAAGGGCTACAAGGCCGTCTACATCGCCACCGGCGCCCACCGCAGCCGGCGACTGGACCTGCCCGGCGAGGACGCCACCGGCATCATCCCCTCGATGCAGTTCCTGACCGCCCACAACCTGCACCGCCAGGAGATGGCCAAGGGCCGCGTCGGCGTGGTCGGCGGCGGCAACTCCGCCATGGACGCGGCGCGCGTGGCGCTGCGGCAGCAGGGCGTCACCCGGGTGACGGTGCTCTACCGCCGGACGCGCGACGAGATGCCGGCCTACCCCGACGAGGTGGAAGCCGGGCTGGTCGAGGGCGTGGAGCTCGAGGAACTGGTCGCGCCGCTGGAGCTGCGCGTGAAGGACGGGCACCTCGTGGGCGCCAGGTTCCAGCGCAACACGCTCGGCCCGGCGGACGCCTCCGGGCGCCGCAAGCCGGTGCCCGTGCCCGGGTCGGAGTTCGACCTGGACCTGGACACCCTCATCGTCGCCATCAGCGAGGAGCCCGATCCCCAGGGGATCGAGGCCCTCGGCCGGACCTCGGCGGGCACGATCAGGGTGAACTCCGAATCGCTGGCCACGGACCGGCCGGGCGTCTTCGCCGGCGGCGACGTGGTGACCGGGCCGGCGACGGTGATCGGCGCCGTCGGCGCCGGACGCCGGGCGGCGATGATGATCGACCGCTACGTCCGCGGCCAGGTCCTCCGGACCATCCCCAAGGCGATCCTGCCTTCGGTCTACGTGCCGCCTCTCGAGAACCCGCTCGACGACAACGAGATCTCCCCGGCCCGGGTCAAGGCGCCCGAGCGTCCGGTGGCCGAGCGGGTGCGCAGTTTCGCCGAGGTCGAGATGTGCATCAGCGAGCATGCCGCGGTCTGCGAGGCCAAGCGCTGCCTGCGCTGCGACCTGGATTTCACTCACCCCGGCTGAAGGGCCGGACGGATCAGGAGCGAGATGAAACATGTTTGAGATAGAAGTCGACGGGCGCAAGGTCCAGGCCAACGAGGGCGAGACCGTGCTGACCGCCCTGCGGCGCGACGGCGTCCAGGTTCCCACCCTGTGCCACATGGAAGGGCTGCCGCCCAGCGGCGCCTGCCGGATGTGCGTGGTCGAGGCCGAGGGCATGCCGGCGCTGGTGCCGTCGTGCTCCTACCCGGTGGCCCCGGGCATGAAGCTCAAGACCCGCTCGCCCAAGGTGCTCGCCGCGCGGCGGACGGTGCTCGAGCTGCTCATGGCCAACCATCCGGACGACTGCCTGTACTGCAGCCGCAGCGGCAAGTGCGACCTCCAGAAGCTCTCCCAGGAGCTGGGGGTGAGCCAGCGCCGGTTCCAGGGCGGCCGGAGCCGCCAGGACTCGGACGTCTCCAGCCCGTCGATCATCCGCGATCCCGAGAAGTGCGTGCTCTGCGGCAAGTGCGTGCGGGTCTGCGAGGAGATCCAGGGCGTCTCGGCCATCGACTTCGTCGGCCGGGGCAGCCGCTCCCACGTGGGCACGGCCTTCGACCAGGGCATGAACGTCTCGAGCTGCGTCAACTGTGGCCAGTGCATCCTGGTCTGCCCGACCGGGGCGCTGGCCGAGCGCTCCTACGTCGATCGGGTCATCGCCGCGCTCTCCGACCCGACGAAGACCGTGGTCGTCCAGCACGCCCCGGCCGTCTCGGTGACGCTCGCCGAGGAGTTCGGCGTGAAGCCCGGCACGGACGTCGACGGCCGGATGGTCGCGGCGCTGCGCCGGGTGGGCTTCAAGAAGGTCTTCGACACCTCCTTCACCGCCGACCTGACCATCATGGAGGAGGGCTCGGAGCTGGTGCACCGGGTCAAGACCGGCGGCGCCCTGCCCATGCTCACCAGCTGCTCGCCGGGCTGGATCAAGTTCATCGAGCAGTTCTACCCGGAGCTGCTCCCCAACGTCTCGACCTGCAAGAGCCCGCAGCAGATGATGGGAGCGCTGATCAAGACCTTCTGGGCCGGGCGCGAGAAGCTCGACCCGGCGAACATCGTCAGCGTCTCGATCATGCCCTGCACCGCCAAGAAGTTCGAGTGCGGCCGCGAGGAGATGGGCCGGGGCGGCGTCGCCGACGTCGACTATGTCCTGACCACCCGTGAGCTCGGACAGCTTCTGCGCATCTTCGGAGTGGACCTGGCCTCGGTCGAACCCGAGGCGGCTGACACGCCCTTCGGGGAGCGCACCACCGCCGGGAAGATCTTCGGAGCTTCCGGCGGCGTGATGGAGGCGGCCGTGCGCACCGCCCACGTCCTCTTGACCGGCGAGGAGATGGGCGATCTCAAGATCCAGCCCCTGCGCGGCCAGAAGGGCATCAAGGAACTCCACGCGAAGTTCGGCGAGCTCGAGGTCGGCGCCGCGGTGGTCAGCGGCCTGGGCAATGCCCGCAAGGTGCTCGACGAGGTGCGCGCCGGGCGCAAGGACCTGCACTTCATCGAGATCATGACCTGCCCCGGCGGCTGCGTGGGCGGCGGCGGCCAGCCGATCGGCACCGACCCGCAGAAGGTCCGCGCGCGCATGCAGGCCCTCTACCAGATCGACCGTGACGAGCCGGTGCGGGTCAGCCACAAGAACCAGCAGGTCCAGCGGCTCTACGACGAGTTCCTGGGCAAGCCGCTCGGCGAGAAGAGCCATCACCTGCTGCACACCCACTACCACAAGCGCGAAGTGCTCGTTTAGGCGCCTCGGGATGGCGTGGGAAGTTCCGGGGTGCGGGACTGGAATCCAAGCTGCGGCCGAGGGCCGACGTGGGAGATAGAGAGATGGGCAAGGCGAAGATACTGGTGGTCGACGACGACCCGGACGTGGTCGAGCAGCTGAAGCTGGTGCTCGACTCGGCCGGCTACGAGGTGGCCGCGGCCGGCGGGATGGCGGAGGCCGAGGAGCTCCTGCTCTCCTTCCATCCGGATGCAGCGGTGATCGATCTGATGATGGAGCACCAGGATTCCGGTTTCGTGCTCTGCCACGAGATCAAGCGGCTCTACCCGGGGACGCCGGTGCTCCTGCTGACCGCGGTCAAGGCCGCGACCGGCATCTCCTTCGAGCCGGCCTCGGAGGAGCAGGCCGCCTGGGTCCGGGTGGACAGGATCATGGACAAGCCGGTGCGCCCCGAGCAGCTCACCAAAGAGGTCGAGAAGCTGCTGGCGGGCGCCGGCCAGGCCGGCGGGCAGGCCGCCAAGAGCCACTAGAACCCGTCCCGGGGACGCGGGTCGGGGAAAGGGAAACGAGGTGCCGAGGTGACCGCCCCCGCGCAGAAGCACTTCGTCACCACGCTCCAGGAGCGCTGCCGGGTCTGCTACACCTGCGTCCGGGAGTGCCCGGCCAAGGCCATCCGCATCTCCGCGGGGCAGGCCGAGGTCCTGCCCGAGCGCTGCATCTGCTGCGGCAACTGCGTCAAGGTCTGCAGCCAGAAGGCCAAGCAGATCGTGGATACGGCCGCCCCGGTGCGCGAGCTCCTGGCTTCGGGTCGGCGGATCGCCGCGTGCCTGGCGCCGAGCTTCCCCGCCGAATTCACCGACGTGGACCACCGCCGGCTGGTCGGGGCGCTGCGCCGGCTGGGCTTCGGCATCGTCGCCGAGGTGGCCTTCGGTGCCGATCTGGTGGCCGACCGGTACCGCCGGCTGCTCGCGACCGGCGGCGGCCGGCGCTGGATCGCCACCAGCTGCCCGGCGGTCGTGACCTTCGTGGAGCGCTACCATCCGGGACTGGTGGCCAACCTCGCGCCCATCGTCTCGCCGATGATCGCCACGGCGCGCGCGCTGCGCAGTCTGCACGGGCCGGACCTGAGCGTGGTCTTCATCGGCCCGTGCATCGCGAAGAAGCTGGAGGTCGCCGACCCGCAGATTCCGGACGAGCTCGATGCGGCCATCACCTTCGCCGAGCTGCGCGGGATGTTCGCGGCCGCCGGCGTCGACCCGGCCTCGGTCGAGCCGTCGGACTTCGACGAGCCGCGCGCCGGGCTCGGTGCGCTCTTCCCCATAAGCCGCGGGCTTCTCCAGGCCGCGGACATCCACGAGGACCTGCTCGACAACCGGGTGGTCGCCGCCGATGGCCGGACCAGCATGGGCGACGTGCTCGAACAGTTCGAGGAGGGCACGCTCGACGCCCGGCTGCTCGAGGTGCTCTGCTGCCACGGCTGCATCATGGGCCCTGGCTACAGCCGGCCGGCCCATCTCTTCGAGCGCCGCGCCGCCGTTAGCGCCTACGCCCGCGAGCAGCACGCCGCCGCCGACGAGAGGCGCTGGCAGTCCGACATGGAACGCTTCCGGGACCTGGACCTCTCCCGGGCCTATGGCGCCGAGGACCGCCGGGTGACCTCCGGCGGCAACGGCGTGGCGGTCCAGGAGGTCCTGGCCCGCATGGGCAAGCACCGCCCCGAGGACGAGCTCAACTGCGGCGCCTGCGGCTACGACACCTGCCGCGACCACGCCGCGGCCATCGTCAGGGGCCTGGCCGAGAGCGAAATGTGCCTGCCCTACACCATCGAGCAGCTCAAGGTGACGGTCCGCGAACTGGCCAGCTCCAACGAACAGCTGGCCAGCGCCCAGGCGGCGCTGCTCCAGGCCGAGAAGCTGGCCAACATGGGGCAGCTGGCCGCCGGCATCGCCCACGAGATCAACAATCCCCTGGGCATAGTCCTGCTCTATGCCCACACCATGCTGGAGGGGGCCGCCGACCAGGCCGCCAAGGCCGACCTCGGCGTCATCGTGGAACAGGCCGACCGCTGCAAGCGGATAGTGGCCGGGCTGCTGCACTTCGCCCGACGCAACAAGGTCATGCCCCAGCCCACCGATCTACGCGAACTGGTGGAGCGCACCCTGGGGCTGCTGCACCTGCCTCCGGAGATTCGCATCTCGGTGCGGGCCGACTGCGACGATGCCCGGGCCGAAGTCGACCGCGACCAGATGGCCCAGGTGTTGACCAATCTGTTCACCAACGCCCAGGACGCCATGCCCTGGGGCGGGAACCTGTCCGTGGCCGTCTCCGGCGACGAGGGCTGCGTGCACATCGATGTCAGCGACACCGGCCGGGGCATCCGCCCGGAGATCATCGACAAGATCTTCGAGCCGTTCTTCACCACCAAGCAGATCGGCCGGGGCACCGGCCTGGGTCTGGCGGTGACCTACGGCATCGTCAAGATGCACCGCGGCAACATCGTCGTGAAGTCCAACGCCGACCCGGCCAGGGGGGCGACCGGGACTACCTTCGCCATCACCCTGCCCCGGAAGGCGCCGGAGGAGTAGGGCGCCGGGTGGAGGGTTGAGGGTGGAAGGTGGAAGGTTGAGGGTGGAAGGGTGAAATACGGAGAAGAGCCGCAGAGTGTCGAAATCCGAGCTTCGAATTGCGAAGCGCACTTCGTGATTCGATATTCGACGTTCGTCCGTTCGACAGTCTCGCGGCTTGAGCGCCCTGAGCCGAGGTCGAAGGGCAATCTGCGGTTCGCTGTGGGAGCTTAGGCATGGAGACTCTGCGCATCCTGATTGTCGACGACGAGCCCGGCCTGCGTATGGGCGCGACCCGGGCGCTGCGCGACTTCAAGGTCTCCGTGGCCAACGTGGCCGACGAGGTCGGCTTCGCCATCGACGAGGCCGAGAGCGTCGAGGCGGCCATGGAGAAGCTGGCCGCGGCCAGGCCCCAGATCATGCTTCTCGACCACCGCCTGCCGGGCATGAGCGGCACCGACTTCCTCGAGAAGCTGGACTTGGGCTCGGAGAACGACCTGTTGGTGATCATGATCACCGCCTACGCCTCGCTCGAGACCGCGGTGGCCGCCGCCAAGCGCGGGGCCTACGATTTCCTGGCCAAGCCCTTCACCCCCGACGAGCTCCGCGGCATGGTCCGCAAGGCCGCCGGGCGGATCATGCTCCAGCGCCAGGCCCGCAAGCTGGCCGAGGAGAAGCGCCGGGTGCGCTTCGAGTTCATCCGGGTGCTGGCCCACGAGCTCAAGAGCCCGCTGGGGGCCATCGAGGGTTACCTCAACATCTGCGTCTCGCCGGACATCAAGGTCACCGAGGCCAAGCTCCGGGAGATGGTCGACCGCTCGCGCGAGCGCCTGGTGGGCATGCGCCAGCTGATCAACGATCTGCTCGACCTCACCCGCATCGAGTCCGGCGAGAAGAAGCGCGAGCTCGCCGCGGTGGACCTGGCCGCCGTGGCCCGCGAGGCGGTCGAGAACGTCCTGCCCCAGGCCGGAGCGCGCGGCATCAGTGTGAACCTGGAATGCCCCGCGCCGCTCGAGATCCGGGCCGACCGCGGGGAGCTCGCCATCATCGTCAACAACCTGGTCTCGAACGCGGTGAAATACAATCGCGATGGCGGACGGGTCGACGCCCGCATCCGGCGCCTGCCGGCTGGCGTGGAGATCGCCGTCTCCGACACGGGCGTGGGCATGAGCCCTGAGGAGACGGGGCGGCTCTTCAAGGAGTTCTCGCGCATCCGCAACGCCCGGACGGCGGGCATCCCGGGCAGCGGCCTGGGCCTGTCCATCCTCAAGAAGCTGGTCGAGCTCTACGGCGGCGAGGTGACGGTGAAGAGCGCGCCCAACGAGGGCAGCATCTTCACGGCGCTGCTTCGGGACGTCGGACATCCATGATGCCGTCAAGCCGAGGAGCGCCCCATCGCATCGTTGCCGGCCGGTCCCTGGTTCCGGTTTTTCGGGCGGGGGCACAATTCGAAATCCTGCAGCCGCAGGCTGCAGGGTTCGAATTTCATCGAAGGGTCCCGCCAGTTTCCTCCACACTCAGAGGAACGGCAGGACCCGTTCTGAGGAAACGCTGCGCGTTTCCTCGCCACGGGGTGCCCCCGCCCGAAAAACCGGAACCAGGGACCTCGGTTGCAGAAGAAGCCACGCTTCCGAAGCACATCTGCCCGGTTGTGCCCTGCCGGAGAAGAGAGAAACCATGAGTCCTGCAGAAGTCGCCAGGGCGATCATCGACGAGCAGGCCATCGGCGAGGTCCTGGCCGCCAAGGCCCGGCCCGATGCCGTGCGGGTCCGCGAGATCCTGGCCAAGGCCCGGGAGGCCAGGGGCCTGGAGATGCCCGAGGTGGCCGCGCTCGCCGCGGTGAGCGATCCGGAACTTCTCGGCGAGGTCTTCGCCGCCGCGCGCGAGGTCAAGGAGCGCATCTACGGCCGGCGCCTGGTGATCTTCGCGCCGCTCTACGTCTCGAACATGTGCGCGAACGAGTGCCTGTACTGCGCCTTCCGGGCGCGGAACAAGGCGGTCAAGCGCCGGGCGCTGGCGGTGGAGGAGATCGAGCGCGAAGTCCGGATGCTCATCGAGCAGGGCCAGAAGCGCGTGCTGCTGGTGGCCGGCGAGTCCTACCCCCAGAAGGGCTTCGACTACGTCCTGGAGGCCATCGAGGCGGTGTATCGGGTGAAGAGTTCAGCGACCGGCTCCTCGCGGCTCTCCGGGCGGGGGCACCCCGGAGTGAAGGAACGCGCAGCGTTGCTTCACCCGGGTCAAGCTCCCAGTTCTTCGGTGAGCCTGTCGGCGGTCGGAGAGAAGGATATTCACGCCCTTCGGCCTGCGGCCGCAGGGCATGAATCAGTGCCCCCGCCCGGAGAGCCGCGAGGAGCCTCCGGCGAGATCCGCCGGGTCAACGTGAACGTGGCCCCGCTCACCCTCGAGGAGTTCAGGCGCCTCGAGGCCGCGAAGATCGGCACCTATCAGCTCTTCCAGGAGACCTACCATCGCGAGACCTACGCGCGGGTGCACCTGGCCGGGAAGAAGCGCGACTACGACTGGCGGGTCACCGCCATGGACCGGGCCATGCAGGCCGGCATCGACGACGTGGGCATCGGCGTGCTCTTCGGCCTGTGCGACTGGCGCTTCGAAGTGCTGGCCATGATGCAGCACATCCGGTACCTGGAGCGCGAGTACGGCGTGGGCCCGCACACCATCAGCGTGCCGCGCCTGGAGCCGGCCGTCGGCTCGGAGATGGCCGTCAGCCCCCCGCGCCCGGTCGACGACGTCGACTTCCGGAAGATCGTGGCCATCCTGCGCCTGGCCGTGCCCTACACCGGCATCATCATGTCGACGCGCGAGACGCCCAACATCCGGCGGGAGAGCTTTGCCCTTGGCGTCTCGCAGATCTCTGCGGGCAGCCGAACGAATCCCGGTGGCTATTCGGAGGATGAAGAGGAGGGGCGGAATCAGGTCGGGACAGCCCGACTCGATTCCGATGGCGGCCAGTTTTCGCTCGGCGACCACCGCTCGCTCGACGAGGTCATCCGCGACGTGGCCGCGCTCGGCTACATCCCGTCCTTCTGCACGGCCTGCTACCGGCTGGGCCGCACCGGCGGGGACTTCATGGACCTGGCCAGGCCCGGCGAGATCAAGGAGCACTGCGACCCCAACGCGCTCTCGACCTTCACCGAGTACCTGCTCGACTACGCCTCGCCGGCCACGCGCGAGGTCGGCGAGCGGCTCGTGGCCAGTACCCTCGCGATCATGCCCGAGGGGCAGCGCCATTCCTCCGAGGCCATGATCGCTAAGATCAGGGCTGGAAAGCGCGATGTCTACTGCTGACCGGCGCGACGAGGCCGCGCCTGCGCCGGGCTTTCGCCGGGAGAGCGACTCGCTCGGCGGGCGCGAGGTGCCCTCCGGCGCGATGTGGGGCATCCACACCGAGCGGGCGCTCGAGAACTTTCCGCTCTCCGGCCGGCGCGTCCACCCGGAGCTCGTGCGCGCCTACGGGGCGGTGAAGCTCGCCTGCGCGCTCACCAACCGGGCCATCGGCTGCTGGGCCTCAGACCCGGCCAAGGCCGAGGCCATCGAGCGCGCCTGCCGGGAGATGGCCGACGGCCTGCTCGACGGGCACGTGGTCGTGGACGCCCTCCAGGGCGGCGCGGGCACCAGCACCAACATGAACGTCAACGAGGTCCTCGCCAACCGGGCGCTAGAGCTCCTCGGCGAGCCGCGCGGCAACTACGCGCGAGTCTCGCCGCTCGACGACCTGAACCTCCATCAGTCGACCAACGACACCTACCCGACGGCGCTGAAGCTCGCCGCGGTGCGGCTCCTGCGTCGGCTCGAGTCCGAGGTGGTCGCACTGCAGGAGGCCTTCCAGGCCGCCGAGAAGCGCTTCGCGGGGATCGTCAAGGTTGGCCGCACCCAACTTCAAGATGCCGTGCTCACCACCCTCGGGCGCGAGATGGGCGCCTACGCCGAGGCCCTCTCGCGCGACCGCTGGCGGGTCTACAAGTGCGAGGAGCGCCTGCGGGTGGTGAACCTGGGCGGCACGGCCATCGGCACGGGCCTGGCCGCACCGCGCCAGTACGTCTTCCGGGCCGCCGAGTTCCTCAAGGAGGCGACCGGCATCGGCTTCGCCCGCGCCGAGAACCTGGTGGAGTGCACCCAGAACGCCGACGTCTTCGTCGAGGTCTCGGGAATACTCAAGGCCTCGGCGGCGACGCTCATGAAGATCTCGGGCGACCTGCGTCTGATGTCGAGCGGCCCAGAGGCGGGCCTGGGCGAGCTCCGGCTGCCCTCGCGCCAGGCAGGCAGCTCAATCATGCCGGGCAAAGTGAACCCGGTGATCCCCGAGGCGGTGGCGCAGGCCGCCATGCGGGTGATGGCCAACGACTCGGCCATCGCCTGGGCGGCGGGCGCGGGGAGCCTCGAGCTCAACCCCTTCCTGCCGCTGATTGCCGACAGCCTGCTCGAGAGCCTCGACCTGCTCGCGCGCTCCTGCGACATCCTCCGGCGCCACTGCGTGGAGGGCTTGGAGGCTGACGCCGAGCGCTGCCGCGCCCACGTCGAGGGCTCGACCGCCGCGGCCACGGCGCTCGTGCCGGGGCTGGGCTACGAGGCGGCCTGCCGGGTCGCGAAGGCCGCGAGCGATACCGGCCGCACCGTCCGGCAGGTGGTCATGGACGAGAAGCTAATGACCGAGGCCGAGTTCGACGCGCTGGTCAGCCCCGAGGCGGTGTGCCGGTTGGGGATGCCGGAGAGACCCGGCCGCAAAGATGCGCAAGAGGCGCAAGGTGGTCGGATATGAAAGAGCCGGTATTCGACCTGTGCGACAGGATTCGGGAGATCAGTTTGGCTCTGCACGCCCATCTTCGTCAAGGGCACCTCGAAAAGGTCTACGAAAACGGCTTGGTTCATAGACTGCGCAAGGCGGGGATGGCGGTCGAACAGCAGTTTCCGCTCAGAGTGTTCGATGAGGATGGGGCCGTACTGGGCGAGTACTCCGCCGATCTCTTCGTGGAGAAGATGCTGATCGTGGAGTTGAAAGCCTGCAAGACGCTGGCGGACGAGCACACGGCCCAGCTGCTCGGTTACCTCCGCGCGTGCCGCATGGAACACGGCCTCCTGATCAACTTCGGAGCTCCGAAGTTGGAGATCCGGAAATTCGCCATGTCGCGATAGGCGCAGGCCAGCCGTCACAGGGGGAGGGGATTGGTGCGATTCATAGCCCCAAAAATGCGCAAGGGGTCCTTGAGACGGGAACTGAGCGAGAAGCGGCCCATTTGCACTCTCTTGCGCTTCTTGCGCCTCTTTGCGGCAAAGCTTTCGGTGCCTTCGGCCCCCGTCGTCCATGGTGGATTTTCCCTTTGCGGCTAGGATGACACCCATGCGCAAGGCACCTAAGAGCTTCCGCCTCCACATCGGTATCTTCGGCCGCCGGAACGTCGGCAAGAGCAGCCTGCTGAATGCCGTTACCCGGCAGCAGGTGGCCATCGTCTCCGACGTGGCCGGCACGACCACCGACCCGGTCGAGAAGCCCATGGAGCTCCTGCCGCTCGGGCCCGTGCTCTTCATCGACACCGCCGGGATCGACGACGTCGGGGCGCTCGGCGCCATGCGCGTCCAGAAGACCCGCCAGGTCTTCGACCGCACCGACCTGGGCGTCCTGGTGGTCGCCGCCGGCGAGTGGGGCGAGTACGAGGAGGGCATCCTGGCCGCCCTGGCCGAGAGGAAGACGCCCACCGTCGTCGTCTTCAACAAGACCGACCTCGCCGCCCCGTCGGCCGGGCTCGTCGCGCGGCTCGAGAGCGAGAAGCTCCGGCTCGTGCGCACGGCCGCGAGCCGCGGCGAGGGCATCCTCGACTTCCGGCAGGCCTTGCTCGCCGCCGCGCCGGCCGACTACATCGAGTCGCCGGCCATCCTCTCCGACCTGGTGGGCGCGGGCGAAATGGCCGTGCTGGTCGTGCCCGTCGACAAGGAGGCGCCCAAGGGGCGGCTGATCCTGCCCCAGGTGCAGTCGATCCGCGACCTGCTCGACGCCGACGCCTGGTGCGCGGTGGTCAAGGAGCGCGAGCTCCGCGACGCGCTCGACCGCCTCAAGCGCCCGCCGAAGCTGGTGGTCACCGACTCCCAGGCCTTCCTCAAGGTCTCCGGGGACACGCCGCGCGAGGTGCCGCTGACCAGCTTCAGCATCCTCTTTGCCCGTTTCCGCGGGGACCTCGTCGAGCAGACCCGCGGGACGCTGGCCGTCGAGGACCTGCGGCCCGGCGACCGGGTGCTGGTGGCCGAGGCCTGCTCTCACCACCCCATCGCCGAGGACATCGGGCGGGTCAAGATCCCCCGCTGGCTTCGGCAGTACGTGGGCGGCGAGCTCGAGTTCACCACCGTGCAGGGCCACGACTTCCCGGAGGATGTCTCCGGCTACAAGCTCGTCATCCACTGCGGCGCCTGCATGTGGAACCGCCGGGAGATGCTCAGCCGCATCATGCGCTGCCGCGCGGCGGGCGTGCCCATCACCAACTACGGCCTGGTGATCGCCTACAGCCTGGGGATCTTCGAGCGCTCGCTCGAGCCCTTCCCGGCGGCGCTGGAGGTCTTCCGGGCCGAGAAGGCGGCCCGGGCCGCTCGCGCGCCGCGGAGCTGACCGCCGTGGACCGCTCCGAGATCCTCTCCTGGCTCCGCGAGGAGCGCGAGGAACGCCTGGCCGAGCTCTGGCGGCTCGCCGACCGCGTCCGCCGCGAGAACGTGGGCGACGAGGTCCACCTGCGGGGACTCGTCGAGGTCTCGAACCATTGCTCCCGACGCTGCGCCTATTGCGGAATCGGCGGCGCGGCCGAGTCCCGTCCCGAGCGCTACCGCATGACCGCCGACGAAGTCATGGAGTGCGCCCGTGCGGCGGTGGCGGCCGGCTTCGGCACGCTCGTGCTCCAGGCCGGCGAGGACCCCGGGCTCTCGCGCGAGTGGGTCGCCGCGCTCGTCGGTCGCGTCAAGGCCGAGACGGGACTCGCCGTGACCCTGAGCCTCGGCGAGCGTTCCGAGGAGGAGCTTGCTGCCTGGCGCGCGGCCGGGGCCGACCGCTGCCTCCTGCGCTTCGAGACCAGCGACGCGGCGCTCTACGGGCGGCTCCACCCGCGCTCCGACGGCTCGCCGGGCGCGCCCGAGGACCGCATATCGCTGCTCCGCGCCGGACGCGCGCTCGGCTACGAGATCGGCAGCGGGGTGATGGTGGGCCTGCCCGGCCAGACCTGGGCGACGCTCGCGCGGGACGTCGAGCTCTTCGCCGAGCTCGACCTGGACATGATCGGCCTGGGGCCCTACGTGCCCGACCCGGCCACGGCGCTAGGACGCGGCGAGCTCGTGACGCCTGCGCCCGACGGCGAGCAGGTGCCGGCGACGGACCTGGCGACCTTCAAGGCGCTGGCCCTGGCGCGGCTGGTTTGCCCGCGCGCCAATCTCCCGGCGACGACGGCGCTCGCCACCGTCAACCCCGAGGCCGGACGGCGGCTGGGTCTCGAGCGCGGGGCCAACGTCTTCATGCCCAATCTGACGCCCGCGAAGTACCGCGATCTCTACCGCATCTATCCGGGCAAGGCCGGCTTTCACGAGACCGCTGAGGCCCTCGGCCGGAGGGTGGGGGCGTTTCTGCGCTCGATCGGGCGCGAGCCGGGCAGGGGCCCGGGCCCGAGCCGGCGTTCCGGCTAGGCGACCTCGACCTCCAACGCAGAGGGTGCGGAGGCGCGCAGAGTCCGCAGAGGACAGCATGTTTCGGGTCTTGTTGCTCGAATAGACAACCACTGGCCCTCTGCGACCTCTGCGCCCCTCTGCGTCCTCCGCGTTGGAGTGCCCTGGCGGACTACGCCGTCGGCCAGCGCTGGGACTTGACCCCGACGCCCAGCACCGACGGGACCATCCCCAGCGCCACGACGAGGAGCACGATCATCACCGCGCATCCCAGCAGGATGGTGTCGTAGCGGGACAGGGTCAGCGAGCCCAGCGTCCACGACTCGCTGAAGACGCCCAGTGCCAGAGCCTTGCCGCCGATGAAGCCCGAGAGGGCGACGCCGCCGCTCTGGAGCGCGAGCATGGCCGAGGCGGCCAGCGACTTGTTCTCCCCCGGGATGAGCGAGAGCATCTCGGTGGTCACGCAGATGCTCGACGCGCCGAAGGCCAGGCCGAAGGCCAGCGTGAGCGCACCGATGTAGGCCGGCGCCGCCGCGGCCGGGAGCAGCCCCCGGGCCAGGAAGAGCGTCAGGATGGCCCCGAACGAGAAGTGGCACAGCAGGAAGACGGCCTTGGTGCCCACCCGGTCGACCAGCGTGCCGCCCAGGAAGAAGCCGCACATCTGGCCGACCAGCAGCATGGTGCCCATGAGCACCACGGTCGAGTCGCCGAAGCCCAGCACGTCCTTCTCGAGCAGGTTGAGGATCTTGGGGCAGCAGCCGACGAAGAGCATCAGCAGGAAGACGTAGGCGCAGAAGGGCAGGTAGCCGGGCGCGCGCAGCACGTTCAGGAGGATGGGCAGGAGCCCGGCCCGCGTCGGGCGCGGCGGCTCCAGCTCCGGGATCCGCGAGTAGAGCAGGGTCCGGACGAAGGTCAGTGCGGCGACGATGAGGATCACGACCAGGAAGACCGGCGTCGTCGGGCTGACCTTGAGCACCGCGGTCACCGCCAGGAAGAAGATCAGCGAGGCCAGCGACCAGGACAGCCGCAGGCGGCCCAGGAAGCGGCCGCGCGTGGCCTCGGGCACGATCGGGCTCAGGAGCGCCAGCCATCCGGAGGTGAAGAGGGTGTAGCCGATGCCGTATAGCCCCACCCCGCCGGCCACCGCCGCCAGGACCATCCCCGGGGAGGCCGCACAGGCCGCGGCCGCGGCGATGAGGGCGTAGCCGACGATCATCAGGGCCTGGCCGGCGTGCCCCATCCGCTTCTTGCCGTGCCGGTCGGCCAGGACGGCCGCGCCGACGATCAGGCCCATGACCATCAGGTCCACGAGCGACAGCAGGTAGAGGATGCTCGAGGAACCGATCCCCAGCCGCGAGAAGTAGGCGAGCAGGAAGCCGTTGTCGAAGGCCGTGCGGCCGAGCATCCCGGCGCACTGCGCCAGGATGATGAGCGTCATGGCCCGCCGGGCCCGGGCGTCGCTCAGAACGACGGGCTGCGCCTCCGCGCTGTGAGTGGTGCTCATGTCCGGGGCATTGTAGCCGCCGCTCGGCGGTCGCAAGGCTCCCTTTTGTCCTGCGCGTCCCAGGCTGGACCTCCAACGCAGAGGACGCGGAGGTGCGCAGGGGGCGCAGAGGAAGGCTCTCCCCCCGTGTTATGGAAAGGGCAATCGTGCGATTGCCGTCCTCTGCGTTGGATGAGACGTCCCCTTTTCGGGCATAGCCCCCCCGGCGCGGCGGGTTTACTTTGCGGATGAAGTCGCAAGTATCGGTATCGACCGTCGAGAACTTCCAGGTTCTCGTGCGCACCGGCTCGCACGGGTGGCTCGCCGACGAGCCGCCGGCGGTCGGCGGCGACGGGTTGGGGCCCAACCCCTTCGATCAGCTCCTCGGCTCGCTCGGCAGCTGCATCGCCGTAACCGTCGTGAACCTGGCGGCGCGCGCGAAGGTGCCGCTCGCTCGGCTGTGGATCGATCTCGAGGGCGAGCCCGCCGAGGACGCGGGGAGCGGCCGCTACCGGATCGTCGCGCGCATACGGGTGCGCGGCGAGCTCTCCGACCGGGACGTCGAGCGGCTGGGGCGTTACGCGGAGCAGTGCCCGGTGCACCGGATCCTCTCGGCCGGGGCCGCGGTGGAGATGAGGGTGGAGCGGGTATGAAGAAGGACGACCTCCTCCGGGTCTACTACCTGATGCGCCTGGTGCGCGGCTTCGAGACCCGCGCCGCCGAGCAGTACACCCGCGGCCGGATCGGCGGCTTCTGCCACCTCTACTCCGGCGAGGAGGCCGTGGCCATCGGCGCGCTCTGGCACCTGCGCAAGGACGACTACGTCATCGGCTCCTACCGCGACCACGCCTACTACCTGCTCCGCGGCGGGGATCCGGGCCGGGCCATGGCCGAGCTCTTCGGCCACGCCGACGGCATCTGCAAGGGCAAGGGCGGGTCGATGCACTTCTTCGACCGAACGCTCCACTTCTACGGAGGTTACGCCATCGTGGGGGGCATGTGCCCGATCGCCGCGGGCATGGCCCTGGCGGCCAGGACCCGGGGCGAGGACCGGGTGGTGCTGTGCTTCTTCGGAGACGGCGCCACCAACCAGGGGGTCTACCACGAGGCCCTGAACATGGCCAGCCTCCTCAAGCTGCCGGTGGTCTGGGTCTGCGAGAACAACCTCTACGCCATCGGCACCTCGGTCCAGCGCTCGAGCGCCCAGGAGTCGCTCTCCCGCAAGGCCGGCGAGGCCTACAACATGCCCGCCTGGGTGGCCGACGGCATGGACTTCTTCAAGATGCAGTCGGTGGCCGAGCGGGCCATCAAGCGCGCCCGCGCCGGGGAGGGCCCGTCCTTCATCGAGGCCCGCTGCTATCGCTACCAGGGCCACTCCATGTCCGACCCCGGCACCTACCGCGGCAAGCAGGAGATCGAGCACTGGAGGAAGCGCGACCCCATCCCGAAGCTCAAGGCGGCCATCCGCGGCGACTTCGACGCCCCCGAGGCGGAGTTCGAGGCCATCGACCGGCGGGTGCGCGAGGAGCTCGACCGGGCGGTGGCGACGGCCGAGGCCGGGCGCGAGCTGCCGAGGGAGAGGCTCTACGAGGATCTCTATGTCGACTGAGCGGGCATTTCACCACCAAGACACCAAGACATCAAGAGACACGAAGAACGGCTTCGTCCGAGTACGCGGGGCGAGTCGCTCAGTACATCTAGAGCCGTTCGCCGCGGACGGGAATCCCGTGTTGTTCTTTGTGGCCGTTCTTTGTGTCTTGGTGTCTTTGTGGTTGGGACACGTTCGGGAGAGCCGAGAGGCGTTGGCATGTCCCATATGACCTACCGCGAGGCTCTGAACCTGGCGCTCCGCGAGGAGATGGAGCGCGATCCGGCGGTGATCGTCTTCGGCGAGGACGTAGCCGAGTACGAGGGCTCCTTCAAAGTGACGCGCGGGTTACTTAAGCAGTTCGGGCCCTCGCGGGTCTTCGACACGCCCATCTCCGAGGCGGCCATCGTGGGGCTGGCCACCGGCGCGGCCATGGCCGGACTCCGGCCGGTGCCGGAGCTCATGACCGTCAACTTCGCCTTCGTGGCCATGGACCAGATCTGCAATCACCTGGCGGTGATGCGATACATGTTCGGCGGACAGGTGGCGTTGCCCGTCACCATTCGCATGCCCGGCGGCGGCGGGCACCAACTCGCCGCCCAGCACTCCCACAGCCTCGAGCACGTCTTCGCGCACACGCCGGGACTCAAGGCGGTCTACCCGGCGACCGTCGCCGACGCGCGGGCGCTCCTCAAAGCCGCGGTCCGGGACGACAACCCCGTGGTCTTCCTCGAGCACGAGGGGCTCTACGGCCTGAAGGGAGAGGTGCCCGAGGAGGCCGAACCCGCGACGATCGGCGAGGCGGCCGTCCTCCGCCGGGGCCGCGACGTGAGCCTCGTCGCCTACGGGGCCATGACCCAGGCGGCCCTGGCCGCCGCCGGGGCGCTCGAGAAGGAGGACGGCGTCTCCGCCGAGGTCGTCGACCTGCGCTCGCTGCGGCCGTGGGACCGGGACCTGGTCGCGGAGTCCGTGGCCGGCACGCACCGCGCGGTGATCGTCGAGGAGCCCCCGCCGGTCTGCGGCGTGGGCGCCGAGGTGGTCGCGACCCTCTGCGAGATGGTCTTCGACCGGCTCGACGCCCCGCCGGTCCGGGTCTCCGGCGCGGACGTGCCCATGCCCTACGCCAGGGAACTCGAGCAGAGCTGCATCCCGCACGCCGCGGACGTGGTGGCGGCGGTGAGAAGGATGATGGGATGACGCGCGCAAAAGGAAACAACGGCATCACTGGCGCTTCGATGCCGATGGCTCACTAACGAATCCGGATGTTGGACAAGGAAACGGAAACATGCAACACGCAACATGCAACACGCAACATGCAGCGAATCGGTTGAAAGGGCCGGTTCATTTCGATGATACATGCCGCGCGGGCCAGGAACCTGTCCTCCTGATCGCGCTTTCGTCGCTCGTTGTCCTTCGATCGAGAATCCTTCCTCTATTTCGATGCATGTTGTGTGTTGCATGTTGGATGTTGCGTGTTCGCCCCTTTGCTCTCGAGCGATTCCATGTGGCCCTTGCCCGCCGTACTGCGGAGTTGTCTCTGCACGGTTTCCCGGGAGGCCATTGCCATGCATGAGATCAACATGCCCAAGCTCTCCGACACCATGACCGTCGGGAAGATCATCAAGTGGCGCGTGGCTCCGGGCCAGGCCGTACGGGAGGGCGAGGTCCTCGCCGAGATCGAGTCCGACAAGGCCCAGATGGAGCTGCCGGCCTTCCGCGACGGCACGGTGACGGAGCTCCTGCGCGGGGAGGGCGACGAGGTGCCGGTCGGCGAGGTCATCGCCCGGGTGGCCGATCCCGGCGAGAAGCCGGCGGCCAGGCCCGTGAGCGAGGACCGGCCGGCCGAGGCTCGGGAGGAGCGACGCGCAGTCCGACCTGCGGCCGAATCCGGGGCCGAGCGCAAGCCGCCTCCCGCGCGGCCCCCCAAGATCGAAGCCGGAGCCGGCCCGTCCGGGAGCGAGGGCGAGGGCGGGGGTGGAAGTGGTGGCTCGGGCATATCGCCCTACGCGCTCCAGCTGGCCCGGGACAAGGGCGTCGACGTCGCCAAGGTGAAGGGCACCGGCCCCCGCGGCCGGGTGACCGCCCGGGACATCGAGGCGGCAACTGTCGCCAAGACCGAGCGTTCCGGTCGGACGCCGCCCGCCGGCCAGGAGCCTCCGGCCGCCGCGCCCGGCGCCGGAGCCGACAGGAAGGACGAGGAGCCCCACGCTCGGCCGGGACAGCTCAAGCCGGCCGGCGCCGCCGGGGAAGGTCACGGCCCAGGCGCGGGCGCCGGCAAGCTCGACCGGCTGGCCAGGGGACTCGCTGACAAGCTGGGAGTCAAGACCGAGGACCTTCCCGGCACGGGCACGGGCGGCCGGGTGACCGCCGGAGACGTCGCCGCCGCGGCCGGCGCTCGCGAAGCCGAGGGCGCAGAGCTTCCGCCGCTCGACCTCGCCCCCGGCGAAGCCGAGGTCTCCGAGGCGTCCTTCCGGATGAGGACCATGGCCCGGCGCGTGACGGCCTCGGCGCGGAGCATCCCGCACTTCTTCGTTACGCGACCGGCGGACGTGACCGCCCTGGTCGGGCGCGAGGCCGAGCTCAGAAAGTCCGGCGGCGTGACCTTCACGCACCTGGTGATGCTCGGTGCGCTCAAAACGCTGGCGAAGCACCCCGGGGTCAACCGCAGCTACGACCACGGGCGAATCATAGCCTGGAAGGCGGTCAACCTGGGCCTGGCGGTGGCGACGGACGAGGGCCTGACCGTCGCGGTGCTCCGCGAAGCGGAAAGGCTCTCGCTCGGAGCGCTCGCCGCCAAGTCGCGGGAGCTAGTGGAGCTCGCCCGTTCGGGGAAGCTCTCCCCCGAGGCCAGGGCCCACGCAACCTTCACGGTCTCGAATCTGGGCATGTACGGCGTCGAGCACTTCCAGCCGGTGATCAACCCGCCCTCGGCTGTGACCCTGGCGGTGGGCGCCGCGCTCGAGGCCCCGATGGTCCGGGACGGCCGGGCCGCAGTCGGGCGCGTGCTGCGGCTCACCGCGGCCTGCGATCATCGGATCATAGAGGGCGCCGCGGCGGCGGAGTTCCTCAAGGATCTCTGCGGGCTGCTCGAGGACCCCGAGGCGCTGCTGGCGGAGGGGTGAGCGGGGCGGCGGCTGGCTGGCTGCCTGCCTGCGTGTCAGGAGTCCGTCCGGAAAACCGGGTGGGGCGCGAGGGCGGGCCGTGCGCGGAGGAGAAACGGGCCGCGCGCCAGGCGGTTCACGCTCGCTTCAGTGCGGCCCTGACGCTCGCGGCCAGCTCCTCGTTGCTGAAGGGCTTCTCGATGAAGGCGGTGCCGGGCTCGAGAATGCCGCGCGAGATGACCTGGCCGCGGTCGTAGCCGGACATGTAGAGCACCTTGAGCCCCGGCCGGCGCGCGGCCAGCGCCCGATGGACCTCCGGGCCGCTGGCCTCCGGGAGCACCACGTCGGTCAGGAGCAACCGGACGTCGGCGCCCGTGCGGCCCAGCAGCTCCTCTGCCTGGGCGAGGTTCGCGGCGGCAAGCACGGAGTAGCCGAGGTCCTCGAGGTTCTTGCGCACCAGGTTGAGGACGCTCTCATCGTCCTCCACCACGAGCACGGTCTCGCCCTTCGCCGCCGTGGCGGCCGCCGGGCCGGCCTTCGGGTCGGAGGCGCTGGCCTCGGCCGCCTCATGCCTGGGGAGGAGGATGGTGAAACGCGCCCCTCTTCCCGGCTCGCTCCAGGCTTCGATGCCGCCCTCGCTCTGCTTGACGATGCCGTGCACCGTGGCCAACCCCAGCCCCGTGCCCTGACCGACGGGCTTGGTGGTGAAGAACGGCTCGAAGAGATGCGCGAGCACCTCCGGGGGCATCCCCGAGCCGGTGTCGCTGACGGCCAGGGTCGAGTATCTCCCGGGCACGACGCCGAGGGCGGCCGCGGCCGCCGCGTCGAGATCCCGCTCCCCGGTTTCGATCCGGAGCGTCCCGCCCGCGGGCATGGCGTCGCGCGCGTTCACGGCCAGGTTCATCAGCACCTGCTCGATCTGGCCCCGGTCGGCGCGGACCATCTGCGGGCGCCCGGCGCAGGTCTGCTCTATGCGCACGTCCTCGCCGAGCAGCCGTTCGATCATGGGGACTATGCCGGCGATGACCCTGTCGAGGTTCAGCACCTCCATCCTCATGACCTGCTTGCGACTGAAGGCCAACAGTTGCCGGGTGAGCTCGGCCGCGCGGTCGCCGGCCATCTTCACCTGCTGGATCTCGCCGTGGAGCGGGCTGTGCAGCGGCAGCTGCCGGAGTACCCTGGCGGTGTATCCCGAGACCACGGTCATGAGGTTGTTGAAGTCGTGGGCCACCCCGCCGGCGAGCCTGCCCACCGCCTCCATCTTCTGCGACTGGTGCAATTGCTCCTGGAGCTGCTCGCGCTCCCACTCGGCCCGTTTGCGCTCGGTGACGTCCAGGCCGATGCCGATGGTCCGGCCGCCGGAGATCCGCACGTTGGTCCAGGACGACTCCAGCCCCGACCCGTCGCGCGCGGTCATGGCGATGTCGCGCCAGACCCCCGGCTCGGCCGCGGCCATGAACTCCCGGACCGAGCGGCGTTGCTCGGGGTCGAGATAGAGGGCCTCCATGATGTCCATCGAGCCGGCCTCCGTGGCGGACCAGCCGGACTTCCTCTCGAGCTCGCGGTTCCAGAGAAGCATCTGCCCGCTCTCGTCGTACATGGCCAGCATCACCGGGATATTGTGGATCACGGTCTCGAGCAGTTCGCTCTGATGCTTGAGGCTCTCGTGGGTCTTCTCCAGCTCGGTCAGGTCGGTGACCACCAGGCAGATGCTCGGCCCCTCGGGCTGCTGGAGAAGGTTCGCGGAGACGCGGACCGGCACCATCCGGCCGTGCGAGCCGAGCAGGACCAGCCGCTCTTCGATGGGCTGGCTGCAGCTGGAGGCCAGCAGCGCCTCGACGAGCTCCCGGCTCTCGGGGGCCGTGAACTCGTGCAGCGAACGGCCCATGACGTGCTCGACCGGCCGCGCCAGGAGCTCCCCGAACTGCGCGTTGCAGAAGAGGATCGTGCCCCCGGGGGTCGCGGTGAGGGCCGCCTCGCCCATGGTCTGGACGATCAGCCGATAGACCGATTCGCTGCCGGTCAGCGAGAATATCTGCTCGCCCTTCGAGCCCGAGACGACGACGGCGTCCACCTCGCCCTCGCGGATGGCCCGCAGCGTCTCCTCGGCCTCCGCGAGCCGGATCTGCGTCTCCTCGAGGCGGTCGTGGAGCTCCCGCTCCCGCTCCCGTTCCCGCCCGGCGTGATTCCGTTTGGAGGACATGCCCGCAGCCGCTACTTCCTGGGTCTCAGGTCCAGGCCCACCAGTATCCGTTCCTGGTCCGCGAGATCCCCGATGAAGCGGCGCAGAGGCAGGGGCAGCTTCTTGATCAGCGTGGGAGCGGCGATGATCTGCTCCCCCTTGGCCAGCGTCGGTTGCTGGTAGATGTCGACGATCTCCAGCTCGTAGTGCCCCTTCAGGTGCGCCTCGCATATCTCGGTGATCGACTTGATGGCCGCCGAGGAACGGGGGGTGACGCCCGCCACGTACAGCTTCAGCACGTACCGCCGGGTCTCGTCCGTCTTCCTCGCCGCCTTTCTGGCCGCCTTCTCGAACTTGGCCAGGCTGTCGGAGGGTTGCCGCTTCTTCTTCATGAACGGTCCGGCCTTTCGCAGGGGCGGAAGTGGCGCGTCGGATTCATCGATAGCGCTTCGACGCCGGCTTCAGGAGTGCGGCCGCAGGTCCAGGCCCACCAGCACCTTCCCGGTGTTGGACAGGTCGCCGATGATCTTGCGCACCGGGACGGGGAGCTTGCGCACCAGCGTCGGCACGGCCACGATCTGGTCGCCCGCGGCCAGCCGCGGGTTCTCGAGAAGATCGATCACCTCGATGCGGTACTTGCCCTGCAGGTGCTCCTCGCAGATCCTCTTCAGATTCGCGAAGGCGGTCAGCGCCCGCTGCGTCTGGCCGGCCACGTAGAGCCGCAGGTCCCAGACCTCCGCCGCTTCGGTCGTTATCATCGGCTTTCCCTTATGCGTCCTCTGAGCGTGCATGTCTTCCCCCGGTCAGTCCGCCTTCCGCGCCTGGGCGAGCTCTCGCCGGTCGCTGGCCAGCGTCTGCAGGCGGTCCCGGTCCTGCGTCGCCGCCGAGCGGGACTCGGCCTCCACGTCCGCCAGCCGCTTCGCGATGGCCCCGGCCTGCGCGCGCAGACTGGCCCGCTCCTGCTCCAGTTCGCGCTGACGCCGCTCGAAGCCCCGGCGCTCGACGGTCGCCCGGGCCTTGTCCCTGGCCTCCTGCATCAGCCGGGCCGAGCCGGTGAGCACCTCGCCCGGGCCGACGTATACGTCGAGCAGCCTGATGCCCTCGCCGGAGAGCTCGAACTCGCGCATCTGCTTGGAATGGGCCATGCCCCGGCTCTTGAGCACGTAGAGCAAACGGTTGCGCTCGTTGGCCGATTCCGCCATCCGCACCAGAATCCAGGTGTCCATGAGCGAGGATATGCCCGCGTCGCTCCGCTCCGGGGCCTGGCCGCCGCCGGTCAGGCTCGTGAAGAGGGCGGTGACGCCCATGTTCTTCAGGAAGTCGACCGTCCGCACCAGCATGGCCTGCGCCTCCTCGGCGCGGCTGACCGAGCTCAGGTTGCTGACCGGGTCCATCACCAGGACGTCCGGCCGAAACTCGTCGACCAGCTTGTGGACGGTCGCCAGGTGCATCTCCAGGCCGTACATCGTCGGGCGCACCGTGTGGAACTTCAGCCGCCCGCGCTTCTGCCACCTGTCGAGGTCGATGCCGATGGACCGCATGTTGCGGACGATCTGCGCGGAGGACTCCTCGAACGACATGTACATGGCCTTGCCGCCCGCGCGGCAGGTGCTCTCGGCGAAGGCGGCCGCCAGGCTGGTCTTGCCGGTGCCGGCCGTGCCCGAGATCAGGACCGTGCTGCCGCGGTAGTAGCCCTCGCCGCCGAACATGGCGTCCAGGCGCGCCACGCCCGTCGAGATGCGCTCCGTGCCGACCGGATAGTCCAGCCCCAGCGAGCTGATCGGCAGGACGGACAGGCCGTTCTCGTCGATCAGCGTGGGGTACTCGTTGGTCCCGTGCTTCGAGCCGCGGTACTTCACCACCCGCAGCCGGCGGGTCGAGACCTGGTTGAAGATCCGGTGATCCAGGAAGATCACGCAGTCGCTGACGTACTCCTCGAGCCCGTGGCGGGTGAGCGCGCTGTGCCCCTGCTCGGCCGTGATCACGGCCGTCAGCCCCTTGTCCTTGAGCCAGCGGAAGAGCCGCCGCAGCTCAGCCCGCAGGATGGCCTCGTTGGGCAGCCCCGAGAAGAGGGCCTCCAGGCTGTCGAGCACGATCCGCCTGGCCCCGATCCGCCCGACCATCGCGTCGATCCGGACGAAGAGCCCCTCCAGGTCGTACTCGCCGGTCTCCTGGATCTCGCTGCGTTCGATGCGCACCCAGTCCAGCGCCATCTTGCCGCGGCGAATCAGTCCCCGCACGTCGAAGCCCAGCGAGGCCACGTTCGCGACGAGCTCCTCGTCGGTCTCCTCGAAGGACATGAAGACGCCCGGCTCGCCGAAGTCGCGGGCGCCGCGGACCAGGAACTCCATGCCCAGCAGCGTCTTGCCCGAACCGGCCGCGCCGCACACCAGCGTGGGCCTGCCCCTGGGCAGCCCGCCTTCGGTGATCTCGTCGAGTCCCTGGATGCCGGTGGGGCACTTCTCCAGCATGGGCGCCGCGCCGGCCCGGCGCCCCGCCGCCGCACTTCGTCTTCTGCTCGTTGCCATCCCATCGCTCTCCCGCTGTCCACCGGCTTCACTCGCATGCCAAAAGCTGCGACGCCCGGGCTCTTCTCCCGCAGAGAACGGCAGTGGTCGAGCCCGAATTGCAGAGGACAGCCTTATACATCCAGATGATGGCGCTTGCAAGCCATGCGGCTCCGGCAATAGCCAATAGCTATCCCCGCGTCCCCGCGTCCCCGTGTCTCCGTGTCGCCCCGTATATTCTTCGGCGCCCGGCTACGCCCCCGGCCCGGAGCGCTCCAGCTCCTTGAGCTTGGCCTCGAGCTCGGAGGCCAGGCTCTGGGCCTGGCGCGTCCACCAGCTCTGTTCCGCCGAGGAGATGAAGGCCCCCAGCGCCTGGCGCGCGCGGCGCAGGCGCTCGGCTGAACCCAGGTCGGAGGCGAAGGTCTCCGGCGGCAGCCGGTGGCAGGAGGCGGCGGCCCAGGCGGCCGGGGCGCAGGCCGGATCGAGCGCGCGGGCGCGTTCGAAGGCCGCGAGCGCTCTCGCGAAGTCGTCCTTCATCCAGTGCAGGCAGCCCCGGCGGTGAAGCTCCTCGGCGCCGGCGCGGCCGGGCGCGGGGGCGTCCTCCCCGGCCGGCAGTTCGGCCAGGAGCGCGTCGCGGCGGCTGGCCGGGATGCCGCGCAGGCTGCGGGGCATCATCGGCTGCTGGATCGAGGGGGCGATCTTCCGCGCGAACCACTCGCGGAACTCGGGCTGGAGCACCGGCTGGCCGATGGCCTCGCGGGTGGCCCAGACGGTGTAGGCGCGCACGAAGGTGCGCATCTGGGCCTGGACCGAGCGGGGCACGCCGCCGAGCTTCGCCCAGGCGATGTCCTCCAGGAAGCTCTTCCAGAGCACGCCTTCGTTGACCGACTTGTCCACGTCCCGGCGGTAGAGGGCCAGGGCGAAGGCCACCGATTCGAGCGTGCTCCGGGGACTGGTGCGGGGGATGATCAGGATGTTGGAGCGGAAATCGTAGGAGCCGTTGCCGATTCCGGGGGTGAGCACCACCACCGGGCGGCCCTCGCGCTCGCACTTGCGGTTGGCGAAGATCCCCGGGTCGAAGTCCTCGACCCGGCGGATGGCCTCGACCACCGCGCTCTTGGCGTTGAGCTCGCGCGCGCGGAGCAGCACCGGGCTCGCCGTGGTCCGGCCCCAGCGCCCGCACATGGTGACGTCCTCGCGGATCTCGCCCAGGCGCTCCTCGAGCTCGGCCCGGCGGCGGGCGCGGCGCTCGGAGGCGGCCTCCTCCTGCTTGGCCAGTGCGGCGTTCAGGGTCTCGATCTTCTGGAGTGCGTCCACGGCCGCGACCTTGGCGTCGTGGATGCGCTTGTTGCACGCGGCCACCGCCTCGCCGGGCGGCCCCAGCCGCTTGAGGATGGCGTCGCGCTTGCCGTTCTGGTCGGTGAAGGCGGTGCGCACCCGGGCGTATTCGCGCATCTTGTCGCCGGCCAGGCCCTTGGAGCGCTTGGTGGCCTCCATGCCGATCAGGCCAACGGCCGCGGCGTCGATCAGCCGGTCGAGGTCGGCGAGGCGCGCGCGGTCGGCGGCCGGCAGCCGGGCCTCGGAGATGCTCCGCTCGGCGGTGGCGGCGGCGATGTCGCGGCCGAACTCCTCGATCCGCCGGCGCATGCCGGCCACCGCCTCGGCGAGCTTGCGGCGCTGGGGCACGAGCAGGAAGGCCGAGTCCTCGCCGGCCAGGTGGGCGCGCAGGTCCCGGACCTCGTAGGTCTCGTCGGCGAAGTCCCGGTCGTAGGCCAGCCCGGCGGCCGGGAAAAGCCGCTCGTCTATCCAGCCGAAGTCGAAGAGCCGGTCGTCGCCGTCGCCGAAGGTCAGCTCGTCCGGGGGGCTCGAGTTCACGACCTGGCCGAGGCGACCGAAGAGGCGCTGCCAGTATTCGCGGTTGAGGCTCTCGCGGCAGTCGCGCTCGGCTCTGGCGAATTCGTCGCCGCGGTCGGACTCGGGCACGGCCATGAGCCGGAGGTACTCTTCGACGAGTTGTCCGAGCTCGGCGCGCAGGCCGTCCCCCGGCGCGCCGGCCGGAAGCTTGGGCGCCGGGAGTTCGGCGGAGTCGTCCCGGACTATGATTTCGTCAGTGTCGCTCAAGGGGCGCCTTTCGGGGCTGGTCCTGCGGCGCCGGCATTATGCACGCCGGGGCGCGGGAATCCACAGGCAATCGCCGGATGATCGGGGGGCAGGAGCGTTGATGCACCCCCGGGAGAGTTCTCCTCAGCCCCGGTCGAGCGCCTGGGGGTGCTCCATGCGCCGGGCGGCCTCCTCCCGGGCGACGACGCCCCGGCGGTAGAGGTCGAGCAGCGAACTGTCCATGGTGTGCATGCCCAGCCGCGCCTGGGTCTCGAGCACCCCGGCGAGCATCTGGGACTTGCCCTCGCGGATCAGGTTGGCGATGGCCGGGTTGTTGCGGAGCAGCTCGGTGCCGAGCGCCAGCCCCGAGCCGTCGGCCCGGGGCACGAGCTTCTGGGTGAGCACGGCCAGCAGCGTGAAGGACAGCTGCAGCCGGATCTGGCCCTGCTGGTGCGGCGGGAAGACGTCCACGATGCGGTCGATGGACTGGACCGTGGAGCCGGTGTGCAGCGTGGCCAGCACCAGGTGGCCGGTTTCGGCGGCGGTCAGCGCCGCGGAGATGGTCTCCATGTCGCGCATCTCGCCGACCATGATCACGTCGGGCGTCTCGCGGAGCGCGTGGCGCAGGGCGCTGGCGAAGCTGGCCGTGTCCCGGCCCACCTCGCGCTGGTCGACGATGCTGCGCTTCGAGGCGAAGACGAACTCGATGGGGTCCTCGATGGTGATCACGTGCGCCCGGCGGTGCCGGTTGATGTGCTCGATGATGGCCGCGAGCGTGGTCGACTTGCCCGAGCCGGTAGGCCCGGTGACCAGCAGGAAGCCCTGGGGCACCAGGGCCAGGTCCTCGAGCGCCGCGGGCAGCCCCAGCGCCCGGATCTCGGGGACCACCGTGGGCACCAGGCGGAAGGCCGCGGCCAGGGCGTCGCGCTGGCGGTAGACGTTGCCGCGGAAGCGCCGGCCGGCGACGTTGGCGGCCATGTCCACCTCGCCGTCGCGCTCGAAGGCGGCGATCTCCGCGTCGGTCATCACCGCGTAGGCCATCTTGCGGACGGCCTCGGCGTCGAGCGGCGGGCGGTCCAGGAAGCGCAGCTCGCCGTGGAGCCGGAGCACCGGCGGCGTGTTGGCGGTGAGCAGCAGGTCGGAGGCGTTGCCGGCGACGGCGGCCTCGAAGAGGGCGATGATGTCGTCGGATGGCATCCCGGGGATCCTCCAGGCGGCGCGCGGCCGCCGAGCCTCGTCAGCCTCGGCCGGACCCCGCGCGCGGCCAGACGGCCAGCCGCGGCTCGCCGCCGGCCGGCCACTCGAGGATGGTGCCGCCGTCGGACGTCCAGCCGCCGAGCACGAACATCCGGAGCTCCCCGCCGGCCACCGGAATTCGCGCCTCGCCGGGCCGGTGGGTGTGGCCGCAGACCAGCGTTCCGGCGCCGGCGGCGGCCGCCAGGCGCGCGGCCTCGGCCAGGTCCGGCTCCATGACCGCGGGGGGCTTGGCCGCCTTCTCGTGGCGGCTGACCCCCTCGAGGCGGCCGACCGCCCAGAGCACCAGCGCCTCGGGCAACCAGCGGGCCGCGGCCCGGGCCGGCAGGCTCCGCACCACGCGCTTGAAGAGCTGGTAGCGCCGGTCGGCGGTGAGCAGCTCGTCGCCGTGGGTGAGCAGGACCTTCCCGCCGCCGGCCTCCGCGACCAGGCGCTCGCCCAGCGGCTCGGCGCCGGTGGCCTCGGAGAGCACCCGGCCGTAGCCGAAGTCGCGGTTGCCGTCGAGGACCCCGACGGGGCAGCCGGCGCGGACCAGCCCGGCGATGGCCTCGAGCGCCCGGGCGTGGAGCCGGCGGGCGAGCCGCGGCCGCTCCAGCCAGAAGGCGAAGAGGTCGCCCAGCACGTAGAGCCGCTGGGGCCGACCGGCGCGGACCCGCCCGGCGAGCTCGTCGAGCAGGCTCAGGAAGTGCGGCTCCACCGCGGCGCTGCGCGGCCCGAGGTGCAGGTCGGAGATGAAGGTCAGGTCCGGCACGTCACCGTCCCACGCAGATCACCGAGCCGTCGCAGAGGGACGCGATCACGCGCTCTCGCGCCATGGGCAGCCTCCCGTTGTTGCCGAACCGCCTTGTGCGGCTGGGAGGCGATTTTCGCCGACCGCGCCGGAGGTGCAAGGACGCTCCGGCGGATGAGGCGGCGTCGGGGGCGGGCGTCTACTTGCCGGTTCCGGCCCCCGCCCTGGCGCACTCCCCGGCCGCGTCGAAGAGCGCCCTGATCTGCTCCTGCCAGCCGCCGTGGTTGGGGCGCAGCGGCGAGCTGCCGCCTCCTCCTCCGGCGCGAACTTCGCGGTTCCACATCTCGGTGAGCAGCCGGCGGCAGGCCTCGACCTTGGCGGCGCCCAGGGCGTCCGCTTTGAGGTCGATGGCCTCGCTGACCGCCACCAAGCCTTCGGCGTACTGGATGCCCTCGCAGAAGGCCTCGTAGCGCAGGGTGGTGGCCGGTCCCTCCGGCGCGGGGCGGAGCATGCACTTGAGGCTGGGCTCGCGCTGGGCGCAGCTGGAGTGCGGCCAGCGGTTGTAGATGGTATTGACGCTGCCGACCCCGCCGCTGCCGGCACTCTTTTTGGTCAGGACGTTGAAGAAGTCTAGGCAGATGCGGCCGACCCCGCGGGTCCGGCGCATCAGGGCGGTCATGCCCGTCTCCCGGTACCAGCTCAGGGGCACGCCGGTGTCGTGATAGCCCATGCGCTCGTAGTCGGTCCCCGGCCAGTGACGCTGCTTGTAGTAGGGCTGGGCCGGCTTGGCGCTGTCCAGGGGCGTGCCGTAGCAGAACTCGTGCAGCACGGTAACGCCGCCGCCGGGCAGCGGGTCGGGCTTCTCGCTGTAGGTGCCGCTGTGGCAGCCGCGCATCCACCTGGCGCCGCCGGGGGTGATCTCGTTGAACATCGCGAAGACCTCCTTCGGCGCCGTGCCGTCGGAGAGGATGCCCAGGATCATGGCCTTGCCCAGCCCCCGCTTCTCGAGCCGCGCCTGGACCGCGTCCAGCAGCGGCTTCCAGAACTTCCTGGCCTCGTCGGTGTCGAATTTGGGCACCTGCAGGTGGGACTTCTCGCCGGTCTTCCCGTCGATCACCGTGACGGTGTTCTCCTGGTCGGCCGCGCGGGCCTCCCAGCCGCCGGAGTGCCAGATGTGCAACGCCACGTACTCGAGGTTGAAGTGCTTCTGGGCCAGGTCCATGTAGCGGTCGAAGACCTTGAAGTCGTAGTCGTAGGCTGCCTGCCCCGAGCCTGTCGAAGGGCCGTCCGGCTTCTTGATCCAGTAGATCATGCCGTCGTCGTTGCCGAACTGGGTCTTGTCGACAACGGTGACGTTGACCAGCCGGTTGCCGGCGCGCGCGAGCAATGCAAAGCTCTTCTCCATCAGCGCCCAGTGTTCCTCGGACCATTCCGGGACCTTGTACTGCATGGCGAGCGAGGTCGGGGACTGATAGACGCCGACATAGGTGCGGTAGTCCTTCGGGTCGGGCAGCTTCCAGTCGGCCACGGACAGCTCGATCGGCACCCTGGCCGCCTCGGCGCCGGCGACGCCCACCACTGCCTCGCCGCGATAGTCCCCGGCGGGCACGTCGCCGGGAACGGTCACGCGCACGAGCACCGGCTGCACCGCGCCGCCGCCCTTGAAGACGGCGACTTCGGCCGGAGGATCGGTCTGGAGTCCGTCGAACCAGGTCGGCTGTCCGTAGAAGCTCTTGTCGGGCAGGGCGTAGAGCAGCGTCCCGCACGAGGCCGGGATGACGCCGTCGCCCTTGGCGGCCTTGAGGTCGCCGATGGTCACCTTGAGGCCCTTGATGGGCGCGTCGGAGCCGACCACCAGCTGCCCGCAGAAGGAGCCGTTCTTCGCGCCGACGATGCGCATTGGCCGCAGGCCCTCGCCGGCGTCGCCGTAGTCGAGCGGAGTGATGCGGTCGTCGGTGTTCTCGGTCCAGACCTGGACGCCCTTGGGGCGGTCGACGTTGGGAGAGGCGCCGGCGCCGACGGCCTGCAAGCGCAGGTCGAAGAGGTTCATCGGAACCCAGAACGGCTTGGTGACGCCCTCGGGCGCCTTGAACCAGCGCAGCGCCTCGTAGCGATACTCGCTGCGGCGGACCTCGACGGTGAGAAGGTTCTCGCCCTTGCGGATCGCTTCGGCCGGAAGCTTCACCGGCCCGAGCACCCGCGTGCGCCTGGCCCGGCGCTCCTCGGCGTCCGTCTTCTGCTCGCCCTGGATCCGGCTCCAAGAGTACTCGTGGTCGCCGAAGGGTACGATGACGCCCTTGTCGTCGAGATAGACGTCCTTTGTGTACATCTCGGCGGGAGTCTCGGGCTTGAGCTCGCCGGCCGGCAGATGGGCGCGCGCGACCTCCCGGCCGTTGAGGAAGACCCGCACGCCGCCGTAGTACTTGATCGTGAGGTAGAGCCCCTCGACCGCGGCCGGGTCGGTCACCCGGAAGCGCCCGCGCAGGCACAGCGCGGCGCTCGAGAATCGCCCGAAGGCGTTGCCGCGCAGCCAGGAGAGCCGCGAGCGCGGCCAGCCGAAGTCGTCGAAGGTGGCCGCCTCCCAGCCCTCCGGCGCGGCCGGGCTCTCCTGGTGGTCGACCTGATTGTAGGGCGGCGGCACGACCTTGCCAACCAGCAGCTTGGGCGCCTTGGCCGGCTGATCGGCTTCCTTCAGGGCCTCGACCGGAATGATCGGCTTGCGCAGGGTCAGGAACCAGCGCCAGTAGCTGTTGGGGCTGAGGATGTCCACCGCCCCGGCGGGAACGGCCTCAGCTGCGGCCGCTGGCTCTCCGGCCAGGGACGCTCCGGACAACAGTGCCAGAGAGGACAGGACCGCGATCGTCAGTGTTCGCATGGCTGGGATCTCCCGGTAAACCCTGGTACTCCGGCCGGAAACGGTTGCATCCGGCGGGACTCAGTCTTATACACCGCCGTCCATGCCATGTTGACCGGACAACCAGGTTTTCCGGGCAGATTACGCGCCGTCAACGGCCGACAGCCAACGGCCAACGGCCAACGGCCAACGGCCAACAGCCAACAGCCAACAGCCAACAGCCAACAGCCAACAGCCAACAGCCAACAACCAACAGCCAACAGCCAACA
>CALGYR010000010.1 GCA_937935355.1 uncultured bacterium | reverse complement strand
GTGGAGGGCGGATCGACCTCCTGATCAGCGACTTCGCCATGCCCGAAATGAGCGGCGACGAACTCTATCGCAGGCTGTCCGACGGGCATCCGGATCTCAAGGTGCTCTTTATCTCCGCTCATCCCGAGGGGGTGGTGCGCCGCGAGAAGAAGCTGATGGCTGATGTGCCTCTGCTTCAGAAGCCGTTTTCGCTGGTCACCCTGGCGGCGAAAGCGCGTTCGATTCTCGCCGAAAGGCCGCACGGGACGGCCGGGGCCAGCACATCGTGAGTCGCTGGATATTCGTGGAGGCTCCCACGCTGGATGGCTGCCGTGCCGAGGCGGCGCGGCGGCTGGCCGTCACCCCGGAGATGCTGGACGTCCAGGTCCTTCAGGAAGGGAAAAGGGGGCTGTTCACCGTCCGGCCGTTCCGGGTGCGCGCCCAGGGACGCTCCGCGGCCGGAGCGCCGTCCGAGGCTGGCCCGCAGGCCGACGTTTCCTCCGCGTTCCTCGCCAAGCTCGACGTGCGCGTGAAGATCGCCCGGGCCGCCCTGCAGCAGCTCGACGTGCTGCAAAGCGGCGACGAGGGTCGGGCCCTCGACGAGATCCTGGCCTCCTTCGACAGTCTATCTGACGAGCGCCGCACGGAAGTCACCGAGCTATCGAAACTGCTGTCCGGGCCCCTGGCCGCTAAGGTCCAGGAGCGCCTGGCCAAGGACGGCTGGTTCGTCATCAAGGTGTCCGCTGACCGCATGGCGGCCCATCTGGACGTCCATCCCCCCGAGGGTGTGGGCCGGCCGGTCGCGCTTCAAGCAGTGCTCGCGCGCCTCCGCGATGAGGGCGTGGTCCAGGGCGTGGACCCGGACGCGATCCGCAAGGTCCTCGAGGAGGTCGTCGGGCTTGGCCAGCCGGTCACCGGCTTCCGGGCGGCCAGGGCGGTGCTGCCCGAGACCGGGTTCGACGGTTGCGTGGACTTCCTGGTCGACCCCGGCGGCAAGCAGGAGGTCGTCCGGAGCGATGGCAGCATGGACTACCGGGGCCGGGCCGGAATCACCATGGTGAAGGCCGGTCAGGTGCTGGCGCGGCTCGTCCCTCCCACACCGGGCACACCCGGCATCGACGTCTGCGGCCGGGAGATACCGGCCGAGTCCGGAAAGCCAGCCAGCCTCGCTATCGGTGAGGGCGTGGCCTTCGACGCGGGCACCGGAGAGTATCGTGCGACCCTCGACGGCTTGCTCGACACGTCTGAGGGAGCGTTGCGCGTGCGCCGGACCTTCCTGGTCCGTGGCGACGTGGATATGTCCACCGGCAACATCGAATTCGACGGGGCCGTGCAGGTGATGGGCTCCGTACACGACGGTTTCGCAGTACGCGCCTCGGGCGACATCGAGGTTCGCGGACGCGTGGAGGGTTGCGAGATACTGTCAGAGCGCGGCCGGGTGCTGGTGCGCCAGGGCATAGCCGGACGCAACCGCTGCTTCGTCTCGGCCGGCTCCGACGTCGAGGCCAAGTACATCGAGAACGCCCGGGTCTATGCCCGGCGGAACGTGTCCGTGGACGTGGCTGTGATGCACAGCGAAGTGGTGGCCGGCGGCTCGGTGACCGCCACGCGGGGGCGGGGTTCGCTGATAGGCGGCACCATTAAGGCGGGCGAAGCCGTTATCGCCAAGACGCTGGGGGCGCCCAACGAGCCGTTCACGGACATCCAGGTGGGCATCGGTATCGAGCAGCAGGACGCGATCCGACGGATGGACCAGCGCTTGGTGGCCGCGCAGAGCGCCGCCCACCGCTTGGAGGAGGTGGTCAAGGAGTTCGAGCATGCCGCCAAGGACATCCAGAAGCTCCCGGCCAGAGAGCGCGAGAGCTATCTAGACCTGCGCAAGAAACTCTTGGTGCTGCACTACGAGGTGGACAAGCTGGAGGCGCAGAGGCGCGAACTGATCGACAAAGCCACTGCCGATGCCCGCGGTACGGTACGGGTCATGTGCGAGGCTCACGGCAGGGTGGTCGTCCGCATAGGCCAGCTGATCGACAGGGTGGAGTCCACCACGGGGCCGACCTGCTTCCGCGTCGATCCCGAAAGCGGGCGCATTGTGAGGAATCGCTGAGATGTCGCGTGCGTCGATAGACCAAGCCTGTCTCCACGGAGGCCGCTCATGAAGCCGCTCAACATCCTGGTGGTGGACGACGAGGAGGTCATACGCGAGACCCTCCGGCGCTGGCTCGAAAAGGGCGGCCATCGGGTGGTCGTGGCCGCCGACGGCGGCGAGGCCATCGAAGCCTTCGGGCGCGGGCCCTTCGATGCCGTGGTCACCGACCTGTCCATGCCCAGGGTCGGGGGCGAGGAGGTCGTCCATCAGGTCAAGTCGCAGGCCCCTCAGACCGTGACCGTGGTGCTCACCGGCCACGGCACCATGGAATCGGCGATCACCGTCCTTCGCGAGGGATGCGACGAGTACCTGCTAAAGCCCATTGCGGACCTCAATCTCCTGCTCCACGCCCTGGAGCGCGCCATGGCCCGGCGCGATGCTCTGCTCATGGCCGCGGCGGCCGAACAGGTCAGCCGAGCCAAAGACGGCATCCTGGAACTGGTCCTCGACGAGTTCGAAGGCAGACTGGAGGAGATGAAGAAGCCGGTCGAGCATCTGCTGTCCTCCGCGACCGCCGGGGACGCGGGGAAAGCCCGAGCGGCCGCAGGGCAACTTCAGGGAGCCATCGCGCAGTTCACCGCGATCCTCTCGGACACCCGGGCGGCCGCCAGGAGCCTCAAGAGCTGAAAGGCACTATTAGAGACACACCGAGATGCTCTGGTCCGCCGTGTCCGCAGACTGCGAGGGCTTTTCACTCTGGGCAACACACTCCCATAATCACAGAATGCCATGCCGGTTGAGGTGCGGGCCGTACTTCCTGTCCGATATGAGAATATGCTCCACCAACCATATCTTGAGAACGCTCAAGAGATCTCTGGCAACTGCGACATCTCCGTCATCAAAGCGCCGCTTGAAGGCGGCAATCTTCGCTGTTAGGCGAGAGTGTGCCGTTTGCTGATCTGCAAGCTCAGGATAGCTGCACTGCTCCATGAGCGTCTCCTCATGTGCGAAGTGCTCCGACACATAATCCACCAATCCTTCGAACGTTGGCGCGAGGGTCTCATCGGCCCGGGACAAGCGCATCGCATCAAATAGCGCATTGATCATTCCGAAGAGCTTCTGATGTTGCGAGTCCAGCTCAGCAACGCCAACACTGTATGCGTCCTTCCAGACCACGAACGCCATCGTTGCCACCGCCTTTCCGCGCCAGCCGTAGCCTTGAAGACGCCAGGTTGTGCACGCGCCACCCTACAGGTCTGACAGGAAGAGTCAAGCCGTAGTGCTGCTTTCCAGGCCTAGCCGCGGCCAGATGAGCAACACAGCCCTTGCACAAGTGCAACGCGCCAATTGCGCAAGGCACACACGCGTGTTCGGGCTGTACTGTGCAATTGCTGCATGGATAGGCCAACTATTTCGGGATGGTTCGATGACAGGTACTCCCGTGGACGACCGGTCCTACTTGGCGCAAATGGTCAGTAGGTGCATCGGCGATGAACTGGTTGACACTGGATACGAGGACTTGGCGTACAACTTCTTTGCGATTCTGCATCCAGACATGCGCCCGGGAGACATCATGGTGCGGAGTCTTCGGAAAGTCGTAGAGATGTGTGTGCATGCTGTGGACACGGAACGCTCGACAAGGGGCTAGAACTCGAGTTCCGATGGCGTATCAGCTATCAGGTCTCCACAGGTTCAAGCCGCCCCGAACCAACGGCATGCTTGGACTTGCGCAGTGCATCCTCGACTGTGGCACAAGTCTCAAGGGCGCGAGCGAGGCCCGAGGCCGATAGCATCTTCCAGATCGCTGGACTGGGAGCAGCTAAGAGCAGGCACCCTCCCTTTGCCTCCAGAGACTGGCGATAGAATAGGAGGACTCCCAAACTGGTGCTGCTCACGAAGTGCGCCATGGACAGGTCCACTACGAACCTGCGGTGGCCCTGATCCACCAAGTCCTTCAGACGCTCATCGATGATGTGGTGGTTGTCCAGCCGCACCCAGCCAACGGGGCGGAAGACAGTAATGTCGTTGTGCTGGACGATCTCGATGTGCAGCGCGACGTTTTCGGACGACGTCACCGGCTTCCCTCCCTGAATGCCGCGGCAGGTGTGGCGTGAACGCTATGGCCCTGCCCGTTACGTCTATCGGTCGCCCCACCGGTCATCCGCATCCATGCGGACTGTGCCGGCCTAGAGCGTGTTGGTTGCCTAGGCGCTCAGACTATGCCGCGAGTCGCCTTCTCCATCCTGACGAGGTTCTTCTTGTGCGCGCGCATGGCCTTGGCGCAGCGCTCAACGAACCTAAGGAAGCCCGCATCCTTTAAGGCCGCGGTCAGTCTCTTGCTGGGAGTCAGCCCGGAAGACTCCAACTCGTCGATCACCTTGACTTTGCCATACTCCTTGCCGCTCACAATCAGAGTGGCTGGGTCTACGCCAAGGGCCCTAGCAAGCTTGATGAGCGTGGCACTCCGGAAGCCTTGGAGCCCATTCTCCAGCCTGGACACCTGCGCCTGAGACAGCCTGACCTTCTTGGCCAGGGTCACGGTCGTCAGTCCCTTCCGCGAGCGCAGTTCACGAACCTTCAGACCGATTGTCTTCGAGTCCATTGCACACCCTCCTATCCATGGAAACGATGCCGCTGGCTGTAGCTGGCTGTCGAGGATTCTCTCCAGGAGGGGGGCAGAACGCAAGTCGGATCGGTATGTCGGATATTGACGACCTGGCTCCGCGGCGTAAGCTGTTGGCCATCCCCCACCACGAGGACAAGAAGACCATGCCCATCCACCCAGAAGACGCCGTTGCCCAGCAGCCTACTCGCCAAGCGGCCCGAACCGCACGCGCCCATCATCACCGCTCCGCCAGGGCCCTTGCCGAGAAGATGCTCAAGCTCGCGCAGCTCTCAGGCCAGCCCCTGACCGATGCACAGAAGAGCTACATCTACGTCAACTTGCCGGAGAGCAGGGGGAGCCTGGAGTTGTAGGCGGGTTGCAGGCCAGGAGCGAGAATGGCCCATAGTACGCTTGCTACCCTTCCAGCCGCACGATCTCGACCCAGAGAGGGCGGGGAGGCCTGCTACCTGGGGCGGCCTGGGCTGGAGATGAAACCAACGTGAGGGGTGCATGAGACAGCGGCGCATCACACCCACGACGATCTTGACCGACGCCGAAGTCCACACGGTGGCTCTCAAGGTGCGCGCCGCACTCGGCAGTGCCTTCTCGGGTCTCGTGAAGTCGCATGGGCTGGAGCTCGAGGAAGGCATCCGGTTCATGCCGGTCGCCAAGCGTTGCGAGGAGTGCCGGTGTGCGCGTGGGCTCAACCTCAAGAGCGTCGCGGCTCAACTTGGGGTGCCCCAGTACCGGCTGAAGGACGTTGAGGCGGGTAACGTGCGGCAAGTCAGGCCGGAGGTGCTCCACGCCTATCTATCGCATCTGGAACTGGCGTCATGGTATCGAACCTGGGCGCGCATGAATGTCGAGCTTGCACGGCGGCTGGAACTCCCGCCAAAGAGCAGATCTTCTAAGAAGGTGGGTGACGACCCTGAGCGAGCGAATGAGGCAGGCCGCAGGAAATGACTGAAGCAGCCATGAACCCAGAGCGCAAACGCCTCCTCCTGAAACTCTACCGCAAGTTTTGCCCGGGGGAGGAGCCGCTGAGTGTGCTCATGGATGATCCCCGTGGTGACAGCATCGCCGATGAGATGGAGCGCGTAGTCTTGGCCAATACCGAGGAGGCGGCGGCCGGCGTCATCAGGTGGTGGAATCTCATCAACCAGCCTGACTGGAGGGGACGCGGTGTGCTTCGATGGGTGAGGCGTTACCGCAAGGCCTACACGAAGGAAATCGGCCGTCAAGCTGCCTCGTAGCCGAACGCCAGCGCATCCAGAGAGTCAGTAGTGCGCAGCGTAACCATAGAATTCAGCGCTCACAGGGGGGAAGCCGGTGGCCGCGGTAGGGAGGGTTAGACGAGCCCCCGAACAGGTGAGGCCATGAAACATCAGAGGGACGGCCGAGCAAATCAGCCGTCCCTCTGCCCTTATGATTGGCTCTATATGTTGCCGGACCAATGCCGGCCTATTTTGGTGCTAGGTCCGATCGCTTCCGCGCTGCCGCTGGAAACATTCGCGGCAATAGACGGGGCGCGCGCCCGAAGGCTTGAAGGGCACTTCGGTCTCCCGACCACAGGAGGCGCAGGTTGCCGGGTACATCTGTCGAGCACCTCCGAAACCGCCACCCGAATCACTGCTGCCGCCACGGCGCTCGCCATAACTGCCGGAGGCCTTTCTGGCCCTGCGGCATGTCGGACAGCGCTTGGGCTCGTTGGAGAAGCCGCGTTCCCTGTAGAACTCCTGATCGGCTGCGGAATGGACGAACTCCGCACCGCAGTCACTGCACTTGAGGACCTTGTCGCCCACGTTGGGGGCTTGAGATTGACTACGCATCCTTCTTCAACTCCTGAGATTGACCCTGAAAAGTAACGCTAAAGCGTTGACACATGTGGACTTACCGGCGTTTACTCCCTTGAGATAGTGATCCTCCTGCTCAGTCCATCATCTGCGACAACCACTCGTGCTCTACGGCAAGCTCAGAAATTGTCCAACCCGCGGCAGACGTCGACGGACCGTTGTGATTACGCCCTGCCGCAGCACCATGAGAAACGCCCTGGCCCTTCATCTAAGGACCAGGGCGCAGAGCAGACTTACTCGTTCCCCGAAGGTTACTTTCAGTCCAGCTCTACAATAGCAAAACCAAATGGTGCGCCAGGATAGTCCGGGATTCCCGAAAGGCGTACTTGGCGGAAGTCCATGAGCCGGCACCTGTGCGGCAGGAGCAAGACGATGAGGGCTGCCCCCGGGGCGTGTTGGTTGGCAGGGCTCAATCCGCCCATAGGCCCTTGAGCATCGCATCAACGCCACTACGGTCCACTGCCCCCACTGACTCAAGCGTGCCTTCGTCCTGGTCAGGGCCAACGGCTGCCACCCGTTCGAACAAGCCAGGGTCCACCTCGGCCAAAAACCGCGACATCTGCGCGTACGCGTGGTCGTCAGAGACACTCCGGCCCCGATGGTAGTAGCGCAGCGGGAAGTAGATGTTGAGGCTGTCTTTCGCCCTGGTCATGGCCACGTAGAGCAGCCGGCGCTCCTCGTCGAGGTCCTCCTCGCTGCCGGTGGCCATATCCGACGGGATCTTGCCGTCCGCCGCATGGATGACATGGACCGCGTCCCACTCCAGCCCCTTGGCGGAGTGGATGGTGGAGAGGATCAGGTGGTCGTCATCGATCTGTGACTGGTCGGCCAGATCGGCAGTCGACGATGGCGGGTCCAAGGTCAGGTCTGTGATGAACTTGTTGCGCGTCTTGGCGTTCGAGGCGATGAGCTCGAGTTGGTCCAGGTCGCGCAGCCGCACTGTGGGGTTCTCGTAGACCCGCTCGAAGACCGGCTCGTAGAACCGGCGGATGCGCTCCACCTGGGCGGCCGGCGACATATCGGCATTCCCGGCGATCTCCAGAAGGGCTGCCCTAAGAGCGCCAAAGCTTGCCGCGGCGCCCGAGGGCGTCTTGGGCGGAGCCTCCGAGAGCGCCTTGAGCGGGTTTCCAGGGCCGTCCGCTTCGGTTACCCCCAACTCCATCATGATCTTGGTGGCTGTCGCCGGCCCGATGTCCGGCAGGAGCTTCAGGACGCGCAGCCAACTCAGACGGTCTGAAGGGTTCTCCAGGATCCGCAGTACCGCCACCAGGTCCTTGACGTGGGCCGCCTCCACGAACTTGAGCCCGCCGTACTTCACGAAGGGGATGTTCCGGCTGGCAAGCTCTACCTCAAGCTGGTCGCTGTCGTGGCCGGCCCGGAAGAGGACCGCCTGGTGCTTAAGGGGCACGCCTTCCTCCCGCTTGGCCAGGACTCGCTCGCAGACCTCGTTCGACTGGGCGAACTCATCCCGGCAGGTGATGATGCTCGGCTTGGCGCCACCCGCGCGCTTGGTGAACAGGTTCTTGGTGAAGCGCTCCTTGGCCTGCTCCATCACCGCGTTGGCCGCATCCAAGATCGGCTGGGTCGAACGGTAGTTCTCCTCGAGCTTGATGATGCGAGCCCCGTCGAACTGCTTGGGGAAGTCGAGCATGTTCCGGACCGTGGCCGAGCGGAACGAGTAGATGGACTGCGCGTCGTCGCCCACGACCATGATGTTCCGCTTCCGGCGCCTCATAGCCTGAAGGATCTCGGCCTGTAGTAGGTTGGTATCCTGGTACTCATCTACCAGGACATGATCGAACAGGTCTGCCACCTTGTCGCCCACTCCAGGAGTATCCAGGAGCGCCTTCCAAAAGAGCAGCAGATCGTCGTAGTCCAGCATGTTCTGCTCGCGCTTTCGGGTGGCGTAGGCCTCGAACAACTGCCTGATGCCTTCCGTGTACTCCTGGTAGGCCGGGAAGTCGTCCTCGAGCACTTGCTTGAGCTTCAGCCGGCTCGAAACTACACGACCGTAGATGGCCTGCAGCGTGTCCTTGCGTGGGAAGCGCTTGTCGGGTTTGGCCAACCCCAGGTCAGTCCGGATGAGGTCCATCAAGTCGGCCGAGTCGGCGTTGTCGATGACACTGAAGGCCGGAGACAAGCCGATCGCCCGCCCATGGCGGCGCAGCAGGCTGTTGGCCGTCGAATGGAATGTCCCTCCCCAGACCTTCCTGGCCTTTGCGCCCGCTTGCCGCTCGGTCCGGCGGAGCATCTCGTCGGCTGCGCGCCGGGTGAAAGTCAGGAGCAGGATCCTGTCCGGCCGGACGCCCTGATCGATGAGCCAGGCTACCCGGCCGGTGATGGTTTTGGTCTTGCCGGCCCCGGCGCCGGCGAGCACCAGCACGGGGCCGTCAGGACAGGTTACCGCCTCGCGCTGGGCGGGATTGAAGTCATCAAACCAGCTCATGGTTGTCTGCCACCTCGCTATTCCTGTCATTCAGGGCCATAAGGGCCTGCCGGCAGTCAAAGGGTCTGGCTTGAGGGGGGATGTTCTCACGCAGCCGCTTGACCTCTGCCACGTGGCGAACCAGACCGTCGTCTTCCAACATTACCTCGAACAGACTGACATGCTCGCGGCCCTGATAGTCCACTGCGTAGATGCACCCCATCTCCTCATCCTTGTCCGCTTCTCCTGGTTTCTGAACGGTAATAAGGGCGTAGCTGATCAAGACCACCGCCCAGGGTTTGTAATAGGTCATGAAGGGATTCACCGACTCGACCACGAGCTTACGAGTGAGGTGACGGTTGGTGATCACAAGAACGTTGTCCCTGATGAACATAATGGCAGGCTCGACAGGGATGTTGTTCATACTGCACACCCTGAACTGCTCAGTCATCATGCGGCAGAGACTCTCGAAATCCCCTCGCTGAAGACCTTGCAGGCCAACATAGCTCGGAGGAATCTCGTAGTACAGCACGCCCGCCCTCGCGAGCCTGTCGGCAACATTCCGGAGCTCGCCCCCCTTGAACTGGGGGAAGTTTCCTGGGTGCTTCTTGAACCATGACTCTTGCATTCCGTCTTCTCCTCCCCTCAATGGGGGATATCCGGGCTAAAGGAATGTGTGGGGCCGCGCTGCCCAGCCTGGGCGCGGTCCGTTGCCTGCACGGAGCCCATCGGAGCCCCGGCATGTGTCGATTGGTTGTTGAGAACGTCGTCTTCGGTCAGGATGCCAGCATCGATCAACACCTTGCGAATCGGCTCAGGCTCTGACCTATCCAGGGCCTCTCCAGAACAGCAGCAAAGCGGCGACATGGCTGTGACGATGCCATGCCTGTTCAGCGCTGCGGCCAGCAGCACGCAATTCCTGTTCCGCGGCATGGAGGACGTGTTGTGCGCAAGGAAGGTCGTGAGGCTGTAGGCTGCGTAGACAGAATCAGCGCCTTTCGCGTAGTGCGCGGGCAGAGCGATATCCGTGTGTCCGACTACAGTCATGGCCTTAGGGTCCAACGCTAACAGCAAGTCGTACGGTGACACTTGGGGGTACTCTTCTGCCGCGAGAACGAGGGCCGTGTCCTCTAGAATGAATGCAATTATGGAGGTCAGACGTGGCCGTCCTACGGCCTGCTTGGCGAATTGCTCATAACTGGCCTTGCATACTGCCGCGTGGCCCTGTTCCACTTTGCCTTCCAGGCCCAGCATTGCCAGCGGGAATAGGTACCATCGGACACCTTTCCGGGTCAGGTCGCCAAAAAATCTCGAAGCCTTGTCGGACTCGGGAACTGAGGGATGGTTGGTTGCTGGTCGCTTGCTCATCTCCTGCCTCTCTTTCGGAATGGTTGACGGTGGGGGATTCTGCCATTCATGCGCTGCCATCCTTTCACGGGCCTCCCGGGAAGGCGCTGGTGAAGGCAAGGCGCTTCCGAGCCCTGTGCCAAGCCGCCCGACAGGCCGGCCGGCAGAATCTGGCGGTCGACCGGCGAGGCCTGAACTCAGCCCCGCAGTAGGCGCACTTGGCGCGCTCCGGGGCCTTCTTGAGCAGCCCGTGGAAGGCCAGCTTGCAGGTCGGGGAGCAGAAACGCTGTCTACGGCGCCGGGGTTGGAACTCCCGGCCGCATTGGTCGCAGGAGCGCACCTGGGTACGCCAGCTACGCTTCTGGGGCTCCGATCTCGGGTCCGGAGGCTCCAGAACCAGGGGGAGAGGGGAGGTGCCCGGGTTGAGGATCACCGGGCACCCCCATTAAGATGAATGCTTATTCTAGTGTACCGCTGGGCTTGGAATGCTGGACGAACCAGTCCGCTGAGCATCGGGTTGCACGAGTAGCAGGGTAGCGTCCCAGAGACAAGGAAGATGGCTCTTGATGTAAGCATCATGACACCAATGTGATAGAGCCGGTCTTCCAGTTGAATAGTTCAGTCCGGTGCCCGGTATTCGTGACACAACATCCTGATGGTCGGTCCGCCCGGCTCGGGCAAGTCGATGCTCGCCGCGCGCATCCCCGGGATCCTGCCGCCCATGAGCCTGGAGGAGTCCATCGAGACCACGCGGGTCCACTCGGTGGCCGGCTGCCTCGAGCCCGGGCAGGCGCTCGTCGCCAGGCGGCCCTTCCGCGCGCCGCACCACACGGCCAGCTACGCGGGGCTCACCGGCGGCGGCCCCGGCGCCTCGACGCCCGGCGAGGTCAGCCTGGCGCACAACGGAGTGCTCTTCCTCGACGAGCTGCCCGAGTTCGACAGGCGCTCGCGGGAGGCGCTCCGCCAGCCCCTCGAGCTCGGCGAGATCACCGTCACCCGCTCGGGCGCGAGCGTGACCTACCCCGCGCGAGTCATGCTCGTCGGGGCCATGAACCCCTGTCCCTGCGGGCACCGCGGCGACACCCGGCGGGAGTGCCGCTGCACGCCGCGGCAGGTCGAGAATTACTTCGGCCGCGTCTCCGGCCCGCTGCTCGAGCGCTTCGACATCCAGGTGGAGGTGCCGGCCGTGCCCTACAAGGAACTGGTCGGCTCCGGCGGCGAGAGCTCGGCGGATATCCGCGCGGCGGTCGGGGCCGCCCGGGAGCGACAGCGCGGGCGGCTCGCCGGCCACGCCTGCCACTCGAACGCGGCCATGAGCGAGAGCCTGACCCGCAAGGTCGCCGCCCCCGAGCCGGCCGGCGAAGAGCTCCTGCGCCACGCCGTCGAGCGCCTGGGCTTCTCGGCGCGCGGCTATTCGCGGGTGCTCAAGGTCGCCCGGACCATCGCGGACCTGGCCCGGTCCGAGTTGGTGCGCGCCGAGCACATCGCCGAGGCCATCCAGTACCGGCTGCTCGATCGGTCAGGGATGGCCTGAGTCCGGTTCTCACCGCCGAGCCGCCGAGGCGCAGAGAGCAACCGCTTGCGAGCAATGTTCGGACGTCGGTCGGAAGTGAAATCGGAGGTCAGCCGTTCTCCGCGGCTCGGTGCCTCGGCGGTGAACGTCGTTCTCGTTCCCGCCGGCTTCGCTTCGGAAGCGCCCCTGCCTACAGCGTCTCGTTCATCGACCCCGTGCGATAGCCCTGGAGGTCGAGCGCCACCCAGGCGTAGCCGAGCTTCTTGAGCCGGGCCACGATCCTGGCGCGGAGATTCGGCCCGGCCAGGCGCGCGACGTCCTCCGCGGGAACCTCGATGCGCGCGAGCTTGTCGTGGTCGCGCACGCGAAGCTGCCCGAGGCCCAGCCCGCGCAGGAACTCCTCGGCGGCGGCCACGCGCGCGAGCTTCTCCCGGGTGATGGACTCGCCGTAGGGGAAGCGGCTGGCCAGGCAGGCCTGGGCGGGCTTCTTCCATGTGGGCAACCCGCGCTCGCGGGAGAGCTCGCGGATCTCGTCCTTGCGGAGTCCGGCAGCCTTCAGGGGGCTCACCACCCCGAGCTCCGCGGCGGCCCGGGCTCCGGGACGGTAGTCGGCGACGTCGTCGGCGTTCTGGCCGTCGAGCAGCACCGCGAAGCCGGCGCGGCGCGCGATCCTCGCGAGCTTGCCGAAGAGCTCCTTCTTGCAGTGGTAGCAGCGGTCCGGGGGGTTCGTGCTGAATCCGGGGATGCCCAGCTCGCTCGTCTTGATGAACCGGTGCCGGAAGCCGAGGCGCCGGGCCAGGCGTCCGGCCTCGCGGCGCTCGCTCTCCGGGTAGGTCTCGCTTGCTGCGGTGACCGCCAGGAAGTGGCGCCCCAGGACCTCGGCGGCCACCGAGGCCAGGAAGGCGCTGTCGACCCCGCCGGAGTAGGCCAGGCACGCGCCGCCGATCTGCTGCAGGTGGCGCCGGAGCTTCTCCAGCTTGAGCCTGGCGCGCGAGCCGGCCACGGACCTCAGACTCCCACGCGGCCCACGGCCAGCCGGTCGATGTCCTCGTCCGGGGCCGGGGCGACGGAGATCCTCTTCCTCGCGCCCTCGTCGCCGCGCCTGGGCCCCTCGACCACCGGGATCAGCTCGCATTCCACGGAGGCCTCCTCGCGGCTGCGGGAATAGCGGGCGGTGAGGGCCGCGGCGGCGCGGACGGAGGCCTCGTCCTGGGCGCCGCGCACGAGCGTGGTGGGGCTGCCGCCCGCCGCGACTTCCACGAGCAGGTCGCCGGGACGGGCCAGCGTCTCGATGCGCTTGTTGTCGTCGAGTTGGCGGCCCACGACCGCTCGCGCCTTCGGCGAGAAGCGGAAGTGCCGGCCGGATTTTAGTAGCTCGACGTCGTTCTCGGCGAAGTCCGGGACGTTGTCGAGCAGGTCCTGCATACGGGCGGCGAAGCCGGGGTCGGTGAGCAGGCAGCCGCCGGCCGGGGCCGAGAAGACGGTCACGCCCAGGCGTTCGGCCAGGTCGTACTGCACCCGGCGGGAGCGGCCGCGGATGGCCAGCATCTCGTCGCGCTTCACCCGCCCCTCCTTCTCGGGCAGGGTCTCGGCCATGGCCCGGGCGGAGAGCGGCCGGAGCAGCAGTCCCTCCACGCCGGCGGAGCGGTCGATGAGGCGCATGGCGTCGGCGCGCTGGCTCATGGGCCGCTGCCCCAGGACCTCGCCGGAGACCAGGAAGCTCGCGCCGAGCTCGGGCATCATCTTCTTCGCCGCTCCGAAGATGTACTCGCGGCAGTCTAGACAGGGGTTCAGATTCTTGCCGTAGCCGTGCCGGGGGTTCCGGACCGCGGCCATGATCATGGGGGTGTTGTCGCGGACGACGAGGTCGACTCCCAGGGCCTGGGCGGAGCGTTCGGCGAAGGACTGCCTGCCCGGTTCGCCGTAACTGCTGTGGAAGATGTTGCTGAAGTGCAGGGCGATGACTTCGACGCCCTGGGCCTGGACGATGCGGATGGCCAGCGAGCTGTCCAGTCCGCCGGAGAGCAGTGCCAGGGCCTTGATCTTATCGCTCACGTTCGCTCCGTGTTTCCGGTGGTGCAGCCCGGCCGCCCCGGCCTCCGAGGCCCGTGCGTCCGCGGCCCGTTTGGGGACAACAAAGCGGATGCGGAGGGTTATTCCTGCCGCTCTGGACCGGCGCGGATTCTAGCCTGCGCGGCGGACGCGTCAAGCCATCGTCGCGATGGGTGCATGGCCGATGCGGGAAGCGATGGCCGCCAGCAAGTCCCGGTTCGACAGGCTCGCGCGGATGGAGTCGCCGAATCTTTGGCGAATCGCAAAAGTGACTTGACAGCCTCGCCCGAGCCGGCGAGAATCCCGGCGCTCTCCCGAGGGAGGAGAGGCCCGGTCGGTCTTAGGGACCCTGGAGCCCGAGAACCGCAAGTCTTCGAGGCTTGGCGAGGGGAGGAACTGACGGTGAGCACGCTCGCAAAAATCTTCGTGGTCATCAACTTTGCGCTGGCCGTGGCCTTTCTGGTCTTCTCCGTGACGCTCTACTCCAAGCGCGTCAAGTACAACCAGATGTACTCCGCGGGCGAGGTCGAGCGGAAGGACACCGACAAGGCCTTCCGGCACACGTACCAGGGCGTCATGGGCATGGCCTTCCCCGACAACCAGAAGATCAACCTCGACACGGCGATGACCGACCAGGCGGGCTCGACTCTGCGCAAGCTCATCGACGACAAGGTCGCCGCCTTCAACAAGCTGGAGGAAGAGAAGAAGGCGGCTCTGGATGAGGCGGCGCGGGAGAAGGCCTCGGCCAAGGACTTCGCCATGAAGGTCGAGGAGGCCGGCAAGAAGGAGGCCGACGCCCGCAACACCGCCAATGCGGTCAGCAGCCAGAACACCGTTCTGCTCGAGCAGGTCCAGAAGATGCGCGCCGAGCTCGAGGACACCCGCAAGACGGTGATGGCCCTCAACGAAAAAGCCGTTCGCCTGCAGATGGACGCCGACGAGTACAAGAAGCAGCTGGTCGATGCCCAGAACGGCAACACCACCCTCAAGCAGAACATCGAGGACCTGCACAAGGACCGCACCCGCCTGGCCGAGGATCTGGCCAACGCCGAGTACATGCTCAAGCAGGCCGTCAAGGACGGGTGGAAGCCGCAGGTGGCCGTCAAGGTTCCGGACGTCCGCACCAAGGTCGTCGACGTGCGCAACACCGGCAACGTCGCCCTGGGCGCCGGCTCCGACTCCGGCATCAAGGAAGGCGCCATTTTCCTGATTCACCGCGGCGACGAGTACATCGGCAAGATCCGCGTGACGACGGTGTGGAACGACTTCGCCGGCGGACAGGTGATCGAAGCCCGCAAGCCCATCCAGGCCGGCGACGACGCCTTGTCCTCGGCCGGGATCTGACGGTAACTTACCGGACCGATCTGAGCAGGAGGCAGGAACATGCCTGAGCCCGAAGAGGAAGCGAAACCGGTAAGCGCCGTCAAGTCCCGCAGCGATGTCTACACTGTCCTCCAGGTGCTTGCCGCGGTCGTGTTCATCACCGCGATAGCCCTGGTGCTGATGGAGCTGCAGGATACGTCCGTCTTCCCCCACAAGCTGTTCGGGCAGTAGGACGGAAATCCGGCCGGAACTGGCCGCCGGAGAAGCGCGCCGGTCAGCACTGTAGGGAGCATGTCGCCGGTCCTGGCATGCGGCCCTGGTCTGAAGTAAGCAGGTTGCCGGGGGGGGCGGAGCAGGCGTAGTGTTTTTCCCTGGAAATATCCTCGGGCGTTTCCTCTCCAAGGACGTCGGCATCGACCTCGGGACGGCGACCACGCTGGTCTACGTCCGGGGCGAGGGCATCGTCCTGGCGGAGCCTTCGGTGGTGGCCGTGTACAAGGGCACCAGTCGCGTGCTCCTGAACGGCGAAGCCGTCGGCGAGGTCGCCAAGGCGATGCTCGGCAAGACGCCCGGCAACATCGAGGCTATCCGCCCGATGCGCGACGGGGTCATCGCCGACTACAGCATTACCGAGGCGATGCTCAGCTACTTCATCCGCAAGGTCCAGCCGCACGCCTGGGGGGTGGCCCCGCAGGTGGTCATCGCCGTGCCCAGCGGCATCACCTCCGTCGAGAAGACCGCGGTCAGCCAGAGCGCCAAGCGCGCCGGCGCCAGCCGCGTGCACCTGGTCTGCGAGCCCAAGGCCGCGGCCATCGGCGTGGGCCTGCCCGTAGGCGAGCCGGTCGGCAACATGATCGTGGACATCGGCGGCGGCACCACCGAGGTGGCGGTCATCTCGCTCGGCGGCATCGTCACCTCCGAGAGCCTGCGCATCGCCGGCGACGAGTTCGACGACGCCATCAGTCAGCACATGCGCCGCACCTACAACCTCATGATCGGCGAGGCCACCGCCGAGCGCGTCAAGATCGAGCTCGGCTCGGCCTATCCGCTTGAGGAAGAGAAGACCATGGTGGTCAAGGGCCGCGACCTGATCGCCGGTTTGCCGCGCACCGCCACCATCCGCTCGGAGGAGATCCGCGAGGCCCTCAAGGAGCCCGTGGACCAGATCCTCGGGGCGGTCAAGCAGACCCTGGAGCGCACTCCACCGGAGCTCTCCGCCGACCTGATCGACCGGGGCATCACGCTCGCCGGCGGCGGCTCCCTGCTTAGGGGCATGGACAAGCTCATCAGCCGGGAGACCGGCCTGCCCGTAACCGTGGCCGACGACCCGATGACCGCGGTGGTGCGAGGCACCGGCGCGATCCTCGAGGACATCGACAACACCGACGTGCGCGATCTCCTCGAGGCCGACTCGGAGAACGAAGGCCGATAGCCGCTGGCTTTTGAAGGTTCCTGGACTTCCAAAAGGGGCGGCCACGCGCCGGGGCCGCCCCGTCGTTTTTGTGGGAGCAGAGGCCGCACGTGAAGCTCAAGCTCAACTGGAAGCCCTCCCTCACCCGCCGGCGGACGATGCTCGTCTCCCTGGCGATATCGGCGGCGCTGCTTCTCGTGCCGGCGTCGATGAGCGCCTGGGTCCGCATGAAGGTGGCCGCCCTCTTCGAGCCGGTCACCGGCACGGTGCGGAGCATCGGCACGGGCGTGCGCGCCCGGGTGACGGCCTTCGGGCGCGGCACCAGGCTGCAGCAGGAACTGGAGGCCGAGCGGCAGGAGCTCGCCAGGACCCGGGCGAGGCTCGCGGCGCTGCATAACGAGCTCGAGGAGCTGCGGCGGGCGGTGAAGGACTCCCAGGATCTGCGCCGGGTCGCGGGCGGATCCAAGTGGCCAAGCGTGCCCGTCGCCGCCAATGTGATCCGCCGGCCGGGCGGCTGGGAGAGCTTCGAGCTGACCGTGGACTGCGGCTCGGAGCGCGGCGTGGAACCCCGCCAGGCGGTGCTGGCCGGGGATTCGGTGCTGGGCGTGGTCGCGGACGTGGAGACCGGGACCTCCCGGGTGCTCATGCTCGGCCATCCCGAGGTGATCGTTCCGGCGATGATCGTGGAGACCCGCCAGCAGGGGCTGGTGGAGGCGGTCGGCGGGAAGCTGGAACTTAAGTTCATCACCCGCGACCAGCAGGTCCGGGCCGGCCACCAGATCGTGACCAGCGGGATGGGCGGGGCCTTCCCCCCGGGCTGCCTCATCGGCCAGGTCGGCGTCGCCGTGCACGCCCAGGACGAGCCCTTCTACAAGATCATCGTCAACCCCACCAGGGCGACGGCCAGCCCCGAGACCGTCTGGATCTTGACCGGCACGGAGCCCGAGCGCCAGGGCGGTGCGACGCGCTCCGGCGGCGGCGCCCGGAGCCACTAGCCGTGCGCGGCTGGTTCCTGGGCTCGGTCTGCGTGGCGCTGCTCGTCGCCCAGGCGGCCGTCGGGCCGCTTCTGACCGCGCCGGGCGGGGCCGGTCCCGATCTGCTCCTGCCGGCGGTCGTCTTCGTGGCGCTGGTTGCCCCGCGCTCGACCAGCCCCTTCTTCTACCTGGCGCTGGGCACTCTCTCCGACCTGGTGGCGGTGCCGCATCCGGGCCTGCGCGGGTTCGCGTACGTGATCGTCGGCCTGGCCGTCGAGAACATCAACCCGGGCCGCAGGCGCAGGAATCCATTCGTGCACGGGCTGCTCGCCGCGTTCGGCGCGCTCTTCGTCGAGGTGGTCTACTGCGTGGCCGCGGTGCGCGGCTGGCCCGGGGGGGGCGGGGCCGAACTGCGGGTGGCGCTCAACAGCGCCATGCTCACCGGCATGGCCGCGCTCTTCCTGAGCTGGCCGCTGAGCGCCCTGTCCAGGCTCTTCAACTGGCCGAGCTCGCGCACGCCGGCTTCCTGGGCCCAGATCGTCGCCGCGGCTGGGGCCGGCACCGGCATGGCGCCCCGCCGGGGCAGGCAGGGTGCCAGGTGAGCGACCGCGTCTTCTCCCGGCGCATGCAGGTGGCGCTGGCCGCGCTGCTGCTGGCCCTGGCCGCCTGCGTCGCGCGCCTGGCCTGGCTGCAGATCTGGCGCTACAAGGACTACCACGACCGGGCCCTCACCGCCCTGACCAGCGAGGAATTGGTGCCCCCCACGCGCGGGCGGATCCTCGACGCCACCGGCGAGGTGCTGGCCGAGGACGCGCCCAGCTTCGACATCTCCGTACGCGTGCGCGACCTCAAGCTCCGCGAGGTGGTGCTCGACGACGTGGAGAGCTACTACGACACCCGCCGCAAGGCAGCCGGACCCTACCTGGACGCCATCCGCGGCAAGGATCGGGCGGTGGCCGACCTGGAGGAGCAGAACGACCTGCTGCTCTCCGCCGGCGGCGCCGAGGAGGAGGTCCTCAGGAAGGAGATCGCCGGCCGGAGCGCGGCCATCGCGAAGCTCCAGGCCGAGATCGACAAGCTGGCGCCCGAGTATCGCGCCGCCGAGGCGGAGTTCCGCAAGCAGCGCGAAGGGGCCATCGCCCGGCTCGCCGCGCGCGAGCAGACGGTCGTCGAGCTCTCGGCCATCTCGGGCGTGCCTCGCGAGGACCTGGCCCGCGGCATCATGGGCGCGCTGGAGCACGCGGCCAAGCGCTACGAGGGCGCCCCGCCGCCGATCGCCACCAACGTCGACCGCCGCTGCTGGGACCGGCTGTACATCCGCCAGCATAGCCCGCTGATGTCCGGCGCCGAGCGCATTCCCGGCGTGGAACTCACCAACGGGGTGACCCGCCGCTATCCGCAGGGGACGAGCGCCTGCCATCTGGTCGGCTACGTCAAGCCCATGAGCGAGCTGCTCTACGAGGGGCTGGCCGCGGGTCCGGAGACCCGCAGCCGGGAGGAGCTCGACGGAGTCGCCGCCCGCCTCAAGTTCATGGGCCTGGCCGCCCCCGAGCCCGGCGGGCTGGCCTTCCTCAATCCCTTCGGCCGGACCGGCGACGGGCGCTTCTTCTTCAAGACTTCCGAGGGCGAGCGCACCTGGCTCAGGCCCCGCGGGCGCCGGACCATCGGGCGCGCGCTGCCGGACGAGCGCGTCGGTACCTACGGCGTCGAGAAGAGCCACAACCAGGAACTGCGCGGCCAGCACGCCTACCGCGTCACGATCCGCGACATCGAGGGCGGCGGCTGGCGCGGCGGCCAGCAGGTCAGGAGGTTTGGGGAAGACGTTCCGCCGGTGCCCCCGATGCCGGGCGCGGACGTGCGCCTGACCGTCCTGCTGCCCGTCCAGAAGGCCGCGGAGAAGGCCCTGGCCGAGAGCGGCCGCAACGGCGCGGTCGTCTTCCTGGACGCCTCCACCGGGGCGGTGCTGGCCATGGCCAGCCATCCGGTCTACGACCCGAACGCCTTCGTGCTCCGGAGGAACGAGGAGATCACGCGCCTGTTCAGCGACAAGAGCCATCCCATGCTCTGTCGGGCCTACCAGTCGGCCTACCCGCCGGGCTCGACCTTCAAGCCGATAATCAGCTCCGGCGCGCTCGAGGAGGGCGTGATCGGCCCGCGCACGGCCTTCCCCTGCACCGGCGTGCTGCACCTGGGCAGGGCCAGCTTCGAGTGCCTGGGGACCCACGGCAGCATCGAGTTCGACATGGCCATGCGCAAGAGCTGCAACCTGTACTTCTATCACACCGGCATGAAGTCCGGCGGAGAGCGGATGGCCCGCTGGGCCAAAAACCTCGGGTTCGGCGAGCTCTCCGGCATCGACCTGCCGGGCGAGAGGGAAGGGCTGATGCCCTCTCCGGCCTGGAAACGGGGCAGGAAGCTCGGGTCGTGGACCGACGGCGACTCCTGCAACATGGTCATCGGCCAGGGCTGGGACTTGGTCACTCCGCTGCAGGCGGCGGTGGCCTTCGCGGCCATCGGCAACGGCGGCCGGGTGGTGCGCCCGCACCTGGTTACCGAGCAAAAGTACGTGCGGCGCACGCTCAAGTTCTCCCCCGGGCCCCTGGCAGCGCTCAAGAAATCGCTTTATGGCGTGGTCAACGAGGGCGGCACGGGACGGTTGGCCCAGCTCAAGGACGTGGTCGTGGCCGGCAAGACCGGCTCGGCCGAGCACGGCGGGCCGGGCGCGACCCACGCGTGGTTCTGCGGCTACGCTCCGTCGGCGGATCCCACGGTGGCTTTCGCGGTGGTCCTGGAGCGGGCCGGCCACGGCGGCTCGGCGGCGGCGCCGGTGGCGCGCAAGGTCCTGGAGGTTCTCTTCAACGTCGAGGGTGAGACGTTGACGCCCACCGGGGAGGAGCAGGATTGAGGCTGGGCAACCACGAGATCGGCCTGCCCCTGAAGCGGCTGCCGCTGATGCTGCTCATCGCCGTGGCCGCCATGGTGGTCTACGGGGTGTTCTTCGTCAACAGCGCCGCCGGGCACAAGGGGTTGGCCAGCCGCCACCTGCTCTGGGCCGGCCTGGGCGCCTTCGCCTTCCTGGGCGCGTTCCTGGTGGACTTCCGCCTGTTCGTGCGCGCCGGCTACCTGGCCTACGCCGCCGGGCTGCTCGCCCTGGTCGCCGTGCTCTTCACCGCCCCGGTCAAGGGCGCGAGCTCCTGGTTCGACCTGGGCTTCATGAAGGCCCAGCCGTCGGAGTTCATGAAGCTGGCTTTGACCCTGGCCATGGCCCGCTTCCTTGCGACGCGGCCGAGGACGCTCAAAGTCCGCGACCTGGCTCTGGCCCTGGCCCTGGCCGGGCTGCCGGTGCTGCTCATCCTCAAGCAGCCGGACATGGGCACGGCCATGGTATTCATGCCGGTGATCGCCGTGACGGTCTTCGTGGGTGGAGCCCGGGTGTGGCACCTGGCGGCCCTGGCCGGCAGCGCCGTTGGCGGGGCGGTCGTGGTGTGGTTCAAGGCCATGCACGACTATCAGCGCGAGCGGGTCTACGCGTGGCTCGACCCCGAGCCCTATAAGCTGGGCAAGGCCTATCAGCTGATCCAGTCGCTGATCGCCATCGGTTCGGGCGGCCTCCTGGGCAAGGGCCTCGGCGCCGGGACGCAGAACCAGTTCGACCTCCTGCCGCTCAAGGAGAGCGATTTCATATTCGCGGTGATCGCCGAGGAGGGCGGCTTCCTGGCCGCCACCGGACTGCTCGTGGCCGTGGCCGTGCTGGTGCTCGCCGGCACGGCCATCGCGATCCACGCCGCCGACCGCGAGGGCCAGGTGGTGGCCGCGGCGCTCACCGCGCTCCTGGGCGGGCAGGCGGTCATCAACGTGGCCGTGTGCATCGGTCTGCTGCCCACCACGGGCATCACCCTGCCCTTCGTGAGCTACGGCGGCAGTTCCATGCTGACCTGCTTCGTGGCCGCGGGGTTGCTCGCCAACGTCGCCGCCCGTCCGCAGAAGCCGGGGCTGTTCGGGTAGGCGGAATCCCTAGCGGAAGAGGCCCCTGGACTGATCCGACGGATCGGCAGGGTCGATCGGGTCCGTCCGGTCGGGAGCCTCGGGCGCAGGTGCCGGCGCGGGCGCCGGGGGCTGGAACGGGGCGGGCTGCTCGTCATGGCCGGCCGCGTCCTGCGGTTCCTCCTCGCGGTCGAAGAGGGAGCGCTTGCGGAAGTCGGACGGCTCGGCGAAGAACTCGTCGGTTCCGATGCGCCGGCCGCGGGCGTCGAGCACCAGGACTTTCTCGAATGAGTCGCGGAAGAACTTCTCCTCGGCCTTGCGAATCCGGTCGGAGTAGCAGCGCCGGAAGATCTCGTCCTCGACCTCTTCGAAGGGCGGCACCCCCGGCGCATAGTGTTTGAGCACCTCCAGCACGTAGAAGTTGGCCCGGCCCTCGACGATGGCCGCCGGCGATCCCGGCGCGGTGCCGAAGAGCGCCTTCTCGAGCTCGGCCTCGTAGGTGCCGCGCTCGATCAGGAAGCCCTTCTCCTCGGTGCCGAGCCTGCCGTCCTGGGCGGCGTTCGACGTGTCCTCGGAGTACCTGGCGGCCACGCGGGCGAAGTCCTCGCCGGCCTTGAGCTTCCCGAGGACCTCCTCGGCCCGTCGCCCGGCGCCCTCGCGGGGCGTGCGGCCGCCGTGCCCGTCGTACAGGAACCGGCGGATCACTACCGCGCGGGCCCGGACCGACTCCGGTCTGCGGAAGCTCTCCGAGCTGAAACGGTAGTAGTCGCGGAGCTCGCCGGGGGTCGGGCGGGCCAGCTGCACGCGCAGGGAGTGCCGGTAGGCATCGCCGAGCAGTTCGTCGCGGGCCAGTTCCTTGAAGGCCGCCACCGAGAGGCCCCGCTGGCGGGCGATCTCCGCCGGTCCGCCGGCCTCCTTGAGCATCCGCCGCCAGTACTCTTCGACCTGGCGTTCGGAGAGGCCCATGCCGAGCTTGACGAAGGACTCGGCCTCGACCCGCAGAATCTCTCCGAAGACCACCGAGCGGACCGCCTGCCGCCAGGCGGATGCGCGGGCGGCCTGCCAGGAGGCCTCGTCGCGGGGCGTCCAGCGGCCCGTGCGGACGATCTCCGAACGGATGCGGTCGAGCTCCCGGTAGCGCGCGGCGGTGCGCACCTCCAGGTCGGAGCGGGTGACGGCCCGGCCGTTGACGAAGAGCACTGCGGACTCGAAGGTCTCGCCGGCCTCCGCAGGCCTGACCGATTCGGAGGCGACCGCGGCGGGATCCCCGACGACGCCGATGCGACCCTCGGCTCCGCCGGCGGCGCCGAGCCGGAGCGCGCAGAACAGGGCCGACGCGGCCCCGAGTACGGCCCTTCGCATCAGCCCTTCACTTTCACCCAGGCGCGCTTGCGGGCGCTGGCCAGCACCGCCTCGCAGATGGCCAGTTCCCGGTGGCCGTCGGCGAAGGTGGCGAAGGACGCAGGCTCGCGGCGGAGCTTCGGGTCGCGCACCCGGGCATAGAATTCCCGGCAGAGGTTCTTGAGGCCGTCCGGGTAGCCCTCGGGGTGGCCGCCCGGATAGTGCGCGAAGGGCGCGGCCGCAGGCGAGAGCAGCGCGGGGTCCTTGATGAGCAACTCGTTGGGCCGCTCGCGCCGGCCGATGGTCAGTTCGTTGGGACGCTCCTGGTCCCACCAGACCGCCGACTTCGAGCCGGAGAGCTCGATGAACAGGCGGTTCTTGCGCCCCGCCGAGACCTGGCTCACGACCAGCGAGCCGACCGAGCCGGAGGCCGTCCGGAACTGGATGGTGGCGCAGTCCTCGGTCTCGATCCGGACCTTCTGGTAGTCGGAGGGCCGGAGGTTGCGGCCGGCGTAGGTCTCGACGGCCTTCTTCGGCCGGCGGCGGAAGGGGTGGACCGTCGAGAAGTCGGCCGAGACCTCGACGACCTCCTGGCCGGTCACGTGCCGGAAGAGGTCGAACCAGTGGCTGCCGATGTCGCCGACCGCGCGGGGCGAGCCGCCATGCTTCGGCTCGAGCCGCCAGTTGTAGTCGGTGTCGAGGTAGAGCCAGTCCTGGAGATAGCTGCCCTGGGCCAGGAAGAGCCCGCCGAGCCGGCCGTCGGCCGCCATGGCGCGCATCTCCTGGACCACCGGATAGAACCGATAGTTGAAGTCCACGGCGGCCAGCACCCCGGCCTTCTTCGCCTCGGCCACGAGCGCGCGGGTCTCGGCGCTCGACATGGCCAGCGGCTTCTCGCTGATCACGTGCTTGCCGGCGCGCAATATTGCGCGGTTGATCTCGAAGTGCATCCGGTTGGGCGTGCAGTTGTGGACGACCTCGATCTCCGGGTCGGCCAGCGCCTCCCGGAAGTCGCCGGTGGCGCGCGGGATGCCCAGGGCCGCGGCCTTCTTCCCGGCGAGGTCCCGGTCAGCCTCGGCCAGCATGGCCACCTCCACCCCGCCGATCCGGCGCGCGGCCTCGACGTGGGCGGGTCCGATGAACCCGGTGCCGATCACGGCTGCCTTGACGATGCGCATGGAACTCTCCCCTTCGCCCTCTTCGGTTCTCTCGGCCAGGCCTTTGGCCTCATTCTATTCGCCGGTCCGCGCAAGGCAAAGTCAATCGCGTCTCGTCTCGCTCAGCGGGCTGGGTCCGCCCATGCTCGCCTCGCCCTGAGGCTGAGCCGGGCGCAGGCGGAAATAGTGCGACCGCGGCGAGGCCGATGGCGCGACCTTGTCGACGGAGCCGTCGGCGCGGAGGGCCTTGAGGTACTTGGCCGCCGTGGCCGGGGCCACGTCGAGCAGGCGGCCGATCTCCTTGCGGGTCAGCTGGCGATGGCGGGCGAAGAGGCCGCGCAGCCGCTCGAGCTGGCGCATCATGGTGCGCTCGGAGTTGAGGACGGCGAACTCGGCGTCCGCGCTCGATGGAGCGGGACAGGCCTCCGGCGGCGATGAGGCCTCTCCGGGCGGTCCGGCGGCCGCCGCCGCTTCCGCCTTGCCCGCTCCGGGCGCCGCGGACTCCGGCTCGAGGTCGGCGACGTCGTAGTCCTGCTTGTCGGAGTTGAGCAGCCGCATCCTCTCGATCGCGTTGCGAAGCTCGCGCACGTTGCCGGGCCAGTCTCGCGAGCGGAGCTCCTCCGCCAGCCCCGGTGATATCCGCGGCTCCCGGCCGTCGGTGCGCCCCTCTCCGAGAAAGCGCCAGGCCAGCAGCACGATGTCCGCGCGGCGGTCGCGGAGCGGGGGCATGCGGAGCTCCAGATGGCGCAGGCGGTAGAACAGGTCCTGGCGAAAGCGCCCCCGTTCGACCAGCGCCGCCAGGTCGGCGTTGGTCGCTGCGATCACCCGGCAGGCGATCTTCCTCGGTCTGGCGCTGCCCACCGGGCGGATCTCTCCGGATTCGAGCACCCGCAGGAGCGCGACCTGCAGGCGAGGCGGTATCTCCCCGATCTCGTCGAGCAGGATGGTGCCCTTGCCGGCCTCCTCGAAGAGGCCGCGGTGGGCGCGCTCCGCCCCGGTGAAGGCGCCCCGCTCGTGACCGAAGAGCTCGCTCTCGAGCAGGCCCTCGGTGATGGCCCCGCAATTGACGGCGACGAACGGCCCCGCCGCGCGCGCTCCGGCTTCGTGGATGGCCCGGGCGGCCAGTTCCTTGCCGGTGCCGGTCTCGCCGACGATGAGCACCGGGGGGGCGAGGGGCGCGAGCCTTGCGATGTCGTCGCGCACTCCGGCCATGACCGCGCTCGCGCCCAGCAGGCGCGCCGGGCCGGTCCGGACCTCTTCGGGCTGCGCAGCACCGCCGGACGAGGACGGAGCCCTCGCCGACGACGGCCCGGCCGTCGCGGTCGAAGCGCGTTCGGGGCGCGCCGCCTCCCGCATCAGGAGCGATGCCCGGCCGGCGGACAGTTCGCAGCTCAGGTGCAGCTCGAAGTCCAGCCGCCCCAGGGCATCGTAACGCTCGCAGGCCCGGTGGGCCGCGGCGAAGAGCCGCGCGGCCTCGTCCAGTCGTCCGGCCAGCAGCTCCGCGCGGGCCAGGAAGAAGTCGTCGAGGTACTGGCGGTTGCCGCGGCGGCGGCGGATCTCGATGATCCGCCGGGCGGCCGGGCCGTTGCCGGCGGAGAGCTCGGCCCGGGCCAGGCTGTAGGCGTCGAAGCCGTATTCGTTGAGAAATCGCTCGACGCCCTTGGCGGCCATCTCCCGCGCCAGCCGGAGGGCCTCTTCCGGCTGCCGACGGGCCAGCCTGTCGGTCACCTGCTCCCAGTCGTGCCACTCCGACTCGGGTGCGTCCGGGAAGGACTGCCCGACCAGCTCCGCGCGCGCGGCGGCGGTGTCCGGAGTCTGCCAGTGGCGCAGCATGAGCCGCAGCATGGCCCGGGCGAACTCCAGGGGCGCCTTGTAGAAGGCCTGGACAGCGGATGCCGTGGAGACGGCCTTCAGAAGACGGGCGGTCTCGGCCATCCGGCCGCAGATGGCCGCGTCGGTCATCCGGGTCGCGGCGATCCCGTTGGCGTGGCGGCGGCGCCCCGGCTCGGGGAAGTCGACCAGGCTTGCCGCCACCTCGTTTCCGCGCCCCATCCAGGCCAGACATCTGGCCAGCGAGATGCAGGCGAACGCATACGGGCCGGATTGCCGGGAAAGGCCGGCCAGTGCCGAGCGGCAGAGCCGCTCGTTCTCCGCCATGTTGCCGAGCTTGGCCGCCAACAGAGCCTCGTTCAGGAGCAGACCCGCGCGCAGCTCCGGCGGCGTCCGGTCGTTGATCAGCGACTTGGCGCGCGCCAGCAGCGAGGACATCTCGGCGATGCGGTCGGCGCGGTTGGCGGCGCCCGTCCAGCATTCGAGGAAGGCGAGGTAGAGATCGGGATCGTGCCCGGTCGGCGGAACCCGTTCGGCTGCCGCGAGTGCCTCTGCCACGGGGACCTTGCCGTGGCCGCTCTCCACGAGCAGGAGCATGGCGTCCAGCAATTGCCCGCGCGGCTCCGGCACGTCGAGGAGGGTCCGATGTACGTCGCCGCTCGATATCAATGGGGCCACGACGGGATCCCTGTTCCGGCCGTTCGGTCTTGAGCGCGAGGCCACCAAAGGTCCTCCTTGCGATGCGCTTAAAGCGTCGCTATAAGAGCATCATAGCGCTACAATAAGATCAGGGCAAGTCATTATCGATGGAGTCAATGCCCCCCTTCTTGCGCAACAGGCGCAATCGCGATGCTTGCTTGTGTGGGGACAACGGCACATGCGGTGCTATGCCTGTAGCGGTAGAGGAGGGCCGGATCATGGTCTTGATGAATCAGGCGATGGCGTTGACCGAGGGCGGCTCGGAGTCCGGGCATGGCCCGGTCGCGGCGCCAGGAGAGCGTTTCCGTCGGGAAGCCCTGCGAGTGCTCGAATCCTCGCCCGTCCACGTCGACGAAGATGCGGTCGAGTATGACCGGATGGTGCGGCGCCATGCCTGGCTCTTGAACCGGCCCTTCGTGAACATGGTCGCCGGGCTCCGGCTGGAGACGGGCCGGGTGCTCGATGTCGGCACCGGGCCCGGGTGGATCCCTGTGGAGCTCGCCCTGCGCAAGCCCGGCTGGGAGATATGGGCACTCGACGTCTCCGAGGACATGCTCGCGCGGGCCCGGCGTCACGCCGCCGAGGCCGGGGTGGCCGATCGCGTCCACTTCGTCCACGGCAACGCCACGGAGCTGCCTTTCGAGGCCGGGCATTTCGACCTGGCGGTCTCGCACTTCATGCTCCACCACATCGAACGGCCGGCGGAGCTCTTCGATGAGCTTGCCCGCGTGACCCGCGGGGGCGGCCGGATCGTGATCAAGGATCTGGCGCGCCAGCCGCGCTGGAAGGCGGCTCTGCTCCTGGCCTTCTCGAAGCTCGCGCTCGGCTACAGCGGCGAGCAGATGAAGATGTACCGCGAGTCGCTGGGCTCGGCCCTGACGGTGCGGGAGCTGCGCGAGGAGCTCCGGTGCTCGCGGCTCTCCATGGCCGCGGTGCGCGGCTTCCGCGGGCTCGACTTCGTGGTCAGTGCCTGAGCATAGAGGATGCACACATGATCGCTGAGCGTACGAACCGACTCACCGCGCGCCTGCGCTCGCTGGAGCTGGGGGCCGGGGTGGGGCTGGAACCCGTGGCGGAGCGGCAGGGGCCGCTCCCTTTCGTCTTCGGCGACGGCCGCTACAGCATTCGCGTGGCCAACGACCTTGAGAGCCGCAGGAAGGCCTACCGGTTGGTCTACCGCCTCTACCTCGAGAAGGAATATGCCCGTCCCGACCGCTCGAAGATGTGGCTCTCTGTATTCGACGCGTTGCCGGGCACGGTGACGCTGTTGGTGGAACGAACAGCGGTGGAAGGTGGAAGGCTGAAGGTGGAAGGCAGGAGTAACCCGGCCACGTCCGCCCTCCACCCTCCACCATCCACCCCCGTTGGCGCCCTCACCGTCGTCTTCGACTCGCCACTGGGGCTGCCGGCCGACAAGCTCTACAAGCCGGAGCTCGACGCGCTGCGCGCCTCGGGCCGGCGACCAGCCGAAATTGTCTCTCTGGGAGTGGACGAGGGGGCCGGCGCTGGCTCGGAGATCCTGGTCAAGCTCTTCAATTTCGTCTACCTGCTTTCCAGGAAGGTCCGCGGGGCGACCGACTTCGTTATCACAGTCAACCCGCGCCACGTCCGGTTCTACGAGAAGACACTGCTCTTCTCCGCGGCCGGCCCGGAGCGCGAATACGACAAGGTCGGCGGCGCGCCGGCGCTGCTGCTGCGGCTGAACCTCGACGTGCCCGAGGATCGCGTATGCCTGGAGCACGGGCCGGTCGAGACCCGGCCGCCGCGGTCGCGCACCCTCTACCCGATGTTCGTTGCCCCGGCCGAGGAACCCGCCCTCATCACGTCCCTGGCGGCCTCGCTCCGGCCCATGACTGAAGAGGAAATCATGTACTTCCTCGTCGCCGAGACGAGCCTCCTGGCCGAGGCCACGCCAGAACAGAGGTCGCGGTTGCAGGAGGTGTGTGCGCAGGGGCGGCTTACGCGTCCTGAGCGGCACGGACGGAGCCCTGCCCCAGCGTGATGCGCCCCTCCTCAGGAAAAGGGCCATCCCGCTGTTCCACGCCGACAATGAGTCGGAACCGGAGTTCCGTCCGCTGGGACGCGGCGAGTGGCCTTGGCTGCCGACGCAATGGTCGCGGACGGCTTCGGGACGGAATACTTGCGTTCCGGGTCTTCGTTGATATCTTGCGCTGAGCGGGAAACGAAGAGCCGGAGGCCGCGTCATGATCAAGCTGGTGCTGCTCCGCCACGGCGAAAGCGTCTGGAACCGGGAGAACCGCTTCACCGGCTGGACCGACGTGGACCTCTCCGGGCAGGGCCTGGCCGAGGCCCGCGAGGCCGCCAGGCTGCTCCGCGAGGGGGGCTACACCTTCGACGTGGCCTACACGTCAGTTTTGAAGCGCGCCATCCGAACGTTGTGGATCGTGCTGGACGAGCTCGATCTGATGTGGATCCCCGTCAGGATCGACTGGCGCCTGAACGAGCGCCACTACGGAGCCCTTCAGGGCCTCAACAAGGCGGAGATGACCGCGAAGTTCGGGGCCGAACAGGTGCACCTCTGGCGCCGGAGCTACGACGTGCCCCCTCCGCCGCTGACCCGGGACGACCCGCGCTGGCCCGGGCGCGACCGGCGCTACGCCCGGGTCGACGAGCGCGACCTGCCGCTGGCCGAGAGCCTGAAGGACACGGTGGGCCGCTTCCTGCCCTACTGGCACTCGGCCATCGTGCCCGACCTGCGCGCCTGCCGCCGGGTGCTGATCGCCGCCCACGGCAACAGCCTGAGGGCGTTGGTCAAGCACCTGGACGGCGTCTCGGACGCCGAGATCTCGGAACTCAACATCCCGACGGGCATCCCGCTGGTCTACGAACTCGACAACGAGCTCAAGCCGGTCAAGCACTACTACCTGGGCGATCCGGCCGCTGCAGCAGCTGCGGCGAAGCGGGTGGCGGAGCAGGGCGAGAAGAAGGCGGAAGGATGAAGGAGGAAGGATGAACACATGAGGTAACGCCGCCGGGGTATCCCTGGCGTTTCTGCCTGCCTCTGCGTTTCATCCTTCATCCTTCCCCCTTACCCTCGCTTGCCCCCCGGCCCAGGCGGCGCTATATTGGACTGCGGACCCGGGAGAGAGCGCATGCACCTGCAAGTGGGACCCGCCCGGATCGAGCTGGTCGAGGGCGACCTGACCAGGGACGACTCCGACGCCATAGTCAATGCCGCCAACTCCGGCCTGGCCGGCGGTGGCGGCGTGGACGGCGCCATCCACCGCGCCGGAGGGCCGGCCATACTCGAGGAGTGCTTCGTGCTCCACGGCTCCGCGGCCTTCGAGGCGTTCCGCGTGGCCATGGCGGCCATGGCCGCGGAGGCGGAGTAGGGCCGTGGAATTCTCCGGCCGTAGCATCCTGGTCGCCGACGATGACGTCCACATCCGGGAACTGCTGGAAGTCTACCTCCGGGAACTGGGCTTTCGGGTGGCGAGCGCGGCCGACGGCCGCGCCGCCCTCGAGATCATCGGGCGGGAGGAGCTCGATGCCGCGGTCATCGACCTGCGCATGCCGGGCCTGGACGGAATCGAACTGGTCCGGCGCGCGGCCGGGGTGCGCCCCCGGTTGCCGTTCGTGCTCATAACCGCCTTCGCCTCCGACCGGGTGGTGTTCGAGAGCATGAACGCCGGGGTGGCCCGCTTCATACGCAAGCCCTTCGACCTCGACGAACTGCGCGATGCGGTGACCGCGGCGCTGCGCGCCGGAGAGGACCGATCGGCCTCCGGGTCCGGCCGGTTCCGGGCTAGCACGCTGCAGGGCTGGGTTCAGGTCAGCGCCCCGAGCCACCGGGAGTTCCTGGAGCGCCTCGACAACCTCTTCGCCCTGCTGCTCGCCCACCGCGTGGCCGAATCGGACGCCCGCGACCTGCGGATCGCCCTCAACGAAATCGTCACCAACGCCATGGAGTGGGGCAACCGCGGCGACCCGACCAAGCCGGTTCAGGCCAGTTACTGTCTCTTCCCCGGGGAGATCGTGATCAAGGTCGAGGACCTGGGCCCGGGTTTCCGGCCCGAGGAGGTTCCCGACCCGCTGGCCGACCCGGTGGGGCTGTCCGAGTCGCGCGAGGCGGCCGGCAAGCGGCCCGGCGGCTTCGGGGTGTCCATAGCCCGGCGGGTGATGGACCGGCTCATCTACAACCAGGCCGGCAATTGCGTGGTGATGTCGAAGAGACTGGGAAAGGCAGAAGTGGGAAAGGCAGAAGGCAGAAGGCAGAAGGAAGAAGGCTGAAGTATCGGGGAGAAGGCCAGGCCCGGCAGCTCTTCTTCGTCTTTCTGCCTTCTGCCTTCTTACTTCTGCCTTATCAAAGCGCCGTTCCCACCGTGATGTGGATGTCCTCGTCGCGGGCCAGTTCCTGGAGCGCCCGGCGGAGGTCCTCGAGCGGGATCTTCCCGGAGGAGCGGATGTCCACGTGCATCGCGAAGGTGGGCGTGCCGGTGAACGGCGCCGGGCGCAGCGAGGTCTCGAGGTTTTCCACGTTGGCGCCGCGCTCGGCCAGGAAGCGGGTGACGCGGCTGACGATGCCCGGCTGGTCGGGCATCTCGATCTCGATCTCCGCGCTGGGGATCGCGGGCTTGACCGGGGCGCTGGTGGGGTGCGAGAGCATGCTCATGCCCCGCTCCTCGCCCCACTTGCGGATCCGCCCGGCGGCCTCCTCGAGGACCGGCTTCTCTCCGGCCAGCAGCATGATCAGGGCGAAGTCGCCGCCCAGGTGGGCCATGCGGCTGTCCTCGATGTTGCAGCGGCCCTCGGCCGCGATGCGCGACAGTTCGTCGACGATGCCGGGCCGGTCGGGCCCGATGACGCTGATCACGGAATAGGCTCTCATGTCCCCACCTTCCTCCCCGGATGAACGGTTTCCGAACCTCGGCGCGGGAGAGATGGTAAGCTCCCGAGGGACGGTGTCAACCGTCCCGGCCCTGCAGTCGGTCTCCCGGCAGATTCGGCAGCTGCCGTAGTCCGCGAGCGTGCGCCTCGAACGCAGAGACGCGGAGTGCGCAGAGAGGACGCGGAGAACAGCAGCCGGTCCGAACTTGCTGAACGAACTGGACCATTGGCTTTGCGTTGAGAATACTCCGCCCCGGAGGGCGGGGAGGATGCGCCGCCTGTAACGGCGCCCGCGGTCAACCCCGGAGGTCCAGCAGTTCTCCGAGCATGCGGTCCTGCGCCCGGACCGAGGCGGTGTTGGCGCCGACCGTGATCCGGTTGACGATCATGTCGACCATCTCCCGGCCGAGGTCCACGTTGGAGCTCTCCAGGAACCCGCCGATGACCTCGCCCCGGCCGCCGGTGCTGGCGGCTCCGGCCATGGCCGGGCCGCTGGAGGCGCTCGGCGAATAGAGCCCGCCCCCCACGGTCTCCAGCCCGCCGGGATTGGCGAAGGTGAACACCGGGACGCGCCCCAGGGCCTGGCGCGAGCCGTCGGGCATGGTGGCCGAGATGTCGCCGGAGCGCGAGACCTCCACGGCCACCGCGTCGGCCGGGACCGTGAAGCCCGGGAGCAGGCGGTTTCCGGCGGAGTCGACCACCCGGCCGGAGCCGTCCACGCCGAAGGCCCCGTAGCGTGTGTAGCGCGTGCCGCGCGGCGTGTCCACTCCGAGGTAGCCCGGGCCGGAGACGGCCAGGTCCAGCGGACGCCCGGTGGGTTCGAATCCGCCCTCGGTCTGGTCGCGGCTGACCGCGTCGATGGTCGCGCCCCCGGCGTAGGCCTCGGACTGGTGGACGCGCCGGGCCTGATAGGCGGGAGTCGAGACGTTGGCGACGTTGTTGGCGGTGACGGCCTGGCGGTCGAATGCCGCCCGCAGTGCGGAGACGGCGATGCTGAAAGTCACCATGGCGGGTGCCTCCCTGCGGCCGAACCGGGAGCCTCCATGGCTCCCGATCAAAGGATACCCCGGAACCGTGCGCAAAGCAATAGCCCCGGCCGCTGCGGCAGGGCCATTTCAGGAATGCGGTTTCACCGCGGACCCTGTTTCGCCCTGCGTAGCGAAGCCGGGCTTCGCAGAGCAGGGGACGCAGAGGCGCAGAGGAAGCTCTGGGCCGCGGCGGAGGACTTCTCCAGGGAAGAACCTCGGCCGCGGACAGTGGCTTGTCTCGGCGTCTCCGCGCCTCCGCGGTGAAATGTCCTCCCCGGGTTGGTCGTGGTCGCTGCGGTGTCGGGGCCGTTTCCTGCGTATCGTCGAAGTCCGTGAACTGCCCGGCGTTCTGCGCCGTTGTAACCTCGGAGGCCGCAAGCGTCCGGCTTGACACCCCCGGGTGCGGGGTTACACTGGGCCTCTGAAAGGATCAGGCGGTCATGGACCTGACCGGCAAGAACCAGAAGAAGGGGAAACCCAACTTGTTCTCCGACATAGTGGAGCGCCGGAGGCACGAGGGCGACTTCCACGGCGTGTGGAAGCCGCAGTCGCGCAGCACCGAGGGCTCCGGCTACATGATCCGCCGGTACAAGGCGCTGGGCATGCTGTTGGTCTGCGCCGTCGCGGTCTTCGCCATCATGCTGTCGCTGCGCCACTCGGGGCCGTCCCAGCCTGCCGCCTATCTGCCCGGCGATCCGGACGGTGGCAAATCGAAGCCCGTCGCCCCGGGCAAGCCGCCCGCGTCGCCCGGCGGCCTGATCGGCGGGGCACCGCACGGCCCCGAGCCGGCCGGTTCCCTGGAGGCCGTTGGGGAGCCCGGCGCCAAGGAACCCGATGGGGCGGGAGAGCCATCCGGAGCCGATGCCGGCCCCGGTACAACGCCCGCTGTCGCCGACGGTGGCTCCGATGCCGGCGCGGCCGATGCCGGCGGGCAGGACATCGTCCGGGACGGGGGGCAGTTCGTCTTCCGTCCGGTTCTGCGCGAGTTCAAGCCGCTTCCGGAGTTGGATCTGGGGTTCGTCGAGGACTACACCTGGGACGATATCAAGCAGCCGAGCGAGTCGAGCGAGATCAAGAAAGAGGCCGGGGTGGTCGCCCACGTCTTCCGGTATCTGCGCACCCACGGGGATGACCTGCGGCTGCGCGCCGATCCGGACATGACCCACGGCGACATGATGCGCCAGCCTGCGGAGTGCCGCGGCAAAGCCATCAGTCTGCGCGTGAAGGTGGTCAAAAAGTACATGAACTTCGGCTGGCCCAAGAACGACTCGGGAGTGCAGGACACCGCCATGCTCTTCTGCTACCCGGTCAGCGCCATTCACGGGCGGGCCATCTTCGTGGTCCTGGTGCCCCAGCCCCTCGACGACTTCCGCGAGGAGGAGATCTACGACCTCACCGGGGTCTTCTGGAAGCGCTACCCGTACGTGAACTCCTCCAACCTCTGGCAGTGGCAGCCGCTGATCCTGACCATGCACATGACTCCGGCTCCGCCCTCGGAGCAGGTGTCCCGCAAGGCCACCGTGGGCATCATCGCTGCGGCGGTACTGCTGATCATCGGCATGCTCTTCCTGGTCCGCGGAGAGACCCGCGAGGGCCAGGCCAAGCGCGCCGAGCGCATCGAGCGCCGCCGGCGCCAGCAGCACAAGCCGGTCTCGACGCGTCGAAGCGGCCCGGCTCCGCTCCAGCCCGCCGGGGACCCGCACGATGACGCGGATGCCCGGCCTCCGGCCGAGCCGCCCGCGCCCCCGCAGCCTCCGGCCGACGGGGACAGGCCCGACGACTTCCAGGTAAAGAACCTGGACGATTGATGGCGGCCATCGACGTCAGGACCTCCTCCGGCCGCTACGCGGTGGAGCTCTCCGCCGGGGCGCTCGACGCGGTGGGCGAGGCCGCCGTCCGGGCCCTGGGCGGCGCGCGGCGGGCGCTCCTGATCACCGATGCCAACGTCCGGCCACTCTACGGCGGGCGCGCCCTGGAGTCGCTTCGGGGCGCTGGCTTCGAGGCCGGCGAGGCGGTCATCGAGGCCGGCGAGGAGGGCAAGCGGCTGGCCACGGTCGAGCGCCTCTGCGAGGCGGCCCTGGCCGCGCGCCTGGACCGCTCGGGCATCGTGGTGGCGCTCGGCGGCGGCGTGGTCGGCGACATCGCCGGGCTGGTCGCGGCCCTCTACATGCGGGGCGTCGCCCACCTCCAGGTGCCGACCACCCTGCTCGCCATGGTGGACAGTTCCGTGGGCGGCAAGACCGCCGTGGACCTGGCCGGCGGCAAGAACCTGGTCGGCGCGTTCCACCAGCCATCCGCGGTGATGGCCGACCCGGAGGTGCTCCGGACCCTGCCCGACCGGGAGCTCTCGGCCGGGGCGGCCGAGGTGGTCAAGGCCGGCGTGCTCGGGGACCGCGAGCTCTTCGATCTCGTGGAGAAGCACCCCGGCGAGCTGCTATCGCGCGACGAGGCCGTGCTGCTCGAGGCCATCGGCCGTTCGATCGAGGTGAAGCGCCGGGTCGTCGAGGTCGACGAGCGCGAGACGGGCGACGGCCCCAGGGCGCTCCTCAACCTGGGCCACACCTTCGGCCACGCCCTCGAGACCCTGCGGGAGTACCGCGGCATCCTCCACGGAGAAGCCGTCTCCGTCGGCACGGTCCTGGCCGCGCGCCTGGCCGTGCGGCTCGGCCGCCTGCCCGAAGCCGAGGCCGACCGGGTGATCCGGCTGCTGGCCCTGCTCTCGCTGCCCGTGGAACTGGGCCCGGGCGTCGATCGCGCGAGGCTCTTCGAGCTCATGCGGCGCGACAAGAAGAACCGCGACGGCCGGCTGCGCCTGATCCTCCCGACCGCGATCGGCCGCGCGGAGATATTCAAGGACGTGCCCGAGGCCGCGGTGAGGGAGTGCCTGGAAAAGAGCCCGTAGAGCGAACGGGCCGGTTCGCCGTTGGCCGCTCCGCTTCCCGCACTTGCCCGCTCCGCGGTCCGGACTATACTCTCCGCATCTGGTCCTGAACCTGGAGAATGGATGGTCGAGGAGCTGATTCCCAAGGGATCGAAGCCGCCGCGGATCGAGGAGTTGCTGGCCCTGCAGCTCACCGGCGGGGTGGGCGCGGTGACCTATAGGCGACTGCTGCGGGCCTTCGGTTCGGTCCAGGGGATCCTGGCCGCGCCGCCCGGACTCATCGACGATGTCGAGGGGGTGGGTCCGAAGCGCGCCGCCAGCCTGGCCTCCGGCCGGGGCCTGGAGACGGCCGCCGCCGAGATTATCCGGGCCAAGGAGCTCGGGGTCGGGCTCGTGCCCTACACTTCCGAGGACTATCCGCCGGCCTTGAAGCTCATCTACGACCCGCCGCTCGTCCTGTACGTCCGGGGCGAGCTCCGGGCCCAGGACGCGCTGGCGCTGGCCGTGGTCGGGTCGCGGCGATGCTCCTATTACGGCACGACCCAGGCGGCCCGTTTTGCGGGCGAGCTCGCCAGGCTCGGCTTCACGGTGGTCAGCGGCCTGGCCCGCGGGGTCGACACCGCCGCCCACACCGGCGCACTGGAGGCCGGCGGCCGGACGCTCGCGGTTATCGGCCGGGGGCTGGCCGGAGTCTACCCGCCCGAGAACGAGGAGCTCGCGGCCCGGATCGCCGACGGCCGCGGAGCGGTCCTGAGCGAGCTGCCGCTGGACGCCCCGCCGGCCCGGGAGAACTTCCCGCGCCGCAACCGCCTCATCAGCGGGCTGTCGCTGGGCACCATCGTCGTGGAGGGCTCCAGGAAGAGCGGCGCCCTCATTACCGCCTCGATGGCGCTGGAGCAGGGCCGCGAGGTCTACGCGCTCCCGGGCAAGGCCGGCGACCCTCTGGCCGAGGGCCCCAACGGGCTCATCAAGAGCGCGGGCGCGAAGCTGGTGGAGAGCCCCCAGGACGTCCTCGACGAGCTTGGGCCGGTGGCCGACGCGCTGGTGGGCCTGGAGCTGCCCGAGCCGCATCGCCGGGCGGCGCTCTCGGCGCTGGCCGTCCCGCAGCCGGAGGCGGCCGCGGCTCCGGCCGACACCCGTTCCGCCGGGCTCACGCCCGCCGAGCGGCGGGTCTTCGAGCAGCTTTCCCAGGAGCCGGTCTACACCGACGCGATCATCGAGAACGCCGGGATGCCGCCCGCCGAGGTGGCTTCGGTCCTGATGGTCCTGGAGATCCGCCGGTTGGCCAGGCGGCTGCCCGGACAGCGCTACGTGCGGGCCTAGGCGCTTCCCCGATGATCGTCACCCTGACCCTGAACGCGGCCGTCGATCGGGTGCTCTCCGTGCCCGGCTTCCGGCCGGAAGGGCTCCTGCGCGCCGAACTTCGGGACCTCATCCCGGCGGGCAAGGGTTTCAACGTCTCCCGGGTGCTGGCCGAGATGGGCGTCAGAACGCTGGCCGCCGGGATAGTCGGCGCCGACGAGGTCGAGCTCTACTCCCGGTCCTTCAGAGAGCTGGGCGTGGAGACGCTGCTTTGCGCGCACCCCGGGGCGACCCGCAGCAACATCACCATTCTCGATCCCGAGTCCGGCGCCGAAACTCATCTGCGCGAGCGCGGACCGAAGGTGCCGGCCGGAGTCCTGGACAGGTTGGAATCGAAGCTCTTCCCTGACCGCGGGGGGCGCGCCTCGCGAACGGGTAGCCGGGGCGAGTTCCTGGCCTTCTGCGGCTCCCTCCCGCCGGGAGTCGCGCCCGAGCGGCTGGGCCGGATTCTGGCACTGGCCAGGAGGGTCGGCCGCCGCCTCCTCGTGGATACGAGCGGGGCCGCGCTGCGCTCTGCCTGGAAGCTGCGGCCGGAAGTCCTGTCCGTCAACGCCGAAGAGCTTGCCGAACTGGCCGGGCGGAGAATCTCCGACCCGGACGGGGCGGCGTCCGCCGCGCGCAAGCTGCTCGCCGCCCGGCGCCGGGCGGGCGGACGGGGAGGGCTGACGATCCTCATCAAGCTCGGTGGCGAGGGCGCGGTGGCGGTGACCGCGTCCGGAGCGTGGAGCGCCAGGCCCCCGGCCATGGAGGTGCGCAACACCGTGGGGGCCGGCGACGCCTTCAATGCCGGTTATCTCGCCCGCGAGAGCTTGGGCCTCCCGGAGGCCCTGGCCTTCGCGGTCGCCTGCGGTTCGGCGCAGGCGGCCAGCCGGGGCCTGGGCCGGCTCAGAAGCTCCCGGGCCGGCCGGCTTGCCGGGCGGGTCCGGACCGCCGCGCTCTGACCCGGAGCCGGCTTTTTCGGCTACCGCCGCGAGGCCACCCGGTTAGAATGCCTTCGGACCTGATGACCATGGGAGGCGCCATCGAATGCTGAGGCTCGCGAAGACGGCGGTCTGCGGTATCCTGGGTTGCTGCCTCGCCGCGCAGCTTGCGGTGCCCGTCGCGCGATCCGCCGAGGGCGGCGCGCCTGCCGGGGACCCGGCGCAGAAGCCTGCCGGGAAGGACAAGCCCCCCGCCAGGCCCAAGCCCCTGCCGGTTCAGCCCCATCTGCTGAAGCAGCTGCCGATGATCGCCGCCCGCTGCGGTACCATCGCGGTCGTCAAGGTCGCCTCCGCCGGCGAGGTCAAGCCCGACGAGAACCCGCCGTCGCAGGAGCAGCCCGAGGTCATGATGCTGATGCGCATGGGGGCGTGGTGGGGCGGGATCGGCGGACAGGGCGGCCAGGCGCAGCGCGCCAGGTGCGAGGTGGTGGAACTCATCCGCGGAGAGGCCGGCACCAAGGAACTCGCGGTGCTCTGCCGGCACTTCGACTTCAACGGCGCCCGCAACGCCATCTGGCAGGAGATGCGCGCGGAGCAGAAGGACAAGCGGGCTCCGATCCAGAACCCCAGCGAGGAGGACATCCTCAAGCGGGCCTGTCTGACGGAGGGCGAGACCTACCTGCTGGTGCTGATGCCGGACGAGACCGCCGCGCCGGCAGAGGGCGAGAAACCGCCGGTCCTGTCGACGGCGTTTCTGCCGGTGCAGGCTCCCGCGAAGGAAGTGCTGGACGAGTTGCGAGGGCTGGTCAAGCGCATCGGCGCCTATGACAATCCGCCCGAGATGAAGCCCGGGGAGCGCGCCGCGGCGGAGAAGCACGTGGCCGACCTGGCCTCGCCCGACTACATGGTGCGCTCCAAGGCCGACGACGCCCTGCTGGCCATGGGGCCGGTGTCCAAGGCGTTCCTGGAGGAGACGGTCAAGGCCACCAAGGACCTGGAGGTCCGCGAGCGCTGCGCGCTGATCCTCGAGGAGATCAAGCCCCTGCCCGGGGCTCAGCCCGACGATTGGGCTGGAAAGGCGGCCATAATGAAGCCCGCCGAGAAGCCCGAGGGCGAGGACAAGGACGAGGACGAGGGCAAGGCCGGGGCGGCTGCAGGCGGCAACGCTGCCGGCCTGAAGGAGTAGCTCAGGCCGGCTCGCCTGCCGGGGGTTTCCTCCGGACCCTCCGGGCCAGCTTGACGATCAGCGCCAGACCAAGCAGGACCGAGCCGCCGGCCACCAGCCAGACCCGCAGGGGATTGGGCCGGATGTCCTCGTAGCGGTATTCGACCTCGGGCGCGGAGCTGAGGTCCACGGCCGGCCAGTCGCACTCTCTGGGAATCTCCACCGAGTCGAACATCTCGAAGTCGGCGCCTTCCTGTCGGGCGGGCCGGAAGGCCCTCACCGTCATGCGGGAGCCGTCCACCGTGACCGTCAGGAAGTTGAGGGTCGGCTCGTATCGCTCCGACCAGTCCTGCGGCCCGGTTCGGGGCCGGTGCTGGACCAGGGCGCCCCCGCCGCCCGAGACGAAGTAGGTCACGCCCTCCACCGGCCGGCTGCGCTGGTAGTCATGGTCGTGACCGCTGAAGACCGCGTGGACCCTCCCGGCCGCAAGGTAGGGGTCCAGCAGGCTCCTGAGCGCCATCCCCTCCTCCTCGTCGATCCCATGGTCGCCGCGCGAGTACGGAGGCTGGTGGACGGCGACGACCCGCCAGCGGCCGCGGGCGCCGTCCAGCGCCTCCCGGAGCCAGTTCATGCGCCGGTCGCGGGTCCGGGCCGGCCGGTTGCCGTCGAGGACCAGCAGGCGCAGCGGGCCGTAGTCGACGAGATAGTCGTTCGCCCCCATGTGGCCCGTGGGCTCGGGCCGCGGGAAGCAGCCGGCGAAGACCTCGTCGTCGATGTCGTGGTTGCCGCGGACGGCGACGATGGGCATCCGGGCGAGCAGCGCGGCCTCCGGACCGAAGAACTGCCGGGCCAGTTCCGGGCCATCGTAGCCGTCTCCGGCCAGATCGCCCAGGTGCAGGACGAAGGCAGGGCGTGCGAGCCGCGCGGTCTCCGCGGCCATGGCCCGCGAGACGCGCGAGTGCCCGGCCACGGTCTGGGTATCGCCGTGGACCAGGAACGTGAAGGGGCGTTCGTCTCCTGCGGCCGGCGCAGTGCGGAAAGCCATCGCGCCGAGCGCCGTGCCGCCCGGACGGTCCAGGGCCTCGACGCTCGTCTCGGCGCCGGGGGGCAGGCCGGTCAGGCGGACGGCGTGAAAGCGGGCGCTGCCCGCCTCGCGCTCTTCGCGCCACGAGCCGCCGTCCCCGGAGCGGAAGCGCACGGCGCCCCTCGAGGCTCCGGCGGTCTGCCAGCACACCGTCGCCCCGTCGCTGCGCGGATCCACGGCATACGGTCCGCAGAGAATCTCGGGTCCGTTCCCGCGGCCCTCTCCGGCGCGCGCGGCGGAGGGGCACAGGGCCAAGGCCGAAGTCAGCCCCAAGACCGTCAGGATCGGCGCGCGCAAGGATCCCGCTCCTAAGGGGCTGCCTGGCCGGCCGTTGCCGGCTGCTCCCGGGGTGCTTCCTCCGCCTTGGCCGCCGGCCAGGCGCAGTCCTTGGGGATCTCGAAGGCGTCGAACTCCTCGAACTCGTCGCCTTTGCCGGACGGACAGAAGGCTCGGAAGCTCAGCTTCTCCGGCGAGACGGTCACGGTCAGGAAGTGGGTGGTGACCTCGAACTTCACGGACCAGTCGGCGCCGGCGCCGGCGCCCTTGCCGCGCAGCGGCGCGCCTCCGCCGCCCACGGTGAGGTGGGTCACTCCGGAGATGGGCTTGGTGCGCTCGTAGTCGTGGTCGTGGCCGGCGAAGACCGCGTGGACCTTCCCGGCCGTCAGGATGGGCTCGACCTGGCGACGGAAGCCCAGGTTGGAGCCGTGGCTGCCGGACGAGTAGATCGGTTCGTGGAAGATCACGATCCGCCAGCGGTCCTTGGCCTCGGCGAGCTTGGCGGCCAGCCATTTCATGCGCCCGTCCTCGGACTTCGTACGGGTGTACTGGTCGAGGACCAGGATGCGCACCGAGCCGTAATCGAAGCACTGGTCGTCGGCCTTGCCCGAGGCCTCAGGCCGTGCGGGCTCCGGGAAGTACTTCGGGAACAGGTCCGTGCCGCACTCGTGGTTGCCGCGCGCGACGATGATCGGTAGGCGCTCCAGGGCCGGCGCGGCCGGCCGGAAGAACTGCTCGGCGGTTTGAGCCTCGTTTGAGCCGCCCGAGGCCAGGTCGCCGGTGTGCAGCAGGAAGGTCTGCTGCTTGAGCCTCTTCGACTCGGCCACGAGCGCGGCGACGACCTGCTCGTGGGCCGCCGCGTTCGTGCGGGTGTCGCCGTAGGCGAAGAAGGTGAAGGAGTCCGCCTGCTTGGGAGCGGTCCGGAGGCTGAGCCCGCCGAGCGCCGCCCCGCCGGGCGCGGCCAGCACCTCGACCTGGTGCACGGTGCCGGCCGCGAGCCCCGTGAGCTTCACGGCGTGGAAGTCGGCGGCCCCGGCCTCCTTGAACTCCCTGGACTCGGCCTTGCCCTCGGCCTTCACCCGGACCGCGCCGGCCGACTTGCCCTTCGTCTGCCAGCAGATCGTGGCCCCCTCCGTTGTCAGTGCTACGGCGTAGGGGCCGCTGACCAGCCTGGCGCCGGCCTCCTCCGCGGCTGCGATGGAGCGGAGAGCTGCCAGGCTCAGCGCCAGTACCAGGACGTGCACGGCGATTCTCATGGTTGTCCTTTCTCCGTGGGGGAGCGTTCCGGTTCCGTCCGACTGCAACCCTCGGGGCCGCCGGCGGGATTCCCGATGCTCCCGGGGGCGACGCGGCCCACGGTGGCCCGGGCCACCGCCGCGAGCCAGACCTCGCGGACGCCGGCGGCCCTCAGGACCCGGGCGCACTCCTCGGCGGTCGCGGCGGTGGTGATCACGTCGTCCAGGAGCAGCACCCGCCGGCCGGTCAATCGGCCGGCGTGTTTGACCGTGAAAGCCCCCTCGAGGTTCCTGAGCCGCTCGGCGCGGGTCAGTCCGGCCTGCTGCGGCGTTGCGCGCAGCTTGACCAGGTTGCCCCTCTCGACGGGCGCCCCGACCAGTCGGCTAAGGTGCCGGGCGAGCTCCAGGGTGTGGTCGAAGCCGCGCTCGCGCACCCGCGAGGAGTGCGAAGGCGCCGGCACGATCAGATCGAAGCCGTCGGAGCGCACCGGGCACTCCGGGTCGGCCAGGCGGTCGGCGATGAGCCCGGCGAGGTACCGGCCCAGGTGGGCGCGGCTGCCCCGCGGCGCGTATTTCCAGGCCTTGATGACCTCGGCCAACGGACCCTCGTGCATGCCGGCCGTCGCCGTCCTGGTGAAGACCAGGTTCATCCGCCCGCAGTCGGCGCACCAGCGGCCCTCGTGATCGCTCTCGAAGGCGCCGAGCGGCGTGCCGCAGCGCACGCAGGTCCGGCCGTACACGAGAGGCAACTCGGAGCGGCAGCGCTCGCAGAACATCCCGGCGTCGCCGGGTTCGAGCCCGGCTCCGCACCCCGGGCAGACCGGCGGCCAGAAGAGATCCAGGGCCGCCCCCAGGGCCAGCCGCGCGCCGCGCAGGAGGCGCCGGGAGTTAGCGGCGTCCGGCATAGCTGCGATTCATCCGGTAGATGAAGGCCAGCACTTCGGCCACCGCCTCGTAGAGCTCCGGAGGGATCTCCGCGCCCACCGGCAGGTTGGCGAGTACCTCGGCCAGGTCGGCGTCGTCGTGGACGGGCACGCCGCTTGCCTTCGCCCGCTCGACGATGCGCTCGGCCATGAGGCCCAGGCCGCTGGCCAGCACCTCGGGCGCGGCGCGCGCGCCGCCGGGCTCGTAACCGAGGGCCACGGCCACCTGGCGCGGGACCTTGCGTCTTCGCCGCAGGGGCGCGGGGAGTCCCTCGCGGTCGGCGACGCTCAGGCCCACAGGTCCAATCCTCCCTCTGCGGATGCCTCGCCCAAGTCCTCATCGCTCTGGGCGCGGGCGCGAGCGCTGCGCGGGGCGGCCACCGACGCGCTGAGGCTGGGATCGAGGCCGCGGGCCGCCAGCCGCTCCTTGAGCCCGTCCAGTTCGGAGGCCACGAAGCCGCTGCGCTCCCGGTCGGGCAGCTCCAGGCGGACGGCGAGGTTCCTGCCGGACAGGACCAGTTCCGAGCGGACCTGTCCCAGGGCCGAGAGGTCGAGGTCCAGGATGGCCCGGACGGTCCCCTTGCCGCCCTTGCGGGATCCCCGGCCGGCGGCAGCATCTCCTTCCCCGCGGACCAGCACGCGGAGGCGCGCTGTGTCCGTCCCGGGGCCGCCCTGCACGGGCAGTTCGAGATAGGAGAAGCTCTGCCCCGGCTTCGAGGCCGCGAGGCCCAGGAGTCGCGCGGCGTCGAGGCGGTCCTGGGCGGCGGCCAAAGCCCGGTGCGCGCCGGTCAGGGCGGCCACCTGGGGCGAGGCCCCCAGAGCCGCGCTCTCGCGCTCGGCAACCAGCTGGCGCAGCGTCGAGAGCTCCCGTTCGGGCAGCGCGGCGAGCGCCGACCTGAGTTCGGCCGGCAGCTGCGGCAGTTGAGGAACCTCCCCTTCGGAGCGGCCGGAGGGGGCGAGCGCGGCCAGCAGCTTCTGCAGGAGCTCGGCGGTCTCGCGGCTCGCGCCGCCGGTCTGGCCGGGGCCGGTCGCCGTCGGCGCGGTCTGCAGCGAGTCGAGCAGTTCGGCCAGGGCCCCGAGCGCGGCGACCTCGGGCAGCGCCCGGATGGCCTCGGCCAGCCGCCCCTCGACGGCGGCGAGCAGGCCGGCCAGGCGGTCCGGCAGCGAGGCCGCTGTGCCGGCTAGGTCGCCGCCGGAGGCCTGACCCGCTTCGGCCGTGGCGGAGAGGTCGAGGACCAGCGCGCGCAGTTCCACGGCGAGGCCGGTGGCCGGGCCGGCTCCACCCGCGACGTCGAGTGCTGCAACTGCGCGAAGCGACTCGGCGAGCGTCTCGCCCAGCGGAGCTCCGCGCGCCAGGAAGCCTCGCAGGCCGGCCTCGGCCTTGGGCGCGCCCGGCACGACGGCCTGACCCGCCGAGGCCGCGGGAGCGTCGGCGGCCCCGACGGCCGGTATTCCGGAGGCGTGGCCGAGGGGCACCAGGTCCATGAGCGTCCTGGTGCCGGTCTGGCGGACCACGAGTTGGAGCTGGTCTCCGGGCGAAAGGGTCAGGGCGGAGCTTACCGTGACCTCGCGCCCGCCGATGGAGAGCGCGTAGCGTCCTGGTGAGACCTGGGCCAGGACCCGGGCGGCAAGGCTCTCCCCGGGTTTGAGCCCGTCCGGCAGGGAGCCGGCCGCAAGGGCGGCGGGCGCGGGCGGATTGGCCGGGGACGGAAGGGAAGGCTGGATTTCAGGCATTTTACGTCTCAAGCCTCAGCGCCTGCCGGCCGATGTATGCTCTGCGAGACCGTCTTCGCGTTGGGGGGATGCCGGGATGGATCCGATCAATACGGTGGCCGCCTACAGCGCGGCGCAGAACACCGAGAACATCAAGTCCGAGGCCGGCATCCGGGTGCTGAAGAAGGCCCAGGAGCAGGACAAGGCGGTCCTGGACCTGCTCACCAAGACCTTCCAGGCGGTGGCCACCGGCCTGGGGCGGAATATCGACTTTCAGGCCTGACGACGCATCCATTGGCGGCTCCTCGTGAGCCGATGGTATCTGCCGGTCCGGCGCAATCAAGAGTAGTCCCCCCCTTGCAACCCTTTGCTGGCGCGGCTATCCTGCCCCCGGGAAACGGCTAAAGGATTCCGCCCCCTCCGCGTTGTGCCATGGCGGAGGGCCGGAATGGGCGATTGTGGAGCCGTCCTGCTGGAGGCTGGCTTGCCGGCAACGGGTGACGAGGGGTTCGAGCGCCTCTGCCGGGAGCTCCGGCCGCGGGCGCTCAAGTTCGCCTTCGGCATGGTGCCCGATTACGCCCGGGCCGAGGAACTCCTGCAGGAGTCGTTGCTCAAGCTGCACTCGGCCCGCGGCCGCTACGCCGAGGGGACCGAGGACGTCCGCCGCTATCTCTTCCGGATACTCTCCAACCTCTGCCTGGACGAGCTTCGCCGTGGAAAGGTCGGCGGCGAGGTCCTGGCCGAGGCCCGGCCGCTGGCCCGCTCCCGTCTGGAGCGCCAGCAGCACGAGCCGGCCGAGGAGTTGCGCCGCCGGGAGCGCCTGGCCGCGGTCGATGACGCGGTGCGGCGCCTGCCCGGACCCGAGCGCGCGGCGCTGCTTCTCCGCGAGATCGAAGGGCTGAGCTATGCCCAGATCTCCCAGGCGCTGGGCAAGTCGGTGTCGGACGTCAACAATCTGATCCACCGGGCGCGCGGCCGCTTCGCCGAGCTGATGCGCCCCTGGATGGAGTAGAAAGGAAGGTGGCCATGGCTGCCTGCAGTGAGGTCGGCCCCGCCCTGGACCGCTACCTCGATCGGGAGGCGGAACCTTCCGAGAGGGCCGGGAGATCGAAGAGCACACGTCTGAACTCCAGTCACCGAATACGATCTCGTATG
>CALGYR010000009.1 GCA_937935355.1 uncultured bacterium | reverse complement strand
ACAGGCTCGAAAGAGCCCTGCTCGCATCATGACGAACTTCCCGGCAACTTGTGTAGGTTATGGTAGGCTGCAATCGTATGCGTGATGGAGGAGAAGGAGCTTATGCCTGCGCCTCTTGCTATCCGGCTCTCCTCTTCGGAAAAGAGTTTTCTCAAGCGCTTGGGAAAGGAGACATGCCAACCGAGGACTTGGGCTCGAGCCGTCTGTTTGTTGATGCTGGCGGCTGGCGATCCCGTTTCCAAAGTGGCAGGCCTGCTTTCGGTTTCCCTTAACACCGTCACCCGCTGGAAACAGCGGTGGCTCCGGCGCGGAAGGCGCGGACTCGCAGACGGTCGCCGTTGCGGGAGGCCTCCGAAAGCCACTCCCTCGTATCTTGCGGAACTTCTTCGCGTCGCTCGTCGAAATCCTCGAAAGATGGGGTATGCCTTTAGTCGATGGACGGCTCCTCGTTTAAGCCAGTACTTGGCGTTGAAGACCCGTATCCGCTTTTGCCCACAGTGGATTACAGAACTACTGAGGAGGCGAGACATTGTGTGGCGCCGGACCAAGCGGACCATCCGAAACCTGCAGAACCCTGGCGAACTCAAACGTAGCCGATTGGAACTCAATAGGTTAAAAAGGGGGCGCTCGAGCCCAGGGCGGACTACGAACTCTGGTTCACCGATGGCGTCCGATTCGAATTGCTTCCGGTCGTGACATTCATGTATCGTCGGCGTGGGAAACCACTCTTCATTCCGACGCCGGGAAGTAACGTGAAAGTGGCGGTTTCTGCTGCTCTCCGTTGGCCCGCAGGCCCCTTCTGTTTCGCGCAGGGGGGCCGCTCCATCAACACCAAACTGTTCGTGAAAATGCTCTCGAAGCTGGAACGACGAGCGAACCGGATCGGCAAGAGGATTGTCCTGGTCATGGACAACGGTCCGGAGAATACCTCTTGGCTGGCGTTGCTCGAACTGGAGCGGCTGCGCCCGAGAATCGAGGTCTTCCGACTTCCGCCTTACACCTCCGAGCAACTCCAATACCTCGAAGGCGTCTTCAAACACCTGGAGGAGGATTACTTCAGCCGAATGCTGGTGCAAAAGCTCAAAGACTTCCCCAAGGCCGTTAATCAACTCCTGCGAACGTTGACTCGAGATCGCGCAGTCCGCCGCGTGCTTAAGCCGCGTCATAGATCCCATTCACCATTACTTACTTGAGGCCGCTTAGCGGTCCCGCCCCGGGCGGAAGCGGATGGTGCTGGCCAGGGTGCAGAGCCGCTCCCATACGTGCTGGCCGCTGGGCGGGAACCGCTCGATGAAGCAGGTCATCAGGAACTCCCCGCGCCGCTCAGCTGGTTCCACCGAGAGCGGCCGGCAACCCAGCACGATGCGGTCGAGGATGTCGGCGCACTCCACCTGGATCTCCATCTTGAGGTTCTCGGTGGAGATGCGCTCGGGGGTGATCCAGGCCGGCAGCGGCCCGACCACGGTCAGGTCGCGCATGCTCAGGTCGCGGGTGAGGCCCGCGGCCTCGCGGTCGGGGTTCATGACCTGGCCGGCCGCGTCCAGGAAGCGGTACTCCGCCCGGAACTCGGCCTTGAAGCGCAGCTTGACCTCGCGGGCCGCGGGGGCCAGGTTGTAGATGCGCTTGAGCCAGTCGCCCAGCCGGTCCTCGGGGGCGATGCCGGCGCGGACCCTGCGGCCGGCGACGGCCTCGAGTTCCTCGATCATCGGGATGGTGGGCAGCCGGGCCATGGCCACCAGGAGCGTCTGGCCGTCGTCGCGCACCGGCACGCAGCGGTGCTTGACGAACGGGCCGCGCGGCACGGCGTAGGCCATCTTGAGGTCCGGTGCGTCCTTGACCAGGTCGAGGTAGGGCAGCCGGGCCTGCTCGGCGAGCGCCCGGGCGATGGCCACGTCGTCGACCAGGCCACGCTCGGCGAGCTTCTGTCCCAGCGGCCGCTTGTCCCCGGCTCCGCGGGCGAGGACCTCCTCGAGCTTCTCGGCCTCGACCGCACCCTGCTTGACGAGGATCTCGCCGAGGAACTGGCGGTTGCGGCGGCGGCCCGGAGCGGGCGGCTTGGCCGCGCCGGCCGCGGGGGGGGCCGGAGCCGGCGAAGCTGCCGGAGCCGCCGGGGCGGCCGCGGCCGGCTCGGTCTCATCGAAGCTGGCGCGCTTGCTGCGCAGCGCCTTCGGGGCGCCGGCGGCCGGGGCCTCCTGCGCGGAGCGCAGCTTGGTGAAGGCGAGGTTGAGGACGGCCTTCTTGAGGGCGGCGTCCACGTCCGGCGCGAGCCCCGAGAACTCCAGGCCCACGCCCACCCCGCCCCGGCCGTGGTCGGCGGTCACCCGGCGCACGGTGCTCTGGACGTCGAGGACCCGGTCGGAGCCCTCGATGCGCACCTGGAAGGCCAGGCCGTCGCCGGCCTTCAACGGGAAGGACTTGCCCTGGGACCACTCGAAGGCCAGGCGGATGCCGCTCTCGGAGATGTCGGCGATGATGGCCTGCTGGGGCAGGCCGGCCGCACCCCGGCCGGAGAAACGTCCGGCGGTGCTACCCCGGGAGGTCAGCCGGACGTGCCGCCGGCGCTCGGCTCCGCGCTCTGGCATGACCGGGGATTCTAGTCGCCGGACAGCGTGCCCGCAAGCTCGTTGCCGCGGACGGCACGGTCTTTCAATTCTGCCCAACGGGCCTACCTGAAAGCCAAGTCAGGCTGTCGGGACCTGGCTTTCAGTCACCCTTTCGAGCAAGGATCGGCTCTTGAACGAACTTGGGGCCGGCGGCGATAGCACCGCCGGCCCCAAGTTGTGGGCCCGTTGGGCAGAATTGGAGGACCCTGCCGCGGACGAACCTCCACCCGCAGAGCCGCGAAGACACTGGAACCCATCGCATGAACATCTTCATGACACAATCCCAAGGATTTCAGCGCACGGCCGAAAGGGTACGGTGTAGGGTAAATCAGGGGCACACCAGGAGGTACGCTCGATGGCACGCAAACCTGTGACGTCCGGCAGATCTTCCTCCGCAGTGGCCTCGGCTCTGAGGGAGGACATCTTGAAGGCCAGGGTGGATTGCGGCCAGTATCTTACGTCGGTGAGAGCCCTGGCCACCACCCACGCGATCAACGCCAAGACCGCGTTCCGGGCGCTTAAACTCCTGGAGTCCGAGGGCCTGATCCGGGCTGTTCGTGGACAGGGATTCCAGGTGCTGGCGCGCGCGGCGGCGCCGTCGGCCGGGACGTCGGTGGCCTATATCGGCGACCGCGATCCGGCCTCGCTCGGCGGAGTCGGCAGCACTGCGCATCTGATCCACGAGATCCAGCAGGCCGCCGCGCGCCGCAGCTGGTGCCTGACGATCCTGCCGGGCGATGCCTCCCTGGTCCGGGCCAGGACCGCGCTCAGGGAACACCGGGTACTCGGCGCGGTGGTGAGCAGCCTCGAGCGCCAGATGGTCGCCGACCTCAAGGGCGCCGGCGTGCCGCTCGTGCTGGTGGACGCGAGCTTCGGCGGCCTCGACGCCGACGCGGTCATGCAGGACGGGCAGCACGGCGGCGCGCTGGCGGCGGAATTCCTTCTGGCCCGGGGACGCTCGCGCGTCGCCTGGCTGGGCAACCCCCACGGCTCGGCGCACCTGACCGACCGCCTGGGCGGCGCCATGGCCGCCTTCCAGTCGGCCGGCAGGCCGCTGGCCCCCGAACGGATCCTCCCCATCTGGCTGAGCCGGGTGGAGGAGGAACTGCGGCGGCTCTTCTCGCTGCCGGAGCCGCCCGACGCGCTGCTCGTCCCCTGGACCAACTACATGCTGGCCGCCGCCCAGGCCTGCCGGAACCTGGGGCTGCAGGTCGGCCGGGACGTCGATCTCGTCGGCTGGTGCAGCCAGGAGGTGCTGGAGCGCGACCTCGCCGGCCAACTCGCGCCGGAGACCGCCTCGGCGGCGATCGTCTGGAGCGCGCGCGAGATGGCCGAGACCGCACTGTCGCGTCTGGTCGAGCGCCGCGAGCACCCGGACCTCCCGCCGGCGCTGATCAAGGTGCCCACCAGACTGATGTCTTTCGTTTGACCCGAGGAGGATGATCATGTTCACCTGCAAGACCTTCGTCGCGGCCGCCTTCGGAGTCGTGCTGTCCGCCGGTATGGGCCAGTCGCAGAGCGGCGCCCTCGGGGCCGAGGCCGGGGCCGCCCCGGGGAAGGATGCCGGCAAGGCCGGCAGCGGCGAGGCCAAGCGCACCGGACCGCTCGCGGCGCTGCCCAGCGCCCCTGGCGGACACCTCGCCAGGATCAAGGCCATGGGCGATAAGACCTGGCTCCAGGTCGGCAAGGCCGCTCCGGACCCCAAGTGGGGATGCGCCCCGGGCCGGCAGTTCGCCTCCAAGATGGCCTATGCTCCAGATCTCGGCGGGGCCTTCCTGTACGGCGAGGCCAACCACGCGATCTTCCGGAAGGACGGCTACGTGCAGGACGGACTGTGGTTCTACGACCTCAACGCCCACGCCTGGATCTGCTGCTACCCCGGCACCAAGGTCGAGGACGCGGGGCTCAAGCTCAACAAGGACGGCTACTGGGAGAACGCCGGCGGCCAGGCGGTGCCGGTGACGGTCATGCACTCCTACAACGGAACGACCTACGATCCCGAGCGGGGGCTGTTCGCCGCCGTGAAAGCCGCGAGCTACTACTCCTATCCGAAGATCAAGGGCCTGGACAAGCCGTGGAAGAGCGAGAACCCCAAGGGATCGCCCTGGATGTGGAACACCCGCACGGGGCTCTGGGAGCGCGAGAACTGCAAGAACGGCGTGAACGGCGGCTACGGCATGTGCCTGATGTACGTGCCCACCATGAAGGGGTTCTGGCTGCGGAGCAGCGGCAAGGGCGTGAGGCTGTACGACGTTGACAGGAAGGACTGGCAGGGCGTGGCGGTCAAGGGCCCGGACACGCCCTTCGGCTACGACGCCCAGGCCGTCTACGATCCCAAGCGCGACCGCATCTATCTGGGCGGCGGACAGTATCCGACCTGCAAGAACACCGAGTCGCTGTGGATCTACGACGTCAAGAAACAGGAGTGGAGCAACGCCAGGGCCGAGAACAGCCGGCTGAAGACCTACGGCAGCAACTACGCGGTCGCGAACTTCGACACGGTCAACGACTGCATGATCGTCTTCTACCACTCCGAGCGCAAGATGTACGTGTATCACGCCGAGACCAACCGCTGGGACGATCCCGTCGACCTGGGCGGGCCGGCGAACAAATGGGCGTGGAACGGCTTCTACGACCCGGCCAACAACGCGCACATCTTCTACATCGCCCCGGACAACAACGTCGACGACGGACGGATATGGGCCTATCGCCAGGGCCGCGGCCAGGATGCCGGCGGACAGAAGGCCAGGTGACGAAAGCCGCCGCCGTCATGGCCGGTCACGGAGCCCGATCCTGCCGGTTGGCGGGCGCCGCGGGCGACAGAGGATGCCCCTGACGGCAACCCGCCCCGCGTTCAGGCGGCGGCGGCTTCCGGACAGGATGCCACCAGCACGCTTTGCCTGACGACCTGACCGGCGGGAACGTCTTGCCGCGGGAGAGCGGGATCTCGCGTTCCTCCGGCGCGGGGAGGGGGTACCACGTGCCATCGACGTAGCCGCCGAAGCCGTACGTCCCGGCCTCCGTGCATGTCTGCCCTGTCCTGAACCTGTCACCGACGCTGGCCATCATAGGGCTCCCGCGGCCCCGCGCTTCCTCGTCCGTGCGGCGGGGCCGGCGACCGCACAGGAGACGTCACTGTCGTTCGCGCCAAGTATGCCGTACGCCGGAGGACGTGCATACTACAGACACCCGGGATCCCTGTAACGTAAGCGACCTCCGCTTACCAGTCTCTGAGGGAACCGATGCCTGCGGTCCGAGGTCCGCGCTCTGTTGCGGCCGCGGGTTGCCGGCGGGGCCGGGAAGCCGCTTGATTCCGCGCGCCGACGGGGATATCGTCAGTCACGACCAAGGGTGACGCCGGCCGGCGGCCCGGTCCTCCGGCGGATTTTCCGGCGCACCCGCGGCCGGCCCCTGCGTTAAGCACATTGGCCGCCGCGACGGCCGGACCACCGGGCCCCCCTGGAAGGCGCGCATGGACGAGCACCCCAAGACCGACGGGACGAAAACGCCGGAAGCCCCGGGGGCCCCGGACCAGCCGGGGGCCTCGTCGCCTCCTCCGGCCTCTGCGACTCCCACGGCTCCGACAATTCCGACAGCTCCCGCGACCCGCCCGCTGCGGCGCCGTCTGGCCGGCCGGACGGCCTTCGAAGCCATGGCCTCCAAGGGTCGCAGCGGCGAGTATCGCGAGCGCCGGCGCGGCTGGATCCGCGAGCACTCCTCCGACGACGGCTTCCTGATCTTCCTGGCCGTGGTGGTGGTGATCGGGGTCCTGGGGCTCATCGGCTACAAGCTGATCGTCGAGTTCCACGGCGCGCCGCCGCCCGAGCCCGTGCCGCTCATCGAGGTGTTCAGCTCTCCGCACGCCTCAGAGAGTCCGCCCGGGACCGTCACCGTCACTTACGATTTCGCCCTGCGCTCGGACAGCGCCGACCTGCGCGAATCCTGCCCGCAGATGGACGACTGGCAGGTGCCTGGCGGCGTGATCTCGCCGACCAAGGGCGATGGGGGCGCGGACATGGGCGGCGTCCTGGTCAGCGGCCGCTACAGCCGCTACATACCGTACTTCACGCCCGGGGACCTCTCGGTGGAGTGCGACGCGGCGCTGCTCTACGGTTCGGAGATCGCCCTGCAGCTCGGCAGCATCGAGGAGAACCGGCTCGACGACAGCTACCGCTTCGAGATCTACGGCTCCCGCGAGCCGGGCGGCCCGGCCAGCGCGGTCATCGTCGAGTACCGCGCCGGACAGGACGTGCGCCGCGGCGACATCGCGCAACTCCCCGAGGTCCGCGCGCAGCGCGTGCCGCCGATCTTCCACCGGATCAAGCTCGAGCGCGTCGGGGAGGAACTGCGGGGCAGCTTCGACGGAAAAGTGGTCTGCCGACTCCAGGCCGCGAAGATGCTGCCCGGCGCGGTCATGCTCCTCGGGCCCAACTCGCAGACCGCCTTCGACAACGTGACCATCGTCGGCCGCCCGCATCCGGAATTCGTGAAGCCGCGCGCGGCGCTCCGCCGGCTCTTCCACGCACCGGCCGCCGCGCCCGCCGACGGCACCGGCGCCAGGCCCGACGAAGGCAAGCCCTCCGCTCCCAAGCCCGCGGAGGCGAAGCCCACCGGGCCCAAGTCCGCCGAGGACAGCTCCTTGGAAGCCAAGCCCTGAGCAGCGCCGCAGAACGAGCGAGACAGTCGCCCCGTCAGAAGGCGCAGGCTTGACTGCTTGCCATCCGGGGACCGGACAAGTCCTTTTCTCTCAAATGTATTGAACTTGTCCGGTTGATGGTGTAAGTATCCATGAGCCCAACGGCACGCGGCGGGCGCCGATGGTCACCCACACGGAGGTCACGACATGTCCAGACTGAAGCGGTGGTCCCTGGTTCCGGCGGTCCTGTTTCTTGCGGTCCCGGCCGTTCTGGCCGGCGAGCTTGAGCTCAAGCTGACCGTCGAGGAGCCCAGCGGCGTCGCGCGCAAGGCCGAGCCGGCCTGCGGCGGCGTGCCGCTGCCCGCGGGCGTCTACAAGCAGGACCAGGCGTTCAAGGTCACCTCCGGCGGCAAGGAACTGGCCTCCCAGGTGCTGCCGCTGGTCGTGGACGAGAAGGGCTTCCTGCGCTGGGTGCTCATCGACACCCAGGTGGACGTCGCCGCCAAGGGCAAGCTCGAGTTGGTCCTCTCCACCGGCAAGGCTTCGGTCGCTCCGGAGAAGCCGCTCAAGGTGACCTCGGGGGCCGACGGCGTCTCCGTGGACACCGGCGCGGTCTCCTTCACGATCAGCAAGACGAAGCCCTTTTCGCTCTTCACCACCGCCTCCTGCGGCGGCAAGCAGGTGATCGACGGCGGCAGCGCCACCTACTCCGACGCCACCGACAAGGCCGACGTCAAGACCTCCACGGCCGTCGCGCCGACCTCCATCGAAGTCTTCGAGTCCGGCCCGATGCGCGCCACCGTCAAGGTGCTCGGCCAGTTCGAGGGTGACGCCGAGACCAACATGCGCTACGTCGCCTGGGTCACCGCCTGGGCGGGCCAGAGCCGGGTGCTGGTGAAGTACAACCTGGCCAACAGCAACCCCGAGCAGTTCGTTCCGTTCCGCTTCATCGACGAGTCGCGCATCGTTCTCAAGGTCCCGGGAGCGAAGGCGGCGGCGGGCCCCGGCCCGGTGGTCGGCGCCGGCGCCGTGTCCGCCCATGACCTGTACTTCGAGAACTGCCAGCCGCGCAAGCTGGAGGCCAGGGACGGCGAGCTGCTGCTCCGGGGCATCGTGCCCGTGGCCGAGGCCACCGGCAAGAAGCCCTGGGCGAGCCGCAGCGTCGTGCTGGTGGACAGTTCGCACAACAGCTCGTTCTACGTCATCGACCTGGCCGGCGGCGACCTCGCGGCCCGCAAGGACGCCGACCGCCACCGCCTGCACATCATGGCCCCGCCCGCGACGTACTTCGACACCGAGAGCCTGGCGGTCGGCCGCTTCGGCACCCAGGCCGACGAACTGGCCTGCTACGACGCCTGGAAGTGGTCGTACGACGCCAAGCAGGTGCCCAAGAAGCCCGGCCAGAAGATGCCGGTGGTCCGCTACGTCCACTGGGAGGACAACCACTACGAGAGCGAGGAGGACATCGTCGAGGGCCTGCTGCTCATGTACCTGCGCACCGGCGCGCGGGACTTCTACACCACGGCCGAGGCCTGGGCCAACTACAACATGGACCTGCAGACCTTCCGCACCGACGGCTGGCGCTACAAGGACGGCGGCGTGTGGTGGAACAAGGGCGGGCCGAGCCTGGGCAACAGTCCGCAGCGCGCCAAGGACCCGGTGACTGGGCTGCGCAACAGCATCCCCAACCCCTGGTACAAGGATCCGACCATCGGCAAGGCCGCCGTCGACAAGAACGATCTCAACGAGCTCGACCGCCTGAGCGACAGCAAGCAGTGCAACTGCCACTGCTACGGCTCGGGCCTGGCCGGCTGGTTCTGCATCACCGGCGACCGCGACGCCCTGGAGGCGGCCATCGACAGCGTCGAGCAGAACTACGACACCCAGTCGCGGGCCTTCAAGAAGACCCCGGGCAAGAGCAACGACTACAGCCGCGACTTCACCCGCTCGAGCTACCTGACCAACGCCGTGCGCCTGGCCGCGCCCACCGACGAGTTCGTGCAGAAGGCCAGCGACTTCCTGGCGGCGGTCTTCATCCAGAGACCGCGCCCCGAGCCGCGCGGCTTCGTGCCCGCCGCCCACAAGGTCGACGACAAGACCATCGCGGGCCTCACCTCCGGCAAGGGCGAGGCGAAGATGAAGGAGCTGGGCATCGAGCTCCAGGACGGCATGCTGGTCGACGCCAAGAGCGGCCGCAAGTGGTACCCGGTGCACAGCCCCGGCAGCTGGATGTTCATCTACGAGTCCGGGGCGCTCGACTGCTACTGGCGCATCACCGGCAGCGAGGACGCCATGGACCGGGCCATCGGCTACGGCCAGGGCGTGGCCCGGGTGCTCTTCCAGGAGAAGCACAGCAACCTGGCCTACGCCGGCGTGCTCATCGACTTCCCGACCCGCGGCTTCGCCTGGGACCAGGCCAGTTGGGCCATCCCCGAGGGCGTGGAGAACGGCGAGGGCGTGAGCATCAACGGCTATCTGGCGCGCTTCCAGCCGGACATCTGCGCGCGGGCCTACACGCTGTGCGGCGAGCAGTTCCTCAAGAAGCGCGCCTACGACTACTGGTGGGGCGGCTCGCACCGCGGCTACAACGCCAACAAGATGCACGCGCTCGGCGGCGTGGGCGCCTGGGTCAACATCAACAGCGACCACGACGAGAACGTGATCCTGACCGGCCGGACCTTCTACGAGTGGAGCCACCCGAGGAAGGACGAGGCCGCGCCCAAGGCCGTGGCCGACCTGGCCGTCTCCCTGCAGGGCGACAAGGCCATGGTCAGCTTCACCGCCCCGGCCGACGAGGGCGGCGGCAAGGTGGCCCGCTACCAGGTGAAGTGCTCGGACCGGCCCATCGTGGACTACGAGAAGTTCCTGGGGCTCTACAACGAGTTCAAGGACGAGACCGTCTGCAACTGGTTCCTGGCCGCCAACGTCCAGGGCGAGGGTGCGCCCCAGGCCCCGGGCGCCAGGGAAACCCTGACCGTCACCGGAGTGCCGGCCGGCGCCAAGTACTTCGCGGTGCGCAGCTTCGACGACTCGTCGAACCGCAGCGCGATCAGCAACGTGGTCGAGGCCAAGTAGACCGCGCCCGGCAGGATCCGGCCACCGAAGCCCTCCGGTCCGCCACCACGGCTTTTCAGTTCTCGTCGGCGGGCCCGCAGTTGGGGCCGGCGGTGCTATCGCCGCCGGCCCCAATTCTCTCTTCGAGGGTCTCCAGCACCCGGACGCTGCAGCCTGAAAGCCAAATCCATCCCGACAGCGGGCTTTGGCTTCCGGGCAGGCCCGCCGACGAGAACTGATATCGTAAAGGACGGGCACGACTCCTCCTGTAGG
>CALGYR010000008.1 GCA_937935355.1 uncultured bacterium | reverse complement strand
GGCGTTAATAGCGTTGCGCTTACAGCGCTACCGTGGCTTGCGCCACGCCGAGGGGCGGGGAGAATCACAGTGGAGGACACGATTGCCCGGATACCGACGGCCTTCGGGAAATTAACCGGGCCAAACATGGGGACTTAGGATGCCATGCCGGACGTAGTTGACCAGCCCGACAAGCCTCCCCGCACTTGGCGGCCGATGGTCCTCTGGACCACCGGCATCCTGCTGGCCCTCGGCTTGGTCTGGTTCGTCGTGGCGGTGGCGGTGCCATACTTCCAGGTCCGCGCGGCGGTGAGGCGCGTCTATGCGGGTGGGCCTATGAGTGCTCCTCGCGAAGTGGACGTACTTGGCGGGCAAACGAGAGCGGCTGCCAAGTGTAGCTTCTACATCAGGTGCCCCGAGTGGTTGGCAAACCGAGGGGAGAAGAGGCTGGCCTTCTGGATACTCAAGGAATGCGGTTCCGATGCCTATCCGTGGGCTGTTTCCCTGATGCGCTCACGCGATAGCTATGTGCGCGCCGGAGCGGCTGAACTGCTGGCTGACCTGAGAAACCCACGTGCTGCGGATCTCTTGCTCGGTGCGATCGGGGACTCGGATCGCACAGTCCGCTTCTGGGTGGTATGCGCCCTGGGCCAACTGAAGGATCGTCGGGCTGTCGAGCCACTCAAAAGTGTGCTCAAAGATGCCAACGCCGATGTACGGGCTGCTGCCGCCGAGGCGCTTGGTGGGCTGAAGGACGCGCGCGCGGTGGAGCCGCTGATTAGCATGCTCGAAGAAGCCGATCCTCGGATTCGCCGCTCCGTGGCCGGTGCTTTGGGCGCGTTTCAAGACCCTCGCGCGGTCAAAGCGCTGATTGTTGCTCTCCAAGACCCGGATGCCCATGTTGCAACCCAGGCGTGGTCTTCGCTGGGCTCGGCCCAAGCGCCCCATCCCGTTGACCCCTTAATAGGCTTGCTGAAAGATCCGGCGGTGAATAGCCGGAGCAAAGGCTTTGCAGCCTCTCTTCTCGGCATATGGAAAGAGTCCCGCGCCCTGGAGCCGCTCATTGCGGCGCTTGGCGATCCCGATCCCGTCGTCAGTGAGTCGGCGGCGTTAGGGCTGGGCGAACTGAAGGATCCCCGGGCCATCAAGCCTCTCCAGGCTCTGCTGCAGAGCAGCAACAAGGAAATCCGCTCCACTGCTGCTCGGGCGATAAGGAATATCCAGGCCGAGGAGGCGCAGAAGTGAGCAGGGAAACAGCGACGGCCTTCGGCAAAATACCTGGGGAGTCCGAGGGGCGGGAAGAACAGTCCGCAACGGTCCTGCCGAGACTAGTGAGCTTGCCATGAAGATGAACCTTCAGACTTTCTTCTTTATCTGCGGCGGGTGCGGGAAGGAGTACGAGGCGCTTGAATTGCCCAGTAGCCAGTATGGCCAGCTTTCACTCCGATGCATTCCAAGCAATCGCCTACTATTTCTGGATGCCCTTAATGATCCTGTATACGAGGAGGTTGCTGCTATCTTAACAAACATACGTGCAGCGCCAAAGGAGGGCACGGTTGAGTTTGCCGATATTCTGCATGGGCTGTTTCATGTGGCTTGTGATAAGCCTCAAGGCGAGAAGTGCGGTATTGGGACAGAACCCGTATGCACGTATTGTGGCCACAACGTCCCTACTTCCTGGCGAGAGTCGAGCCCACCCGTGTTGACGGCGTGTGATGTTCCGTCTGTGACTCACAACGAGTGGGACGGACTGAGTAAGGAGCAGAAAGTGAAGCGGGTCAAGGCTGCGTTGGGAGCGGCCTAGCAGGTCCGAGGCCCTGTCGGGAGAGTCTGAGAAGATGGCGAAAGATGACGCGGCGGCTAATAACAAGTGACCGGGCCACACCGACGGCCTTCGGCAAATTAACCGGGTCATCCGTGGGGGCTTAGGATGCCATGTCGGAAGTAACTGAGAAGCCCGACAAGCCCCGCACCTGGCGGCCGATGGCGGCGTGGACGGCGGGGAAGAGGTAGGACTTCATGGGGATCCTCAAGCTTCTCAACGCCCCTCTGTTCGAGCGCTCGATGTTCCTCAAGAGACTCAAGAGCCTGGTCGCCATTCCCTTCTTCCTGGTCGCAGGTGTCGGCCTCATCGCTCTGGCGATCTGGTTTGGCCTGGATGGCACACCACTCAGCAAGACCATGTGGAGGGTGGCGCTGGGCATCGTGGTCATCGACATCGGCATCCTGCTATGGCTCAAGAAGACAAGGTGGGCAACCCGGCCGTGGATACTGATCCCGTACCTTGTCCCTTGGACATTCATAGTAGCCTATCTAGGGTGCGTCTTGTGGCGGATCGTCTGCCTGGGCAGTTCCATCATCTCTGCCATAGTAGGAGAGTAGGTCACCCGCGGCTTGCGCCGCGCCGAGGAGCGGGGAGGATGAGTGTGGAAGACGCAATGTCCCGGCCGCCGACGGCCTTCGGCGAAATACCCGGACCATGCGTGGGGGCTTGCGCGCCACCACCGGGCAGTATAAGCTGACGGCGGAGGAGCATCCAGTGACCACATGGAATCGCCGCGCTCGCCCGAATCGAGATCTGCACTTCCTGAACTCCGATGGCATGGTTGCCTGCAATCCTCGTGACCGTGAGGCTGCACATAGGGCGCAGGTCGAGGGTATCGCCACGGAAGACAAGACGGCTGTCACCTGCAAGAAATGCCGAACAGCGGCGCGCAAGCGGTAGCCTCTGGAGACCAGGAGCTCTCGACATCGTGCAGGAAGCCCCATCAGTACGCTTCGTACCCTTTGAGCGCCCCGATCTGACCGCGGAGGTGGCCATGGGTGGATGGCCCCTTGCGGTCCGGTATGACCAACTGCGGAAACGCGGCATTCACAGACTGCCCGGCCCGCGGCATAGCGGCCAGCTGGCGCTGTGCGCGACAGCGGTTCGATCTCCGCCCGCCTTGCGTATAACGTTGCTTCCGCCGCTTATCGGCGGCCTGCTTTTCCAGATCGATGGCCCCGTTGCGCGCGCCTATGGCCACTTGAACGAGACATGGAAGTGCGGAGAATCGCAGGCGGAATGGGTCGGAGGGATGGCCCGGAAGCGCCATCCTGGAAATGTAGGGTCAAGCCACGGAGGTGGTTTCCGTGAAACAGATGGCAGTCCTTGCCCTGTTGTCGCTTTTCGGCCTCGGTGGCCGCGCCCTTGCCGGGGCCGCCAGGGACGCGGGCCCGGAGCCGACCAAGGAGAACGTGTCCTACGGTCCGGACGAGCGCAACGTCATGGACTTCTGGAAGGCGGCGGGAGAAGGGCCCCGGCCGGTGGTGATCAGCATCCACGGCGGCGGCTGGCTGAACGGGGACAAGCGCAGCGCCCGCAGCACGGAACTGAAGAAGCTCCTGGACATGGGGATATCGGTGGTGGCGATCAACTACCGGCTGAGCGGCAAGACCCCGCTCCCCGCGCCCGTGCACGACGCCGCCCGGGCGGTCCAGTTCGTGCGCTTCAAGAGCAAGGAGTGGAACATCGATCCGGCCCGCGTGGCCGTGACCGGGGGCAAGGTGATCACCGATTGGATAGGCCCCAAGGTCATCGATCACGCCATGATCAGGAGCGCGGTCGGCAGCGGCTCCAACCAGGACATGCTGGACAACTACGCCAGGTACGAGAAGCTCTACAAAGAGTTCTCGCCGATCAACCACGTCGGCAAGAACGATCCGCCGATTCTCTTGCGCTACAGCTTCTCCGCCCCGCCCAAGGGCACCAATGAGGCCATCCACCACGCCAACTTCGGGATCAAGCTCAAAGAGGCTTCCGACAAGGTCGGCCACGAGTGTTATCTCTATTACCCCGGCGGGCCGGAGAACAAGTACCGCTACGCCGAAGAGTTCCTGAAGGCCAAGCTACTGGCCAAGTAGCCGGCGCCAGGTGGTCTGACAGGCTGCGCTTGCCTGCGAGATGCGCCAAGCTGCAAGTTGGGGGCAGCTCTGTGCGGCCCGCTCTGAGCTCTGACCGGGCTATTTCAGGAAACACCAGCCAGACAAGCGCCCCCCTGTCCCCATGTCCCCATGTCCCCATGTCCCCATGTCCCCATGTCCCCATGTCCCC
>CALGYR010000007.1 GCA_937935355.1 uncultured bacterium | reverse complement strand
CTCAACCCACGTCATTACGCTAACTTGGAACCTCATCCAAAGTGGCCACGCCCAACTGAATCGAACCGCCAAGACGTCAAGGACGCCAAGGACGCCAAGAACAACAACCGCCGACACGGCGAGTTTCGTCCGCGGCAACAGCCTCCGGCACGACAGCCGGCCTTCGCCGCGCACCATGCACAATGCCGTTCTTGGCGCTCTCGGCGTCTTGGCGGTTCGATGCCGTTTCTGTTGTTGTTCCATCTAGTTGCTTCTTGGCGTCTCCGCGGTTGCAGCCCCCGTCTCCCGCGGGCGCAGCAGCGGGAAGAGCACCACCTCGCGGATGGTCTCGGCGCCCAGGACGATCATGGCCAGGCGGTCGATGCCGATGCCCAGGCCGCCCGCCGGGGGCATGCCGTGCTCGAGCGCCGTGAGGAAGTCCTCGTCGAGCTTCCCGCCGGTCTCGGCCGCCGACGAGCCGCCGGCCTGCTCCTCGAAGCGCCGGCGCTGCTCGAGCGGGTCGTTGAGCTCGGTGTAGGCGTTGGCCAGCTCCATGCCCGCGGCGTAGGCCTCGAAGCGCTCGGCGCGGGTCGGGTCGTCGGGCCGGGCCTTGCAGAGCGGGGTGAGCTCGATGGGCGCGCCGCAGACGAAGCAGGCGTCCCAGAGCCCGGGCTCGACGTAGTTGGAGAAGACCTCGTCCATCAGCGCCCACTTGTCGAGGCCGTCGGTGTCCACCCCGGCCTTTTTCGCAGCGGAGCGCAGCGACTCCTCGCTGGCCGGGTCGACGCCGGCCTTCCCGGCGAGCAGCGACAGGTAGTCGAGCCGCGGCCAGGGGCTGGCGAGCTTCACGGGCTTCCCGCCGAACTGCACCTCGCCGCCGCCGAGCTCCCCGGCGATTCCCGAGACCACGCTCTCGGTGATCTCCATCATGTCGTCGAGGTTGCCGTAGGCCTGATAGAGCTCCATCATGGTGAACTCGGGGTTGTGCCGCGGGGACAGCCCCTCGTTCCGGAAGTTGCGTCCGATCTCGAAGACCCGGTCGAGCCCGCCGACCAGCAGCCGCTTGAGGTAGAGCTCCGGGCTGATGCGCATGTACAGGTCGATGTCCAGCGCGTTGTGGTGGGTGATGAAGGGCCGGGCCGTGGCGCCGCCCGGGATGGCCTGCATCATCGGGGTCTCGACCTCGATGAAGCCGCGCTCCTCGAGCCGCCGGCGCAGCGAGGCGATCAGCCGGCTGCGCTTGACGAAGCGCTCGCGGACCTCGGGGTTCGCGACCAGGTCCAGGTAGCGCTGGCGGAAGCGCGTGTCGGTGTCGGACAGGCCGTGGAACTTCTCCGGCAGCGGCCGGAGCGCCTTGGTCAGGAAGGTGAGCGACTTCGCGAAGACGGTGATCTCGTTGGTCTTGGTGCGGCCGAGCGTGCCCTCGACGCCCACGAAGTCGCCGAGGTCGAGCAGCTTGACGACCGCGTAGCCGGCCTCGCCCAGGCGGTCGGCGCGCAGATAGGCCTGGATGTCGCCGGAGCGGTCGCGGAGCACCACGAACGCCGCTTTCCCGAAGGCCCGGACGGCGACGATCCGGCCGGCCAGGCGCACGGAGATCTCCGACTCGCTCGCCGGGGCGATGCTGGCGGCCTCGGCCTTCTCCCGCGCGCCGGCCAGGTCCGAGCTCGTCACGAACTTGGCGCCGCAGGGGTCCACGCCCATCTCGGCTAGCTTGCGCGACTTGGACCGACGTTCCTCGAAGAACTGGTCGACGTTGGGGCTCACGAAGTCTTCCTTTTCCGTTCCTGGGTCAGCTGGACGATTCGATGCTGCCAGCACAGCTATTGTAGGTCGGCGGATAGGGGCGTCAAGCGGAGTCGATGCGAGCAACAGGGCCTTTCGATCCCCATTAGACACAACCGGACGGCCTCCTAACCACCAAAACACCAAGACACCAAGAGAACACGAAGAACGGCTTTGACTGTCGTACGCGGCGACAGTTCCTTGCCGATCCAGAAATTCCTGCCGCGGACCATGCCGGTTCGTCGTTCTTTGAATCACCCGTCTTCGCCAGGGTTCACCGGCTTCGGCGGGCAAGCTTGGTGTCCTTGTGTCTCTGTGGTTCAGATGCCATCGCTGGACGAAAGACGAGATCCGACAAGCCCTGATGTCAGCAAGCCGCCTGGGATTTTCGCTGGCGCGGCATGCCCCGGCGTGGATCATGCCCCCATCTGGTCGGATGCGCCTCACGGTCGAACGTCTTGAAGGAGACGTAAGCATGAAAGTCGCCTGCCCCGCGTGCAATCAGGTCCTGGATCTGCCCGATGCCGACGCCGGCCGGGTCGTGAACTGTCCCTCGTGCGGAGGGGTCATGCAGGTGCCGGTCATCCCCGCCGCCATTCCGGTGGCCGCCCCGGTCGCCCCCCGGCCGGCCGCTTCCGTCTCTCCCGGGGCGCCCGTCCGCCGCCCGGAGGCTTCGATCGGCGACGACCCGGCCATGAGGATGCTCCTGCCGGTGGGCCGCAGCGGTCTGGCCATAGCCGCCGGCTATCTGGGACTATTCAGTTTCCTGATCTTCCCGGCACCCATCTGCCTGCTGGTTTCCATCCTGGCCGTCCGCGACCTGAACAGGAACCGGGACAAACACGGCATGGGCCGGGCCGTCTTCGGGCTGATCATGGGCATCCTGGGATCAGTCTTCCTGGCCATAATGCTGGTGGCCATGGCCACCGGCCGCTGATCGCGGCGCCGACCGGTCAGCGCGGGCGCGCCTCCGGCCGATCCTCTCCCCCGCCCCTGCCCGCCGCCGCTCCGGGCCTGGCCGCGGCCGCCCCGGGCGCGCCCTGCGGCGGCCTGACCGGAGCAGCCGGCGCCGGGGCCATGACGCTGAGCGCCTTCCAATCGGCCTCCAGGGCGGCCAGGCCGGCGTCCTGCTTCCTGGCTACCTCGTCGCGGGAGGCCAGGTCCTCGGCCGCCAGTCCGGTCACGGCCTTCAAGGCGGCCAGGCGCTGGGCGGCCTTGTCGCGGTGCAGTTCGAAGACCGGGGCGTGCTTGCCGAAGATGGCCGTGCGGCGCTCGCGCTTCTCGGCCGAAAGGTCGGGGAGGTCCTGCGTTTCACGCTCCATGTCCTCGAGCCGCCGGCGCTCCTCGCGCGCGGAGATCAGGCTGCCGTCGGCCTCGAGCCCCTTGACCCGCTGGCGGGCCGCCTCGACCTGGGCGGTGAGGCTGCGCCGGCCCTCCTCGATGGCCTCGAAGTACTCGATCATCTTCTCGATCTGTCCGGCCAGGCGCTCCAGCGCCAGCCGGGCCAGCCACAGGTGGGCCTCGGCGGCGGCGCGCTCGCAGCGGTAGCGGTCGTGGGCCGAAGGCTGCTCGCCGGCCGGGCACTGGTCGAGGATCTCGAGGACGCGCTCGAAGTCGCGGGCCTCGTGGCTGTCCATGCCCCAGCCCAGGTGCTGCTCGGCCGCCGCGACCCGGTCGCGCCAGGCGCGCAGGCCCTCGTCGAAGCCGAAAATGACCTTGAAGGCGTCGCCGAACCAACCCATGTGCTTACCGGTCCGGCCCGGCCACTTCGTAGGCGAGCAGCCCGTCGAGGCGCAGTCGGTCCAGGAACTTGACCAGCCGGGGATTGACCACCAGCCGCAGGACCCGGCCGGTCTCGGCGGCGCGGGCGCTGGCCGCCACCAGCGTGCCGATCTGCGGGCTGGCCACGTACTCCAGCCTGGAGAGATCGATGACCAACTCGGGCTCGTTCGACTCGAAGAGACAACGGCAGCCGAGCTCGAGCTCCCGCGCGTGGAAGGGCAGCTCCTTGAGCGCGGTCAGCCTGCCGCCCTCGATGGAGAGATAACGGAAGCCGCCGCCCCCGGACGGGGCTCCGAACTGGAAGTTGGAGCTCATGGCCGGGGATTCTAAGACCGCCGCGGGGACGTGTCAACGGCGGAGAGCAATCCACCGTGGCCATTTCAGAAAACGGTTTTCACCGCGGAGGCGCCGAGCCGCCGAGGGGGTCGTGAGCGCGGCGGATGGTTTCTGACAGGGAAGAGTCCCCGCCGCGGACGGCATTTCGCCTCTGCGTCTCCGCGCCTCGGCGGTGAGGACCGGTCCCGCAGCGTCCGCGATCGACCCGCACGTTTCCAGCCGTTCCGGGGGCGGCGGTGTATAATCCGCCGACGGCATCGTCGGAAGGAGATCGAAAATGGATTCGCGCTTCGCCCTGACCCTGGCTCTCCCACTGACCCTGGCATCGGCCCTTGCGGCCCTCGCCCCGGCGTGGGCCGCCGAGGGACCCGTCGCCAGGCTCGCCGCCGAGAGCGCCCAGGAACAGGCCGCGGCCATCGCCGAGATCGTGGCCGCAGGCGAGAAATACGTCCCGGAGATCGAGGCGGCCTACGCCGCGCTCAAGGACGACCAGCGCGAACTCCGCGAGCGCTACCGCGACGCCGTCGCCCGGGTACGTGCCGAACAGATGAAGGCCTGGGCGGCCGGACTCTCCCCCGCCCTCGAGAAGAAGCTGGCCTGGGATGGGCTGGTCCGCAACCTCACCTGGCTGCCGAAGCCCGCCACGACGGACGACGCCCGCAAAGCCCTGTGCATGGTGAGCCGCTCCGTCCAGGACTGGCCGGAGGACGAGGCCGCCAGGCTCCTCAAGGAGTGCCTGGCCGACAAGAGCCCGGCCGTCCGCGAGGCGGCCGTCTCGGCGCTCGACCGCGAGGCCTGGAAGGGCCCGGGCGCGGAGCTGCTCCTGGCGGCGCTCAAGGACGAGTCCGAGAAGGTCCGCACCGCCGCCGCCATGATCCTCCTGGCCCGCGGCGACCAGCGCGCCCTGGCCGCGGTGCTCTCCGGCGCGCTCAGCAAGGAGCCGGCGGTGCGCGACCAGTGCGCCCAGGTCATCCCCCAGCTGATCCTGGCCGAGGAAGGCCAGCCCCAGCACACGCGCTTCAAGCACAGCCCGGAGGAGATCGCCGCGCTCTGCAAGCTGCTCGATCTCGAGGACATGAACGCCCGCGGAACGGTGATGCGCGTCCTGGGCATGGCCGGCGACAAGTCCGCCGGGCCGGCGCTGCTCGAGGCCATCGGCAGGGAGACCGTGCCGAAGAACGTCCGGCGCATCTGCACGAGCCTCGGACAGCTGCGCCACCGCCCGGCGGCGGCCGGGATGGTCAAGCTGCTTGAAAAAGGGCTGCGCGCCGACAAGCGCGACTACGGCTGGGCCGTGGCCGGGTCGTGGGCGGACATAGGCGACCCCGACTCCGTGCCGGCGGTCATCGCGCTCCTCGGCGACGAGAAGCGCGGCCCCTACGCCGCGGCGGCCCTGAGCTGGGCCTTCGGGATGGACGGCGCCGACGAGGACTACGCCCGCGGCGGCGGTCCGACCGACGCACTCGTCCCCACGGCCGACGGAAAGCTCGAGAAGAAATCCGGCGCGGACGTGCCCAAGCCCGCCGGGCTCAAGCCGCTCTGGGAGGCGTTCTGGGAGAAGAAGAAGGGCGACTACAAGTGGTCGGATGAGAAGAGCGCGTTGAGACCCTGAACATTAAGGGACTAAGGCACTGAGGCACTAAGGCACTGAGTGACGAAGGCACGGAGAGGCGGTTGCCGACGCACTCAGTGCCTCAGTGCCTCAGTGCCTCAGTGCCTCAGTGCCTCAGTGCCTCAGTG
>CALGYR010000006.1 GCA_937935355.1 uncultured bacterium | reverse complement strand
CCCCGCCTTTACCTATATCGGCCCTCCGGGCCTCGCAGTAGCGTGGATGCACCCAAGAATGGAAGGTTGGAAGGTTGGAAGACTGGAAGGCTGCAGGATTGGAGGATCCGGTGATCGCGCGATCACGCTATGCCGCGTTCCCCATCCTTCCATTCTTCCAACCCACCACGCTCAGTTCAGCGACGCGCTTTCGTTCGGCCGGTCCTTTTCGCGCCGGGCAGCTGAGCCGGCCGCGTCGCCCTCCCATTCCTCGGGGTTGTAGACCCCGAAGCTCTCCAGAGCGCTTGCGGCGCGGGCGTAGTGCATGTCCAGCAGCGTGTCCACGCCCAGGAGCTTGAAGAGGGTGACGATGCGCTCGCGCATGCCCACGAACTTGATCATCGCCAGGTTCTCGTAGGCCAGGACGTGCAGGGCCACCACCGCGCCGATCTGGGAGCTGTTCATGTAGGCGACTTCGGAGAGGTCGACCAGCAGCTTGCGGTCGCCCTCGCTGATCACCGCCTCCTCAACGTTCTTGTGGAGGCCGAGCGGGTCGGCCAGGTCGGCGCCGGTGATCCTGATCAGGGTTATGCCCTGGCGCCGCTTGATTTCCATGGCAGTGGAATCGGCCCTATTGCGCTTCGCCGGACGGAGCGGCGCCGGCTGCGGCGCCCTTCTCCGGGGCTCCGGCTCCGGCTCCGGCTTCAGCCGCGCCCTTGCCGGCAGCAGCAGCAGGAGTAGCGGCAGCAGGCGGTTCCGTTTTCGCGGTAGCCGCGGCCGGCTTGGTCTCGCCGCCGGTGGCCGCGCCCTCGGGCTTCCCGGCGCCATCCTCGGGCCTGGGCTCGCGCGGCGCCTCGCCGATCTGGTCGGGGAACTTCGCGGCGTTCTCCTGCCACCAGGCCTGCATCTGGCCGATGACGATGCGGGCGTCCTCGATGTCCCTGGGGTCGTAGGGGAAGAACTGGCCGGTGATCTTGTTGAAGGCGCCGGCCATGGCATTGAGAACCAGCTGCTCGCCCACCGTCACGCTGCCCCTTTCGGGCGTGGTCTCGTCGAGCGCCTTGAGCAGGGGCTTGGCGGAGCGCTTCGAGCCGATCTGCCCGAGCAGCCCGGCAGCCAGCTCGCGCCGGAGCGGAGAGGCGTCGTTCAGCGCCCCGACGAGCAGTTCAGCGGCTGGCTCGCCGATCGTGGCGAGCTCCCCGTTCGCCGCGGCGCGCTTGTCGTCGTTGTCGGCGCCCTCGGTCCCGAGCTGCTCGATGAGCTCCCGGATGCGGGGGGCCAGCTCGGCCGCGCGGCGCTGCGTCTCGGCCGGGTCCGGTCCCTTCTCGCCGTCGCCGGCCGCGGCCCGGCCATCGGCCGGCTTGGAGGGCTTGTCGCCGGCGGCCGCCGGCGGCTGGCCCGGCTGGGCGGTCTGTTCCGGTTTGGTCCCCTCGGCGGGCTGCGCGGGATCGGCGGACTCGACCGGCTTGACGACCGGCCTCCGGATCGGCTGCGGCTCGAGCGGCTCCACCGACTCGATCTGCTCGCTGGGGATGGTGAGCCTGCCGCCGTTGTCCAGCTGGATGGTGGTCATGCCCGCCGAGCGGACGGTGATCCGTCCCCGCAGGCTGCGCCCGTTGGTCAGGTAGATGACGTCGGCGCGCGCGGACCCGGCCAGGAAGGCGCCGGTCAGCAGCAGTGCGGCGGTTAGAACGGAGATCGGTCTCTTCACAGTGGATCTCCTTCCGACAGGTCGTAGAGCCAGCGCAGCGACTCGCGGCCGGTCTCCACCAGTTCGTCGTCCCGGAAAAAGTTGGCCAGCTCGGCCGCCGCCGACTCCGGTGAGTCGGAGGCGTGGATCAGATTGAAGCGGGTGCTCGAGCCCAGGTCGCCGCGGATCGACCCCGGGGCGGCCTCGGCTCCGTCGGTAGCGCCGGTGAGCCTCCGCACCGACTCGACCGCCTTGCGTCCCTCCAGACAGACGGCCACCACCGGCCCGGAGGTGATGAAGCGGATCAGCCCCGGATAGAACGGCTTGCCCTGGTGGACGGCGTAGTGCCGAGCGGCGAGCTCCTCGTCGACGCGCATCAGCTTCAGGCCGGCGAGCTTGAGCCCCTTGGCCTCGAAGCGGCGCAGCACCTCTCCGACCAGGGCGCGCTGAACGGCATCGGGCTTGAGCAGTACCAGGGTGCGCTGCATCATGGCCGGGCCTCCCCGCCCGCGGCGTCCGGGCCGGACGAGGCTTCCCCGCCCCCGGCCCGGTCTCCAGTCGAGGCCCGCTCCAGGTCGAGGATCTCCTCCGAGCCGTAGTAGGGCTTGGTCACGTAGGAGCTCACTCCCTGCAGGCGGCGGACCACCTCGGCGATGCGCCGGCAGCTGCCGCGAAGGCTGTCGATGTGCCGGGAGAGCTCGGCGTGGTCCGGCGCCTCCTGCCGCTGGTCCAGGGCCATCTCCAGCAGCTCGGCGCGGCCCGAGGCGGCCGCCAGGGGCTGGCTGATCTCGTGGGCCATGGCCCCGGCCAGGCGCATGACCGCCTGGAGCTTCTCGGCGCGCACGGTCTGCTCCTTGAGCTCCCGCTGTTGGGTGACGTCCTCGGTGACGCCGACGACCAGCGGCTCGCCGGCGTGGCCCTCGAGCGGGAAGGCCCGCTGGCGGCGATAGATGGTCTTGCCCGCGACGTGCCGGATCATCTCGCGCTCCTGGGGCCGGCCGTCGGCGAAGGCGGCCACCACCGGACAGCCCTGGCAGGGCTCGGTCTCGCCGTGTATCGCCTCATGGCACTTGCTGCCCACCAGTTCGTTGAAGCTCGCCTTGCCGGACATCTCCAGCCCCGCGCGATTGGCGCGGCGGATCACCATGTCCGGGCCGATCAGCAGGATAGCCTCGCTGACCGCGTCGAAGATGAACTGCAGCTCGCGCTTGATCCGGGCCAGCACCTGCTGGGTCCGGAGCAGCGTCTCCTTGTGCCGGGCGTCGCGGATTGCGGCGGTCAGCCGGGCCTCGAGCTCGCGGGCATCGCAGGGCTTGACCAGGTAGTCGGCCGCCCCGGAGGCCAGCAGGCCGGCGACGCTCTCGGCGCAGCGGTCGCAGCTGATCACCACCACCGGGACCCCGGAGAAGCCCGGATCGTCCCGGAGGATGCGCAGCACGTCCCGTCCGTCGGAGTCCGGCAGGTAGCGGTCGAGCAGCACCAGGTCGGGCCTGCGGGCCGCCTCCGAGCGCAGGCTGTCCAGACACTCCCGGGCCGTCGCCGCGCTGGTGACGGAATAGCCCATGCCCTGGAGCTGTCTGCCCAGGAGCTCTCGGGCATCGCCATCATCCTCGACGAGCAGGATATGGCCGGTGGCGGTTTCGCTGGCCAAGTCGGGTCTCCGGGTTCGGGCAAAGTGTATCCCGGAAGGAGGGGATGTCAAGGCTTGCGCTGCAGCACCGCCGCGGCCGAGTGGCCGCCAAACCCCGCAGAGAGCGCCAGATAGCGCTCCGCGCGCAGGGACGCGGCCCGACCCCTGACCAGGCGAAGTCCCGCCGGACAGGCCAGCGGATCGTCCAGACCGGCCACGGCCGGCAGCCGGCCGGCCTCCAGGCAGACCGCGGCGAAGGCCAGCTCGACGGCACCCGAGGCGCCCAGCATGTGCCCGGTCAGGCCCTTGGTGGCGGTCGCGTGGACTGGCCCGGCCGCGCCGGAGAGCAATCGCGAGACCGCCGCCAGCTCCGCCTCGTCCCCGGCCATCGTGCCCGTGCCGTGGAGCCACAGGCCGTCGAGCCCGCCCGGCCGACAGCCGGCGCGCTCCAGGGCCAGCCGCGCGGCCTGCTCGAGGCCCAGTCCTTCCGGCTCCGGGGCGGCGATGCTCCAGGCGTCGCAGGCCTCGGCCCCGCCGGCCAGCGCCGCGCGCACCCGGCCCCCGCGCCGCTCGACGCGCTCCGACGGCTCGAGGACGAAGACCGCCGCACCCTCGCCGAGCAGGAAGCCGCGGCGGGCGCGGTCGAAGGGACGGACAGCGTGACGAGGGTCTGGGGTCTGGGGTCTGGGGTCTGGGGTCCGGGAGCCAGGGGGGCGCGTTCCCATGCCTTCGGCATGGCACCCGAGACCCGAGACCCCAGACCCTGAACCCTGCGTAACAGCCAGCGCCCCCATCCTCAGGAACCCGGCGTGGATGAACGGGGTCAGCGAGGACTCGCTCGCGCCGGCCAGGGCGAGCTCCGCGCGGCCGGAGGCCACCTCGCGGGCGGCGGCCAGCACCGAGACGAGCCCGGTGGCGCAGGCCGCCGGAAAGCACGCGACCGCCCCGCGGACCCCGAGCTCGCGGGCCAGGAGCGCCCCGGCCGAAGCGGTCCCCAGGCGCTCGAGGGACAGCCGCGGAGCAGCCTGACAGACGATCTGCGCCTCGATGGCGGCGACCGGGCCCTTGCTGGTCGAGACCGCCAGGAAGGTGGCCTCCGGAAGGTCGGGAACGGCGAGGCCCGCGTCGGCCAGCGCCATCCGCACGGCGTCGAGCGCCAGGCTCTCGACGCGGTCGAGGCCTGCGGCGGTCGGCGCCGGGGCCGCCCCGACGGCGGGAACGCCCATGGCCAGGAGCCGCCCGTCGGCCGGCGCCGCCAGTCCCGAGCGCCCGGCGAGCAACGCCTCGAGGTTGGCCCCGGCCCCGAGCCCCAGGGGCGAGAGCAGCCCGATGCCAGTGATCGCGACGGGAGTCACGCGATAGCAACCTCCAAGCCACAGATAAACACAGATGAACACAGATAACGACAAGGTCGGAACTTGTCCGCACCCAGGGTCAATGTCTCAGGCTGTTGCCGTTGTTCACATCTGTGTCCATCTGTGTTCATCTGTGGCTTCCCGTTGCGCCTCATCCGGAGACGAACGGCGGAGAGTCGTGGCGTCCGCAGCGGCCTTCGAGGGACAGCACCTGGCCGGTGACCGCCGGCATCTCCGCGAGGTCGGCGACGAGCTTCGCGGCGCTCTCTACGTCGGCGGCGCGGCCGAGGGGGCTCGCGGCCAGGACCGACTTCACGTACTCCGGGTGACTCGCCAGGCCCATATCGGTCTCGTGGAGGAAGCCGGGGATCACCGCGTTGACGCGCACGCCGGAGGGTCCCCACTCCACCGCCGCGGCTCGGGTCAGGGCCTCCAGGCCGCACTTGGCGGCGGAGTAGGCGGCGGCCCCGTGCCCTCCGCGAAATCCGACCAGCGAGCTGACGTTGACCACCGCGCCGCGCGACGCCATGAGCGCTCCGGCCGCCGCGCGCATCAGGCGGAACGGCGCCGAGAGGTTCACCGCCAGGTGACGGTCCCACTCGGCCTCCGAGAGCGTCGCGGAGAGCCCCGCGGTGAAGACCCCGGCGTTGTTGACCAGCAGGTCGAGCCGGCCGCCGGAGAACTCCAGGAACTCGCGGACCAGGCGGTCGGGGACGGAGGGGTTGGCGAGGTCGCCAGGAAGGATCATTTCCGCACAGCCCCCCTCTCCCCCTGGGGGAGAGGGCCGGGGTGAGGGGTGCCCCGAAAGCTCACCCCTCACCCTATCCCTCTCCCTCAAGGGGAGAGGGGAACTGCGATGACTTCTGCAACCCAACCCCAGATGCGTCCAGCCCCGCCGGGCAAGCTCCTCCGACACCGCGCGGCCGAGCCCTCGCGAGGCCCCGGTGATCAACGCGGCCCTAGCCACGGATGCACCGAGCCACAGATGAACACAGATGGACACAGATCACAACCACAGATAGGTCTGCTATCAGCAGGCATTCCAACGGGGACGCCTGCCCCTGCAAGCGGCATCTGTGTTTATCTGTGTTCATCTGTGGCCAATTCCAGGCCCAGGTCCCGGAACATGACCAGGTCCTCGATGGCCGGACGCCCCTTGGTGGTCAGGTAGTTCCCGAGGATCACGCCCGTCGCCCCGGCCGCGAAGGCCAGCGGCTGCAGGTGGCCGAGGACCAGCTCCCGGCCGCCGCACACCTGGATGAGCGCCTTCGGGAGCATGAGCCGGAAGACGGCCACGATCCGGAGCGCCTCGCGCGCCGGGAGGAGCGGACGGTTTTCGAAGGGCGTTCCCGGAATGGGGTGCAGGAAGTTGATGGGCACCCGCTCGATCCCGAGGCGGGCGAGCTCGGCGGCGAGCTCCACGCGCTGCTCCCAGCTCTCGCCCAGGCCGAAGATGCCTCCGCAGCACCGGGCGATGCCCGCCTCGCGGAGCGCCTCGAGCGTGGCCAGGCGGTCGTCGTAGCCGTGGGTGGTGCAGATCTCGCCGAAGAAGCTCCGCGCCGACTCGAGGTTGTGGTTGTAGACCGTCACGCCCAGCGCGGCCAGGCGCCGGGCGTGCGCCGCGTCGATGAGCCCGAGCGAGGCGTGGACGGACAAGCCCTCGTCGCGGACGCTCTCAAGCCGCGCGCAGTAGTCCTCGAAGTGCGCCCCGGCCGGCCCGCAGCCGGAGGAGACCAGCCCCATGGCCGAGGCCCGGTTGTCACGGGCCTCCTGAGCGGCCCGGCGTACGGCCGGATCGTCGAGCAGTTCGGTGGGCCGGACGTCAGTCGCGTGGTGTCCGCTTTGTGCGCAAAAGCCGCAGTTCTCGGAGCAGCGGCCGGTCTTGACCGAGAGGATCGAGCAGCAGTGGAGCCGGTTGCCGAAGTGCGCCTCGCGCACGCGTCCGGCCGCGAAGAGCAGTTCGTCGAGCGGCGCCGACCGGGCCAGCTCCAGTGCGGCTTCCGCGGAGATTCCCCGGCCGGCCAGGGCCGATTCAAGGGCGCGGGCGACGGCCGGGGACAGACCGATGGCGGTTCCGGGGTCCGGGCCTGCCTGCCGCAGCCTTGGCGAAGGCGGGTTCCTGGTTTCCGGTTCAGTGCTCATGGACTGGGGATTCTAGCGGCGGCGGGGCATAGGGACAACCGAAAAGCAGCTGCCCGACGAGCCGCCGGCAGCTGGCCAGGACCATCGGCCCGTGCCGGCCGACGAGCTCCGAGAAACTCTCCTCCGAACCCGCCTTCGCGTACTGGCTCAGCAGTTCGCCGTCAGTCGCCATCCCGGGCTTCCCTCCGTCCGCGAGAACATGCCCGCCAACCAAGCAATACTCCCAAGATTCCGTAGACATTTTCAGTCACAGATGAACACAGATGCACACAGATCAAAGGGAAGATGGACCTGCTCCAGCGTGGACTCTTCTCGTTCCGGAGGCTCGGATCCTCTATGATCCGCATCTGTGTCTATCTGTGTTCATCTGTGGCTAATGGCCCCGTCGTTACTCGTATTGCAGCGCCTCGATGGGGTCCAGCCGCGCGGCCTTCCAGGCCGGGTAGGTCCCGAAGGCCACGCCGTCGAGGACCGCGACGGACAGGCTCAGGAGCAGCCCCCACATGGACACGCTCGTCGCCCAGTCCGCCCAAAGGCTGATGCAGGCGGACAGTCCCATGCCCAGGGCCAGCCCCAGCAGCCCGCCGCCGACGCAGATGGTCACGGCCTCGAGCAGGAACTGCTTGAGGATGTCGCGCTCGGTGGCGCCCATCGCCCGGCGGATGCCCACCTCGCGCCGGCGCTCCTGGACGTTGGCCAGCATGATATTCATGATGCCGATGCCGCCCACCAGCAGCGAGATACCCGCGCCGGCCATAAGCACGATGCTGAAGATGCGCTGGGTCTCCTGGGCCTGCTTGACGAGGTCGAGCGTCACCGTGACCTCGTAGTCGCGCTCCTCGGGCGGGATGTCGGCTGCGTCGCGCGCGGCCTCGTAGAAGCGCCCGGCGGCCGCGGCCAACTCCCGGGGATCGGCGCCCTCCCGGGCGCGGAAGACCACCTCGTCGATCTCCCCGGCCAGGCGGTCCTGGGTGGTGCGGGCCAGCCCCGTGGCCAGCGGCACGTAGATGCGCTGGTTGAGGGCCGCGATGTCGATGACCTCGTACTTGCGCTCGCTGACCTGCTTGGACTCGAGGATGCCGACCACCTCGTAGGGCTCGGCGTCGATCTGCACGCGCTGGCCAAGCGCCTCGGGCCCGAAGATGGCCCGGGCCACCTCGCCCTCCATGACGCAGACCCGTCGGGCGAGCTCCTCGTCGGCCTGGGACAGGAACCGGCCTTTGGAAAGCCGGAAGCCGCTGGTGCCCAGGAACTCGGGCCGCACGGCCACGACCTCGCCGCCCACCCGCCGGTCGCCGGACTTGGCGATGGCCTCGAGCTTCTTGACCGGGCTGAAGCTCTCCACCAGCCGGCACTGGCCGGCGAAGACCTCGGCCTCGCGCACCGAGAGCCCCCGGCCGCCGGAGCGGGCCCGGGCGCGCTTCCACTTGGCCAGGTCCCCGGTCGAGCGCTTGGAGCGGACCATGACGTTGTTGGCGCCCATGGCCCGGAGCTGCTTGAGCACCTCCTCGCGCGCCCCGGCCGAGACCGAAACCACGGCCACGACCGACCCGACGCCGAAGAGGATGCCCAGGGCCGACAGGCAGGCGCGCACCTTGTGCGCGGCCAGCCCCTTGAGCGCCTCGCGGAAGTACTCCCACCAGCTCACGCCGTCACCTCGCGGGGCCGAAGCCGGCTTCGGCTTTGGGCTTTCGGCTTTGGGCTTTCGAGACAACGACGTGAAGGCCAACCACAGAGGACACGGAGTACACATTCAGGCCGAAGCCTGAACCGAAGAAGTTTTCGGGGCGGGGGCACCCCTGGTGAAGAAACGCGCCAGCGTTTCTTTGCCAGGGTTCCGTTCCCCTCCGTGCCACCTTGCCTGGCCTTCGACGAGAAAGCCGATTCAACCCCGTCGGCCTGCGGCCGACGGGGCTGAATCGTGCCCCCGCCCCGAAAACTTCTGGAAGAGATTTCGAGATGTGGCGAGATAGTAGTACAGAGGACGGCTTTGAGGCTTCCGTTACTGTCTCATCGAAGCTCACTGGTTGTCGTCCTCCGTGTCCTCTGTGTACTCTGTGGTGAAGTCCCGCTCGTCTCCCGCAGTTCCGAAAGCCGAAAGCCGAACGCCGAATGCCCGCCGTCGTCACGCCGGCAGCGTGAAGAAGACCGTGGTGCCCTCGCCGACCTTGCTCTCCAGCCAGATGCGGCCGCCGTGGCCCTCCTCGATGATCTGGCGGCAGATGGGCATGCCCAGGCCGGTCCCGCCGGTGTGGTGGCGGACGCTCTCGACCTGCTCGAAGCGGCTCCAGACCTTGTGGATCTGCTCTGCCGGGATGCCGATGCCGGTGTCCCGGACCCGGGCCTCGACCACGGCCGGGCCGGACGCGGCCGCCGGTCTGAAGGCGGTCGAGACCGTCACGGAGCCGCCCTCCTCGGTGTACTTGATGGCGTTGGAAAGCACGTTGCAGGCCACCTGGATGAGCCGGTCCTTGTCGGCGCGGATGGCCGGCAGTCCCCCGGCCGGCTCGAAGGTCAGGCTGAGCTTCTTCTTGTCGGCCAGGCCCCGCTCGACGCTGATGGCGTGCTTGAGGACCTCGTTGAGGTCGTGCTCGCCGAAGTGGTACTCCATCTTGCCGGCCTGCATCTTGGTGAGGTCGAGCACGTCGTTGATCAGCCGGGACAGGCGCTCGCCCTCGCTGCGGATGACCTCCAGGTACTCGCGGCGCTCGGCCTCGGTCTCGACCATGCCCTCCATGAGCAGGGCCTCCGCGTAGGCCATCATCGAGGCCAGCGGGGTCCGGAGCTCGTGGCTGACCAGCGAGAGCAGATCGTCCTTCATGGCGTCGACCTCGCGCAGGCGCTGGACCTCGCGGGCCACCTCCATGTCCCGGACGACGAAGACGTACCCGGCCGCTCCGCCGTCGCCGGGCAGCACCAGCCGGCTGGCCGTGACCCCGAGGATGTAGTGGAGCTCGCCGTCGCCGCCGCCGAACTCCAGTTCCTCCTCGCCGGGGTCCTCGTTGCGCTCCAGGCGGCCCGCCAGCCGGCGGATCACGCCGGTCACCTCCGGCCGGAAGGCCTGCGAGTACTCGAGATTGAGGACCTCGTTGCGCGGGTGGCCGAGCATGAACTCGGCGGTGCCGTTGATGAAGGTCAGCGCCCCGCGGTCGTCCAGGCTGAAGATGCCCATGGGCACGCTCTCCAGCACCTTCTGGACGAAGGCCTGGGCGCGCTCGCGCTGGGCGGCGAGTTCAAGATTCTCCAGGGTCGCGGAGAGGCTCCGGCCGTAGACGCCCAGCAGCTCGGCGGTGTGCTCGGTGAAGCCGCGCTCGTCGAACTCGACCCACAGCAGCACCGCCCCGAGCCGCGCCTCGCGGCCCAGCAGGGGCACCACCACCAGGCTGCGGCCGGCCGCGTCGATCTCGCCGGCCGGCAGCAGGATGACCTCGCGGCTGGACAGCGCCCAGGAGATCAGGTCCCAGTCGACCCGGACGTCGTCGGGACAGGCCGCGCGCACCAGGCGCATGCCCGAGTCGACCGGCCCGGCCAGCCCCTCGGCGCTGACCAGCGAGGAGCCGAGGTAGAGCCGGTAGTACAGGAAGTCCACGGCCTCGAGCAGCAGGTCGTCGGAGACGTCCAGGGCGGTCTCGACGGAGCCGCAGGACAGCAGCCGGCTGGACTTGTGCAGGTAGGAGCGCAGCTCCTTGAGCGCCCGGCCGAGGTCGTCGGTCGCGGCCCGCAGCCGCTCCACCTCGCCGGAGGCCTTGCGGGCCTTGCTCACTTGCCGGGCCCCCCGAGCATGTCGAAGAAGTCCTTGGCCTTGTCGAGCTCGTCCAGCAGCCGGTCGAGAAGCTTGTCGAGCGCCGCCGGGGTCAGACCGGTCTCCTGGGCCACCGTGGGATCGATCCGCGCGACGGTCGGGTCGCCGGCCCAGCCGATCTGCAGAGCCCGGGACAGGATGTCGGCCAGGTGGGTAACGCAGGCCGCGTCGCGGTCCTTGCGGGTGGCCGTGGGCGTGTGGTGGCGGCGCACCCCGGCGACCACCGCGGGCGGCAGCTTCCACTGCTCGGCGAGCCACGAGCCCACCTCGGTGTGGTCCACTCCGAAGACCTCGGCCTCGACCTTTCGGATCAGTTCGCCGCGCTGCTCGGCGGCGGCCAGGCAGCGGTCGTAGTCCTCGGGGGCGAGCTGGGCGAAGACCAGCTTGCCGATGTCGTGGAGCAGCCCGCAGACGAAGGCTTCCTCGGCGTCTCCGCGGCCCAGGTCCCGGGCCACCGTGCGCGAGGCCACCGCCGCGCCCAGGGAGTGCACCCAGAAGCCGGTGGCGTCGAAGCGCTGCGGCCCCTGCTGGCCCTTCATCCCGAAGACGCTGGCGGCCAGGACGATGTTCTTGACCCGGCTGAAGCCCAGGATGACCACCGCGTGGTTGACGGTGCTGATCTGCTTGGGGAAGCCGTAGTAGGCGCTGTTGACCAGCTTGAGGACCCGGGCGGTCAGCGCCTGGTCCTTGCTGATGAGCTCGCCGATCTGGGTCGCGCTGGTCTGGGGGCTCTGGGTCATGCTCACCAGGCTGCTGGCCACGGTGGGCAGCGTGGGCAGTCCATCCAGGCGCTCGACCCGCTTGCGGAGCAGTTCGGTGTCGATGGGCATGGCGCTCAGCCCTCCCGTCCGCCGGTCAGACGCCGGGCCACGGAGCGCTCCAGGGCGGCCATCAGCGGGTCCTCCCGGACCGCGGAGAAGGTCCGGGCGATCCGCGCGGCCAGGTCCGGGCCGCGGTAGACCCCGGGCGGAAGCGCGCGCGCCGCGACCGAAGGCTCGGCAGCGGGCGGCGCGGCGGTGGCGGCCTGGACGCCCTGGGCGCCCGGGGATGCATCGTCCTCTACGGACAGCGTCTTGACGCCCCACTTCTCCAGGCGCGAGATGTACAGCTGGCTGAGCTTGGTGCCGGAGTTGACGATCACCCGGCCCTGCTGGTCCATGATCGGCTGGGCGAGGGTCATGCCCGCCTTGGCTTCGCTGACGCTGATGCGTTTCATGCGCGGATCCTCCGGCGGAGACAGTCTAGCCGGAAGCCATGGGGACGCAAGTCTAAGCGGGGCTGCAGGGCTGGAAAGGGCGCAGGGGCAACGAAAACGCTCAACAAGCAACCGAAATGGCGCACACCAAGCCGCCACTAACGGCGAACCGCAGAATGTCGAATATCGAAGCCGGAATTACGAAGGACGTGGAGTGGCCGGGAGCTGCACTTCGACATTCGCAATTCGGTGTTCTGCGGTTCTGCGGTTCTGCGGTTCGCCGTCGGTTCTCGAGCCCGCGGCTGGCCTGCCGAGCCGTCCGCCTTCGTTCTGGAGCTACGGCGGGAACCGTAGCTCGCAGCGCACCCTGCATTCGGAAGCGGAAGCCCGCCTACGCCCCTGCGGGGCTTCGGCGCGGCAGCCTTCGCTCTCGCTGCGCTGCGAGCGAAGGCTGGCGGAGGGGGCGGGATTCGAACCCGCGAGAGGCCGAAACCTCTACCGGTTTTCAAAACCGGCCCCTTCGACCGCTCGGGCACCCCTCCGGGCGAAGCGTCGCAACGAGGTTGGGGATTGCGAAGCGCAGGTATCCTAGCCGGAGCCCCGGGGCCTGCAAGTGGCCGTGTTCCGCCCGCCTACTTGCCCTCGGCCAGGATGTAGCCCAGCACCTTGGCGTGGCGGCGCGAGTCGTTCCAGGCCTCCATCAGGAAGGCCACGTCCTGCTCGTCCTGAGAAGAAGGACCGTAGCAGTAGGGATGGGTGCCCAGCTTCTTGATGATCCCGGCGTTCTGCCAGAAGTGCAGCGCGGCGACGACGTCGGATTCCTCCTCGCCGATGGCGGCGGCCAGGCGGCGCCCGTCGATGATGGACAGGCGGTGCCGGAGGATGTGGCTGAGCATCTCCGGGTAGATGAGCCCCGGGGAGATGCGCGCCACCACCCGCCGGAGCCGGTCCTCGGTGGCCGGCGACTCGACGAAGGCGGTGTCGTCCTGCAGGGCCACGACGATCTGGCTGGTGCCGGCCGGAGCGCGGTCCTGCAAGGGCGGAGGTTTGGGCGTTGGCGCCCGGTCCGGAGCCGGCGCCGCCCCGGCCTTGCCGGCCAGATGGCGCCGCACCGCCGCCTCGACCGCGCCGGCCGCCCTGGCGGAGATGTGGCCCTGGATGATCATCACCGTGGCCAGCGAACGCCTGGGCCGGCCGGCCACGTGCTCGGCGCCGATGATCCGCGCGCACTCGACTATCTGTTCGAGGGTCACCAGGTTGTTGAAGAGCGCCACCCGTCCGAAGAGGTCGTCGGCGTGAGTCAGCACGGCACGGTGGGGCATGCGGGCGCCTCCGTCTATTGAGCGGGCGTCTCCTTGCCGGCCTTGAGCTCTGTGGCCTTCTTCAGTCTTTCGGCAATCGTCTCGGCGGCCTTGCGGGCGGCCTCGGCCGAACCGCTCTTCATCCGATACTCCTCCGGAACCTTGTCGCTGGAAGGGTCGAGGACGATCAGGCACGGCCCGGAGGCCGGGGACCGCAGTGCCTTGCGAATGTCCTCCGGGAGGGCGCCGAATTCCAGCCGGACCCGCACGCAGGAGGCGAGGGCCTTCTTGACCGCCTCGGACTCCATGACTGCGCCCAGGAACTCGGCGCTGGGCCAGTCGGCCGAGTCCAGGACGACGGCCAACGGCTTCTTATCGGCCTTGGCCTGCGCCACGGCCGCCGCGTAATCCGCCGGCCAGCCGGGCAAGGCCTTCCAGCCGGACAGGCACGCCACGGCCGCCAGCAGGGCCTCGGGCGGACACTTACCGGGAATGATCCGCCTGTCGCCCTGCGCGGCCGGCAGCACCAGCGTCGGGGCCGTCTGGATCTTGCGGTCCTTGCCGGCTTCCCGCCCCTCGCGCTTGGCGAGCTCCGGGCTGGCCGCCAGGTTGACGCGCAGCAGCGTGTAGCCCGAGAGCGCCTTGCCGACCCGCTCGTCGGCCAGCGCGCCCTTCTCGAAGGCCGCGGCGGCCGGGTCCCAGGCCGAAGAGAAGAGCACGGCCAGCGGCTTGCCGGACTCCTTGGCGGCGGCTTCGGCCCTGGCCGGGTCGGACTCCCAACCAGGGAGCGGTCCCCACGTTCCCAGGGTGTCCAGGAAGCCGGCGAGGTCGTCGGCGCTGCACTGGCCGGCCACCGACTTGCGCTCTCCCTCGGGGCTGACCAGCACGAGCCATGGAACGCCGAAGTTGCCGATGCGGTCGCGGGCCTCGAGGGCGGCGGCGGTCTTCTGGCTGGCGTCCAGGTCCAGCCTGACCCGCACGAAGCCGGAGAGCTTGTCCGCCACCTTCCGGTCGGAGAGAGTCTTGGATTCGAATTTCCGGGCGGCACTGCTCCAGGCCGCGGAGAAGAGCACGGCCAGGGGCTTCTTCTCGGCCGCGGCCTGTTCCCTGGCCTCCTCGTAATCCGAGCCCCACCCGGGCAGGGGCGCGAGCTCGTCCCGGCCGCAGCCGGCCGCGGCCGCGGCCAGCAGCGCCGCGAGCGCGATTCCCCGGAGCGTTCTGGCGCGCATCACTTCCCGGCCCCCCCGGCGGCGGCGCCCATTCCGGCCTGCGCGCCCTCGAGCCACACCCCATGGCGGCGCAGCCGCGCATAGCGCTCCTCGAGCAGGCGGTCGATGGGCTGGTCCTTGATCTCGGCCAGGTTGCGGAGCAGCGCGGCCTTGAGCATCTCCGCGGCCGCCTTGGTGTCCTGGTGCGCGCCGCCGGCCGGCTCCTTGACGACCTCGTCGATGATCTTCATCTCCGACAGGTCGCCGGCGGTGAGCTTCAGCGCCGCCGCCGCCTCGGGGGCGTTGGCCGCGCTCTTCCAGAGGATGGCGGCGCAGCCCTCGGGGCTGATCACCGAGTAATAGGCGTACTCCATCATCAGCAGCCGGTCGCCGATGCCGATGCCCAGCGCTCCGCCCGAGCCGCCCTCGCCGATGACCGCGGCCACCACCGGCACGCGCAGGACGGACATGTCCCGGAGGTTCTCGGCGATGGCCGCGGCCTGGCCGCGCTCCTCCGCGCCGGTGCCCGGGAAGGCGCCCTTGGTGTCGATCAGGCAGACCACCGGCAGGCCGAAGCGCTCGGCCAGGCGCATCTTGAGCATGGCCTTGCGGTAGCCCTCGGGGTGCGGCGAGCCGGCGTTGGTCAGGTGCCGCTCGCGGACGTTGCGGCCCTTGTGCTGGCCCACGAACATGACCCGCTCGTCGCCGAGCCTGGCCAGGCCGGTGACGATGGCCATGTCGTCGGCGAACATCCGGTCGCCGGAGAGCTCCATGAAGTCGGTGAAGATCATGTCCAGATAGTCGCGGGCCTGCGGGCGGCGCTCGTGCCGCGAGACCTGGATGCGCTCCCAGGGGGAGAGGTTGGCGTAGGTCCTGCGGACGATGTCGCCCCGGCGCTCGCGGAGGACCCGGAGCTCCTCGGAGAAGTCCATCTTGTTGGCGCGGCTGAGCTCCTCGAGCTCATGGATCTTCCGGTCGTGCTCCTGGAGCTCGCTCTCGAACGGCAGGTAGCTGGCGTTGCCGGACTGCTGCAGAGCCAAATCAGCCTCCATCGGCCCGTTCAGGCGGACGTCCCAGGCATCGGGTGGTCGGGAACTTTCGGGCCGGGGGAAGTATAGCGCCGCCGGTGGGCAGTTCAAGGGCACGCGGGAGGGTCCACACGATCACGGCAGGAAACGATTGCTCACCGCCGAGGCGCAGAGACGCCGAGACAAGATGCTGTCCGCGGCCAAGGCTTTTCCCATCGGAAATCGCCCGCCGCGTTCGTGCCCCTGCTCGACGTCTCTGCGCCTCTGCGTCTCTGCGGTGAAACGGCCTTCTCCATAGAAGGCGCCCGGCTACTTCGACACCTCGAAGCGGTCCCCGACCCAGCGATACTTGAGCACGTCCGCCCAGCCGCCGGCCGACTCGCCGCCCCTGATGGTCAGGGTGCTCTCCCGGTAGGTCACGCGCCGGCCCTCGGCGTCCCCGCGGAGGACCTTCTCGGCCAGCACGTGGCGGCGGTAGCCCCGACCGGTGTTCTGGAAGACGCAGGCCTGGAGCACGCCGCCCGGCTCGAGCTTTCGGGAGCAGACCAGGTCGAGCCCGCCGTCGTTGTCGAGGTCCACGGCGCGCCAGGACCAGGGAGCCTCGGCTGCGCCGGACGGGGCGCCGGGCAGGAGGCCGGTGGAGTCGAAGACCAGCCGGGACCGGCCGTCCCTGACCTCGGCCGCCACGAAGCGCCCGGTCCGCTCGCCGGCCAGCAGCACGCCCACGAAGCCCTCGCGGGGCTCCTCCCGGTAGCGCAGCAGTTGCTGCGAGTCGGCCTTCTCGCCATCCCGGACGAAGGGCGAGACGAAGAAGGCCGGCCCGGGCACCACTATGGTGTCGCCCTTCCAGACGGTCTCCGGCCTGACGAGCTTGCGGTTGGCGAGCATCAGGAGCGGCACGTTGCGCATGGTGTCGAGCTGCTTCATGGCGATCTCGGAGAGCGTGTCGGTGGGCTGGACCTCGTAGCTCTCGCCGCCGGCCCCGGAGAGCTCGCGCCACTCGGTGGACACGGCCAGCGGCGCTGCGGCCGGGACCGCGGCCGAAGCGATGGCCGGCCCGGGACGCCCGCCCCGGATCCCGGGACCGGCGAAGTCGGCCTGGGGTTCACCGTACGGGGCGGACGCCTCCGGGCCGGACTGCGAGGTCGCAGCCGAGGAAGCGGCCGCGTCGATCGCGTCGAGCGATGGCCGCGGCCGGTGGATGACCGGCTCATCCCACCGGATGCACCCGGCGCCAAGAGAACCGATGGCCAATACCAGAATCGCCGACTGCCTGATCATGCGCGTCGCTCCTGAAGAGTTGCCCCCCGACACGTTCTATGTCCCCGCGGCGCAAGTCCTTTCAGAATATCCGGCGAGACCGGCGCGGATGGCCCTGCGGAATCCCCGCCGGGCCGCCGAAGTTCATTGAAGTACGCGCCGGGCCACCTGGAAGGGAGTGCGCCATGGACCTCGTCAAGCCAGCACTGATCGCCGCCCTGATGCTGTCCCCGGTACTCGCCGGCTGCGGCCGGGACGCGCCGGAGAGGCCCCTGACCCCGCCGCCGGAGCCGCAGGCCGGATCGAACGCCGCGGACGACCGCTGGGAGGCGGCCAAGCGCAATGCCACCGAGGCCGGCAGCCAGTTCTACGCGGCCGCCCGGGAGCGGCTCGACGACCTCCAGGCCCGGCTCAACGACCTGGCCGAGCGCGCCAAGGCCAAGGGCGCCGAGGCCCAGGCGGAGTTCGACCGCCGGCGCCCGGAGATGGAGAGGAAGATCGCCAACGCCAAGGAGCAGCTGGCCCGGATGAAGGACTCGAGCGGCGCCGCCTGGGAAAAGGCCAAGGCCGGCTTCAGCGCCGCGGTCGACGACCTCCAGAAGTCGCTCGGCGAGGCGGCGGATGAGCTGCGGGGGACACGGACGAAAGAATGAGTTAAGGCAGAAGGAAGAAGGCAGAAAGACGTGAGCGGACTGCCTAGCGCTTCCGAGTTTCTTCCTTCTTCCTTCTTCCTTCTGCCTTCTTACTTCGTTCCTTCTGCCTTCATCCCTCTGTCTTCGCCCCCGCCAGCTGTCCGCATCCCGCCGCGATGCGCCGGCCCTTGGCCTCGCGCCGGCGGGCGTACTGGCCCTCGGCGTTGAGCCAGCGCTTGAAGCGCTCGACCTCCGCGGCGGTGGGCGACTCGAACTCCGACGGCGCGGCGCGGCCGTCGGACCCGCGCACCGGGTTCCAGGCGATCAGGTTGACGCAGGCCCGGAAGGGACGCAGGTACTCGGCGAGCTCGGCGGCGTGCTCGCGCCGGTCGTTGACGCCCCGGAAGAGCACGTACTCGGCCATGAACACCCGCCCGCGCAGCGGGTAGTCGAGGAGCGCCTGGCGGAGCGCGGCCATCGGATACTTCCGGTTCACGGGCATGAGCCGCGAGCGGATCTCGTCGTTGGGCGCGTTGAGCGAGACGGCCAGGACCAGCCGCCGCCAGCCGGCGGCGGCCAGCCGCGCGATGCCGGGCACCAGGCCGCACGTGGACACGATCATCTGCCGGGTGGAGTAGGCCAGGGGCCGCTCGCCGGCCGCCGGCCGGGAGTCGACCAGCCGGCGGATGGCCGCCACCAGGTTGTCGAAATTGTCGAGCGGCTCGCCCATGCCCATGAAGACCAGGTTCGAGGGCCGCGCGCCCAGGCTCGCCGCGGCGGCGATCTGGCCGCAGATCTCCTCGGGCGTCAGGTTCCGGACCAGGCCCATGCGCCCGGTCGCGCAGAAGGCGCAGCCCATCCGGCAGCCCACCTGGGTGGACAGGCACAGCGTGGTGCGCGCCTTGCCGGCCTCCCTGGTGCGCATGGGCACGATCACCGACTCGATGAGAGCGCCGTCGGAGAGCCGCTGGGCGAACTTGACGAGCCCGCCCTCGCGGCGGCGGCGGACGATGGGCGCGAAGTCCGGCATCAGCTTGGGACGGCGGCCAGCGGCGCCAGGCCGTGCTTCGCGGCGATGGCCTCGAGCCGCTCGAAGAGTCCGGCGTCGAGCTCCACGCCGCGCTTCTTCGATTCCTCGAAGCGGGACCGGCCGCCGTCGCCTGGCAGGCGGATGGCGCCGGCGCCCGGGCGCACCCGGCTCGACTTCACGTGGGCCACGAAGCGCCGCATCTCCTTGAGATACTGCTCGGAGCCGGCGAAGGCCTCCGGGTCGATGACCGTGAGGTTGAAGCTCTGGCGGCCGGGCACGTCCGGGTTGTTGGCGCTCCCCCCCGCCATGGCGGTGAGGGCCTCGCACCACAGAGAGAAGGCGTAGCCCTTGTAGCCCTCGCTTTCGCCGCCCATGAAGAGCATGGTGCCCTCGCGGTCCACCACCACCTTGGGGTCGTCGGTGAGCGTGCCCTCGGGGTCGAGGAAGACCGGCGCCGGGGCGCGCTTCCCGGCCGCGGCCAGCCGCTTTGCCCGGCCGAAGGACATCACCGCGGTCGAGAAGTCGGCCACCACCGGGCCGTCCGGTCCGGGGAAGGCCAGGGCCACCGGGTTCGTGGAGAAGCGCCCGTCGATGCCGCCGACCGGCGCGCAGTCCTTGCAGGCCGAGCTCTGGGCCCAGAGCTGGGCGAGGAACCCCTGCTCGGCCAGCGGCAGCAGGTAAGTGCCCAGCCCGGCCACCCAGGAGGTGTTCCGGACCGCGACCATGGCCACGCCGTGCTCGCGGGCCTTCCTCGCGGCGAGCTCCGCGGCCAGTCGGGCGCAGAGCTGCCCGAGGCAGCGCTCGCCGTCGACCAGCGCTGTCGCGCCCCGGTCCTTGACCACCTTCGGCCGCGCGGCCGGGTCGATGGCCTTGCCCAGTTGCTCGTCGAAGTTCCCGAAGATGACCGCGCCGTGGGTCTTGACCCCGCGGGCCTCGGTGAGCACGGCGATTTCGGCGACGTGCCGGGCCTCGGCGGCGGGGAGCCCCTTCTTCTCGAGCAGCGCGGCCCCGAAGGCGGCCAGCGATTCGATGGATACTCTGGGCATGACGGTCTCCTTGTCTTAGAACAGGTTCCGGCGCTCACGAGCGCGCAACGCTTCAGGCGAGACCCGGGCCTCCGGGCGGTTCTCTCCGGAGGGGGCACAGGATTCATCTTCGCGGCCGCAGGCCGCGGGGATCGAATCCCTCTCCCTGCTTCGGTCACATTCCTCTACGCTGCGCTGAAAACGTAATCCGGCTGAAGAAACGCTGCGCGTTTCTTCACCACGGAGTGCCCCCTCCGGAGAGAACCGCCCGGAGGCCCTCCGTCGGCGGATTGTATCACACACCCGGGACATTACCCATGGGCTGGGCGCGCTTCAGGATCTGGATGCAGAAGCCCCACGGATCGCGCAGCATGGCCATCTCGTCCCCGGCGGGGGTGACGTCCACGCCGCCCTCCGGCTTGGCCCCGGCGGCGAGCAGCCTGTCGCGCTCGGCCCGGACATCGGCGACCGCGAAGGCCAGGTGCAGCGCCAGTGGGCTCATCTCCGCGTAGATCGGCGGGTCGACCCTGGGGTTGCGGTAGACTTCGAGGAGCACCCGGCCGGTGGAGTCGGCCAGGAAGTGGGTGCGCGCCGGCCCGCCAACCTTGCGGGCCACGCTCATGCCCAGGTTCCGGCAGTACCACTCCACCATGGGCTCCGGATCGGCCACCGTCCAGGCGGCGTGTTCGACGATCATTGACGACTCCTTCCTGGCTGCGACAGTCGGCGTTCGGGGTTTCCCGGTTCTTTGGGCGGGGGCACTGATTCAATCCCTGCGGCCGCAGGACGCAGGGTTTGAATCCGGTTCGCGCTTCTCCTCCCGGAATCTCCGGCGGTGGGCAAGAGATGATCCCAGGGCGAAGAACCGCTGCGCGTTTCTTCGCCCCCGGGGTGCCCCCGCCCAAAGAACCGGGAAACCCCGCTTGAGACTGCGGGTGGAGTGCCGCATCCCCCCGCCAAGTCTTATCTCCATTCCACCGCTTTGACGTCCCCCGCCACCTCGCCGGCCTTGATCAGTCCCGTGGAGCGCGGGTCGCCGATACAGCCGACCGAGCCTTCGACGGGGCTCCTGAGCTCCTCGACCACCTCGAAGGTGGCCAGCGACCGCACCACGGCGACGAGCTCGCCGGGGGCGACCCGTTCGCCGTACCACCGCCGGACGCCGAGATAGCCGCCGGCCTTGGGCCTGAAATCGTGCCCCTCGACCAGCCGGCTGAAGATCGCCGTGCGGCCCTCCGGTGCGCGCCGCGCCGGCTGCGGGGCCGGCAATTCGATCATCCCCAGGTGGGCCATGCCGCGCCAGAGCGCGCCGGCGCAGGCCTCGACGGCATCGCGCACCTGGAAACCGCCCGGATGGCTCTCGATGAGCACCGACGGGATGCCGAGCTTGGCGGCGGCCTCCATGAAGAGCAGCCCCTCGGCGTAGCTGCCGGGGGTTTGAAGGTCGACGGCCTCGAGCCGGAGCGCCACGGCCAGCTCCTCGCTCGGCGCGTGGCCGGCCAGCGCCGCGGAGAAGCGCGGGTCGACCCGCCGGCAGCAGTGGAAGTCGAGGAGCGCATCGCAGCGCGTCACCGCCCGGTCCCAGACGACCCGGGCGATCCGCGCCAGCGGGTTCGCGTCGCCGCCGGGCCACTTGCGGTTGATGTTGTCCTCCTTGCGGGCGTGGGGGAAGACGTTCGGGTCCATCTCCAGGTGGTTGTGGAGCGGGTTGACCACCGGCAGGACCACGAGCGTCCCGGCGAGCCTGCCGGGGTCGAGCCCGGCGAGCACCGCGTCGACGGCGGCGAGCCCCGAGAACTCGGTGGCGTGCTGGGCGCAGGTCACGAGCAGCGTCGGCCCCTCGCGGCGGCCGGCGACGATGACGACGGGCAGGGCGGCGTCCCCGGCCTCGAGCGAGCCGTGGACGATCTCTCCGGGCCTGGCGGCGCAGCTTCCGAGACGGTCAAGTTTGGACATCGGGGCGGTCTCCTCCGAAATGGAATCCCAGCTCCTCGAGCCGCGCGCGGGCGATGCGGCCCACCGCGGTCGGGGAAAAGCGTTCGGCCATGTCATGCGCCGCGCGCCGGCCGAGTTCGCGGGCCCGGTCCGGGCGCTCGAGCACCTCGCGGATGAGCGCGGCGGCGTGCTCCAGGTCGGGCTCGGCCCAGCGAGCGCCGCGCGGGTAGGGCCCGACCCGGCGCTCGATGCGGGCCATGGAGAACTTCACCGGCAGGGAGTTCTCTTCGGTCATGAAGTCCATGTTGCCCGAGTAGCCGGTGGCCACCACCGGCTTGCCGAGCGCCATGGCCTCGGCCGGCACCAGCCCGAAGCCCTCGGCACGGTGCAGCGAGATCACCGCGTCGCAGGCGGCGAGCAAGCCCCAGCTCTCCTCGCGGGAGAGGCTCTCGGCGATCACCCGGGCGCCGAGCCCGGCGAGTTCGCGCTCGAGCGCGCGCCAGGCGGCGGGGTCCGACTCCGCCCGGCGGGCCTTGACCACGAGGAGCGCGTCGTCGCGTCCGGCGGCGGCCCGGCGGAAGGCCCGCACCGCCGCGCACGGGTTCTTGCGCTCGGCCGTGCTGGCCATGTCGAACATGCAGAGGAAGGCGATGCGCCCGCGCGGCAGGCCGAAGTGCGTGCGCCAGTCGCGCTCGGGCGGACGAGCCTCGACCGCGTGGGGCACGACCGTCACCGGCACGGGCGAGCGCGCCGCGAGGGCCTGCCGGCTGAAGCTGCTCGGCGTCCAGATCTCGCCGAAGTAGCGATAGGAGTCGTCCCAGGCCGTCGGGAACTCCTCGAGCTCCCAGGCCCAGTAGCCGAGGTTGAAGCGGCCCAGGAAGGGCCCGGCGCCCAGGGCCATAACGAGCAACGGGTCGTGCCCGGGCGTCAGGTGCCACCAGTTGAGCGCGTAGCGCGCCGCCGCCGCGCGCTCGGGGCCGAGCGGCGGCCCGTGGAGCTCGGCCTCGGAGACGGCCACGCGCGCGACCGGGATCCCCGCGGCGGCCAGCGCGCGCTCGGAGCTCCGGCCGCCCTCGCCGATGCCGTCGGCCTCGCCCAGCACCCCGAAGAGGTTGACGCCGGCCGGGTGCCGCGCGAGGCTCTCGGCCGCGCCGGCCTTCACGCTCCACAGGCGGCGATGCGCCGGCCGGAGCAGCCGGGCGCGGATGCGGTCCTTGAGGGTCGGGGGGAGCAGGCCCTTCAGGGGGCCGGACCGGGCGAGCGCGCGACACAGGCTCCCGAAGAAGCCGGAGCCCGGGGCGCGATCGCTCGGATGGGAGTTGATGGCCATCGGGAACTAGTAGTAACACGCGCGGGCGGCTGGGTCAAGAATAGGAGGAACGACCGGCGCTCGGGCCCGGCTTTCGGCTGTCGGCTTTCGGCTTTCGGAACGACGGCGACAAGATCGGGGAGGACTCGACCCCAGAGGACACGGAGTACACGGAGGACGGCGGGAGCTTGTGGCTCGCGGCGACCTTGCCACTTTCGGGGTGGCATCGGCAAGTCGCTGTTGTCCAGGGTGATAGCTCTTGTCCAAGCATACCGGGATGAATGAGGAAGGACACGAAGTTGCCGAAGGATTGGCGTTGACACCCCGCAATGCTGGACTACACTGCGCACTGCATAGGCGACGGATTCCGGGGTAGTTCAATGGTAGAACGCTCGGCTTGGACCGAGTGGGTGCTGGTTCGAATCCGGCCCCCGGACCCATTTTCGAAGGTGCGGATGGATGCGGACTGAAGACTGCAAGATTCCCCATGACCGTGGCGTCATACGCATCAATCTTAACTACGCGGCCTTCCAAGTGGCTAAGGTGCTCACAACCTCTGCGCATCATGAAGATGCGGCTACGCGTGAGCGGGCACAGGCGAAGATAAAGAAGTGGATCGCTGTCATGGACGGCGGCCTCAGCGGCTCCCTCTCCGTCGGTTCGCGCACCCCGGTGGAGAACGCGCCTTCATGGGCGACGTTGGAGGTTGTTACAGGTGGCTTCGCGACGGGACAGCTGTTGGCCGGCGGCCCGCTCAAGGATCATGAAAAGGCCATGCTGGCAGGGGCTGCGCTGTCTGAGAGCAATGCGCGGCAGAAGATCAACGGCTTCTTCCTGACAGACGAAGGGCTTGCGCAGCTGCAGGAGTTGCTTCGGACCGGACTATATGACATCGAGCTTCCGGAGGAAGGAGCTCTGCTGGTCGTCGCGTGGCTCGTTCAGAAGGGGCTCGTTGATGAAGCCAGGAGCCTGCTTGAACACATCGCCCCATTCTTCTCGCGACTGAGGTTCTATCCAATTCCGGCTGAGGCCCCGCGTCTTTCCGGATCGCGAGTCTGTCTTCAGGACGTGCGCACAACCATCGAGAGCCTGAAGAACATTCGCACCAATCAGCGCCTCCTTGCCCAGAAGGAGGCTGTCACTGTGTGGGCACCCCTGTATGACCGCACAGTCGGGCTCTTCCTGGAGACGGTCGAGGGTGCCAGCCCCGATTTGAGCAGAGGCCCTGACGGCTCGGTTAAGCCTGTGCTCGACGGCCGGTTTCCGGTCGAAGGCGGCTGGCCCTGCAGTCGCTATCCAGAAGGGTGGGTGGACAAAGCCAAGGCCGTGCTTCTGGATTACGAAGAGCAGAGACGGAAGCATCAGTTTTGCGGCAAGCCGGACCGCGCGAAAGACAGCTTTGCCCAGTTGCGCAAGTATCTGCAGACCTGCATCCGGGGCCCGGAGAAGTTGACCGGCCGCGATGTGGGCAGGATCAGACTCATCCTGGCCAGATACGTTGCCAAGCACGGCGCCCCTGGGTCAGCCGGTCGCCTGAAGCTGCGTGAAGAGCAGCTGCGTCATGCAAATGCGCCGACCTTCAAAGAGGTTGCCAATGCCCTGATTCCGCGGCTCAGAACCCATCCCGGAGATAGGGGGTTGGATGATGTGAGCACAGTCACGCGGCCTATCGGGCGTGACGAAGCGACGCACGTGTCTCTACCTGAAGGCACTGCCATCCCAGGGTCCCTGCAGAAGAAGGTCCAGCGTTGCCTCAGCGAGACCGTCGACGTTTTGGTCGAACAGGACATCGTTACCTCCGGTGAGACACTGGCTCGGGTCCTACCACAGATGACCTCTGGCATCAGGGCGGCGGGAATCGCAGATCCTTTGCTGCGTCAGCTCTATTCAGCTGTCTATCGCGCCTTCCGTCGGCGCCGGTCCCTGCTGTTGTTGGATCTCCAGAGCCAAGTGAAGATCGAAGAGCTGCCCTGGGTGGCGGCCATAGATCGGTTCCGCCACGAGGACATGTCTGCCCGCGAGTTGGCCAGGCAGACACTCGAGGAGGTGGTTGCCTTGACCATCTCCTCCTTCCCCTACGCATTGCTCCCTAACAAGCTGCTTCAGGAACTGCGCGCTCTGGCAAAGACCGCCGAAATGGACCTGCCTCTCGTGGATGAGTTGGCGGCGGATATCTTCATGGGCAAGTTCTCGGGCAAGTTCCTGCAGGCCGCGAACAAGGCGGCTGAGGTGCTCGATGGCACGCTGTACGGCACCTACTACGGGATAGATTTCAAGCATGTGCGCAGTCTGTCTTCTGGCCTGGGCGCGATAGGAGCTTGGTTCAAGAAAGACTTTGATCCATTGATAGGGCTCTGCGAGTCTCGTGCAGGCGTCCACTTCGGCGCCTGGGACGCAGCCATTAACGGGATGATCATTGAGCAGCAGCAGATACTGACGACCCAGAACCTCGCCGTTCTGTTCGATGCTCTGCGACTTGCAGATGTTATGCGAGGCCAACTGGGGGCTCTTGCCCGGCGGTGTTTCGTCTGGATCTGTCAGCGTCAGCAGATGAAGATCGATAGATGGCATGCCCGCCTTATCATGGTGAAGAACACCGCCTACGCCTGGCGGCAGATGGTTTTCTTCCTGTCTCTCGCGCCCAGCGGCGAGATGCATGACTTCTTGGCCTGGGCCGAGCAGCATCTCAGCAGGCAAGCGGAAGCTTTCCAGGAGAAGTTCCATCCGGTGTTGACTGGACTTCTTCTGGCTTCGTCGGGATGTGCACCCGATAGCCAGTCTGGTGGGCAGCGTTTCCTGGGATGGTCAAAGAGCAAACACTGGCTGCTTCAGTAGGCTATGGCGTAATGGCTGTCGCGCAGCCAGTACAGCACAGGAGCCTGAAGGAGTCCATCAGAACCGCCCCTTCTGCTGAGGCGAGGATGACGGGGTTGCCTCGAGGCAGGAGATGAATCATGCTTCAGGGTTCCGTGCCTGGCAGTGAGTGCGCGCAGCGACAAAGGGCCGGAGGAGACGCTTCTCAGAGCTCGGGATCTTGCCTCGGGAAGAGTCATGTGGTCTGCACGCTGGCGGCGTGCAGAGGCTGACAGGCTGGCTGTCGGGGAAGACACAGTGGTCTTGGGCGAGGCCAATGCCGGCGGTGGCGCTGCTCCTGGCGGGCTACGGGGTGTGGATGTCAGGTCTGGCGAGACCAGATGGGTTGCACAACTGAATACATGGCCGGGAGCGCAGCCCATATGCACGGGCAACGTCGTATGGCACGTCGAGCGTGTCGAGGACAGGACTCCCGTCTTCTTCGTGGTGTGTCGAGGCGCTGTAGACGGGAGGGAGCTTTTCAGGCAGCAAGTCAAGGCCAAGAGGTGGGTTGGTCTCGCGGCAGCCATAGGCAAGTACTTGGTGGTTCGAGAGGACGGCAGTCTGAGCTGTTACAGGGGCAAGTGAGCCGATGATGCGACCATGCTCGACCTCTGCCGCCTTCTCCGGCAGCATGAAGAAGCAGGTGGTGCGCATGGAAGCCTGCGATGAGGAGGCCGATAAGCTGGGCGGGAGTAGGGCCGCAACGCCCTTGCGCCGCGCCCCGGGGCGGAGAGGATGCAGTCCCGGATCGGGAGGGAAGCCGTGGACAAGACCGCTGTGACAGTCTGTGTGGCCGTTCTGGCCGCCTTTCTATCGGGATGCGGACGCGAGGCTTCGGTTCCTTCGTCCAAAGGCGATGGCGCCTCGGCCCATGCCGGCAAGCCCAAGATGGCCACCGACCTTACGGCCCAAGGCGTCCGCAGCGAGATTCGCAGGCTCGCGGCGGCAATCCTCGAGATGCCGGCTGAAAAGCTCGACACCGCGACGCCACTGCTGAGCAAGACCATCGGCGCCGACGAACTGGATCTTGCCGAGATAGTCATGGAGATAGAAGACACGTTCGACCTGACCATCCCCGATGACGAGTTGGGCAAAGGCTTGAAGCCGATGGAACTGCTCACCGTGGATGACTTGGCCAGCTACGTCAGCGCCAAGCTCAAGTCAAAGAAAGCGAAGGAAGCACCAAGCCCGCGGTAGGTTGGGCCTGGGCAGCGCCTCCAGCCGGAAGGTCGTTATGCCGCTCACAGTGGATGGGCGCCCCCAGGAAGGAGAATGAGACATGCGCCTGTCTTTTCGTCAGACTCCCAAAATGCCGACGGAGATGGCTGACTATCATCCCGTCCAATATCACGCAGTACGGCCTTTCGACTCCATAGACCAGTATGTCCGCCATCTGGCCGATGCAGGCATGTTTGCCGGGCTTCCTCAAGATGCGCCGGCACTGAACATACAGGCAATCTCGGAATGGAAGGACATCCAGCCAACGGACTATCACCAGCATCTGTACGGCTTTAGCGTCGGCGACCTTGAGTGCATTTATCAGGAAGGGGACTATCGTGAACTGCTTCAGGGATTCTGTTCTCATTCCTACGGCGTCCTGCAGCCAGAGGCCGTCTCCGAGCAATGGGCGAGATCGGGCGAATCCTGGCTGGTGAACCTGAAGGTGACTATCGCTGGAAGCGAATACGAACACACATGGGACTACACTGGAGACTACGCCTCGCCCGAGTTTCTGCGGTTCGTGGATGCGCTTGTGATGGCCCATGACCCCGCGTTGGGCGTGAAGATCTATCGCCAGCTGATGATGATGTGCAATCTCGAAGGGTTCAAGGAAGCCGTCTTGCGGAAGCTGCTGCCGGTTTCCGTGTACCGCGAGGCGCTCGATCAAATGAGCGTGTCTTGAGCCTTTGCGCCCCTCCGAAAAGCGGGGAGGATGGCGCCGGAGGACGCGATGCCCGAGCCCGCTGAGCAGGCTGCCAAGCCCCGCACCTGGCGCCCGATGGTCCACTGGACCGCCGGCATCCTGCTGGCCCTGGGCCTCGCCTGGTTCGTCGCGGCCGTGGTTGTGCCCTACTTCAGGGTTCGGGCCTTCATGACCGGGGGTGCCCCGAGTCGGGAAGACATCAGCCGGCTCGGAGGGCCGGAGAAGACCGCCCGCTGGATCGTGTGGTATCTGCGCCTGCCGAAGGTCATTGCGCCGCGAAGCGGATACGACCTTTGGGGATGGGGGGAGCTTCGCCAGCACGTGGCCCCATGCCTCATCCAGCTTATGCGGGAAGAAGACGGTGACCGGTTGGTGGCGGCTTACCTCCTTGGGGGAGTCCTGGCCGTCTCCGCTCACAAGCCCGATTGGGATCAGACGGAGCCGGACGTGGAGCCCCGAGTGTTTGACGAGGGGGTTCTCGCCCTGGCGAGCGCACTCCGGGACAGCGACGAGGATGTCCGCTACACGGCTGCCCGGGCACTCGGGTGGATCGGGCCGAGAGCGGCCCCGGCCATCCCCGCCTTGGAGCCTCTTGCCGAGGATGGGGGCGGGGACAAGATCATGCGCTTGGCAGTCCTGGACGCACTGGGGAAGATCCGCGCCGAGGACCCGCCCGAGTGACCGGGGCTACCGTTGCGCAAACGCCCCGCACCTGGCGCCCGATGGTCCTCTGGACCGCCGGCATCCTGCTGGCCATCGGGGCGGCCTGGTTCGTCGGGGCGGTGGCGGTGCCGGTGTGGCGGGCAGACTGCACCATGGCTCAGTACGACGATCTCAAGCGTCATGCGTCGTATCCGTGGCAAGGACTGCGTCAGTCCATCGAGGACCTGGGCGGAGAGGACGCCGCCGCTCGAAAGCTGGGGCTCTACCTGCGAATGCCGGGGTGGGCGGCTGGGCACAAGGTTGTCGCCCTCGAAATCCTGGCGCATTGCGGGAAGCTGGCCCTGCCGGCGTTCCGGGACGCCCTGGGGTCCAGAGACACCGGCGTGCGCGGAGCGGCGGTCTTCCACCTGCCCGAGCTGTGTGGCGGCGATGCCGGGCTGGAGGGTGCGGTAGTGCCGATGGTCGCGGCGATGGCGAAGGATCCGGCTGTGCTGGTCCGGCTCATGACCATTGACGGGCTTGGGGCCCTGGCCGGCAAGGGGAAGCATCCGGGCGAGCCGCCGGATCCTGAGGTGCTGCTCGCCCTCATCGCCCTGCTCTTCGACGCGGATGCCGGAGTCCGTTGGCATGCCGTCGAAACTTTGACTTCACCGAAAGGTGCAATCCCCTATGAGATGGCTCTGAAGAACGCCCGCTATTGCCTTCGCACGAACGACGAGGAACGCAAGGAGCAAGCCGGCAATGCCGCCCAGAGATCCATTCCAGTCCTGGAGCGGCTTGCCGGAAGCCAGAACCGGGACGTCCGCGCCGCCGCCGTCGAGGCGTTGAAGAAGATACGCGGCGGAGAGGCGGCCAAGCCGTAGGCCACGCACCCTTGCGCCGCGCCGCGGGGCGGGGAGAATCGGGAGCAGGAGGCACCGCTCAGCGGCTTGGTCACCGGCGGCCCAAGGCAAATTGGCGGGACGATCACTTCTAACGACCCATGTAAGGGACTGCGTCACTTGCCAAACGGATCAGAGGATGCGGAACAGCTCACTTCGAAGTTGCTCCATCTGGCTGATGGAGGCGAGACCATCCCGGCCGATCTCACGGCCAAGGCGCTGAGCCACCAGCCTGAAACAATAGAGGGGCTGGAGGCACGCGAAGAAAGCGTCGGGGTTCTTCACCTGCGTCTGGTTGGCGTCCCCGGGAACAGCCTGGCAGTGAATCTCCTCGTAACTCGTGGCGTCTTTGTGACAGGCTTTATGCTGCTGCTTGCCGTCGAGCCCAACCTGTGGCGTTGGGAAGCCATTGACACCATTGGAGCCGGTGTCGGCCTCACGCTGATACTGGCCGCTCTAGCTCTGGCGGCCGCCGCGGCAATACGAAGGATCGCCTGGGAGGAGATGGAGGTCCAGAATGGCGAGGTCTCGTGGAAGGCGCACAGCCTTGCAGGAACGCTCAGACGGACCGTCTCGGGGTTGCGCCTGACTTTGACCCATAAGACCGAGTCCGAGTGGTCTTCCGCGCCCGTATCGCTGTTGGTCATCAGCGCGGGATCCGGCAGCAGCATCCAATTCGCCAGGAACCGGTCTGCTGTCGACCACCTCTGGCTGATGAGGCGCATAGCGGTGGTGCTGGGGCCGGACTGCTTGCCTGATGCTCTCGCGCGCAGTCTTGCCCTTCATCCGAGTTTTGAGCGGCAACGCAGGGCGGAAGGCGCTGCCGACTCGAGCAAGGCCGGCTTATCGGCAAAGCGTTGGCAGAGGACCGGCGCTCTTCTGGTTGCCGCGGTCGCGATCGGTTCGGTGTGTCTGGTCGGAACGCGGATACTGTGGGCATCGCGCGTCCGGCCCGGGGCTGAGGTGCCCCCCACGAAGAGCGCCAGGAATGAGCCGCTGCGTTTGACTGACCCTGTTGGCAGGCTTTGCCGCGAATACGCTGAGGCCCAGATCATCTACAGGACACAGGATTGGGGGAAGAAGGGCAGGAAGGGCTACGCCCACCCTCACGGCCTGCTGAACACCACGCCCGACGATAACGGAGTGCCGCTGCAGTTCATAGATTCAGCATTCGCGAACGCGGGTTCGCCGGACCACCCAATTCAGGGCTACTATTTCCGCGATTGCCAGACCATCGGCGGGGTAGCCATAGACTGGGATAGGGATTTCGCTCTGTGTGCGCTGCCTGTGACATACGGCCAGACCGGCCGAATGGTCTATGTCGTCAAGACCGACGGCATCGTCTGGGGCAAGGACCTCGGCAAGTCGGAATTCGTCGCCGACTTCCCCGCCGACCCGGCCAAGTCGGGCTGGCAACATGTGGAGTGACAGAAACGCGAGAAGCGAAAACTGAAACAAGAGGATGTTCACCGACAACCTGGTAGCCCGTGTTCCTTGCGCCCCGTAGTGAGAGCGGAGCGCTCTACTACAGGGCTGCGCTGCGACCTCTCCGCCGGCTGGCGTGCCGAGCCGTAGCTCGCAGCGCCCCTTGCATGCGGAAGCGGAAGCCCGCCTTCGCCCCTCTGGGGCTACGGCGCGGCAGCCTTCGCTCTCGCTGCGCTGCGAGCGAAGGCTGGTGGGCGATACTGGGCTCGAACCAGTGACCTCCTGCTTGTAAGGCAGGCGCTCTAGCCAGCTGAGCTAATCGCCCGGACCGTCCGGCGTCCAGCGGCGCCGGATGGCTACAGGCTAGCCCCCGGCGGGCGGATTGCAAGTCGGTTGCCGATGAGCGCCCCGGAGGCGGGGCCGCCGTGCCTACGACTCCCGGCTGCGTTCGCCGCCGCCGTCGCCCTTCCCCTCCTCGCCATTCCCGCCGTCGATCTGGTTGGCCTGGTCGGTGGCCGACTGCAGCCCGGCGGCCACCTCGGGGATGATCCCCTTTCTGACGTAGATGGGGTGCACCAGCGCCCGCAGCGCCGGCAGCCGGCGCAGGAAATAGAGCGCCCCCAGGATGCAGACCGCCCCGCCGACGGCCACGGTCAGCTCCGGGCCGATCCACCGGGCGGCCACGCCGACCACCAGGTTGCCCAGCGGCACCATGCCCATGAAGGACATCGAGTAGAAGCTCATCACCCGGCCGCGCTTGTCCTCGTCGACGATGGTCTGGAGCACGGTGTTGACCGAGGCCATGAGCAGCATCTGGCTCAGGCCCAGGAGCGGCATGAGCGCCAGCGACAGCGCGAACCACCGGCTGTAGGCGAAGGCGATCAGCCCGACCCCGAGGAGCGCGGGCGCCAGGGCGATCACCCGCCCCAGCCCGCGCACGCTCCTGCGGCCGGCCAGATAGACCGCCCCGGCCAGGGCGCCCAGGCCGATCGAGGCCATCAGCACCCCGTAGCCGGTGGCGTCGCTCGCCAGGACGTGCTTGGCGAAGACCGGCAGCAGCGACGCGTACGGTATGCCCGCCAGGCTGACCAGGGCCATGATGAAGAGCAGCGCCCGGATCGGCGCGAAGCCCAGCGCGTAGCCGAAGCCCTCGACCAGGTGGTGGAAGACGTGCTTCCGGGAGGCGTGCGCATCCCGCGGCTTCAGGCGCATGGCCAGGAGCGCCAGGATCACGGCCAGGAAGCTGAAGGCGTTGAGCAGGAAGCAGGCCCCCGGGTTGAGCGCGACGATCATCACGCCGCCCAAGGCCGGGCCGACCAGCCGGCCGAGGTTCACGATGGAGCTGTTCAGGGCGATGGCGTTGCTCAGGTCCTCGGGATTGTCGACCATCTCGATGACGAATGACTGGCGCACGGGGATGTCGAAGGCGTTGACCACCCCCAGCCAGAACGACAGCGCCACGATGTGCCAGATCTCGATGACCCCGGCGAGGGTCAGCCCCGCCAGGGTGAAGGCCTGCAGCATGGCCAGGACCTGGGTGACGATGACCATCCGGCGGCGGTTCCAGCGGTCGGCCAGCGCGCCGGCCAGCGGCGCGATGGCCAGCGCCGGGATCTGCCCGACGAATCCCACCACGCCCAGCCAGAAAGCGGCTATGCGCAGGTCGTCGAACTTCGTGCCGATGAGCCACAGCAGCGCCGTGCGCTGCGTCCAGGTGCCTATCAGCGACAGGCCCTGGCCCATGAAGAAGAGCCGGTAGTTGCGCGACCGCAACGCCCGCGTGAGGGTGGACCAGCGCGACTCGGTGGATGCGTTCACTCGCCGCCCGGGGCTTCCTGGATCGTCAGTCCTGAGCCGCGCCGGCGGCTCCGTGCCATCCGCTCAAGGCGATTGTGCACGGCGCCGTGGGTAGCGCAAGGACGCCGGCCACGGCCGGGCATTCCCGACAGCCGCTGACCGGCCTATAGCCACAGATGAACACAGATGAACACGGATGGGGGGATAGATCAGGAAAGGTGCTGCAGCCGCAGATGAACGCAGATGCACGCGGATAGGGTGTGACAGGACTGGGCAAAGACAGCCCGAAGTACAGCCCCAGGCAAGGTATGCCAGTCGCTATCTGCGTCTATCTGCGTTCAGCTGCGGCCAATTGCCGCTCTTATCCTTGTTCATCTGTGTGCATCTGTGGCTAGCCGCCCTTCTTGACCGGCAGTTTGCGCCAGCCGTTGCTGCACTGGGTGAAGTCGCGGGAGCTGAAGCACCAGACGATCGCCTTCTTGCCGGCGAGCCACTTGGGGTCGGACTTGGCTCGTTGGTAGAGGTCGATGCGCACCTTGGTGACCCCGTCGCCGCGCGAGGAGATGACGTCGACCGGGAAGCCTAGCTCGAACGCCAGCTGGTCGGGCAGCCCCGCGCCCCGGGCGAAGAGGTCCTCGCCGATGTGGAAGACGAGCCCGTGGCTGTCGGATATGAGCAGCACGGGGCTCGCCGGGTCGGTCTTGACGGGCTCGAGCGCCGTGGCGCCCCTGGTGCCGACGAAGCGCAGCAGGACCTTCTCCGGCTCCGGATCGGCCTTGGCGCCAGGCTGGCCCTTGAGTGCGTCGACCAGGTCGCCGCGGATGGCGACCGTCTTCTCCTCGCTCTCGAACCTGGCCTTCGGGACGTCCTTCATCCAGGGCCGGTCCTTGAACTCGGCGGCCACCGCGCGCGCGGCCAGAATGCAGGCCAGCCCGGACCAGTGGGTGTCGGTCTTGCAGTAGACCGGGCCTTTCTCGTCCGCGCGGTGGGCGGCGAACTCGGGCACCAGGTCGACGACCTTCACGCCCTTCCCGGCGAGCAGCCGGAAGAGCTCCCGGTGGTCCGCGTCGACCCGCGGGAAGGGCGCGCCCTCCTTTACGCCCACCGCGTCGGAGAGCATGTCCGGGTAGACCGCCGACTTCGGCGGCACGGGCAGGAGGATGAGCTCGATGCCCAGCTTGTCGAGCTGCTCCTTGTAGTGCACCACGGCCGCGAGCGGGTCCTTGGCGTCGGCCTGGGTCGCGACCGAGGTCTTCTCGGCGGCCGGCCCCCAGAACTCGCCGGCGGCCAGGTGCCGGAGCTCGCCCTTCAGGAAGAGCCAGCCGTCCCTGCCTGGGACGGTCATGGTCGGGGCCGCGGCGACCTTCTTCGCGCACTCCTCCTGGAAGGCCTTGGCGACGCCGGCGTCCTCCCCGCCCGAGGCGGAGAGCGCCAGCGCCAGGGACAGGCCCGCGACCGCGGTCGCCGCCGACAGGAACCGAGCGATTCTGGTCATGACCGTTTCTCCTCTTCAGAGCCCGCGGAGGCCGCGCCCTTCTCCGCCGCCGCCCGGGCCGCGTCCTCCCGCGCGTGGCGCCGCTCGAGGCCCTCCGAGAAGCGCAGCACCCCGGCGAGCGCGAGCACCACGCCGAGCGCCCCGGCGAGCTCCGGCCAGCCGAAGCCGCCGAAGGGCTCCTCGGCGGCCGCCATCTCGGCACCGCTCGCGCCGGCCCCGGCCCCGGCGCCGGCGGGCTCCTCGGCCCAGCAGGGATCTTCGAGCGCCAGGTCGCCCTCGAGCAGGCTGCTCTTGACCGTCCGGACCTTGAGCCGCTGGTCGGCCTCGTCGAGGTTGGAGAGCTCGAGCGTCACGCTCTGCCCCGGGCGCCAGCGGGCCGCATCGGTCCAGACCTGCTTGCGCATGCTGTAGATGGCCACCAGCGCCTCGCTCGCGGCGAGAGGCTTGCCGTCGGCGGCCTCGAGGTCCGCCAGGTGCGCGTAGATCACGTGATCCTGGTAGGTGACCGTGCCCGGGCGCGGCGCGGCCGAGGCCTCGCGGACCACGCCGGTCACCAGGCGCTTCTCGCCGGGGGCCACCGCCAGCAAGGAGCTCTCCCGGGCCTTGCCGAGCGCCATGGGGGTGCTCTTCACCCGCCAGTCGCCGGAGGAGAGTTCGCGGGCGGCGAACTCCCAGATGACCAGCTTCTTGCCGGCCAGGCGGTCGCGGCCGCGGGCGAGCTCCTGGCTGAGCATCTCGCGGGTGGCGAAGGCCCCGGCGTCGTTGCGGGTGATGACGTCGAGCGGCCGGCCGAGCTCGCAGCTCAACTGCTCGGCGAAGCCCGCCGACTCGCCCCAGTTCATGTCCTTCACCGAGTAGATGTTGGTGAAGCTGTCGCCGAGCAGGAGGACGTCGGCCGTCGGGTCCGGCCGCCAGGGCTCCGTGTCGCGGGAGACCTGGGCGACGGAGGCCTCCTGTTTCGGGTAAAGCGTCTGGCCCTCGGGCAGCTTCATCATCACGGCGATGTCGCCGAGGTTGGCGACCCCGACGCGCTCGCGCTTGTAGCCGGCCGGCGTCCGCTCCGGAAGCTCCACGTGCTTCGCGATGAACTCCTTGAGTTGCGCGGCCACCAGCTCCATGGCCTCCGGGCGCCAGTGGGTGTCGGTCTCGAGGTACTGGGGCCTGCCCGTACGGTACTTCTCCTCTACCAGGAGCGCCGCCGGGTCGAAGACCAGCGGCGGGTTCTTCTCGAGGAGCTCGCGCGCCGGGGCGAGCTCCGCCAGGGCCTCGCGGAACGGCCGGTGCCAGGACTTCAGGGCCTTGTCGGCCGGCACGTTCGCGTAGGGCGCGAGGAACTCCTCGTAGCGCGCGAAGAAGACGGCCGGGTCGGCGAGCTCCCGCAGGAGCTCGCCGTAGGACGGGTTCTGCACGGGCAGCTTCTCCTGCGCGTAGCGCGAGGAGAAGCGCTCCGGCGCCACCGAGATCTTGGTCGGCGCGGGGACCACGATCAGCTCGATGCCGCGCTCGGCCAGCTGCTTCCGGAACTGGAGGATGGCGATGACCGGGTCCGGCTGGGGCGCGGCCACCCACTCGCTGCCGCTCCGCGCGCGGGCGACGAGGCGCTTGGTCGAGAGGAAGCCCGGGCCGGTGGCGTAGTCCACGTCCGGCCGGTAGAAGAGCCAGCCGCCGCGGCCCACGTAGGCCTTCTCGTTGCCCGCGCCGAAGGCCCCGGTCAGGACGCCCTGGACCGGCGGCACCAGGTTCCTGGTGAGCAGCGAATCGTCGACCAGCTCGTCCTCGAAGCCGTTGATGTCGTGCAAGAGGACGCTGTTGGCCCGGAAGACGCGGTCGGTGAACGACGCGGGGACGGCGCCAGGCGCCGGAGAGACAGCGGCCCCGCCCGCACCGGCCTGCGCGTCGCCGGCCATGGCCTTCGCGGCGTTCCCCGGCAGCTCGCAGAACCTGGCCAGGAAGGGCTTCTTGCCCTGGCCCATCTCGTGGATCTGCTGCATGGCCGGCACGGCGAAGATCACCGCCAGGAACGCCAGGGTCAGCACCCACTTCTGCGCCCTGGTGATCTCGGTGATGCCGATCTCGAGCTTGGCCTGCTCCTCGCGGCCGAGGGGGCGGGGACGCGACTGGGGGGGTGGAAGGGTGGAAGGTTGGATGGGTGTGGGGCTGGAAGACCGGAAGGATGGAAGATCGGAAGAATGGGAGGTCATGGCATTTCCTCCGCGCAGGCTTCATTGGACTCGTGCACCACAAAGGTGTCATCCCAATCGCCGGCCTCCTGTTTCTCCTGGAGCCGTTCGATCAGCCTGATCAGGCCGTTCTCGATCTTGTAGGCGAGGGCGTCGGCTTCCTCGAAAGCCGCTTCGGGGACCTGGCGGGCGGCCTTGCAGGCGTGCAGGCCGGAAACCGATTCCCCCGCGGAGGCCAGCGCCACGTTGAGGAACTGGAGGTACCGGTTCACGTTCCTACGCTCGCCCATCTTCCCAACCTTCCACTCTTCCACCCTTCCATCCTTCCAGTCTTCCATCCCCGCACCCTTCCATCTCAGAAAATGAAGTAGATGAACGGGTTGAACGACTGCGTGGTCAGGGCCAGGAGCGACAGCGCCATGGCCCCCAGCACCACGCCGACCTTGGCCCAGCTCATCCGCCGGGTGAAGTCCCAGGTCTGGGGCGCGGCGAAGACGATGACCCCGGCGAGGACCACCGAAAACAGGTAGTAGGGCTGGTAGACTAGCCCGGCCAAGAGCCCCGCGCCGGCCTGGGCGTGGCCGAGCCCCAGCATGCTCTGCACGTAGGCCCACGAGGTGGGCAGGTCGGCCGCCCGGAAGAAGACCCAGGTGAAGAGCACGATCACGAAGGTGACCGCCACCTTGGCCGGCCCGGGCAGCCGCCGGTAGAAGCTGTCCTTGCCCTGGATGCGCTCGAAGCCGAGCATGCCGCCGTGGATCGCGCCCCAGATCAGGAAGTTCCAGGACGCGCCGTGCCACAGGCCACCCAGGAGCATCACCGCGGCGAGGTTGAGATACGTGCGGGCCTCGCCCTTGCGGTTGCCGCCCAGCGGCACGTAGAGGTTGTCGCGCAGCCAGGTCGAGAGCGATAGGTGCCAACGGCGCCAGAACTCGGTGATGGACTGCGAGTGGTAGGGCGAGTCGAAGTTCTTGGCGAAGACGAAGCCGGTCATGAGCCCCAGCCCGATGGCCATGTCCGAGTAGCCGCTGAAGTCGAAGTAGATCTGGAAGGCGTAGGCGATCACGCCGTACCAGGAGTCGAAGAGCCCCACCGAGCCGGCGTCGAAGGCCATGTCCGCGACCTTGCCGCACGGGTTGGCAAGCAGGATCTTCTTGGCCATGCCCAGGCCCATGAAGGCCACGCCCCGGGCGAACTTCTCCATGGTGTGCCGGCGGCTCTCCAGCTGGTCGGCCACGTCCTGGAAGCGGATGATCGGCCCGGCCACCAGCTGCGGGAACATGGACACGTAGCACCAGAAGTCGACGCCGTTGCGGATGGCCTTGGCGTCGCCGCGGTAGACGTCGATGGTGTAGCTCATCGACTGGAAGGTGTAGAAGGAGATGCCCAGCGGCAGGGTGATCCGGAACCACAGGTCGAGCTTGAGGTTCGCCAGGCCCGCGGCCTGCATGACCGCGTCGTAGTTCTCGGTGGCGAAGTTGAAGTACTTGAAGAAGCCCAGCAGCGCCAGGTTCGAGCACATCGAGACCACCAGGAAGGCCTTCTGGGTGCGGGTGCGCCGCACGCCCTTGGCGAGCGTTCCGATGGGCTCCCTCCAGGATCGGCCCCACTGCTGGGCGATGAAGAGGCCCGAGACGTAGTCGATGAGCGTGGAGACGAACATCAGCACCACGAAGAGCGGGTTGGCCCAGCCGTAGAACAGGTAGCTGGCCAGGGTCAGCATCACGTGCTTGGTCCGCCGGGGCGCCAGGTAGTAGAGCGCCAGCGCCGCCGGCAGGAAGAGGAAGAGGAACAGGTGCGAGCTGAAGACCATGGTCGGATGTCTCCTCTCAGTCCGCCGCCCGGGCGGGCGCCTTCGGTTCGCGCTTGCAGAGCACTTCCAGAACGCCGACGACCGACCTGGAGAGCCCCTCCAGCCCGTAGCCGCCCTCGAGCACGAAGGCGATCCGCCCTCCGGCGTGGGCGTCGGCGATGCCGGCGAGCTCGCCGGCCAGCTCGGCGTAGGTCTCCTCGGTGTACTTGAGCCGGCCGATGGGATCGTCCTTGTGGGCGTCGAAGCCGGCCGAGACCAGGACGAACTCGGGCTTGAACTTCTCCATGGCCGGCCGGAGCTTGCCGCGGATGGCGGCCAGGGCCTCGGCCCCGCCGCTGCCGGCCGGGAGCTCGACGTTGAGGTTCAAGCCCGCCCCGCCGCCCTTGCCCGTTTCGGACTCACGGCCGGTTCCGGGGTAGATGCCCTTCTGGTGAACGCTGAAGTAGAAGACCCCGGCGTCCTCGTAGAAGGCGTCCTGGGTGCCGTTGCCGTGGTGGACGTCGAAATCGGCGATGAGCACGCGCTTGAGGCCGTGCTTGTCCCGCAGATGGCGCGCGGCGATGGCCACGTTATTGAAGACGCAGAAGCCCATGCCCCGGTCGCGCGTGGCGTGGTGCCCGGGCGGCCGCACCAGGGCGAAGGCCGCCCGGGCCCGTCCGGCCATGACCTCGTCGCAGCCGGAGGCGGCCGCGCCGGCGGCCAGCAGCGCGGCGCTCCAGCTGCCCTTGGAGACGAAGGTGTCCCCGGTGGAGAGGACCGGCTTGCCGGCGTCGATGGTCTGCTTGACCAGCGCCACGTATTCGGGCGCATGGACCGCCTGGATCTGCTCGAGGGAGGCGGCCTTGAACTCCGGCCACAGGAGCTGCGCGCCGAGGCCGCTCTCCTTCACGGCCTTGACCGCGGCCCTGAGGCGCTCGGGGCTTTCCGGGTGCCGCTCGCCGGTGTCGTGCTCCAGGAACGTTTCGGAGTAGAGCACCGCGACCCTGGCGGCCTCCGGCTTGTCGGGAGCGGGCGCCTCGCCCGCCGCCGCCGCCATAGCCATCGCGCCAAACGCCGCCGCGATCCCGCTCATGCGCCTCATGCCCGGCTCACTCCTTCGGCTTTCCGGACGCCGCGCCGGCGCCGGAGTGCACGTAGCCGCCGCCCAGCAGCGACTGCTTGATGCCCGGGCCCGACCAGTAGAGCTGGGCGACCACCGGGTGGGCCGAGGCGTCCACGACCTCCACCTTGATCTGACAGCGGCCCTTCTTGAGGGCCACCGGCTGGCCGGCCCGCGGCGCGATCCACGGGTATCCGCCGGTCTTGGTCCAGACCAGGGGGGCGTCGTTGACCCAGACGGCCGTGCGCGGCCGCTTCTCGCCGCCCTCCGTCTTCATGGACCCGTCGCTGCCCTCGCCCAGCTGGATCGCGAAGGTGTACTCGCCGTCGGCGGGGACGTCAATGGCGCCGGTCCAGCGCACCGACCAGGGGGCCTTGCCGTTGACCGCCGGGTCCGGCGAGGCGCTGCCGTCCCAGCGGTAGTTGATATGGCGGTCCACGCGGACCAGCACGCTCTTGGTGAAGGTGGCGTCGCCGAAGAACTCGGCCTTGAAGCCGTCGCCGGTCAGCGGCGGAAGCACCGTGACGTCGAAGGAGGCCGTCTTGCCGCGGCATTCGGCGGTGGCGGTGATCCGCCCGGACTCGGCCAGGCCCTTGAACTCCGTGGCGGTCAGGGCGAGCTTCGCCGCGTCGGCCTTCCAGGCCACGCCCTCGCGCAGTGCGGCGGTGATCGGGCCGTCCTTGGTGCGGAAGTGGCCGACGACCCGCAGGGCCCGGGAGGCGCCGGCGTTGACCATCGCACTGGCCAGGGGCGTCTCGGTCGGCCCCTCGGCGCAGATGACGATCTTCTCGAGCTCGGCTCCGGCCGGGATCGCTTCGCTCTCGTCGAAGAAGTCCTTGATGACGTGCTTCTGGGCGACCTCGACGTGGTCGTCGGTCCGCCAGTAGGCGATGTAGGCTATGGGACTGACGTTCTCCGGATGCTCGACGGTGTAGCAGACCCAGTCGTCGCTGCGGCCGAAGGAGAAGCCGTTGATGGCGTAGTTCTTGAGCCCGGTCACGGTCGCGACCGGCTGCGCCGAGGGGCCGTCCACGCCGAACTCGAAGATGCCCATGATCTTATGGGTGGTGGTCAGGTTGCTGGTCAGGTACTTCCCGCTCGGAGAAATCGAGCCGCCGCAGCCGCCCATGTAGCGGTATTGCTTGCCGCCGACCTCGGCGCAGACCGGGGGCATGACCCAGGCGGCGCGCTTGCCGTCGTCCGACACCGTGCTCCGGCCGGCATTGCCCTTGTGGATCGCCTTCTTCTCCTTGGTCTTCAGGTCCAGGCAGAAGATCTCGACCGGGTCCTTCTTGGCGTCCTGGCCGTCCGAGAAGTAGACCTTGTCGTCCAACCCCCAGTTGAAATAGGTCAACTCCGTCACGTAGGCGCCGACCTCCCGGGAGGACTTGGTCGCCAGGTCGACGACCATGATCTTCCCGCCCATGCCGTAGACGGCCTGCTTCCCATCCGGCGAGAAGTGGGCGTCGACCACCGGGCCCTCGACCAGCTTCTCGAGCTTGCGCTCGTCGCCGTTGATGGTGCAGAGGAAGAGGTTCCCCGGCTTCACCCGGCTGGGCGCGTCGACGAGCAGCGCCCGCCCCCGTACCCCGGCCAGGCCGTCGGAGACGCCCATGAGCAGCAGGGCGAACGCCGCGGCCGCGAGCCAGATCCTCTTGATCGTTTCGTTCATGTCGTTTCCCCTTCCTGCAGTCTTCCAAGTTTCCAATCTTCCAGCCTTCCAGCCTGCTCCGCCTACTTCCCCGCCCCGTCCTTCCCGGGCTTGGGCTGCCGGTCGGCCGGCAGCGCCGTGATCGGGCTCAGGCTGTAGAAGAGATCCCGTTCCAGGTCCCGGCCGGGGAGTTCGGCCCGCTCTGTCCGGCTGATCTGCGGGTTGACCTCGTACAACTCGACGACCAGGCGGTGCTTCGAGCCGGCCGCCTTGCGACTGCCCTCGAGGAAGATGCGGTCGACGTACATCCACTCGGCCACGTAGATCCTGTCCTCGTCGAACTTGCCGCTGATCACCCGGTCGACCTTGTAGTCGGCCACGGCCAGGACCTCGGTGTAGGTGAAGCCCTCGGTCCAGGGCATCGGATATTTCTCCGGTCGCGAGAGCAGCGTGCCCTCGAGCTCGATGCGCTCGACCGCCGGGCGCTTGCCGACCTCCTCGAGGACCGCTGCGGCGGCCTTGGCGGCCTCGTCCGCGGTCAGCGCCCGGTTGTAGAGCGCGACCAGCTCGACCTGCCCGCGCCAGGGCATCTTCCCTTCCCGGTCGTTCCCGAAGAAGGGGATGCCGTTGACCCAGTCGGAGAAGTCGCCCTTGATGCCCGGGTGCCCGGAGGCCTTCTTGCCGTCGCGGTAGAAGACCACCGCTTCCTTCGAGACTGCCACGGTCAGGTGGAAGGGCGCGGCGTCCTTGAGCTTGCAGAGCTCGACCTTGACAGGCTCGCCGCCGCTAGGGCTGATCCGGAAGGTCAGGGCATCCTTCTCCTGCATCAGGGCGAAGAGCAGCCCGCCCTTGGGCGGCCCGTAGCCTATGATGCAGCCGGCCGAGTCGGCGCCGCCGGCCGAGGCCGGCTCGATCCGGGCGGAGACGGTCAGCTCTCCGGCGGCGTTCTTCAGGGCGGCCCCGAGGTAGTCCTCGGTGGCCCCGCCGGAGAAGACCCCGCCCTCCAGCCGCATGCCGTAGTCGCGGGTGAGCAGGGCCAGGCCCTTGCGGTCGAAGGCGTAGTAGGGGTCGAGCACCGGCTTGCCGTCCGGCCCCCAGACCTTGACCGGGCCATCCTCCTCGCCGGTCATCTCGAGGAGCTTGCCGCGCCAGGCGCCCTCAGCGGCGGGCTCTCCTGCAGCGCCCTCCGACAACGGCCAGACGGCTGCCGTCGCCGCGACGGAGAGCGTGACGAGCGAAATGGCGAGGCGCGTGCCGAACATGGTTCTCCTCCTCTGTCTTCCCGAGCGGGGCAAGGGCCATCTCCTCCCGGCGGACGGCGGATGCCGCGGAGCGCATGGCCATGTCCGCCAGAATCACGGTGATGGACCAGGGCAGCATGGCCACGGTCAGCCTCCGACTCCGCCCAGGGCCAGCCTGGTCGGGAGGGTGATGCGCAGCGGTCTGATGGTGCGGTCACGGAGTTTCCATTCGAGCCGGGCGATGGCGATGCGGGCCATCTCGTCGGTGCTCCAGACCACCATCGGCGGCGCCTCGGGGCCCAGCTCGCGCCGGAGCTCCTCGCGGTAGACCTCCTCGTTGGCCCAGCCCACCAGGTCCAGGTCGCGGCCGGGCGCGAGCCCCAGCTCCCGCGCGGCCCGGCACACCGCCACCGCGTGGCCCATCCACATGGCCAGCACCCCGTCGGGCCGGTCGGCGCGCGAGAGCAGCTCCCGCGCCGCGGTCTCGAGGTCCCCTTCGGGCGAGACCACCATATCCCGGGAAAGCTCCAGCCCGTGCTTCGTGAAGGCGCAGCCCGCCCCGGCGAAGCGCTCCAGGCTCTGCGGCGTCTGCCGCACCGGCCCGAACCACGCGATCCGCCGGCGCCCGCGGCCGATCAGATGCTCGGCCGCCTGCATCGCCCCGCCGAAGTTGTCCTGCATCACGTAGTCGATGTCCGGCTCGCGGCTGGCGCAATCCACCGCCACGCACGGCAGCCCCGCCTCGGCCACCGCCCGCTGCAGGCCCGGATCGTCGAGCGTCAGCACCACCCCCCAGACCCGCGCCTCCAGCAGCGAGTCCGCCAGGCTGGCCGTCGAGAGCTCCGCCGGTCCCAGCGACAGAAGCTGCGCCCCGCGCGCGAGCGCCTCGCGCTCGAGCGACCTCGTCAGCGTCTCGCTGATCCCGCCGGCGCCCACCGGCCGGAGAATGGCTATGCGGCTACCGGCGCCCAGGGCCGTGGACCTGGGCAGTCTGCGATAGCCGCGACCATGCTCCGCACGTACCAGCCCCTCGCTCTCGAGCAGCCCCAACGCGTGGCGCACCGTCGTGCGCGACACCCCCAGTGTCCTGGCAAGGTCGCGCTCGCTCGGAAGAAACTTCGGCCCCACGGCTTCACCCGCAAGGTGCTCCTTCCGGATCGAGTCCGCCACCCCGGCCGTCAGCGCTGCTCCAGGCTCTCCGCGTACTGGCATCCGATTGGCCTCCGCGCTGGTTTTCTAGTGGCTGATTACCCCGACGCTGGAATAATGTCGGCGGGAATCTTTAAGAAAAACCCACACTTGATAGATGCTCGTAAGCCAAGAGATCAAGTCGCCATAAACCACTGTATACATTGCGCTTGAGCGTATGTGTGGCTGCCCGTGGTGATGCCCATATGAGCGACGGCCATGCGCCTTGTGGCGCATGGCCGCCGCAGAAGTTGGCTGACCTTTATGGCTTATGCTTCACTTCCCGCCCAACTTGCTTTCAGCCTCTCCGGCCAGTTCGAAGAGCTGGCGGTTGAGATCCTGCCATTTGGCATGGGTGGTCTTGAAGTTGTAGTGTTGCCAGCGGAGATTGATCAGAGCCCAGTTGGCCCAGAGCCGCTCGATCAGCAGCTTGCGACACTTGCCGGCCAGCTCCGGTCCGACCTTGTCGGCGTTCGCCGCGGCCTGGGACAAAACGATGACCGCCTCGGACTCCTGCAGTCCCTCGCGCAGCGCTTCGAAGCGCGCGGTGGGCTCGGCGCCCTCCGGCCCCGCCCAGGCCAGCCGGAAGCACGTGGGCTCGCGTTGCGAGCAGGTCGAGAACGGCCAGCGGTTGAACACCGTATTGTAGTCTGCGTTGCTCTTGGGCATGACCTCCCAGAAGTCCAGACATATGCGGCCGATGCCCTGCTTGCCCATCTCCAGCGCCCGCTCGGGCATGGTCCGGAAGACCAGGAGCGACTGGTAGTCCAAGTTCTGCAGCCGGTAGTAGGCGGTGGCCGGGGTCCCTCGCAGCCGATGCATGGCCGGCAGCGGGTTCTCGCCGTAGGGCAGCGGCAGGCTCATCCCGTAGCAGTGCTCGTGGAGGACGACCCGGGCGGTCTTGTCGAAGAGGTAGTAAGGTCCCTTGGTGCCGCCGACCGTGTGGCAGCCGCGGTGCCAGGCCAGGTCCGGGACGATCTCGTTGAACATGGTGAAGACTTCCTTGGGCCCGGTCGAGTCGCTGAGCGTGCCCAGGCACATGGCCTTCTCGCAGCCCTCCTTGGCCAGGAAGTCCTTGATGTGGGTCAGGACCGGCGTCCAAAAGGCCTTGCTCTCCGGCGTGGCGAACTCCGGCACCTGCATGTGCTCGCGCTTGCCGGTCTTCTTGTCCAGAACGGTGACGGTGTTCTGCTGCTTGGTGCCGCGGTCGGACCAGCCGCCCGCGTGCCAGATGTAGAGCACCACGTAGTCGGGCGTCCCGAGGTGCTGCTTGGCGAGCTTGACGTAGCGCTCCAGGCGCGAGTAGTCGTGCTCGAAGGTGCCGTCCTCCTTGCGGATCCAGATCACCGAGCCCTCGTCGTTGCCGTACTGGGTCCGGTCGACCACCGGCACGTGGATGGCCTTGCCGCCGATCTGGCCGAGCATCTCCAGGCTCCGGTCGATGTACTTCCAGCTCTCCTCGGACCACTCCCCGACCTTGTACTGCATGGCCGGGGAGGTCTGCGACTGATAGACGCCCACGAAGGTGCGGAACTCCTTCGGGTCGGGCGCGGTCCAGTCGACCACGTGCAGTTCGACGGGCACGGCGATCGGCTCCAGGCCCGAGGCGGAGATATTGAGCTCGCCCCGGTAGTCGCCGGGCTTGGCGTCCTTCGGGACGTGCACGGTGACGCACACCGGCAGGACCGCGCCGTCGCCGCCCTTCTCGATGGACACGTCGGCCGGGACCTTCCCGGTCAGGCGCTCGAACCAGATGGGGTGCCCGTAGATGGGCGGTTGGGCGAGCGCCGCCCGGACGAGCACCTCCGAGGCGGGAATCTCGCCCGGCCCCGTGAGCGCGCCGGCCTCGGCCTTGAGCCCCGAGATGGCCGTCCTGGAACTCACCACCACCTGGCCGGTGAAGAAGGCGTTGCGCGCGCCGACCAGCCGGATCGGCCGCAGCGGCTCGCAGGGATCGCCGTAGTCCCGGCAGGTGGCCCGGTCGTTGCGGTCCATGTTCCAGACCTGTACGCCCGCCGGTCGGAACGTGTTCGGGACGATGCCCTTCCCCTCGGCGCGGACGGTGAGCGACCCCCAGCCGCCGGGCACGAAGGAACAGGACTTGTCCCGGGCGCTGTAGTCGCTGCGGTGCAGCTCGATGGCCAGGACGTTCACTCCCTTGCGGAGCGCGGAGACGTCGGCAATCTTGCCGTGGAGCGCGCGCCAGCGTTTGGCGGAGATCTCCGGGGTCTCCTTCTTGTAGGGGCGGCCGTTCGAGTCGACGGCGGCATCTTCGGGGTAGGGGGCGCCGGGCGTGGAGAGCTCGATCTTCCCGTCCGGCAGGTCCTGGCGCAGGACCTCCTTGCCGTTCAGGTAGACCACCACGCCGCCGCGGTACCCGAGGTTGACCGCCAGCGACTCGACCGTCGCCGGATCGGTAGCCTGGAACTTGCAGCGCAGCAGCATGGTCCCAAGGCGAATGTAGCCGTTGGTCTCGCGGGGAATTTCGGCCGCCGTCATGCGCGCCCAGTCGGAGTCGTCGAACTCCGGGTCCGCCCAATCGGCCGGCGGCGGGAACTGGTTCATCGGGTCGGCCATGTCGCGCTTGGGGTTGTGGACCCCCTTGCCGTCGGGGGCCACGGCCGGGGCGCGGTCGAGCGCCCACCAGCGCAGGTAGCTGCGCATGTTGACGATCTCGGCGCCGGCCGGCTTTTCCGCCGGTTGTCCGGCCAGGACCGGGAGGGCGATCAAGAGGGACGACACTGCGACCAGGGCTGCGAACAATCTTCTCATCGTGGGCCTCCGTTGGATGAATTGCCGGAAAGGCGGCGGCTCCCGGCGGGCTTCCGCCGCTACTGCTTGGGCGCTTCGGCCGCGGCGCTCTTGAACTTGAACTCCTTGGGTGGCTTGTAGGCCCAGACGCCGGAGTTCACGACCAGCAGGGCGACCTTGTCGACCGGGTCGTAGTGGAACCGGTCCCAGATGGCCCCGCGCATGTCCTTGGGCATCTCGCAGTCGACCTCGTGCCACTCCTTCTTGGCGCAGTCGAAGAGCGCCAGGCGCTGCGCCGGGCCGGTCTCGCCGCCGGGCAGCGTCAGATAGAGCGCCGCGTCGTGGTCGGGCAGGTAGGTGAGCCCGGCCTTGCCGCAGGCTTTCGCCAGGGTGTGGCGCTCGGATGCGAACGTGCCGGGATCGACCGTGCAGACGTCCGAGCCGATGATCATCACCCGGTCGGACTTGGGCAGGTACTCCATCTGGAAGTTGTAGCCGCCGATGTAGCCGATGCCCGGCTTCACCGCCTGGCGCGACCAGGCCTTCTCCTTGAGGTCGAACCTGGCGAGCTGGTCCTTGCCGCCGTAGGCCCAGACCGTGTCGCGCTTGGAGTCGTAGCAGCAGGCCTTGGCGTAGCCCCCGGGCGCGCCGGAGTTCGAGAGCTGCGTCCATTTGTTGTCCTTCCAGGAGTAGCTCCAGGCGTCGGGCGGCGAGGGGCAGGTCGGCTTGATGCTGCCCCAGCCCGGCCCGCAGCCGCTGTAGGCGAACATCGATGCCGAGCTCGTCACGAAGCAGAGCATGTTGTAGGTGTGGCGGGTGTAGGGCTTGTCGGAGTCCTTGAGCTTGCCGTTCTGGTTGTCGATGTTGTCGTTGGTGTAGCGCGTCCGGGCGTCGGGCTCGTACATCTTCTTCCACTCGAGCGTCTCAGGCGAGAAGGCGCAGACCTCGTTGCCCCAGTAGTCGGCGTGGCCGCCGCCGAATAGCAGGAACCGGTGGTTCGCCGAGTCGTAGGTCCCGCCGGAGTAGGCGAGTATCCCCTTGGGCGCAGGGGCGAAGCCGGCGACCTTCTCCCAGGAGTTCTCGGGGACGGCGGCGAGCTTCGCGTTGGACGCGGGCTTGGCACCCTCTCCCGTCTTCTCTTCGCCGGCTCGGGCTGCAAACGGGCTCAGGACGAGGACCGCGAACAGAACAGATGCGATGAACTTCATGGCTTCCTCCTCTTCACTGTGCCGGCTCGACCGGCCGGGCCATCGGCCAGGCCACCAGGGCGGTCCGGTAGTCGGTCCAGTAGTTGTAAGTGCCCCGCATCCAGATCACCTCCATCTCGCCCGGGCGGCAGCCCCAGGGCGAGAACGGGCGGACGTTCTTGTTCTCGGCCCCGGCGGCCGGCGCCAGGACCTGCGACTTCCAGCTGGCTCCGCCGTCCCCGGTCTCCCAGCGCTCGACCTGGAAGCCGGCCCCCACCTGGCGCGAGAGGTAGACGATCCGCGGGTCCGAGTGGTTGAGGATGATCCCGCCGGAATAGCACCACTCCCGTGGGCCGTCGATGTGCCCGCCGGCGTCGCCCAGGACCTCGCGGTCCTGCCAGGCCTTGCCGTCCCAGCGGGCGCAGCGGTAGGCGTGGTGCGCCTTGTCGGGGATGGTGGCATAGGCCAGGGTCGGCCGGCCCTCGGCGTCCAGGGCGATGTCCCAGACCCAGGCCCGGGCGTTCTTGTGATCCTTGGCCAGGTAGATCGCCTCGCCCTCCGAAGGCTTCAGCGGCAGCTCGTCGAGTCCCTTGATCCTGGTGCCGTCGGCGCGCCCGAAGGCCCCGTTCTCGTAGCGGAGGTAGTACACGTTGTTGACGAAGTCGTGGGGGTGGCTGTCGTTGTAGACGATATGAATCCGGCTCCTCCCGTCGGAGACCATCTTGAAGTATGGCCTGCTGGCGGCCACCAGGCCCCGGGGCTTGGCCCAGGTCTTGCCCCCGTCGTCGCTGGTGACGAACCCCGAACCGCCCGAGCCGCCCCGGAAGAAGAGGTAGATGCGGTCCTGCTCGGCGGAGAGCTGCACGGGGTTGGGATAGGTGACGCCCCCCCTGCCGATGGGCACGGTGGTCTCATCCTCCCAGGCGGAGACGTCGAGAGGGTTCCGGGAAACCCGGCAGTACATCGGCGGCATGGAATGGCCGGAGTAGAAGACCATCAGCCGGCCGTCCGACCGGATCAGGATGGCGGGGTTGCCATGGTCATCCTTGGTGGTACCCATCTGCTTGAGTCTCTCGTGCAGCCGGACCGTGATCAGCTTACCGGTCTTGTGGTCGTAGGCCGAGATCATGATGTCGCCGACGCTGGTGATGTAGCTGACGAAGGTGATATCCCCCCGGCGCACTGCCCGGGGATCGGCGAACCAGCACCAGGCCCCGTCGGCGGTCAGCGGCTCCGCCCGGCTTTCGGCGGCCATTTCCGGTCCCGGCTCGCCGGCAACGGCCGCGAGTCTCGCGTTCGCCGTGCGCTCGGGCGTGTCGGCGGGCCTCCCCTCGCCGGCGGGGGCGGCAGGCAGCGCCAGGAGGCAGGCCGCGCAGAACAGTGCCGACTTCTTCATCCCCGTCTCCCTCTACTTGCCATCCTCAAAGACCACCGTCAAGCTCGGCCGGCCGGACGGGTCCTTACTCTCCGAGTCGTGGTAGGAGTTGCCCGAGCCGTACGGCCCGCGGGACAGGTGCAGGCTGAGCACCGGCTTGTCGCCCTTGAGGGGCCGCGCGACGGCGTCGGTGGCGTCCCAGCGCTTGCGGCCGAGGATCGGCTCGGAATCGACGTCGACCAGCGCCTCGCCGAAGTCGGCCTTGGTCCACTTGGCCGCACCGTCGCGGGTCTCGAAGCGAACCGCCGCCGGTTCCCAGGGCGAGAGCACCTCGCGGCAGAGGATGCGCTTGTCGCCCTGCAGCGCGCCGGCGGTGCGGGTCAGCGTCAGCACGACCCGGCGCACGGTCCGGCCCTTGAGCGGCGCCAGGTCGAACTTCAGGTAGGAGTCAATCGTGTCGCTCTGGCTGTGGGCCGGCGGCACCCACTGATTGCGGAGACCCTTGCCGTCGACCGGGACGGGCGGCGGCATGCCTCCGCGCACGGTCACGTCCACGCAGTCGGCGTAGCTGGCGACGCCAAGGGCGGGAGCCGGCAGGCCCTGGGCCAGGACCGCGACCTTGAGCGGCAGCGTCGGGGCAAGCAGGCAGTTCGAGACCGCCGAGCGCTCCCCGCCCGGCCCGAAGGTGCAGACCGCGAAGTTGTAGATCCGGCCGCGCTCGAGGCCCGCCACGGTCAACGCGCCGCCCTCGGCCTTTTCCTTCTTGGCCGGCGTCGCCCGGAACCAAGCGGCCTCGTCGATCAGCCAGGGCGAGTACCGGACCTCGGCGCGCGCCGCTCCGGCCGGCGGAGTCCAGGCGAGCGTCACGCCCGTCTCGGTCGCTTCCTTGGCGGCCAGGTCGCGGACCGGCGGGGGCGCCGCCTTGGCCAGGCCGCGCAACAGCCAAACGCGGCTGTCGGCCAGGCAGTAGAACCCGTAGCTGTAGTTCTGCGCGATCGCCAGATCGATGACCCCGTCGCCGTCGAAATCGCCGGAAGTCACCGGCCCGGTCACCGGGACTCTGCGGGCGTCAGCGCCGGAGCCGACCTTGATCTCCACACCGGTCGTCGCCGCGCCCTTATCTGCTGGCAGCGGCTCGCCCGGGGGTACGGCCAGCCTGGCCGAGCCGTCGGCGTTGCGCAGCCAGGAGAGGCGCCCGCCCGCGGCCACGAGCAGGTCGGGCCGGCCGTCGCCGTCCCAGTCGGCGGTGCAGATCGCCGCGTGGTGGGCGGCCAGAGGCTGGCCGTCGACCTGCAGTCCCTGGAGTTCGCCGAACTTCGGCTCCCTGCCGGTGCCCTGATTCAAGGCCAGCACGTAGCGCGTGGCGTTGTAGGCCCAGTAGTTGATGACCAGGTCGGTCTTGCCGTCGCCGTTCCAGTCGACGGTGCAGGGCCGCGCGCCGGGGCCGGTGGTGTCCGAGGCCTCGACGGTCAGCAGCTTCTCGGGCGCGGCCTTGAACTTCCGGGGCGCGTCGGCGTCGCCGCGCAGCAGGAGGATGTCAACGTTCTTGCCGCCTGTCGGGTTGGCGAAGACGATGTCTGTAAAGCCGTCGCCGTCGAAGTCGCAGGCGCTGGGGTTGACGATGCGCAGCGGCTTGCCGGCGGCGTCGGTTACGAAGCCGCCATCCGCCAGGGGAGCGTGCCGGGCTCCCAGCGCGTTGCGGTAGACGCGGGTCCAGAAGCTGCCGCCCTGGCAGGACTCGTCGTGGCGCGCTCCCAGGAACAGGTCGGCCCGACCGTCCCGGTCCCAGTCGTGGAGGCTCGGCACCGGGCTGACGTCCGCGCGGGCAAAGGCGTTGCCGTGGATGAGACCGGCCCGGGCCTCGAAGACCGGCTGGCCCTTCTTCAGGCCGCGGTGGCAGCGCACGGCGCAGGACTCATCAAGGACGAGCAGATCGGGAAGGCCGTCCAGGTCCCAGTCGAGGACGTTCACGTCCTGCCCGCCGACGATGGGCTTGCCGGTTTCATCCACGGCCGCGACTGCCGGCTTGAAGACGAGCCCCCTGCTCCCCGGCACGCCGATGTGGATGAAGGCGCCGGCCTTGGTGACGCTGGCCAGGTCGAGCGTCCCGTCGCCGTCGAAGTCCGCGGGGTACGGACTGGGCGCCTCGACCGGCTTGCCGGCGGTGTCCAGGACCGCCTCCTCCGGACCGACCGCGAACTTCCCCTTCTCGGTGAGGTTGCGGTGCAGGACCAGCCCGCCCTTGTCGCGCTGCTGGTAGATGTCCGGCCGGCCGTCGCCGTCGACGTCGGCGGCGCAGATCGTCCCGGTGCCCTTGGTGCCTGGCAGGACCACGCCGTCCTGGAGCCAGGCGAACTTCCGTTCGCCGAGGTTGACTGCGACCATCAGTCCGCCGGTCCCGCCGTCGGCCACGGTGAAGATCATGTCCAGATCGCCGTCGCCGTCGAAGTCCGAGGCCCAGTAGTCGCTCATCTGGTGGATGTATTTCTTCTCGAGCTCCGAGAAGTTGCAGGGCAGCCGCTCGGGGAATTCGAACCACGGCTCCCGGTCGGTGCCCCGGTTGATGAAGAGCCAGCCGCGGTCGCCGCCGCGGGAACGTTGAAGAATATCGCGGGCGCCGTCACCGTTCCAGTCGAGCACCTGGAGGCAAGTCTCGGCCTGGAGCTCGGGGGCGCCGAGCCGCGCCGGCTTGGCCAGCGCCGCGGGCGGGGCGGGCCTCCCGGCGGCTTCACCGGCGGAGGCGTACGAGGAAAGACACAAAGGCACAGAGGCACAAAGGCACAGAGTCAGAGCAGCCGGACTGAACGATCTCAATGTCATGTTCCCCTCCTCGCAGCTTTGTGCCTATGTGCCTTTGCGTCTATGTGCCTACCTGGCATCACAGGTCTCCTCCGCCCCGTACTTCACGTCCATGCGCACCACCCGGCGACTGAGCAGGTCGGCCACGTAGATCTTCTTCTCGGAGAAGCCGGCGCCCAGCGCCCAGGCCAGCGGCACCTCGGGCTTGGCGATGAGCGGCCTGGCGTCCTTGTCCTTCGCGCCCTCCGGGACGTACTGCGAGTCGAAGTTGCCGTAGCGCCCGAAGGAGAGGACCTCGTTGCCGGCGTTGTCCACCACGCGCACCGAGCAGGTGATGGCGTTGGGGATGACCAGCCGGCCGTAGGGGTCCAGGTCGAAGCGCGGCGTGCGGCAGACGCAGCCGTCCGAGCGGCGCCACCCGCTGAAGGGCGCGAGCTCCGGATAGACGGCCAGCGCGCCCTCGAACTTGGCCAGCGACTTGGTGCGCCGGTTCTGATCGTTGAGGACCGCCCCCGGCTTGATCTTGATGACGCTGCCGACCATCTCGGCGTAGCCCGGGTCCTTCTCGAAGCCGGCCGGCCGGACGTGCCCCTCAGGCAGGGCCTGGGCGCCGATGTAGAGGTGTCCCCCGCGGTCGACGCACAGCCCGCCGCAGCGGGAATAGAGCGGCCCGGCGATGCAGCTCTTGAAGCCGGAGCTCACCGCCTCCTTGGACTTGATCCCCCCGACCAGGCACGGCCCCTCGAGCGGCGCGCCGTCGGGCCCGAAGGCGAAGACCGCGTAGCGCGCCCAGTCGTACATGCCGGTCACGTAGAGCGTGCCGTCCCAGCCTACGCAGATGCCCTTCTCGCAGTAGCCGGCGCCGTAGCGGGCGTAGACGCTGCCCAGCACCGACTTGCCGCCGGCCAGCGGCGCGGGCTTGAGCTCGCGGTCCAGGCGCTCGACCGGCCCGGAGTAGCTCGGCCCGCGCTGCACGTAGACGTGGCCGTCGGGGCTGGTGGCCGTGTCGGTGACCACCAGGGGGTCGGGCTTCCCATCCTTCATCGGGCCGTTGTACTTGCCGGTGAGGCCGTTGAAGCGCGCGGTGCGGTTCCAGCCGCCGTTGATGTAGAGGTCGTCGGTGCCGTAGTCCACGGTGAGCTTGTCGACGGCCGCGAGCGAGGTCATCGGGTCGACGCGCTCGCTGAGGTCCCCGGTCACCTTGAGCTCGGCCCCCTGGTCCTCGATGCGCAGCAGCATGGGACAGGACACCCACAGGACCGGCTTTTCGGCCCCGGCGTCGAGCGCGAGGAAGGGCGCCGCGCCGGCCGCGCCGAGGTCGAGCTCCGCCTCGGCCTTGGGCGCGGCCGGAAAGCCCGAGAAGCGGATGAGCTTCTTCTCGCCCTCGCTGCCGGGGCTAGCGCAGGTCACGACGTAGACCGCGCCGCTCCTGGGATGGACGGCGACGGCGTAGGGCCTGGACGCATCCGCCGAGCCGAGCTCCTTGCCGTCGGGAGCGAGGCAGACCACCTTGTCGTTGGCGGCGTCGCAGACGTAGACGTTGCCCTTCGCGTCGACGGCCACGCCGCGCAGTCCGGAGACGGCCGTGTCCGCCGTCCAGCCGACGCGCAGCGGCGAGGGCTTCTCGGGAATGGGCAGGTCCGCGAGCTTCTCCGGGCTCTCGCCGAACCTGTCGAGATTGAGCCTGTAGACCCGCCCCTCGGGCCAGTCGGGGTGCGCCTTCTGGCCCTTGGGCGGCTTGGCGGCGAAGCCCACCGCGTAGACGGTCTTGCCGTCGGGGGCCGCGGCCACCACCGACGAGCCGCCCCGATCGTACTGGGGGAGTTTGACGCCGCTCTCGGAGGCGAAGCGCCCGGCGACCGGCCGGCCGTCTTCGGACTTGATCCGGAAGACCCGGATGAAGCGCTCGTCATGGAGCAGGAGCGTGCCGTCGGGCAGGATCGACTGCGAGAGCTTCACGCGGTCGGATATGTAAGGGTGGATGTGCGGCCAAACGCTGTACTGGTTGCAGGGCAGGTAGGTTCCCTCGGGCCCCTCGATGACCTTGAAGTCGGCCAGGTCCGCGGCCTTGAGATTGGCCGGGAAGGGCATCAGGGTGCGCAGGTAGGTGCCGCCCCGGTCGTAGACCCGCAGGCCAAAGGGCCCCGGGAAGTGCCCGTCATAGGACTGCTCCAGCACGTAGAGCTCGCCCTTGGCGTCGACGGCCAGGCCGCGGACCCGGCCCATGACGTAGGGGTCGGCGCCCACGAAGCCGTCGAAGGCCGCCCGCATCCCGGCGCGGACCCGGACCTTGAAGGGGCCGCCGGCCGCGGGCTTGCCGAAGTCGTCCCGGCCGTCCCAGACGATCTCCTGGGCGAGCCCGGCCTTGAGCGGCTCGGGCGGCGCCTTCCCGGCGCCGAGGACGCCGGCGGCCAAATGGCGCACGACCTTGCCCTGGGCGTCGAGCACCGCCACCTCCACGTCGGTCGGGGCGGCCAGGGTGAAGGCGATCTTGACCTTGTCGCCGTCCTTTGCGGCGGCCGGCTTGCTGGAGAACGAGGCCTCGCCGGCGGAGGCGAGAACGCAGGACAGGCACAAAGGCACAAAGGCACAGAGGCACAAAGTGCGCTTCGCGCGCGCTGCTGGATTGGGCATTGTCATCTTCATTACGTGGACCCTCCCTCACGTCTCTCGCCTATGTGCCTCTGTGCCTTTGTGCCTTTGTGCCTCTGAGCCTACCTGACGTCACAACTCTCCTCCGCCTGCCAGGCGAAGTCCGCGCGCAACACCCGGCGGTTGTAGAGGTCGATGGTGTAGATCGCCGTTTGGGTCACCGCCGTGCCGATGGGCCAGGCCAGGGGGAACTCCGGGACCGCAACCAGCGGTTTCCTGTCCTTCGCGCCGTCCGGTACGTACTGCGAGTCGAAGTTGCCGTAGGCGCCGAAGGTCAGGATGGGGTTGCCGGCGTTGTCGAGCATGGAGACGGAGTTGTCGAAGGCGTGGGGCATGGTCACCCGGCCGTAGCGGTCCACGTCGAAGCGCGGCTGGCGGCAGACGCAGCAGCAGTTGCCGCCGCTGCTGAAGGGGCTGGTGGCCGGGTAGAGGGCCGTCGCGTTGATCAGCGTGAAGCGGTCGGTGGCGAGCCTCGGCCCCTGGGCGTCGGACTCGTCGTGCTGCTTGACCGCACCCAGTACCGTCCCGCCCTCCGGCGGGAACCGGACCACGCTGCCCACCGAGCGGACGTGGTCGACCTTGGGGTGGTCCTTGGGGAGCACGGACATGCCCACGTAGATGTTGCCGGCCAGGTCCACCCGGATGCCGCCGTTGGTCATGGGGATCGGCCCGATAATGGCCGTCTCGGCCACCGGCGGCTTGCCGTCCTCGGACTTCTTGGCGAGCTTGCCCTTGAGGTGCCGCCCCTCCATGGCCTTCCCGTCCGGCCCGAAGCCGGCGATGTGGTACTTGTTCCAGTCGTACATGAAGCTGACGTAGGCCTCGCCCTTCGGGCCCACCCCCAGGCCCTTCTCGCAGAAGCCCACGCCCATCCGGCTGTAGATGTGCCGGGCGGCCACGTGCGTGCCGGTGGGATAGGGCGCGGGCTCCAGCTCCCGGGTGTAGCGCTCCAACGGGCCGCTGTAGCCGGTGCCGCTCCGGACGTAGAGCAGCCCGTCATAGCCCACCGAGAGGTCCACGCCGTGGAAGCGCTTGCCCTTCTGCTTCAGGGCCTCGCCCTTCCCGGTGCGGCCGTCGTAGCGCCAGAGCCCGTTGGTGCCGTCGTTGGTGTAGACCTCGTCGCGTTCGTAGTCGGCGCTGATCCGCGCCCAGCCGGCCTCGACGTCGCCCTTGGGAACGAAGTCGGTCTCGACCAGCTCGAGCTTGCCGCCCGTCTCGCGCACGCAGGCCAGCCGGCCGGCGGAGATCCACAGGGTCACGGCCTCGCCCGAGCGGCCCAGGCACAGCCCCGCGCCGGCCCGGCCCACCTTCATCTTGAGGTCGAGCTCGGCCGCCACCTTGGCCCCGGCTCCGCGGCCGGCGATCTTGAGGAGCTTCAGGGCGGAGCTCTCGGCGCCCAGCGGGGTGACCCGGCTCAGGACGTAGTAGGCACCGCCCTTCTCGTCGAGCGCGAAGCGCTCCGGGCTCGGCACCTTGGTGGCGCCGACCTTCTTGCCATCCGGATCCACCTCGACGATCTCGTGGTTGACCATGTCGCCGACGTGGACGTGGCCCTTGGAATCCACCATCACGTGGTAGGCCGCCGAGCGGCAGTTCCAGGCGTTGGGCATCCAGTACTTCTTCTCCTCGAAGTTGGGCAGCTCCAGATCGTAAAACTTCTCGGGGTCGGCCCCGGCCTTGGAGGTGTCCTGGCGGTAGACCCGGCCGTTGGGCCACTTGGCGTCGATCTGGGCCGGGCTCTTGGTGTCGTACTGCGAGCCGCAGACGTTGGCGTAGTAGATGTAGCGCCCGTCGGGCGAGACCGCCAACTGGGGCACGTTGTGGCCGCTCTTGACGTTGGCGGCCTTGCTCCACATCGGCAGCGGCCCCTGGATGTCGCCGCCGCGCGGGTTCACCCGGTACACGTTGGTCTTGTGCGAGAGGACCAGTCCGGTCTTGGCCGAGGCGCTGACCAGCCTCGCTCCGCCGCCCCAGGGGTAGAAGGCCGGCAGTTGGTCGCAGCGCTGATTGGGCCGGAAGCGCTTGGCCCCGGCGTCCCACTTGGCTGCGGCGGCGACCGAGTCCGGCGGCAGGTACGCCGGGAAGGGCAGCACCTCGCGCAGGTAGCGGCCCTCGGCGGTGAAGACCCGGACGGTCTCCATGCCTACGCCGATCCCCGCCTCGCCGCTCATGGCGTAGATGTTGCCCTCCTCGTCGGCGGCCAGCGAGCTGACATTTCCGAAGATGTTGGGGCTTCCAGAGATGAACCCGGCGAACTTTACGCCGGTGCCGGCGCGGACGCGGACCTTGAATGGCCCGCCGGCCGCGGCCTTCCCGAAGTCGTCCTTGCCTTCCCAGGCGAGCTCCTGGGCCAGGCCCGGCTTGAGCGGCGCGGGCGGAGGGTTCTTCCCACCGAGGACCCCGCCGGCCAGGTGGCGCACCACCTTGCCCTGGGCGTCGAGCACCGCCACCTCCACGTCGGTGGGAGCGGAGAGGGTGAAGGTGATCTTCGCCCCGGTGCCGTCCTTGATCGCGCTTGGCTTGCTGGAGAACGAGGCCTCGCCGGCGGAGGCGAACGAGGACAGGCACAAAGGCACAAAGGCACAGAGGCACAAAGTGCGCTTCGCGCGCGCTGCCGGATTGGGCATTGCCATCTTCATTGGCGTGGACCCTCCCTCGCGTCTCTTGCCTTTGTGCCTATGTGCCTCTGTGCCTACTTCACTTCACAGCTCTCCTCCGCCTGCCAGGCGAAGTCGGCGCGCACCACCCGGCGGTTGAGCAGGTCCGCGACATAGACGGCGCGCTCGCTCGCGCCCACCCCGACCGGCCAGCCCAGCGGGATCTCCGGACCGGACACCACCGGCTTGCCGTCCTTGCTGCCGGCCGGCACGTAGAGCGAGTCGAAGTTGCCGTAGGCGCCGAACTCGCAGACCGGGTTGTCGTTGTTGTCGACGATGCGCACCGAGTTGGTGACGTTGTTGGGGATGTAGAGGCGGTCGTAGAGGTCCAGGTCGAAGCGCGGCACGCGGCAGACGCAGCAGCCCATCCGGGCCGCCGAGGGCGTGTCGCAGTGCGGGCCGCTCATGGGCCCGAGCCCCGCGTAGTAGCGGTCGGCGCCGACGAAGCAGTGCCCGGCGTTCATCTCCAGGGCCTTGGCCGGCTTGGACCTGGGGTTCTTGCCGCCGGTCGCCACCCACTCGCCGCCGTCCGGGCCGAAGCGGATGATGGTCCCCGTGCCACAGCGGTAGAGGTTGTCCTTCTCGTAGCCCGCCGGCGGGGCGTATTCAGAGGGGTGCACGCCGACGCCCAGGTAGATGCGCCCCCGGCAATCGACGCGCACGCCGCCGCCGGCTCCGGGAACAGGGCCGATGACGGCGCTGTCGTGGCCCTCGGGATAGGCCTTGCTGATGGCCGTGCCCACCTCGCCTTTCAGGTGCTTGCCGGCCATGGGCTTGCCGTCCGGTCCGAACCCGGCCACGTAGTAGCGGGCGAACTTGTACATGGCGTTGATGTAGAGCGTCCCGTCCCGGCTCACGCCGATGCCCTTCTCGCAATTGCCGCCCCAGGGATGGTAGCGGCCGTAGATGTACTTGGAGAGCAGGTGCGTGCCCGTGCCGGCGTAGGGGGCGGGCTTGAGTTCGCGGGTGTAGCGGCCCAGCGGCCCGCTGTACTTGGGCCCGGACTGGGCGTAGACGTGGCCGTCGGGGCCGACCGCGATGTCCGTGGCGCTCGCGCCGCCCTCGAGCACAACCTTCCCGCCACCCTCGCCGGTCAGGCCGTCGATGCGCACCGTCGTGCTCCAGATGTCGTTGACGTAGACCGCGTCGGTCTCGCGGTCCACGGCAATCCGGTCGGCGTTGCCCAGGCGCAAGCCCTGGACCTTCTCCTCGAGGCTGCCGGCGATCTCCAGCTTCCCGCCCCGGTCGGCCACCCCGAGCGCGCCGCCCCGCAGGCCGCTCAGCCATACGGTCGTGGCCTTGGCGCCGGCCGCGACGGCCATGCCCGTCACCGTCTCCTTGGCCCCGCCAACCTCGAGCTCCGCGGCGGGCTTGCCGGCCTTCCATCCGGAGAACTTGCGCAGGACCTTGCCGCCCTTGTCCGCCGACAGGACGTAAACGCCGCCGTCGCGCGGGTGGACCACGATCTGGCTCGGGGCGGCCACGGGCAGCTCGCCCAGTTCCTTGCCGGCCTCGCTGAAGACGACCACGCGGTTCTTCTCGGGGTTGCAGACCAGCACGTTGCCGTCCTTGTCCACGGCCACGTCGGCCAGCGGCTTCTTGATGCCGTTCGCGCCGGCGGTGGGGGGCATCGGGAGGTCCGTCGGCACCTTGACGAAGGGCTCCATGGTGCCCTTGCCGATCTCCATCCGGTAGACCTGTCCGGGAGGGAAGGCCGGGTTGTAGACGTGGCCGCCGCGCGTGTTCGCCGAGAACGGTCCGGAGAGATAGAGGTACTTGCCGTCAGGCGAGGGCGTCAGACACACCGGCCCCTTGCCGCTGTTGGCGATCTCCTTCTTCGGCGGCCAGAGCTCGCCGTGGACGAACTTGCCGCCGACGAGGCCGCCGTCCTTCGCGATCCGGTAGATGCTCTTGCCGTCGGTGAGCGTGACGCCTTCGCCGTCCGCCGTCCGAAGCAAGTTCAGGTCGGCGTTGGTGTAGAACTCCGGCCCCAGGCTGTTGCGATTCATGGGCCGGAGCCTGCCGCCGTCGGCGCGGGCCCAGCCGGCCGCGCGCTCGGCCGGGAGGTCCGCCGGGAAGGGCAGCAGGGTACGCACGTAGCCGCCGTCCGGGTCGAGCATGACCAACTGCTTCATCGGCCCGGCACCGCCGGCCAGCGAGTAGAGGTAGATGTTGCCCTCCGCATCGGCGGCCACGTCCTGCACCTTGCCCATGGCCAGAGGGTTCTGGCCGAGCATCCGGCCGAACTTGACGCCGGTGCCGGCGCGGACGCGGACTTTGAAGGGTGGAGGGTGGATGGTGGGGACTGGAGGCTTGCCGAAGTCGTCCTTGCCGTCCCAGGCAAGCTCCTGGGCGAGGCCGGTCTTGAGCGGCTCAGGCGGCGGGTTCTTGGCGCCGAGGACGCCGGCGGCCAGGTGCCGCACTACCTTGCCCTGCGCGTCGAGGACCGCCACCTCCACGTCGGTGGGCGCGGCCAGAGTGAAACTGATCTTCGCCCCGGCGCCGTCCTTCGACGCCGCGGGCCTGGCGGCGAAGCCTGCCTGCCCGGGCTCTCCGGCTGCGGCCAACGCGGAAAGGCACAGAGGCACAGAGGCACAGAGGCACAAAGTCAGCGCAGCCGGACGGAACGGTCTCAAGGCCATGTTCCCCTCCTCACAACTTTGTGCCTATGTGCCTCTGTGCCTCTGTGCCCATGTCCCTTTGCGCCTACTCCTTCAGCCTCGTCGGAATCCTGATCTGCACGGGGGCCACGCCGGGGTTGTCGCGGTGCTGGATCAGCCGGAGCATGGCCGCCTCGGCCATCTGGCGAACGCTCCAGACCACGGCCGGCGGGACCGGGCCGCCGATCAGTTCCGCGCGGTATTCCGTCTCGTACTGCTCCTCGGTGGCCCAGCCGACCACGTCGAGGTCGCGGCCCAGCACCAGCCCCAGTTCGCGGGCCGCCCGGACGACGGCCAGGGCCCGCTCGCGCCACAGCGCCAGCACCGCGGTGGGACGATCGCGTCGCTCCAGGAGCCGGCGCGCCGAGCCGTCGAAGTCATCCCACGGGGGTTCGATCCGGAAGGCGCCCGGGATCTGCACGTCCTCCGCCACCAACGCCGCAGCCGCGCCGCCGAAGCGCTCGCGGCTCTGGAACGTGCTGGCCACCTCGCCGAACCAGGCAATGCGCCGATGCCCGCGGGAAAGCAGCCATCTGGCGGCCTGCAGTCCGCCCAGGTATCCGTCCTGTACCACTGCATCGACGCCCGCGCCTTCCACCCAGGCGTCGACCATCACCGCGGGCATGCCCGCCTCGCTGACCAGTCGCACCAGTTCGGAGTCGAGCGTATCGAGAATCAGGCCGCAGACCCGCGCAGTGCGCAGCTGTTCCATGACCTCCGCCTGGGGCCGGCCTCGCGAGGTCACGGCCAGTAGCGACCACCCGCGCGATCCGGCCATCGCCTCCAGTGAGGTCAGCAGTTGCCCGTGCAGAGGGCCCCAGCGCTCAGGCTCCTCCGTGGTGTGCCGCACGTAAGCCAGCGGCGCCCCGCGGGCCGGGTCGTGCCCCCGGGAGAGCACTCTGTGTCCATGGCGTGGAGAAGAGTGGATCAGGCCCTCGGCCTCGAGGATGCCGAGCGCCCGACCAACCGTCTTGCGGGCGACTTCGTGCCGCGCAGCCAGTTCGCGCTCGGTGGGCATGAAATCGCCGGCCTTGATCCGGCCGCTGGCGATTTCCTCGCGCAGCAGCGTGGCCAGCTGCGCTGACGGTCGCCCGCCTCTGCCGTTGCCGTTATCCTTGCCGTTCAGTGCCATCCGCCTGGCTCCCCGTGTGGCGTACCTGTGGACTCTATACACCTCGAAAAACCTTTTGTTGGGACTTTTCCCGCGGCTATTCCCAGCGATTGGCTGAGGGAAGGCCTTGTTCCGGCATATCTCTCGCGAAGTCAAGTGCATAGCGGCAAGGGCCGATAATAATCCGACATGTCTCCTGATCGCAAGGACGAGCGACCGCTCATCGGCTGGGCCGTGCTCACGGCCCTTTCCGTGACCGTTCTGGCCGCGCTGGGCTTCTTCTGGTTGCGCGAGCGGAGCACGGCCTCCGAACGCAAGCCTCCTGCCCGAGAACTGCGCCTGCGGCTCAACATCAACACGGCCGGCGCCGAAGAGCTCGACCTGCTGCCCGGCGTGGGCGCCTCGCGCGCGGCGAAGCTCGTCGAGGCGCGCACCAAGCGGGGCGGCTTCAAGCGCCTGGCCGAACTGGACGAGCCCGGCCTGCTCGGCGCGGGCGCATCCGCACGGCTCGAGCCCTACCTCGAGCCTCTGCCGGGAGACTCGCGGTGAAGCGCCTGGGCGCCTGCGGTCCCTTCGCCGCGCTCCCCGGAGCCTGGCGGTTGCTGCTGGCCGCGGCGATCTCGCTCGGTCCCGCCGCTGCCGGCGCGGGTGTGGTCCTGCTGGTCAGGCCCGAGCCGGTCGAGGTCTTCCTCTGGTTCTTCGTGGGCCTGGCCGGTCTGGCCGGATTGGTGGCCTTCTTCCAGAGCTGGCGGGCCGGCCGCGCCTCGGCGCGCGTTGCGCTGCTCGAGGCCGAGTGCCGGGACCTCGCCCAGAAGTGCGTCACCTACCTGGGCCGCGCCCGGGCCGCCGAAGGCAAAGTGGAAAGCCTCTCGATAATCCGCGAGATCCACCGCACCGGCAACATCGCCGGGCGTCCGGAGCGCTACCGCGGGGTGCTCGCGGTGCTCGCGGCAACCGCCGAGGCCAGCCAGGCCGAGCTCTTCGTTCCCGAGGGCAACGCCGCGGTCCCGGCCATGGCCGGTGTGCTGCGCCGGCTGGCCGACGGCGAGTTCTTCGCCTACTTCGAGAAGCCGCTGGTCTCGACGCGCGTCGGGGCGGAGGAGCTCTCCTGCCGCCGCGTCGAGGAGGCCGGGGCGGGGCCGCGCGCCAGCATCCGCGCCGAGGTCTGCGCCGGCAAGGATCCGGTGGGCTTCGCCGAACTGGTCCTGCTCTCCCGCTCCGAGCCTGGCTCGGCCGGGCCCAAGATCCGGGAGATTCTCGAGGCCCAGTTGCACACCCTGGACCTCGACCCGGCCGGCGCCGACCAGGCCCTGGAGCACCGCCAGGTCTTCCGGGTCCACGATCAGGCCCGCTCGTCCCTGGCGCTGAGCTATCCGCTGATGGCCGAGGGGGCCATCACCGGCGCCATGCGCCTGCGCGTTCCCGACGAGGTGCTGGCCCGCCGGGAACTGGCCGAGGTCGAGGAACTGCTCCAGGAGACCGCCGGCCACGTGGGCCTGGTGGTCAAGAAGGATGAGGACGTCGAGCGCGCCCGCCGCGACGGGCTCACCGGGCTGCTGCTCAAGGCCGAGTTGCTCCGCGAACTGCGCGAGGAGCTCGAGCGCCGGGCCATCGGCGGCGGCCGGCTGTCGCTGCTCATGCTCGACATCGACCACTTCAAGAAGGTCAACGACAGTTTCGGCCACCTCACCGGCGACGTGGTCCTGAAAGGCGTGGCCGGGTGCCTCGCCGCCCGGGTGCGCGCCTGCGACCGGGCCTACCGCTACGGCGGCGAGGAGATGTCCGTGCTCCTGCCCGGCGCCGACGAGGCCGCCGCGGCGCGCACCGCCGAGCGTCTGCGCCGGGCCGTGGCGGAGCTCTCCTTCACCGCCGAGGACGGCCGGCCCGTCCCGGTGACCATCAGCATCGGCCTGTGCTCCGCCACCGACGACCTCGGCGATCCCGAGGAGTTCATCGGCCGGGCCGACCAGGCGCTCTATCACTCCAAAGAGACCGGCCGCGACCGCTGCTCGGCGTGGCGCGAGACCGGCCCGGAGGTCATGCCCCGCGGGGCCGGCCGCTCGGGCCGCAAGACGCGCCGCAACAGTCGCCCGGCGCCGGCGGCAGGGGGTCCCGGACCGTAGCACCATTGGCCCTCAGCTGGCCGCTCCCGGACCCGGACGGGACGCGGACTGTATAAGCGACCGCCATCGCACAGCATGCTCCCGGGCGTTCTTGCACTCATGTGCCCTCACGGCGATACTTAGCAGTCTTGGCTTTCCGGGACTTAGTCGCGATCCCGGGCACGAGCCTTGCGTTCAGTACAGAGGCCTTGAAAGGCCTTCGATCCTGGAGAGCGTTGCGTGACCCTGAGCGAATGCGACCGCCTGCTGGCCGAGATGTGCCGCCGCCTGCGCTTCGCCCGCGCGGCCGGAACGGTCTTCGCTCCCGCCGCGGCGGTGCTCGCCGCCCTGACCGCCGCCGTTCTCTGGAGCAAACTCGCCCCGCTCACCAGCCCGTGGATGGCCGCCGGCGCGGCTGCGCTGCTGGCTGTTCTGATCGTCGCCGCGGTCTTCGCGACCGCATGGCTGCGCAGCCCGGTGAGCGAACTCGCCGCCGCCGCCGAGCTCGACCGCATCTGCGGTCTGAAGGAGCGGGCCAGTTCGCTGGTCGCCGTGCGCCGCGGAGCGGTCCCGCGCACCGCGGCCGCACCGGCCATCGAAGCCGATGCCGCGGCCGCGCTGGCTACGCTCGACCGCGAGGCCGTGCTTCGTGCGGCGCTGCCGGCCCTGCCCGGACGCGCCCGCTGGCTGGTGGGGCTCGGAGCGGCCGCCCTCGCGGCCCTGCTCGTTCCCGCCCGCGCCCCGCGCCAGGAGCAGAGCCTGGCCGAGACGCTGGCCGGCGGCGTGGAGGCGGTCAGCGTCGCCCGCTCGGGCGCCGCGCCGGACCCGGGCGCTACACCCGGAGGGCCACGCCAGGGCGCAGCTCGCCGGGTACTGACCATTCTGCAGGGGCCGCCGCCCTCGGGCTCCGGAGACGCCGCACGGCGCAGACAGAACCTGCTGGAGCTCGCCAGGGAGTTGCGCCAGAGCGGCAATCCCGCCGACCGCGAGCTGGCCGGCCGGGTCGAGGAACTGGCCGCGCAGCTCTCCCGGCTCGCCGGCGCGGCGCCGGCGGTCGACGCCTCCGAATCGCGCTCCACGCAGGACGCCGACCGTTCGGGCCGCGCGGTCTACCTGCGCAGCCACCCGGAATACGCCGAACTGCTGGCGCGCTACTTCGGCGAGGAGGCAAAGTGAGCCGCGGCGCTCGTGCATCGCGGGAATGAATCAAGCTTGAAGCCCGGGCGGCAGGCAGTTAAGCTTCCCGTCCCGGAGTTGTTCGATCGAGTAACGAACCGGAGCTGAGAACTAAGGAGGAGCGAAGATGAGAAGTTTCCTGGTAATGCTGACGGCCGGCGTGTTCCTGGCGGGCTGCCTCGCGGTCACCGCGACGGCCGGCGAGGCCACGCGCGACGAGGCGATCAAGGCGGCGAAGAAGGGCGCCGAGTTCCTGCTCAAGCAGCAGAACCCGGACGGCGGCTTCGGCCAGAAGGACGGCAAGCCTTTCTCGATGGTCGGCTACACCGGACTGGCCGTGGCCGGACTGATCGAGAGCGGCGCGGTCGCCAGGGACAGCGACGCGGTGAAGAAGGCCGTGGATTTCATCCTGGGCAAGAAGCAGGCCGACGGCTCGATCTGCATGCGGGAGCTCGGCTACCAGTCCTACGAGACGTCCATCGCCATCATGGCGCTCGCGGCCGTCGACAGGGAGAAGTACAAGGCCGACATCAAGAAGGCCGCCGACTACATCGTCGGCATCCAGGACGACGGCAAGATCGTCCCCACCTCGGCCGGCGGCATCGGCTACGGCTCGGACGGCAAGAACAGCAACATGTCCACCACCCACTACGCGCTGGTGGCCCTCAAGGAGGCCGGCGTCCCCGAGGACTCCGACGTCTGGAAGCGGGCGGTGGCCTTCGTGTCCTCCTGCCAGAACAACGCCGAGACCAACAAGTCCGAGTGGGCGGGCGTCGACGGCGGATTCATCTACTCGCCCAAGCCCGAGAGCAAGGCCGGCGAGGTCGAGGTCCGCGGCAAGAAGGGCTGGCGCTCCTACGGCTCGATGACCTACGCCGGGTACCTCAGCTACGTCTACGCGAAGGTCGGCCAGGACGATCCGCGGGTCAAGAGCGCCTTCAAGTGGATCTCCGAGAACTACACGCTCGAGGAGAACCCGGGCGTCAAGCAGCAGGGCCTCTACTACTACTACCACACCTTCGCCACGGCCATGGCCGCACGCGGAGAGGCCACGCTGAAGGACAAGGACGGCAGGGAACACGACTGGGCCAGGGAGCTTGCCGGCAAGCTCCTCTCCCTCCAGGCCGATGACGGCTCCTGGCTGAACCAGACCGACCGCTGGCAGGAGGGCGACAAGGTCATCTGCACCGCTTACTCGCTGCGCGCCCTGGCCAGGGCCATCGACGCCATGAAGCCGGCCGCGGCCAAGCCGGTCAACGAGACCAAGAACGCCCTGGACCGGGTGCTCTAGCAGCCCGTTGAAAAAGTGCCGGGGTCGCGACGCTTGAGGTTGTGGTCTCAGACGAGGAACGACGACGAAGGCGTGTCTGAAAGACACGTCGAGGAGGAGTGACGAAGGATGAGGCCGCAAGATCAAGCGTCCCTTCGGGTTGCGACCGGACGGCCCGTCTGCGGCGTTGCTCGTCGTCGCCGTATCGCTGCGGATACGGCTTCCTCCTCGCGCCTTGCATCCGGGCCGTCCGGTCGCAACGCGATCCCCGGCACTTTTTCAACGGGCTGCTAGCGCACCGGAAGTCGCATGCGGGGGCACGGCATGCCGTGCCCCTGCGTCTTGGGAGGGTGATCATCATGCGGATGCGGGAACTGAAGCTCGCGCTGACCCTGGCTGTCCTCGGCTCCCTGACCCTGGCCGCGCGCGCCGCCGAGGACTACGTGGAGCCGCCCATCGATCTCTCCGGCTGGAAGATCGAGCGCTTCCGCTACGACACCGACAAGACCCCCAAGGTGGTCAAGGCCGAGATCAAGATGACCAACACCGGCAAGGCGGCCATGAGCGATCTGAAGTCCCGGCTGATCTTCCTGCAGGCCACCGGAGAGGTGGTCAAGGAGACGCAGTGGCAGTTCGTCATGAACCTCGGCCCGGGCGAGGGCAAGGTCTTCAACTACCGCGAGGGGCTGGTGCCCGCCTTCGAGGGCTACGAACTGGAACTCACCTGCAAGCTCGACGGCAAGGAGCGCAAGTGGATCTGGCGTTCGCCCGACCCGGCGGAGCTGCCCCAGCTCAAGAGCACCCGCCCCATACCGGGCGTGTCGCGATTGGTGATCCTCGGGCGCGAGTCGGTGCGCAACAACCAGACCGGCCAGGTCCGCGTCTTCTGCCGCGTCAAGAACGAGGGCGAGAAGCCGGCCGAGCGCGCGCAGCTCAACCTGGAGTTCCTCGACGACAAGGGCAAGGTGCTGGCGACGCACGAGCAGCCCATCGGCGAGGGCGGCACCGTGGCCGGGGGCAAGGAGCTGACCCTCAACTTCAACGTGCCCAAGGCCGTCCCCTCCTACCACGCCATGCGCGTGAAGCTCTCGGCGGCCAAGCTCTCCGACGAGGAATCGCTCTCCGGCGGGAAGTTCTCCGGCGCCGAGGAGGTCGAGGTCGCCGAGGTCTCCTTCAAGCGCCCCACGCCCAAGGAGCTGGCCGTGGCCGCCAAGATCCGCAACGGCCTCAAGAAACCGGTGGACAACCCCACCATCGTCTGGGTCTTCACCGAGAAGGACAAGGAGGTCAAGCGCGTGGCCGGGCAGGTGCCGGGCCGCTTCGAGCCCGGCGAGATCAAGGCCATCGCCCTGACCATCCCGGACTGCCCCTCCTTCGGCTCGTTCTCCTACGAGGTCGAGTACCAGGAGGCCAAGGAAACCACCTTCCAGCCGGTGACCGCCGAGGTGGCCGACGGCAAGGCCGGAGTCACCCGGGTCGAGCTCTCCAAGGGCCCGGACGGGACGCTGCGGTTCAAGGCCTCGGTCCGGAGCCGCGCTCCGCACGAGGTGACCGGCGTGACCATCCTCTTCAAGCTGCTCGGCGGCGCCGACGGCCGGACGGTGGTCGGCCAGTGCGCCGGGGGCCTGGACAAGCTCGCCCCGGGCGCCGGAGCCACGGTGGAGGCCGAACTGGTCAAGCCCCCGAAGTTCGCCACCTACACCTACCACACCACCTACAACGAGCCGACGCCGCCTAAGAAGCCGTAGCGCCGCGCACGGTCACTTCTTCTCCGCCTCGAGCTTCGGGAACCAGCGCAGCCCGTCGGCCTGCCGGCCGAGCGCGGTCCGGCCGCAGCGCCGGACCAGTGCCTTGTAGAAGCGGTCGGCGGCCTCGGGATCGCGGTGCTGGAGCCAGCTGCCGGCCTCGCAGAGCACCCGGGCGGTGGCGTCGGAGTCGTCGGGCATGAGGGCGGCCGCCTCCCAGGCCAGGGCCGCGGCGCGGTAGCGGTAATGAAAGCGCTTCTCCGGAGAGACATCGCTCTTCGCCACCCTGGCGCGCTCGTCCTTGCTCCCGGAGCTAATCTTCGCCGCGGCCATGTCCCCACGGAGCTTGGGCCACCGCCCCTCCCCTCCGGCCCTCAGGCGCGTGGCCGGCTCAAGCTCGAAGTCCCCGCCGGCCCAGGCCCAGTCGGGCTCGCACTCCGTCCCGAGTAGCTCGATCCCGTCCCGGCGCGTGATCCTGGCCGCCTGCCACAGAGCTTCGGCCCGCTCGGCCTGCGGCTTGGCGGCGTCGCGTCCGGAGCGGAGCGCGGTCGCAAGTTCGTCGAGCTTGGGTCGCAGTTCCGCGGGCAGATACCCACGGGCCTGGTCGAGGCGCCCGGCGCGAACCAGCCGCCGTGCCAGGAGCCACCGCAGCCAGAGCGGATCGCCTTTGCCCCGGCAGAGTTCGTAGCGCTCCGGAAGCTTGACATCACCCTTGGGCTCCGGCCAGCTGGCGTCCACGTACTTCATTAGTTCGTCGACAGTGAGCACGCGTTCGGCCACGTAACCGGCGTCGAGGCGGAAGCCGCCCCGGGCCAGGCAGTCGAGCGCCTCCGCGTACTGCCGCCGGGCGAGTTGCAGCGTCCCGAGCTCGCCGCGAACCAGGTCGCGCGCCGGGAACGTCGCCCACGAGCCTTCCCCGAAGTCGAGACCTCCGACCTGGTCCTGCCAGCGCTCGTCCTCGGGAAACCCGCGCGAGGCCCGGGCCAGCATCTTCGCAGCCTCGTCGAGCTTGCCCGCGCGCATGAGCAGCTTGGCGCGGAGCCAGTCGGCCAGCGGCGCGTCCTCCGGAGCACGCTTGAGCCAGCGCCCGGCCGCGTCCATGTTGCCGAGTTGATAGGCGATTGCCGCCATGCGGTCCGCACCGGCGAAGGCGTCCTTCCCGGCGGCCTCCACGGCCTCGAGCCAGGCCCACGGAAGCTTCTCTTCGGAGCCTTCGAAGCGGTCGCCGCGGGAGACCATGTAGGCGGTGACCACCGCCCGAGCCAGGGGATCGGCCGCCGCCGCCTTCAGGGCCTCGGGACCAGACCTGAGCGCGCTGCGGGCGGCAATCTGCAGCGACTCCAGCGCCGAGGCGTCTCCGGACTCGAGCTGCGCGAGATAGAGCCGGATGGCCCCGGCGGGACGGCCGCTGCGGAGCTCGGCGAGCGCCTGCCATCCCAGGCTCGCCGCGGCCAGGCCCAGCTCGTCGGCGAAACCCTTCGCGGCAAGCTCGCGGGTCTTTTCGAACCAGGCCACGGCCTTGTCGGGACCGCCGTCCTTCTCGTCGAGCAGGGTCCGGCCGATCATGAAGGCCGCCCATACCGTGCGCCTGCGGCGCTCCTCCGGTGGGCGATCGAGCAGCTTCTGCCAGGCGGCGACGGCTTCGGCGCCCTGCCCCCGGTGCCAGAGCAACGCCCCTCGTGCATAGTCATCGAACTCGCCAGGCAGGCCCACCGGAACGGCGAGCGTTGCTGGATCGGGTGGCGCCTCCGGCGGCCGGCCGTAGGGCGCTTCCCACAAGCGGGCCTCGTGGCGCATGGCCTCGGCAAAAGCCCGGTACTCCGCCAACACCCTGGCGCGCCGGGCCTCGGGCGCTTTGGCCGATTTCAGCGCCTCCTCGATCTCGCCCAGGTCGACTTCGATGGTCTGGCGCCAGGGGTTCGACTTGCCGCCGCTCACGGCCTTGCAGCCAGCCGCCGCGGGCAGCTTCATGCGGCGCATCTCCTCACGGAACGAAGCGGCCGGCGCGGTCAGGAGCGCTCTGTCGCCCATGACCAGGAGCTGATTGGGAAAGAATGGACCGCAGGCCATGATGGCGGCCGGGAAGACAACGGTTACCGAGGCCGCGACCACCACCGCAATCAGCCGGATCCTGCGGGTTCGGCGGGCTCCGCGTCTGCTAGCGCACGACATCGGCTGTCACCTCCGGATCTTCCGAGAATCGCAGCCAACCGATGGTCCGACTTCGACCCGGAGTTAGCCGGGCATCGGGGCCTTCGCTCCGTCCGACAAATGTGGCCTCGCCTGCTCCGCGCCCGGCGAGCCCGAAGCCGCCGATGGCGTCGGCGGCCAGCAGCCTGGAACCGCTCCAGCTCACTCTGACCGAAGCGCCGGCGGGGCCGTCGGCCTCCCCCGAGTTCCCGAGCACGACCTCCGCCAGACCTGCCTCCGGGCGCCGGATTTCGGTCCGGAGGAAGGGCGTTGGCACGCGCCCGTCCATCACCGCAGCCAGCGTGGCCCAACTCCAGTTGAGGGCGTCGGTGTCGACCGGCAGGCGGTACCAGATGACTCCTCCCATGCAAGCGGGGCGCGCCCCCGTCCAGCCACGAACCAGTTCGGCCATGGCCGCGGGGTCGGCCCGAAGCTCGCGAAGACGGACATCGGGCCCCCAGGCGGGCATAGGCCCCTCCGCGGAGAGCCCCAGGAACCGATCCCGGCCATCGAAGGCCATCAGGTATCCGTAGGTGGGCAGCGCTACCCTGAAGGGCACGCCGATCCGGCCGGCGCGCTCCACCGCGCGGCGAGCCGAGGCGACGTCGCAGAGCTCCGTCCGGTCCTCCGGCCCGCGCGGCCGCTCCAGCGAGTGCACCTGGAGGACGTATCCGCCGGCCTCCGCGGCCAGCCGCGCGAAGGCCCGGTGTTTCAGCCAGCACGGCAGGGCGGTAATGGCCAGCGGTGTGGGGGCGGTACGCATCCGGACCGCCCGCACCCAGCAGGCATAGCCGTCGAGGTCGGACTCCGCGCAGTCGAAGTCGATCTGGAGCTCAGCCGGCTCCAGGCCTCCCGAGCGGGCCTCGGCAAGGAGCTTTGCGGCCGCGTCGGCGAGGAAGTCGACCGCGGCGCCGTCCTCGTACAACCGGCCGCGGCAGGGCCCGACGCGCAAGCTCACTCCGACCGGCCTGCCGACCGCCGCCAGTCCCCGCCAGTCGACGGAGGCGCGGATTGCTGCCGGACGGTCGCCCCTGAAGGTAATCTCGGCACCGAGAACGTTCAGGCCGCGCATCTTCGGAGCCACCCGGTCTATGGCCTCCTTCACTGGCGGAGTCCAGGCCCTCTGCCAGACGTAGACCTCATTGGCCATGGCGCCGGAGGTCATCGGCGCCCTCCGGGGTGGCAGCATCCCGAAAAGAACGGCGCATCCCACCAAGGTCAGGGATGCGCCGATGGCAAGGCGCAGAAGCGCGCGCCTGGAGCGCTGCCCTTTGCGCTGAGTCGCTTGAGCAGTCGCTGTCCGTGGAGGCCCGACCGGCATGCTTATCCTCTCTTCCGTCTGTATTATGCACGCCCATGGCGGGACCTTTCGGGAAATCCTCACTACATCCTTACCTTGCTCATAGCCTTTGGCTGCGTTCCGACCGCAACGGTAGTACATTGCGGCTTCATCCATCTTGACTTGCTGGTCAACCGCAACGGGCTACGCCACCGGACAACGCCATGGCACAGAGATTGCGACGGTCCGGCAGCTTCGGGCTATGGGATTCCAGTTGCTGATGGGAGAAGCGAAAGATGATGAACAGCAATGCGCACGGATTTCTCGGACTCAGGTGGATCGCGACGGCGGCCCTGGCCCTGCTACTGGGCCTGGCCTGCGGCCTGCCGGCCAAGGCCGAAGAACCCGGAGCCCGGCCCGAATCCGGGGAGGACTGGCTCTTCAGCGAGCCGGCGGCCGCGGAGGGGTTCGCGCCTGTCTATAAGCCGCTGCCCATCCCGCGGGACTCCGAGAAATCCTGGCTCTTCGACGCCGACGCGACCTTCAACACCAAGTACGTCTGGCGCGGCATCGACCGGAACGACGACCCGGTCCTCCAGACGGCGGTCTACTTCTCCTTCCAGGGCCTCTCGGTCGGCGCGTGGGGCAACCTCGACCTCACCGACGAGAACGATCGGTCCGGGGAGTTCAGCGAGGGGCAGTACGCGGCCGACTACACATGGCTCTGGAGCGAGGTTCGGATGAGCGTCGGGGCCATCTACTACGACTTCCCGGGGTCCAACCGCGATTCGACCAGCGAAGTCTACGTGGGGGCGGGGCTGAACATGCCGCTCTCGCCGACGCTCATGCTCTTCTACGACTTCGACGAGGCCGACGGCGCCTACATCCCGCTCTCGCTGAGCTACTCCCTGCCGGACGGCTGGACCATCGCCCAGGACGTCAGAATGACGGCCACCATCTTCGGATCGGTAGCCTACGGCACCTCGGACTACAACGACCACTACTATGGGGTGAACGATTCGGCCTTCACCGACGCCCAGGTCGGCCTGATGCTGCCGATCGTCGTTACGCCCAACTTCAAGGTGACGCCGCTCATCCGGTTCACGTCGCTGCTCGACAGCGACATCCGCGACAACATGGACGACGACGACAACCTGGTCATCGGAGTGGGCGCGGAGGTGCGGTTCTGAGGGTGCACGGCACCTTGCGCGTGCGGAGAAGACGAACAACCAACAGCCAACAGCCAACGTCCAACACCGTTGAGTGGAACTGGACAACAACGGGTAGGGAGAGGCGGCGCCACGACAGGGCTTCTGTCTCCGGTTGCAGGCATTGGCTGTTGACTGTTGGTTGTTGGCTGTTGGCTGTTGGCTGTTGCCCCTCCCCCGCCCCATTCCACTTCCGTGGGTCCGCTTGCAGCGACGTGATGGGCGGGTAGACTGCCCCCAAGCCGCCGGCCATCCGGCGCGCAGGGGGATCGCAAATGGGGCCGTGGGCGTCGCCGCATGCCGATTCCGCGACCGGCGGACTTCCTCAGGTCACCACCGGCCAGATCCTCCTGGGTTGCGCGATCCTGCTCGTCTGGACGGGCGGCTTCGTCCTGACCGTCGCCGCGGTCGCCTCGCCGCGATTGCGCGAGAGGCTTTGGCCGGACGGCGGACGCGGGCAACCGCCCTCCTTGCGGGGAGCGCTCATCGGCGCAGCCGCGTTCCTGGGGCTCTTCATAGCCACCGTCGCCCTTCTCAAGGAACCGCTGCGCGCGCTCGGCGGCTGGGGCGTCGTCGCGGCGGGCTTCGTAAGCCAGGCGGTCATTCTGGTGGCCGTGGCCCTGTCGGTGACGACGGGGGCGGCGCAAGGGCTGAAGTCGCTGGGCCTGGGCGGCTGGAGACCGCGACATGCGCTCTCGTCCGCGTCCGCCTGGCTGTGCTCGGCCTGGATGGTCTTCGCGGCGGCGCTGGTCTGCTTCGGCGTCTACTACCTGATCGCCAGGCGACCGCCGCCGGCCATGCCCGTGGCCCGGATTCTTCCGCAACTGAGCGCCGGACAGCAGCTCGCCCTGGGCGCGCTGGCCGTGCTGGTCGCGCCCGTCTGCGAGGAACTCCTCTTCCGGGGAGTGATCTTCGGTTCGCTCCGGGCCAGGCTCGGCTTCTGGCCGGCCGCAACGGCGAGCGGAGTGCTCTTCGGGGCCATCCACCTTTCGCCGGTACATGTCCTGCCGTTGGCCGTTCTGGGCGTGGCCCTCGCCTGGGTCTACGAGCGCACCGGCTCGCTGTGGACGTCCGTGGGCCTGCACGCCATCCAGAACGCCACGGTGATGGCGCTCTTCTTCACGCGCAGCCTCTGGGGCGGCTGACCCCTGGGCGCCGGCGGCGACGAACTCTCGCGTGCGCGTCTACCGTCCCCTTGCCAAACGCCCTCCGGCGAGGAGAATGCCCGGCACGATAGCAGCACCTGCGAAGACGAGGTGCTTTGAACAACCGGGTTTCTGAAGAGCTACGAGGAGAATTGCCTTGATTGCCCTGATTGCGATGATCATCGCTCCCGTCCTGTTCGTCCTGGCGGCCCTGGCCTTGAGAGGAGAGGCGGTACGCTGGCGCTATGCCATCCCTCTGGCGCTGATCCCCGGGCTGATCGCCTTCTTCTTCGGAATCATCGGCTGTCTGGGAGGCGCGCTGATCACCGCGGCCTACTGGAAGATCAAGCTGCCGTGAGGGACAGACTTGCCGGATCCATCGCCGTCCTGCTGCTCGGCACCGCGGCCCTGTCCGGCTGCGGTCCGGACGCAGGCCGGACGAGGCCCGAACCGTTCGACCAGCCGCTTCGGATTCCGGAGGTCGCGAGCTACGATCTCGGCGATCTGGTGGCCGACGGGCCCGACGCCGCCGCGCGGGTCGAGGGAATCGCCGGCCAGATCAGGTCGGGGGTCTGTCCGGCAGCCTGGAAGTCAGGCCGCCCCGCCTCGAGCACCATCGAGGTCCATGGAAGGACACTGCTGGTCTGCGCCCGGACCGCCGGGCTGCAGCCGCAGGTGGCTGGCTTCCTGCTCAAGCGGTACGAGGCCGACATGCCCCCGGACCATCGGCAGCTCCACGCGAAGCTCGCCGCCCGAGGCGCGGTGGACCTCGAGGCCGTCCCGCTCGGGCTGGCGCTCGAGTCCTTAAGCGCCTCATCGGGCATTCGCGCGGCGCTGGCGGCCGAAGCCACGGGCTGCGCCGCGCTGCCCGTCTCCGTCCGGTTCCGCGAGGCGAGCAACGGGCTCACCCTCCGCCGGCTGGCGCGCTCGGCCGGGCTCGAGTGGCGCTTCCGCGACGGAGGCGTGCTCCTCGAGAGGCCGGTCGCGTTCGGGCCGGTCCCGCTGCATCGCCTGGCCGCCGCTCGCCGCGTCGACGACGAGGTCGCGAAGCTCTCCGCCGCTGCCGAGGCGGCCCTGTCCCGGGAGCTCGGCGCCCCCGACTTTGACGGCAAGCCGCTCGGCGAGTGCCTCGCCTGGTTCCGGGAGAGGATGGGCGCCGATATCGTCTGCGACCCCGCGTGCCTGCCGAAGCTGGCCGGGTTTCGCGTGGCGCTCGGCACAGACAAGCCGGAGGTCCGCGAGACCCTGACCGACCTGGCCGCCGGGGAGGCCCTGGCGCTGGTCGTGAAGTCCGCCGGCCTGAGGGTCGGGCTGCGCGACGGAGCGATCCTGGTTCTCGGCGGCCGGGCCGAAACGCCCCTGAAGGGCGTGCATTTCCGGCTCGCCGAAGCGCGCGTCACCTTCGACTGGACCGCCAGGCCAGCGGCCGAGGCGCTAGCCTTCCTCGCGAAGGCCGCCGACGTCCGCCTGGTCGTCGAGGAGTCCGCCCGGGAGGCCGCGGCGCGCACCATCACCCTTAAGATGAAGGACGCGCCGGCCGACGTGGCCCTGGAGTTCGTCCTCCGGCGCTGCCGGCTGACCGCCCGGATCAGCGAGGCCGACGGGACGCTGTACGTCGCCGGAGCCAGGTAGCGAGGCGCCTGACCTTGATCACCCTGCCGGAGGCCCGGACCATCGCAAAGGGACTGACCCAGACCCCTTCGGCCAACGGTGAGGGGGTACCCAACAGGCCATCGGCACTGGAATCGCCCTGCGTCCCGCGTTAGCCTGCCGCCGGTGCCGAACGAAGATTGAGCACCAGGATCAGGATCAGGACCAGGACCAGGAGCGGGAGCGGGAGCAGGTGTCGGCCGAGAGTCGCGGGATATCCATCACCTTCCTGGGCGGCGCCGGATCGATCGGCGCCTCCTCGGCGCTGGTCGAGGCCGGCGGGGTGCGGCTGCTCGTCGACTGCGGCGTGCGGCTCAACTCGAGCGACCGGCTGCCCGACCTCTCCGCCCTTTCCGGCGGCGGCCTCGATGCGGTGCTCGTCACCCACGCGCACACCGACCACACCGGGGCGCTGCCCGTGGTCCACGAGGCCTTTCCGGCCGCGCCGGTCTACGCCACGCCGCCGACCGCCGAACTCACGGGCATCCTCTTCCGGGACGCCCTGCGTCTCATGGCCGGGCCGGAGCGCGAGGACGAGTTGCCGCTCTACGGTGCGGCCCAGGTCGAATCGCTCGGACGCGCCATCGTGCCGGTGCCATTCGACTCGCCCGTGCGGATCGGCGAGGTCGAGGCCACCTGGTGGCCGGCCTCGCATATCCTGGGCGCGGCGATGGTCCACCTGGCCACGCCGGCCGGCTCGGTGCTCTTCACCGGCGACTACAGCTCCGGCGCGCAGCTCACCGTCCCGGCGCTCGTGCGGCCGGCGCGCCGCGTCGACCTGGTGGTGAGCGAGGCCACTTACGGCGAGCGGCTCCACGAGGACCGGCGCGTGGCCGAAGCGAGGCTGGTCGCCAGGGTGCGCGGGGTGCTAGAGCGCGGCGGGCGGGTGCTCATCCCCGCCTTCGCCATCGGCCGGGCCCAGGAGGTGCTGCTCATCCTCCGCCGCGCGCTGCGCCGGAAGGAGCTGCCGTCCGTGCCCGTGCACGTCGACGGCATGGTCCGCTCGGTCTGCGGAGTCTACCGGCGCCACGAGGCCTATGCCTCGATGCGCCTGGCCCGCGAGGCGCGCCGCTCGGGCGAGCCCTTCTACGGCGACGGCGTCGCGCCGGTATCGAGCCCCGGCGAACGCGCCGGGATCCTCTCCGGCGACCCGTGCGTGGTCGTGGCCTCGAGCGGGATGCTCGCCGGCGGGGCCTCGGCCGAGTACGCCCGGGCCATGGCCGGTTGCGAGCGCGACGCCATCCTCCTCACCGGCTACCAGGACGAGGAGTCACCCGGACGGGCGCTGCTCGACCTGGCCGCCGGCCCCGGAGCGGACGGCGCCGGGCCCGATCCCGCTGCCGCTCCCCGAGAGATCCGGCTGGGCGGCGTTCCCACGCCCGTGCGCTGCGAGGTCGCGAGCTACGGGCTTTCCGCCCACGCCGACCGCCTGCAGATGGCCGGGTTCCTCGAGGCGCTCTCGCCCCGGACGGTGGCGCTCGTCCACGGCGATGCCGGAGCGCGGGAGTCGCTCGCCCGCGCGCTCGGCTGCCGGGACGTGGTCCGGCCCGCCGACGGCGAAATGCTGGTGCGCGGCTGGCCGCGGCGCGCCGCGACGGTTTCCACGTCGCCTGCGGCGCCGCTTCGCATCGAGGAGGCCGACGTTGCCCGCGCCCGGGCGCTCCTCGGGCCGCCGGGCGAGGCGCCGCTCCGGGCCCGCGACGTGGCCCGCGCCTGGTTCGGCCGGCCGACCGGCCGCGAGGAGACCGCGGCGCTCCTCGCCGAGCTCGAACGCCTGGGCCTGGCGCGCCGGGACGACGCGCGGCGCGAGCGGCTCTTCGTCCTGGCCCCCTCGGAGAGCGGCGCGTTTCCGGAGGAGGCGGCGCTCGAGGCGCGGCTCAAGGCTTCGAACCCCAAGGGGCGGCTGCTCGAACTCTGCATGCGCGCGGGCTCGCCGCCGCCGGCCATCGAGTTTTCGGTGGAGGGCGCCTTCCATTCGGCCCGGATGGCCCTCGACTGGGAGGGCCGCCGGCTGGAGAGCGGCGTGCACCGCGCGGCCGAGCGCCTCACGGCCGAGCAGCTGGCCGCCGAGGCGCTGCTCGCGGCCGTCGAGGAGGAGGCGAGCCGCTCGGGCTTCGCCCCCGCGCTCGTTTCCGAGGAGCGCGGCGGGGAGCTCCGCGCTGTCAACTTCAAGGGAAGGCTGCTCGAGCGCTGCACGGCGCTGGGCCTGTCCGCTCCGACATTCGAGCGTCGCTCGGCGCTGGCCGGCTACGCTTGCCGGGTAACCCTGGATGCCGGGGGCAGGGAACCGCTCTGCTCCGGCTGGCACGCGTCTCTCTCTCGTGCCGTCGCCGAGCACGCCGCGGCCGAGGAGCTGCTGGCGAGGCTGGAGGCACAGGCGGAGGCACCGGCAGAAAGCGCCGGCGAGGCGGCCCCGGGCCCGGCGGGTGAGCCTCCCGCAGTCGCGGGCGGCACCGAGCCCCGCGCGCTCCTCAACGAAATGCGCCAGGCCGGGCTGCTCCGCGATTTCGGCTACGGCCCGGCCTCGAGCGAGGGCCCGGCGCACCGGCCGGTCTTCCGCCTCTCGGCCTGGGCCGTCACCGCCGACGGCGAGCGCCTGGAGGGCGAGCCGGCCGAGGCGGCTTCGAAGAAGGCCGCGCAGCTGGCCGCCGCGGTGCGGCTGGTGGAGCGGCTGAGGGAACGGGGCTTGCTGGCGGGCGGGGCTTCCGAGTCGGCATGAAGGCCGAGGCCAGGATCTGAGCCTGTTCCCCATGTGCCGAGAGGAAGCGGCTTATCTCAAAGGGCTCCGTCAACACCTCCTTGCATTTCTGAACCGTGAGTACAGAAATGCGAGGAGGTTCGAAGGTCGGGCGGCATGCAGGAGCTCAAGGTTGAGGTGTTGCTGGACTGCGAAACCACGGCCGGAGTGCTTCCGGCCACGCCTTACAGCGGGCTTTTGAGGCCGAAAAGGCGCCTGTAAGAGGTCAAAATCGGCCTCCAGTGATAGCTAAGTCCAGTTGTGCCAAATGGTTGCCGTGGTCCGACCCCGAGAGCCCCCAGTGCGGCAAGACGACGCTGGCCCGCCAGGTGGCTGAGGGCAGGCCCGCGGTCTTCTTCGACTTGAAAACGGCCTCGGCGCGCGCGCGGCTTGCCAATCCGGAGCTGACGCTTTCCGAGCCGGAGGGGCTGGCGATCATCGACGAGATCCAGCGCATGCCCGCCCTCTTCGCCGCCTTGAGGCCCGTTGTGGACCGTCCGGAACAGCGCGCGAAGTTCCTCATCCTGGGCAGCGCCTCGCCGCAGTTGGTGCGCGGCGCCTCCGAATCGCTGGCCGGGCGGGTGGGCTTCGTCGACTTGGGCGGCTTCGATCTCCAGGAGACCGGGCCGGAGAGCCTGCGCTCGCTGTGGCTGCGTGGCGGGTTTCCGCGCTCCTTTCTGGCGCCGAACGACGCCGCCAGCCTGCGCTGGCGACGGAACTTCGTCCGCACCTTTCTGGAGCGGGACCTGCCCCAGCTGGGCATCGGCGTCCCTTCCGAGGTGCTCCGCCGCTTCTGGATGATGGTTGCCCACTACCACGGCCAGATATGGTCCGGGGCGGAGCTGGCCAGGAGCCTGGGGGTGGCCGAGAAGAGCGTGCGCGGCTACCTGGACCTGCTCAGCGGCGCCTTCGTGCTCCGGCAGCTCCAGCCCTGGTTCGAGAACATCTCCAAGCGGCAGTACCGTGCGCCGAAGGTCTACGTGCGGGACAGCGGGCTGCTCCACGCCCTGCTGGGCATTGGCAAGATGGACGACTTGGCGGCCCATCCCAAACTCGGCGCCTCATGGGAGGGCTTCGCGATCGAGCAGGTGCTGGCGCTGGCCGGGGCCGGGTCCGGCGAGGCTTTCTACTGGGGCACCCACGCCGGGGCCGAACTGGACCTTCTGTTGTTCCTCGCCGGAAAACGCTACGGGGTCGAGTTCAAGTACGCCGACGCCCCGCAGATGACCAAGTCATTGCACATAGCACTGGAGGACCTGAAGCTCGAACGGGCCTGGATCGCCTATCCGGGCCAGGAACGCTACCGGGTTCACCCGAAGGTGGAAGTCCTCCCGCTGCCGGCGCTGCTGGAGGAGGTCGGGTGCTTGGCTCGGTAGTCGGTGGTCATGACCGAGGAGACGTGGCAGACAAGGCTCTATACTGCCGAGCAGATATCCGCGGTCATCCAAATCGAGAGTCGGCCTGGCATGAAATTGCGCGCTTCTTTGCGGCAATTCCCGTGAGCGTTCTATCCGCACCGGATCTTGGCGAACCTTCTCTTCCCCGTCTGCAACACCGCCCCGTCGGCGGGCTCCACCTCGGCCTTCCAGTCGGCGAGCTTCTGGCCGTCGAGCGACACACCGCCGCCCTCGACGAGCCGCCGGGCCTCGGATTTGCTCGTCGCGTGGCCGGCCTGCATGATCAGGTCGAGCACGGTGATTTTGACCGCCGCGAGCTTCAGCTCGGGCATCTCCGTCGGCGCCTGCTTCTGGCTGAAGACCTTCCGGAACTCCTCGGCCGCCGCGCGCGCGGCATCCGCGCCGTGGTAGCGCGTCACGATCTCGACGCCCAGGCGCTCCTTGGCCTCTCTGGGGTGGCCGGCCAGGAGCTTCGCGATCTCGGCCTCGGGCAGCGCCGTGAGCAGCGTGAAGTAGTCCTTCATGAGCGCGTCTGGCAGGCTCATGAGCTTGCCGAACTTTTCGTTGGGCGGGTCCTGGATGCCCACGTAGTTGCCGAGGGACTTGGACATCTTCTTGACGCCGTCGAGGCCGACCAAGAGCGGCATGGACAGCGTCACCTGCGGCTCCTGTCCGGCGTCGCGCTGCAGGTCGCGTCCGGCGAGCAGGTTGAAGGTCTGGTCGGTGCCGCCGAGCTCCACGTCGGCGCGGACCTCGACGGAGTCCTTGGCCTGCATCAGGGGGTAGAGGAGTTCGTGGACGCCGATGGGCGCTCCGGCCGCGTAGCGCTTCGAGAAGTCGTCGCGCTCGAGCATCCTCGCGACGGTCGAGCTCCCGGCGAGCTTCAAGACGTCGGCGAAGCCCATCTTGCCGAGCCACTCGCCGTTCCGGCGGATCTCGAGCTTCTCTACGTCGAGCACGGCCTTGACCTGCTCGAGGTAGGTCTGGAGGTTGGCCTCGATCTGCTCGCGGGTGAGCTGCGGGCGGGTCTTGCTCTGGCCCGAGGGGTCGCCGACCATCGCGGTGTAGTCGCCGATGATCAGCACCGCCTGGTGGCCGAGGTCCTGGAACTGCCGGAGCTTCGCGAGCACCACGGTGTGGCCGAGGTGGATGTCCGGGCTCGTCGGGTCGAGGCCGAGCTTGACGCGCAGCGGTCGGCTTTCCTTGACCGCGCGCTTCACCTTGGCTTCGAGCTCCGCCCCGGTGTGGATCTCGACCGCCCCGCGGCGGATGAGCTCGAGCTGCTTCGTGACGTCGGTTTCCAAGTGACCCTCGACTTTCCCGGACTCGCCCGTGCGTTTCGATCTGAGGAGCCGCGTCGCTCCGGACGGGGAGATTCTTGCCAGCGGTCGGGTAAAATCAAGGGCGCCGGCTGCAACAGGCGCATCGCAATCAGCCACAGATGGACACAGATGGACACGGATACGAGGATTCCACCAGAGGGGGCGCGGAGGCGTCCTCCGGTTCGCGGCTGGGGCTTTCGAATACGCAACGTACTCCGCCGCGCTCCGGCTCATGCAGGCAATGGCCGTCCTCTGCGCGCCTCAGCGTCCTCTGCGGTGAAGAGCCCGTCCGCGTTTGTCGGCGTTCATCCGCGGCTGATAGCTTCCCCCCAAACCGTTGTTGTCCCCGACGAACGTCGGCTGGTGTGGGAATCCACATCAGGACATGAGCCGCCCGGGAAGATGCCCGCGTATTGACAAGTGGCGCATTTGGGCGCCTTAGCGCAGGCAGCCGTCCACCCCGTCTTTGGCCCCGCCGTTGCTTAGCCCCGGGCGCAGCGTGCAGGGGGCACACTGAAGAAGGATGCGAAGGCGAGGAGGACGGGCGATGACTACCTTGAAGATACGGCTGATCTCGGCTCTGGGGCTGGCGGTTGCGGTGGTGGCGCTGGGCGTGACCGCGGGGGCCGGCGAGCAGGGGCGCCCGGGCAAGGCTCTCGGCCAGAGGCTGGGCGAGCGCCAGGGGCAGGGCCAGGGTCGCGGGCAGATGCTGGCCAACGGCAACCCCGGCCAGCACATCGAGAACCACATCAAGCGCATCGAGCAGCTCATCGCCAACCGTACCGACATGCCCGCTGACGTCAAGGCCGCCCTCGAGAAGATTGTGGCCGACCTGAAGGTCAAGCAGGCCGCCGTCGAGAAGCTGGCCGCCGACTTCAAGGCCGGCAACAAGGATGCCATCGAGGGCGACCGCACCGCGCTGCGCGCAGCCGTCCTCCAGCTCCTGAAGGACCGCCTGGCGCTCGTCGACGCCCGCATCGCCAAGGTCGAGGCCCGGCTGGCAGAGCACCCGGACGCGCCGGCCGACGTCAAGGCCGCCGTCGAGAAGCTCGTCGCCGACATGAAGGAGCGCAAGGCCGACCTGACCAAGCTGATCGCGGACATCGAGGCCGGCAACAAGGACGCCATCGAGGCCGACCGCGACGAGATGAAGGACGACCGTGGCGGTCTCCGCGCCGACCTCAAGGCCGTCATGGCCGCCGTGCGGGAACACCGCGGCGAGCGCCGGGGCCAGGTCGGCGGGGGCGAGCCCAAGTAAGCACCTTCGATAACGCCGCTGACGAGATAAGGAAGAGTCCCGGGCCGGCGCGCCGGCCCGGGACTCTCGTTTCCTGCGGGAACCGGCCCCGGCGGACCGTCGCTCAGTCTTCTCCGGTTCCCGGCGTGACTCCAGCCGCCTCGGCCAGGCTGAAGCACAGCTCGGCCGAAGGCAGGACGTCATCCAGCGTGGGCCGCGGGCTGCGGCCCTCGCGCAGGGCGGAGACGAACTCCTCGACCTCTCCGTAGGGGCCGCCGACCACGTCGACCGGCGCGTCGGCCGGGGCCTCCTCCGAGACCTCCAGCCGGTTGTCGCGCCAGCACTCCAGGCGGGTCCCCGGCTGGAACATGCCCTGGCGGATGGGGCCGGCCAGGCGCGCGCGAAAGCCCTCGCCGAAGAGGTCGTAGCTCTCCTCGGCCATCCCCGCGGTGACCAGCACCTCGAGCCGCCCGCGGCAGCCGCCGGCGAAGGTCAGCGAGACGTCGTACCACCTGGCAGAGAGCCCCGGTGTGTCGCTGACGCTCAGGCCGAATCCCTCCATCTCGCCGGCGATGTAGCGCAGGGCATCGGCGCCGTGGATGGCCGTGCTCCAGATGAAACCGGGCTCGCTCCGGGCGTGGCGGACCATGGTGGCCCGCACGTAGTGGAGCGGCCCCTGGGCGCGCGCCCATTCGAGCGCGCGGACCAGGAGCGGGGTGAAGCGCCGGTTGACCGAGACCATGTGCGGAGTGCCCGTCTCGCGAGCCAGGCGCGCGAGCTCTCGCACCTGCTCTCGGGTGGCGCCCGGCGGCTTCTCGACCGTGCAGGGCACCCCGGCGCGGAGCAGCTCGGCGTTGACCCGGGAGATGAGCCCGACCGGCACCACGCAGACGACGCCGTCGGGCTTCTCGGCGGCGAGCATCGCACGCATCTCGGAGTAGGCGCGGGCGAAGCCGTACTTGATCTGAAACTCGGCGGCCTTGGCCGGGTCCAGGTCGCAGGCTGCGGCCAGCTCGACCTCGCCCGGATGCTCGCGAACGTACCGGGCCAGAGGGACGGCGTGGCAGAACTCCGAGTGGACGCCGCAGCCGACTATCGCCAGGCGGATCATGGCAGTCTCCTTCGCCGGAGAGGATAGCCGCGCCGGCCAGGCGTTCAAGGACGGCCGGTCTCTACGGGATGACGCGGTTACGCGGCGACGGGGGGACGCGGGGACATGGTGACACGGGGACATGGTGACACGGGGACACGGGGACAAGGGGACAAGGGGGCATGGGGACACGGGGACGCGGGGACGCGGGGACGCGGAGACGCGGAGACGCGGGGACAGGAGGCAAGAGCCTTCCGGCAGAGTCCCTGTTTCCGGTATCCTCCGCATCTCCTTGTCACCGTCCCCTTGTCTCCCTCGTATCATGAGTCCCCGTGAGGGGACTGCCGTGATGGTTTTCATTTCCCGAGTGGCTGGTACATCAGTTGGCTCTTCTTGGCTGTGTCTTCTTCCGGGAGGAAAGAAGAGGGCTGGCGCGGAGTCGCCACCACGCGACGATATTTCGTATTTTCTTCTGTCTCCGCGTCCCCCTGTCCCCGTGTCACCGCGTCCCCGTGTCACCGTGTCACCGTGTCACCGCGTCACCGTGTCCCCATGTCCCCGCGTCCTCCCGTTTTCCCCTCGCGCCCCGGCCGGCGCGGCTATAATCCCCCCGGCTTCGGAGGCGATTGGACATGAGACTGCCTATGCGCAGGCTGGTTCCCGGCGGCTTGGCCCTGGTTGCGGCGGTGCTTTGCTCCTCCTGCACCCGACCGCGGGAGCCGGTCGCGCCGGTCGGGCCGAGCTTCACGGCCATGACCTTCAACATCAACTGGGGTGGCTATCGCGCCGACCTGTCCGCCCGGGCGATCCTCGAATCCGGAGCGGACGTGATCTGCCTGCAGGAGACCACCCCGGCGTGGGAGGGATATCTCCGGCCGCTCCTGGCGGCGCGCTATCCGCACGCGCTCTTCCGGCATGGGCGCGGCGCCGGCGGCATGGCCGTCTTCTCGCGCTGGCCGGTCAGGGAGGTGGCCCGGGCCACTCCGCCGGCCGGCTGGTTCTTCGGTTGGGTGCTCGCCGTCGGAACCCCGGCCGGCGAGATCCAGGTGCTCTCCGTCCACCTGAGGCCCTCGTTGAGCGACACGGGCGGCGTGAGCATCGGCGCGTACTTCGCCGCGTCCGGCCGGCGACTCGAGGAGATCAAGTTCCTCAACGGGCTGCTCGAGCCGGGCAAGCCAACGCTTGTCCTCGGCGACTTCAACGAGAGCGACGGCGGTTCGGCCGTGGAATGGCTGGTCGGGCGGGGCTTCACCGACGCGCTCAGGGAGTTCGATCCCAAGAGCGACACCTGGCGCTGGCCCACGCGCTTCTGGACCTTCGAGGACCGCCTCGACCACGTCCTCTATTCGCCGGAACTTTTCTGCTGCCGCGCGGCAGTCGTGAAGGCCGGGGCCTCCGACCACCTCCCGGTATTGGCGGTGTTCGAGAGCGCCGGGGTCCGGCAACGGCTCGCGGCCGGCGCCAGGGCGGTCCGCTAGCGCAGCATCCGCGACAGGCAGCGCAACCGGACCCGAGCTTTGACGCAGTCCCCGGGAGCCGGGCATTTGATCGCGCCCGCTGACTTCGCGGTGGTGTATCCCCATCAGAGGGGGTGCTCCGTGCAGAGACCGTCCGTGACCCTGGGCGCAGCGATCTTCACACTGCTTCTGGCCGGGGCGGGCGGCGCCGCCGAGTCCGTCGGCGAAGGCGTCGCCGGGGACCCGGACGCGGCCCGCGCCCGCCTCCTGGTGGCTCAACTGGGGGATGACGACTGGCACAAGCGCGATGCCGCCAGCAAGGAGCTGGCCACCATGGGGGAGGCCGCACTGCCCCTGGTGGAGGCGGCGCTCAAGAGCAAGGACGTCGAGGTCGCCACGCGCGCATCCGCCCTGGTCGACGCCGTCCGGGCCAATGCCCGCAGGGAAATCGGCGAACGCCGGCTTATCAAGGACCTCTTCTTCTGCGGTCCTTTTCCGTTCGACCGGAAGGAAGTCAAGCCGTTGGACCTCGCTCTGCCTCCGGACGGCGAGGTCCGCGTCGAGGCCGCCTACAAGGCCTCGGACGCCGAGGCCCGCTGGGTCCGCCCATTCAAGCCGGGGGCGCGCGGGGCCGTGGACTTCGACGCGGTCTTCGGACACCGCGAATATGCGGTGGCCTACACGCTGGCCTCGGTGCGGGTCGACGGCGACGAACCGAGAAGGCTGCGCCTGCTGCTGGGCAGCGACGACCACGTCCAGGTGCGCGTCAACGGCAAGGTCGTCCATACCAACCCGACCGCCCGCGGGGTCACTCCCGATCAGGACGCCGTGGAGGTGACCCTGGAGCCGGGATGGAACGACATCCTCGTCAAGGTGGCCCAGTTCGCCGGCGGCTGGGGGGTCTGTCTGCGGCTGACCGAGCCCGACAAGTCCGAGCCGCAGGGGCTCACCTGGGACCCGACGCGCGGCGGACAGCGCCAGCTTCCCAAGACCACCGCCCCGCCATCCGCTCCGGACAAGGATCCGGCAGCGGAAGGCGTGTCCTGACCGGCTCGGACTGTGGCAACCGGATGGCCCGGCAGGGCCACTTGACTCCCGCACCGCCCCCGGCTAACCTTCCCTTCGGAACAGCCGGGAGCGATTCGCTTGGCCGCTGCAATCGAGATCGTCCACGTCTCCAAGAGGCTCGGGACCCGCCAGGTCCTCGACGACGTTAGCCTTTCCGTCGAGGCCGGGCAGATCCTCGCGGTGGTGGGCCCCTCCGGCGTGGGCAAGTCCACGCTCATCAAGCACATCGTGGGGCTGATGCGGCCCGACAAGGGCGACGTGCTCGTCGAGGGCCGTTCGGTGGTCAAGGCCCGGCGCAGGGAACTCGGCAGGATCCGCGAGTCCATCGGCCTGGTCTTCCAGGGCGCGGCGCTGCTCAACAGCCTGACCGTCGCGGAAAACGTGGGCCTGCCGCTCGCCGAGCATACCAAGCTGCCCAAGGAGCGCATCCGCGAGATCGCGGAGGAAAAGCTGGGACTGGTCCACCTCGAGGGCTTCGAAGACTACATGCCCGCCGACCTCTCCGGCGGCATGAGGAAGCGCGTGGGGCTGGCCCGGGCGCTGGTGCGCGAGCCGCGGGTCATACTCTACGACGAGCCCACCGCCGGCCTGGACCCGATCATGGCCAACGCCACCGTGGACCTGGCCGGCGAGATGCGCGAGAAGACCGGAGCAACCTCCATCATCATCACCCACGACATCCACACCGTCTTCCGGGTGGCCGACCGCGCGGCCATGCTCTTCCGCGGCAAGATCATCGCCGAGGGCACCGTCGAGGAGATGCGCAATACGCGCGATCCCGCCGTCCGCCAGTTCCTCGAAGGCCACACCACCGGGCCGCTGACGGATGAATAACGGGATGTTCCGGGTTCCGGGTTCCGGGTTCCGGATTTGCGAAGATGGCCGGAGCAGGCGGAGCCGGTCTCCGGTCGTTCCAGGCGGTATTCGGCATCTGTGTGCATCTGTGTGCATCTGTGGCTTGCTGCTGGCGTCCGTTGCGGGATGCGGCCGGCCGAAGGTTCCGGAGCGCAACGAGCCGCTCCGGGCCGCGGCCCTCCGCCCGGCGCCACCGGCCGAAGAGGCGGCACAGGCCGCGGCTGCCCGGGGGCTCAGCGAGGGATCCGGGCCGTTCTTCTTCTGGCAGGAGACGCCCGCCGGCCGGCTCGACTGGGGGGCGCTGCTGCCCCTGGCCACGGGGTGGTCGCAGCCGGGCAACCGCGTGACCATCGTCCGACCGCTCGGCTATCTCGAGGACGAGGGCCCGGGCTCGATCCGCTGGGACTTCCGCGCGCTCTGGCCCATCGTGTGGGCCACGCGCAACGGCGAGTCGAACCGCCTGCACGTCTTCCCGATCGTCTGGTGGGACAAGCGCGTCGACCGCTCCGGCGGAGAGCCGGCCGCGAAGACCGACTGGGCGGTCATGCCCGTGCTGTGGGGCGGCTCCGACACCGCCCGCGGGAGTTACTTCGCGGTCTTCCCGGTCGCCGGACTGCTCAAGGGCAAGCTCGGGACCAGGTGGATCCGCTTCGCGGCCTTCCCGCTATGGGTGGACTACCAGAGCGAGTTCTACCATTCGTGGAACGTGCTCTGGCCGGTCTTCGGCGTGTGGCGCGGACCCGACGTTCGCGGCTGGCGGGTCTGGCCGCTCTACGGGATCGACGCGCGCGACGGGCGCTACCGCCGGGTCTTCGCGCTCTGGCCCTTCTTCCACCACTGGCAGCTGGCCCTGGACACGCCGCACCCCTCCGAGACCTGGGTCTTCTTCCCGTTCTGGATGAGCTACCGTGGCGACCAGATCAGTTACTACAGCGTGCTCTGGCCGCTCTTCGGCCGCAAGCACGCCTGGCACAAGAACAACGAGTTCGTCGAGTGGCACGCGCCATGGCCCTTCGTATCCTGGATCACGGGAGAGAGCGTCCACGGCTTCAAGATCTTCCCGTTCTACGGCCACCGGGTGGGCGCCTACGGGGAGAGTCGCCAGGTGCTCTGGCCGTTCTACATCCGGGAGACGGGCGACGAGCCGCCCATGCGCGTGACCACGGTGACCTCGGCGTTCGTTTTCCGCTACGTGCGCCGGGAGTGGGTGGAGAAGACGCTCGACGGGCGGCGGGTGCGGGTCCTGCCGCCGCTGCCCCCCGAGCGCCGGAGGCTCGCGGCCATCCGGGAACCCGGCGCCTATCCGGAGCCGCCCGGCCGCGCCGAACGCCCGATCGACCCCGGGGACATGAGGAGCGACGTGAACGCGCTCTTCTGGCCGCTCTTCCGCTATGACCGCGGGCCGAGCGGCGAGAGGTTCTTCACGACCCTGGAGCCCTGGTGGTTCCGCAACCGGCTGGCCTTCGACCGGGTCTACGGCCCATTCTTCACGCTCTACCGCCACGAGTGCTTCGCCGACGGCACGCTGCGCGACCACGCGCTCTTCAACCTCTTCAAGCACGTGCGCACGCCGGAGGGCAGGAACGTGCGCTTCTTCCCGCTATTCGACTACTCGCGGCGCGGCTCGACGGGCGGCCCGGCGGCCGCCCCTCCGCCCGGGGAGACCCGCCAGACCGCGGGGGAGAGCGCCAGGCGCTTCCGCATCCTCGGCGGCCTCTTCGGCTACGAGCGGCGCGCGCAGGCCAGGCGCGTGCGCATCCTCTGGATTCCCATCGGACGCAAGCCCGAGGGCTGGGACGAACTGCCCTCGCCGGTCGTGGCCGCGCCGAGCCGGGATCCCGTGTCCATGCCGCCGGCCCCGGTGTGGGGCTCGTCGGCCTTCCGGGAGTTGCTGCCCGTGATGCCGGGGGCGGGGGACGAGGGGCGGGGAACGGGAACGGAAGAGGCCGCGCCCTCCACCTCGTCGCCTGCCCCTGGCCCCCAGTCCCCAACCCCCGAATCCCGGCTGGAGCCCCAGTGACCCCCGCCGCCCGCCGAGCGCCGGTACTGCTCGCCTCGGCAGCCGCCGCGGCCGGTCTGCTCCTTATCCTGACGGCCGCGACCGGCGGCGACGCTACCGTTAGAGCTCGGAAGGTCCTGACCTTCGCGGTGATCGCGGAGGCGCTGGCCGCCTGTCTGGCGCCGCTCTTCGCCGCCGGGAGCGCGGCGCGCGGGGGTTTCTGGCGCGCGGCCCTGGCCGTCGCCGCGCCGGTCGGATGGGTTTTCGTGGCCCCGCTGCCCGGAGAACTGGTGCTGGCCACGGGGCTCGACCGGGGAGCGCTCGGCGGCGTGCTGCTCGCCAAGCTGGCGGCCGCCGGCGCGGGGCTCGCCTCCGCCGGGCTGACGCTGGCGCTGACGCGACTGACGCGCCGGCCGCGCGCCGCGGCGGGACTTGCCGCCACGCTGATCCTCGCCTTCCTGCTCCTGCCGCTCTACTCCTTGACGGCCATCAAGGCTTTGTCCGCGGAGGGACGGCCGGCCGCGCGCGACCGGCTGATCTCGATGGGGCTGCGCTCGCCGCCCCTGGCTGCCGCCTACACGCTCGTCGGGGCGTCGCGGCCGGTCGGCTGGGAGTACGTGCCGCACTCCTCGCCGTGGTTCTACGAACACTGGGTGGGGACGGACTACCCGATGGCCGTGCCCTCCGCCTGGCGATATCTCTCCGGCTATCTTCTCGCCGCGGCCCTCCTGGGAGCCGCGGGAGCCATCAGGCGGAGTGCTGATGCCCCGGCCTCGATGGCCGGCAAGCCGGCAGACGGAAGCGCCCCGGCAGGGAAGCCGTAGCAAGAAGGACCGTAGCCCTCCTCCCCGCGCCTCATCGGTTGGGAGAAAGCTTCCGCTGCCGGACCAGCTTCATCATCTCGCGGCAGAAGGCCGGCAGGTCCCCGGGGAAGCGGCTGGTGACCAGGTTGCGGTCGACCACCACCTCCTCGTCGCGGAACTCTCCGCCGGCGGCCTTGACGTCGTCGCGGATGCCCATCCAGCAGGTGAGCTTCCGGCCCTTGACCGCGCCGGCGGAAACCAGCACCTGGGCGCCGTGGCAGATGACGCAGACGATCTTGTTCTTGTCGATCATCGCGCGGGTCGCGGCCACGGCCTGTTCCTCGAGACGCACGGTCTCCGGGGCGCGCCCGCCGGGGATGACCAGCAGGTCGTACTCGTCGGGACGGACCTGGGACAGGTCGGCCGTGCCCGGCACCTCGTAGCCGTGCTTGCCGGTGATCCTGCTCCCGGTGGGCGTGGCCACGTCCACCTCGAAGCCCTCCTCCTTCAGGCGGTACATGGGCACGAGCAACTCGCTGTCCTCGAATCCGTCGGCGGCCAGTATCAGAGCCTTCATGGCGCACTCTCCTTTCGGACATCAAACCGGCGGCGAAGCGGGGAGATTCCGCCCCGGCAGGACGCATGGCTTAACGACTCCATCTCTCTCTCCGATTCGTGGCATACGAACCACAAAGCCACCAAGGCACGAAGAAGACACGAAGAACGGCGATGGTTCGAAATCCGCGGCGATAACGCCCGGACTCCCGGGGCCATGGCCGCGCACGACATCCCATGTCGTTCTCGGTGACTTCTTCGTGTCTTCGTGACTTCGTGGTGAAAGCACCCGCTCGAACACGAAGGAGGGTAAGGACGCGGCCTCGCCGGCCGTTTTCTTCTTGAACTTTCCGCCGCCTTCGGAATAGTCATTGGCGATGAAACCGAATGTCAGGTCCGGGGCGGCGCTGGCCGCCGCCGGGCTCTTGTTGTGCCTGAGCGCGCGAGCGATGAGCGGAGAGCCGGCCCGGAAGGAGCCGCCGGCCCGGCCGCGCTTCGTCATCGCCCTGGGCGAGAAGGCCACCGATCCCGAGAAGTACGCCGCCGAGTTCCTGGCCGAGCGGCTGCGCCGCGACCTGGGCGCGGAGGCAGCGGTGGGCGCCTCGGCCCCGGCCGCCGGCGACGCGGCGGCTATCATCATGGGCACTCCGGACTCGAACCCGGCGCTGGCCAAGTTCAAGGCCGACCTGCCAGTCCTGCCGGGGCAGAAGGATCAGCCCAATCCCGAAGGCTTCCTGATAACCACCGACGGCGGCGCGACGGTGCTGGCCGGCGCGAGCCCCCGGGCGGTGGTCTACGCCGCGGCCCGGCTGTTGCGTGAGCGCGGCTGGCGCTTCTGCTCGCTGCACGACCTCGGCGAAGTGCCGATGGACGCGAAGACCGCCTGGCCGCGGGAGCCGATCAAGGACGCCCCGGTCCACGCGATAAGGGCTCTGGTGACCGACTCGCTCGGGGCGGTGGCCCCGCGCTACCTCGACTGGATGGCCGCCAACGGCCTTAACCGGCTGGTGGTCCGGGTGGACCGAGCCGGCATCGGCTCGACCTCGGCCGCAGCCCGTGAGGTCCTGCGCCGCGGGCTGGAGCTGGAACTGACCGCGCCCGATGCATGGTGGCGAGCACAGGCCGGCCTCAAGGGCGACGAGAAGCCGGAGGAGGCCGCCGTCAAAGTGGCCGAGGCTCGAAAGAAGACGACCGAGAAGCTTCCCGGGGTCCAGGCCAGCGCCCTCGAACAGTCGATCGCGAGTTCGGCCATCAAGTGTCTGGGCACGCCTTTTTCGGGACCTCGAGGGCCGCTCGGCGACATCCAGGCCTTCCAGTTCCTTGCCTCCGACAGGCCAGCCTATATCAGCATGGACTGCTCCCCCCGGCGCTTCTTCCTCGACGAGTTCAGCATCGCCGCGGACTACTTCGCGCTCTCGGCCTGGAAGGGGCCGCAGCCGGTCGAGGGCTTCGTCAGGGACTACTGCCGGCTCTACTACGGCGGCGGCGAGGCCGGCGACGAAATCGCCGGATACTTCCTGGGGCTCGAGGCCATGGACGCGGAACTGGCCTCTCCCGATCCGCTCGCCAGCGACACCACCTGCGGTAAGTGGAAGGCGCTGGCCGACCGGTTCCGCGCCGCCCGGACCAAGTCCCCGGCCAACACGCCGCCCAGGAAGCGCATCGCCCTGCACCACCGGGCGGTGCTCGACCACTATCAATCCGTGGCCGGCGCGGCGCGGCTCGCGAAACGGGCCGGGGCCGCCGCCGACCCGCGGGAGAAGCACGGGCTGCTGCTCGAAGTCATCAAGCTCGCCTGGGACTACAACCGCCGGAAGGAGCCGCGGCTCTTCGACCTGGACCCCGACGACGCCTACGGCTTCCGCGACGGGGCCGGCCGGCAGCCGGAGCTCGAGGGCGAGCTCGAAGCGCTCTCCGCCGCCCGAACGGCGCTGCTGGCCCTCGATGGCGCCGCGCCCGCCGGCCTGGTGGCCGCGGCGCTTGCCAGGGAGGGCGGCGGCAAGGTCGCGGCCGAACCGCTCGCCCCCGAGGTCGGCGGCAACCTGGCCGGCAGCTTCGCCGACGGCCAGCCCGGGACCGCCACGGTCCTCTCGGCCGGCCCCGGCGGGCGCTTCGCCGTCGACTTCGGAAAGGAGCTCGCGGTCGGACGGGTCCGCTTCCTGGGGACGTCGGAGCGGCCGATCACCCAGTACCGGCTGCTGGCCTTCGATGCCTCCGGAACCGCGACCACGCTGGCGGAGGGCTCGGTCCGAGCGCCGGACATGTTCCGGACGCTGGACGTCGCCTTCCCGCCGGCCAGGGCGCGCAGACTGGTCCTGGAAGTCGAGCGCTACGAGACCGCCCGCCAGGACTCCTTCGGCCCGGGGCTGGCGGAGCTGGAGGCGTACGAGAAGTAGCGGCGAGAAGGGTCTCGGGTCTCGGGGCTCGGGTCTGGGGTCCGGGGGCTGGAGCCGGAGCTGGGAAAGAGGCGGGAACGCACATGAACTTCGTGCTCGGCATGTTCCTGGCGGCGGCGGCGGCGGCGACTGCTGAAGGAGAGCCCGCGCCAGCCGCGGAGCAGCCGCAGCCTGTCCCCTCGGTCGCCGAGCAGAAGCCGGGCACCTGGGTCCGCCGGCTGGCCGCCCGGCCGATGGAGGACGTGGGCCTCCTGCCGCGGCTGAGCTACGAGTCCTCGCTGGCTTATGACCGCCGCAACCACAAGGTGGTGATGTGGGGCGGCCACGGCCTGCAGTGCGACTCGCCCCAGCTCGACGAGACCTGGCTCTACGATCCGGCGGCCAACGCCTGGAAGGAGGGCCACCCGCCGCGCCGTCCGATGGGCTCGTGCTGCGTGCGCGACTCGACCTACGACGAGGTCGCCGGCCGGGTGGTGCAGATGGAGGGGCACTCCGGCGGCCACGGCTGGCAGTTCACCCGCCAGAAGGGCTGGGGCCTGCGCGCCAGCTCCCCGTGGCTCTACGACGCGGCCGCCGACCGGTGGGCTCCCATGCGGCCGGCCTTCGGGCCCTCCAACCGGCCCTACAAGGCGCTGGCCTGGAGCCCCGACCACTTCATCACCCTGATGTTCTCCGGCGAGGGCCAGGAGAACGACACCTGGGCTTACGACAGCGGGGCCAACCGCTGGTTCGAGATGAACCCGCCGGCCAGGCCGCCGGCCTTCCTGGGCGGGAGCCTGTGCTACGACCGCAAGCGCAAGACCTTCGTCATGCTCGCGGCCGCCGGGCCCGAGGTGGGCGAGCCGCCCCGGAGGACCGGCCTCTGGACCTACGACCCGGCGGCCAACGCCTGGAAGGAACACCGGCCGGAGCACTCGCCGCCGGCCGGCACCAATTCGCCCCTGTCCTTCGACGAGGCGGCCGGACAGACACTCTGCTTCCCGGCGGAGGGCAGCCCTGGCAGCGGCAAGTGGCGCATGCGCGTCTGGACGCTCGACCTCGACAAGCCCGACTGGACCGAAGTCACCCCGGCCGAGCCGGGACCGGCCTACTTCAACCACTGCGCCGTCTACGTCCCCGAGCTCAACGTCCACGTGATCGGGCCCGGGCACGCCGACTGGCACACCGGCCACCCCACGACCCGGGAGACATGGACCTACCGGTACAGGGAAGGCAAGGCCCCGGAGGGCATATTGGCGAACTCCTCTCTGGTGGTCACCGCCGAAGACAAGGCCGTGGTCGTGACCGTTCCACAAAAGACCGAACTGGCCTGTCCGCTCCTGCGCGCTGAAGGGGAGCAGCCCTGGAAGCTCGCCTGGGCCGAAATCGAGCCGAAGTTCACCGGGACCTTCCGCGACGAAAAAGTCGAGCGCGGCCGGGTCTACTGGTATCGCCTGAAGGTCGGCGAGCGCCTCAGCGCGCCGCTCAGGGCACAACCGGCCGTCCCGGCCTGCCCTCTCGTGGTCCTCAGGAACGAGAAAGAGACCGAGGTCTCCTGGGCAGTCAATTCCGAGAAGGACGTGATCGGCTACAACGTCTACCGCGCCCGCGTACGGGTGCTCTCGGTCTCTGGCGGCCAGGTCTCGCGCCTGGGCGGCGCCGAGGCTTTCATGAAGCTCAACGCCGAGCCGATCTCCGAGCCGCGCTTCACGGACAAGACCGTGGACCTGGCCGCGCCCGAGCCGTCCGGCGCGATCCACGCCCTCTGGGCCTACCACGTCCGGGCGGTGAACCGGCTCGGCGTCGAGAGCGGCCCCTCGGCCTTCGCCCTGACCATCCCGGAGCAGATGGACGCCCCGGAGGTCGCCGCGGCCGAGCCGGAGACCGGCAAGGTGACGCTCAAGTGGGCGAAGCACCCCTCGCCGTCGGTGGTCGGCTACAACGTCTACCGGATCGCCGCGACCTACGAGAAGCCCAAGCGCCTCAACGCCGAGCCGGTCAAGGAGACCGGGTTCGCCGACGAGTCGCTGCCCGGCGACGCCATGCGCCGCTACTGCGTGCTGGCCGTGGACGCCTTCGGGCAGGAGGGCATCGGCTCCGCCGAGGTCTGGGCCTTCCGCCGGGCGACGGCCAGTCCGCAGCAATAGCGACTCCTCTGGAGCCAACGCAAGAAACGATACTTACCGCCGAGACGCGGAGGCGCAGAGGCCGAATCCGGTCCGCGGCGGGAGCCTTTCCCGTCAACGACCGTTGGCCGCGCTCACAAGCAATCTCTGCTTCTCAGCGTCTCCGCAGTGAAACTACCTTTCCTGCAATGGCCCGGGAAGCCCGCTTCGCAGTTCGTTGACAAGACGCCCCGCGGTGGTGTATATATCTATGTCGTTGGGTGCACGACATTTGGGAGGCGGAAGGGAGTCTTCGTGCCAGAACCAACCCCCAGTAACGGCAACGGCAAAGCGGCCGGAACCGGCAAGACCCCCAAGGTGGGAACGGGCGGCCGGTCCGCGGTGGGCACTGGCAAGCGCGGGGCAGTAGGCACCGCCAGCTACCGTCCGTCCAGAGGTTCCGGCGGCAGCCGCATGACCATGCTGATCATGTTCATGGTCCTGGCGGGGGCGGTGGGGGCGGGGCTGGCCTTTAAGGACGAACTCCTCGGCAAGAAGACCGGGCCGGACCGCACGGAAACCACGCCGGTCCGACCGGTGACCCCGGTCACGCCGGTCACCCCCGTGACTCCGGTGACGCCGGTGAACACCGGTACGAATCCCCCGCCGCCGCCTCCGCCCCCTCCGCCCCCGCCACCGTCGACCCCCGACAACGGCGCGGCGGCCAAGGCCATCGCCGACGGCAGGGACCTGCTCGCCAAGATCAACTATCCCGGCGCGCTCAAGGCCTTCGGCAGCGTCGAGATCATGAAGGTCTCCCCGGAGGTCGCCAAGGAGGCCGCGGCGCTCAAGCGCAAGGCCGAGGCCTTCGACCGCCTCACCAGGGACATCAAGGTCCGCGCCGACGCCGACCAGCTCATCTCCATCGTCGAGCTGGTCAACGGCACCAAGATCAAGGGCGTGGTGACCAGGAAGCCCGATGGCGGCTACTCGGTGCTGGCCGGCACGTCCGGCGGCGGCCAGATGACCTACACGCTGACGGCCGACGACGTCCGGAACGTCCAGCAGATCGACCCCGCCGAGCGCCGGGCCGAGCTCAAGAAGGCGCTCAATACCCGGCTGTCCAAGCTGGGCGCCGCGGCGACTCCGCCCGAGCTCTGCGACGCGGCCTTCTTCGCCGTCGAGAACGGACTGCGCGAGGAGTCGCTGCCCATCCTCGAGAAGGCTTGGGCCGCTGCCGAGACCGGCGGCAAGGATCTGGTGCTGCTCGTCGCCGAGGACCAGGCCAGCCGGCTCTTCGCCCAGGCCAACTGGTCCGACTCGGTCGGCCAGGAGATCTGGGCCCGGCGCTATTGCGAGAAGATCCGCGACAACGTCATGTACCGCAAGACCAGCTTCTTCGAGGCCTCCGAGCAGATGCTGGCCCTGATGGACAAGCGCAAGGGCATCAACTACAAGTCCACGGTGCAGGTCAGCGGCGTCGAGGTCAAGCCTCCTCAGGAAATCAAGGAACCCAACGGAGCTTCCAGCGTCAGTCGCGTCGATCCCCCCAAGGCCCCGGTCAAGGTGACGGTCAGCAGGGTCACCGCCAAGGTGGACCTCTCCGAGGCCAACCGCCTCTTCGAGGAAGGGATCACCCACTACTATAAGGCCATGCCCAACATGCCGGACTGCAAGCAGCACCAGTCCGAGGCGCGCAAGCTGCTCCGCAAGGCCCAGGAGCTCTACGAGGCGGCCGTCAAGGCCGACCCCGACAACGACCAGCTGCAGAGCCGCATGACCGACTGCAACATGCGGCTCTACGGCATCATGAAGATGTCGACGCTGTAAGAGCCCCTAGTCGATCTTCTCCACCCCGCCCATGTAGGGCCGGATGACCTCCGGCAGCAGGATGCTCCCGTCGGCCTGCTGGTAGGTCTCCATCAGGGCGATCACCAGCCGCGGCAGGGCCGTGCCCGAGCCGTTCAAGGTGTGGCAGAACTTCGGCTTCGACTGCCCATCCTTGTACTTGAGGCCCATCCGCCGGGCCTGGAAGTCGCGGAAGTTCGAGCAGCTCGAGACCTCCAGGAATCTGCCCTGCCCCGGCGCCCAGACCTCGATGTCGTAGCAGCGCGCCGCCGCGAAAGACAGGTCCCCGCGGCACAGCAGCATCGTCCGGTAGTGGAGCCCGAGGCTCTGGAGCACGCGCTCGGCGTCGGCGGTGAGCGCCTCGTGCTCGGCGGGGCTGGCCTCCTCGGGGACGATCTTGACGAGCTCGACCTTGTCGAACTGGTGGACGCGGATCATTCCGCGGGTATCCTTGCCGTAGGAGCCGGCCTCGCGCCGGAAGCACGCCGAGTGGCAGCAGTACTTGAGGGGCAGCCCCTCGGCCCGCAGCGTCTCGCCGGCGTGGAGGTTCGTGACCGGGACTTCGGCCGTGGGGATCAGGAAAAGCTCGTCGTCCTTGAGCCGGTACATGTCCTCCTCGAGCTTGGGGAGCTGCCCCGTCCCGGTCATCGAGGAGCGGTTGACGAGATACGGCACGGCCACCTCGGTGTAGCCGGCCTTCGCCGCCATGTCCAGCATGTAGGCGATCAAGGCCCGCTCGAGCCGGGCGCCGAGCCCTTTGAAGACGATGAACCCGTGCCCCGAGATCTTCGTGGCCCGCGGGAAGTCGAGGATGCCGAGCTTCTCGCCCAGGTCCCAGTGGGCCTTGGGCTCGAAGCCGAACTCGGGCTTCTTCCCCCAGGAGCGGACTTCGACGTTGCCCTCGGCGCCGGCGCCGGCCGGGACGGTCTCGTCCGGGACGTTGGGGACGCGCAGGAGGAGCCCGTCGAGCTCCTCCTGGGTGCCGGCGAACTCCTTCTCGAGGGCCGCGACCTTCTCGCCGAGCTCCTTCATGCGGAGCTTGAGCTTCTCGGCCTCCTCGCGATTCTCCTTCATGAGCCGGCCGACTTCCTTCGAGCCGGCGTTGCGCTCGGCCTTCAGGACCTCGATCTCGGTGAGCTTCGCACGGCGCGCGGAGTCGAGCGCCAGGATCCGATCCACGTCGGCGGCGTCGTGCTTGTCGACGACCGCGCGGCGGACCAGGTCGGGGTTCTCGCGGATGAACTCGAGGGAGAGCATGGGGCGTCCTTTCGGTCGGCTTCCAACGGCGAATGCGGAAGATTTTAAGTGCGGCCGCGGGCTTATCAAGCTGCCCCGGCGTCGGAAACGGCCGGTCAACCGCAAAGTCACCAAGGCACAAAGCGAAACACTAAGATGAGCATTGGCCCATCCATTGGAAAAGGCCGCTTCGTGTTTCTTCGTGGCTTTGTGACTTCGTGGTTAACCGGCCGCTTGATGGCAATGCGCGTGTGGCGGGAACCGAAGGCGCCCCGGACGCACTCCAAGTCAGAGCTTCACCGACCTGAACTGCGGCAGGTGGGCGCGGTTCTTCGCGAGCATCTCCCCGACCATCTTCCTGATCTCGGCCAGCGACAGCATCGCCGCGGTCAGCGGGTCGATGGCGATCGACTGGAAGACCAGGTCCGGGTCGCCGGTGAGCGCGGCCTCCACGGCCATCTCCTCGGAGGCGACGCTCACGTTGTTGAGCGCCGCGCACTGCGGCGGGAGCGCGCCGACGTGCATGGGGTTCAGGCCCCGGCGGTTTGCCAGCACCGGCACCTCCACGCAGACCCCCCGGGGCAGGTTGTCGATCAGCCCGGTGTTCGGGACGTTGCCGTTGAACTCGAAGGTCTCGCCGCCCAATAGCGCGTGCATGATCGAGGCGGCGTACTCGTGGCCGCGCTCCAGCTTGATGGGCGCGCCCTTGGCGAACCAGTCGCGGATCTCCCTCTTCCAGTTCTTCTCGGCGTGGAGGTAGCGCTTGAGGATGTAGGCATGCTCGCCCGGGTTCCAGCCGGCACCCGGGTGGTTCCTGCAGTATTTCCGGACCAGATCCGGGCGCTTGCGGAACCACCAGCTGTACTCGGAGTTGTGGCCGCTCGACTCGGTCACGTAGTAGCCCAGGTGCAGGAACATCTCGTTGCGCACCAGTTCCTCGCGGTAGATCTTCCGGTCGGCCGCCACCTTGCGGCGAAGCAGCGGGATCACGTCCCGGCCCTTGCGCTGGAACTTCACATACCAGGCCTGGTGGTTGATGCCGGCGCAGACGTAGTCGATCTCGCTCATCGGCGCGCCCAGCCACCTGGCGAGCATCCCGGCCGTGCCCTGCACGCTGTGGCACAGGCCGGTTAGCTGGATCGACGAGGAGCGCTGCATGGCCCGGCAGAGCATGGCCATCGGGTTCGTGTAGTTGAGGAGCAGCGCGTTCGGACAGAGCCGCTCCATGTCCCGGCAGATGGAGACCATCACCGGGATGGTGCGCAACGCCCGGAAGATCCCGGCGACGCCGCGGGTGTCGCCCACGTTGATATCCACGCCGTATTTCCTGGGGATCTCGATGTCGTGGCGCCAGACCTGCACGCCGCCGGCCAGGATCGTGCAGACCACGAAGTCGGCCCCTTTGAGCGCCGTCTTACGGTCCATGGTGGGGACGACCTTCGCCGGGTACTTGCCGCGCTCGACGATGGTCCGGACAGCGCGGGTCGCGAAGTCCAGGCGCTCCCGGTCCACGTCCATGAGCGCGATGGTCGCGTCGCGCATGGTCGGGAAGGTCAGCAGGTCGCGGACCAGCCCGCGGGTGAAGCCCAGGCTTCCGGCACCGACGAAGGCGATCTTGGCCATGGTTGTCTCCAGTTCCTCAACTCATCCCCGTCGCGCAGATTGCACATCTGTGTGCAGCTGCGGAGACGACTGGGGCAGAATACACCGGCTCCGCGCCAATGGGAAGCGCCAATTGCTTGATATGCACTGTCTAAGTGTGATTCAACAGCTCGGTTAGTGGAACTGCCGCCGGCGAGTTTCAAGGAATTTCGACAACTCCGAGCTCAGTCCGGTGTATTTCGCAGTGTGCTGAAAGTGACATGATGGAGCCCGGCATGCCCGAGAAGATACACAGCGCCCCGAGGTTCGCCGATACCCGCGAGCAACTCGAACGGATGATCCGCGAGCAGAAGCTGGCCGGCCGACGCCTGCTCGGCTACCGGCAGCTCGCCGCCAAGATGGGGGTGTGTCAGCAGACCCTCCAGCGCGCCCTGGCCGCCATGGAGGCCGACGGGCTCATCGAGCGACGGCACGGCTCGGGGACCTACGTGCTCGACGACGGGCAGCGTCGGGCCCGGGCGGCGGCCAGGAGCCTGGCCCTGGTGGTCCGCACGCGGCCCCGCGAGGCGGAAGGCTGGAGCCAGGTCGCCGACATGGTCGCCGGCATCCGGGCCCAGGCCGGACGGGCGGGCACCCGCTGCGAGCTGCTGGCCTGGGAGGACGCCGGCGACGCCGGGCGCCTGCTGGACAACCGCGAGATGCGCGCCCACGCCGGGTTCCTGCTGGTGCGCTTCGGCCCGCCCCGGCTGGTCTCGCGGCTCCTGGCGCTCCGGGCCGGTCCGGTCGTGATGGTCGACGAGCCCACCCGCGGCCTGCCCGCGGTCCTGGTCGGCGACGACAGCTTCACCGGCGCGCGCGCGGTGGCCCGCCACCTCCTGGGGCTGGGCCACCGCCGCATCGCCTTCCTGGACGTCGGCGACCGGCAGCAGTGGAACCCGGACAAGCATGCCGGCTACGTGGCGGCGCTGGAGGATGCCGGCGCCCCGGTCGACGCGCGGCTAACGGTCGCGCCGGCGCTGGGCGTGCCCGCCGACTACTCGAAGGCCCCGGCCCTGGTGGACGCGGCGGTCGGCGAACTGCTGGCCCTCGCCGAGCCGCCCACGGCCATCTTCGCCTACGACGACCGCCGGGCGCTCCTGGTCATGGAGAGCCTTCGGCGCCGCGGGCTCGAGCCCGGCCGGGACGTCGCCGTGGCCGGCTTCGGCGACACCGCCTCGCGGCTGGGGATCTGCGACTCGCTGACCAGCTGCCGGATCGATTTCCGGCGGATGGGCCGCGAGGCGGTGCGCGCCGCCCTGCGGCCGGCCGAGCCGGCAGAGGGACGATTCGTTCTTGTGCCGGACAGGCTGGTGGTCAGGTCGAGCACGGCGGGCGTGAAGCGTGAAGACAAGGTTCTCACGGGAGGATGAGCATGCGCTGGGCAACGGGCAGTCTCGCGACGGTCGTTCTGGCCGGCAGCCTGGGAGTCGCCTCGGCCGGGGAGCCCGGACATGAGCCGAATCCCAAGCTGACGGCCATCGCCGAGAACTCCTGGGAGAAGGTGGCCGGCTTCGCCCCGGCGCCCCGGGGGATCCTCGCCTATTCGGGCGGGGTCTACGATTCGGTCAACCATCGGTTCCTGATCTTCGGTGGCGGCCACGCCGACTACTGGGGCAACGAGGTCTGCGCCTTCTCGCCGGCGACGCTCACCTGGCAGAAGATGTACGAGCCCGATGCCCGGGCGCGGTACACCAACGACAACCTCGACCACAAGAACGGCAAGCTCAAGGACTCCGACAAGCCCTACACCCGGCACAGCTACAACCAGCTGTGCTTCCTGAAGAGCTCGGGGGCCATGTTCATATTCGGCGGCTGCGGGCCGGGCTGGGGGGACATCAAGCCCACATGCATGGTGCCGTCCGATGCCTGGAGCTACTCGTTCAAAGACAACAAGTGGACGCAGCTGTCGGACAACGCCAGGGGGTTCGGTTACGCCAAGGCCTGCTGCTACGATTCCAAGCGCGACACCGTCTGGGCCTACGGCAAGGAGCGCACGGAGCTTCAGCAGTTCGACCTCAAGGCGAAGACCTGGAAGCGGCACCCAGTGAAGTCGAAGATCGTTCCGGTTGGCATCAACGTCCAGATGGAGTACCTGCCCAAGAGCGACCGCGTCATGATCGTCGGCAGCACGCCCGCGGACGCCGCCTGCACGGTGAACCTGGAGGACATGTCCGTCGAGGCCCATCCCCTGGAGGGGGCCAGCGGCGGCGCCGGGCTGACCTACCTGCCAGAGCACGACGCGGCCCTCTATCTCCACGTGCCGCGCGGGGATCCTCCCAGCCCCAGCCGTCTGGCGCTCTTCGACTGCGCGACCGGGAAGTGGCGCGACGTCGACTCCCAGGTCCCGGAGTTGAAAGGCACGGTCTGGAGCCGGTTCCGGTACGACCCCGTCGACAAGGTTGCCCTGCTGGTGAGCGGATCGGGCGTCTGGGCCTACCAGCCGCCGAAGGAGTTCAGTTTCAAGGGCGATGCGGGCGGCAAACCCGCCGCCGAGACGAACTGAACCAGAGAGGGGAGAAAGACTCATGGCAAGGCATGTCTGTGCAGTGGCTCTGGTTCTGGCCCTGACCGCCGGGGCTCTCGGGGCAGGAGAGCCTGCCGAGGCCGAGCGCAAGGGCCCGCTGGCCGCGCTGCCGAGCGAGCCGAAGGGCGAGCACTTGGCGAAGATCAAGGCGCTCGGCGACAACCAGTGGGTAGATCTCGGCTCTCCTGCTCCCGATCCCAAGTGGGGCAAGGCCCGGGGGCGAAGCTGGTCGCCGGTGGCGCCCTTCGCCCCGGACCTGCGGGGGGCGTTCGTCTTCGGCGAGGGCCCGCACGGGATGGTCAAGCCCGACGGGCACTACCACGACGACCTCTGGTTCTACGACCTCAACCAGCACAGGTGGATCTGCGTGTATCCGGGCATTCACGCCAAGGAGGGTTACGGGCAGATCGGCTTCGACGAGAAGACCGGCTTCGAAGTGGCCCCGGACGGCCAGCCCCTGCCCATCGCGTCAATGGTGCACGCCTACGGCATGGTGACATACGACACCGACCGCGGGCTCTTCATGAACATGGGGTGCCCGGGGGCGTACTGGAAGGAGGGCGACTTTCACAAGGGCATCATCGGAAGAGTCGCAGCCCTGAAGGCGCACAAGGAGTCCACGGACAAGGCCCGGGCGGCGGGCAAAGAGCCGGTGTGGGCTGCAAGCAAGGGCTCCAGCCCGTACATCTACAACTCCAGGACCGGTCGCTTCGAACGCTATCGCACCGCCAATCCAAACTCACCGGGCGGTTTCGGCGCCACTCTTGTCTACGTTCCCACCGTTAAGAAGGCTTTCGGCTACAAGAACCGCAGTTCCCATATCGCCTGGTACGATCCCGGGGCTCAGGACTGGGTGGAGATCAAACGCAAAGGAACCCCTCCTCCCTGGCAAATTGACCCGAACAGCTGCTACGACAGCAAGCGCGACCGGATCTATCTGGCCGGCGGCATCTACCCGGCCAAGGGCCTGGAGATCAAGCCTGGCGAGAGCGCCCTGTGGATGTTTGACGTCAAGACCGAGACCTTCTCGCGCCTGGAGCCGAAGGTGAATCCGACCCCCACGAGCTACGCGACCAACCGCGCCATGCTCTTCTACGACAGCGTCAACGACGCGGTGGTACTGTTCTTCCACCGCTCCAAGGGCGACGAGGCGCCCGGCGTCTACGTCTATCACCCGGAGAAGAACGAGTGGGAGGTGGCTGCAAAGGATCCGCCTGAGCTCAAGCGCCAGGGCAACCCCACCTGGACCGGCTTCTACGACCCGGAGCTCAACGCCCACATCCTGCACACCGCCTGCGACGGCCGCGACAACGGTACGATGTGGGCCTACCGCTACAAGCGGGCGGCGGAGAAGAAGTAGAGAAGGCGCCAGAAGAACTGGCAGGCCGTTAAAAGCGGCCTGCTGGAGGCAGGGGATGTGCTTTTGCCAAAGCAAGGAGAAGGGAAAGATGAGCATCAGAACGAAGCTGGCGGCGGCGGTGGTCACCGCGGTTTTGATGGGCGGTGTCGGGTCGCGCGCGGCCAGGCTGACGGCCGGCGCCGGGGAGCCGGGGGCCACCGGGACTTCCGACAAGGCCGAGCGCAAGGGACCGCTGGCCGCGCTGCCGAGTGCGCCAGGGCCGCACTTGGAGAAGGTCAGGGCGCTGGGCGACAACCAGTGGCTGAACCTGGGACCTCCCGCCGCCGATCCCAAGTGGGGTCGGGCCCGGGGGCGGGCCTGGGGCGGCAAGGCGTTCGCCCTGGCCCCAGATATCCGCGGCGCCTACTTCACCGGAGAGGGGATTCATGCTTACGTCAAGCCGGACGGCTACGGCATGAACGACTACTGGGTCTACGACATCAACGCGCACCGCTGGATCTGCATCTATCCCGGCACAAACACCAAGACTCTGACCCAACAGGTCAGGAACGGCGACCTCAAGGTCAACGAGCACGGCCTGGTGACGGACAAGGACGGCCGGTCGATGCCCGGCCACCTGATTCACGCGTGGGGATTCCTGACGTATGACACGGACCGGAAGAAGTTCGCGGTGATGGCGGATTGCGGCTACAACAAGTACTACTTTCCCGGCACGAGCTACAACTCCCGCGACGCCAAGGACGTCGCGGAAGGCCTGGGGCTCCTCCAGGAGCAGATGAAGGACAAAGCCGCGCAGACCCTGTCGCCCTGGTTCTACGACACGGCCAGGGGCGAGTTCGAGCGCTACGCCCTGTCAGCCGCGTCCCGCGCGATCCAGGGATTCAACAGCCATCCGCAGTTCATGTACATCCCATCCAGGAAGCAGCCGCTCCTCTTCAGCGAGAAGAAGGCCGCCTATTTCGATCCCGACCGGAAGTCCTGGACGACGGTGGAGGTCAAGGGCGCGGGCCCGTCCGGGGGCGACATCGGGGCCTGCTACGATTCGAAGCGCGACCGCATCTGGAGCGGGGCGATCGGACCCATGGCCATGAAGAAGGGCGATCGGAACGCCATCCTGGCTTTCGACATCAAGACGGAGACATGGTCCAGGCCTGACGCCAGGGGCGAGTGCCCGCAGGCTTGGTCGACCAACCGTTGCTCGGTTCACTACGATTCCGCGGGCGATGTGGTGCTGTTTCTCAACTACCCGGACAGGACGCTGCACGCCTACGATCCCGAAACCGGCACCTGGGCCAGTCCCGTTCCGCTGCCCGACGGGACGAAGAGACCTTCGGACTGCGGACACGCCTTCTACGATCCGGAACTCAACGTCCACTTCGTGTTCTTCGCCGGCGACAGCGTGGACAACGGCGTCATGTGGGTCTACCGGCACAAGAAGGCCGGCAAGTAGGATCCGAGGGTTCTGACGGGAGGACGAAGATGCGTCTGACGAGCAGCCTTACCGCAAGCGTTCTGATCTGCAGCCTGGCGTCGTTCGGCGCAGCTCAGGCCGGCGAACGCCCGCCGGCTCCGGCTCCGGAGATGCCGAGCGCGGCGCCGCAGCGCCCGGACGGCGTGCAGGTCTGGGTCTGCCAGCCGCCGCGGGACCTGACCGTCTTCGACACTCCGGCGCAGGGCGAAAAGAAGCTGGAGATCGACCTGATCGCCCCGCGCAACGGCCGCGCCAGCGGCCAGGTGGTTCTGGCTTCGGCCAAGGCGATCCGGAACATCAGGACCACGGTCGGCGATCTGGCGCGGGAAGACGGCAAGGGCACGATCCCGTCCGGGCGGGTGTTGGTGCGCTTCCCAGCAGTGGCCGAGTCGTCCAGCAAGAGCTCGCGCTTCGTCCCCGACAACCGCTTCGATGTCCTGCTGACCGAGGCGCCGGCCGAGGTCCCGGTTCGCAGCGTGCGTCCCGGGTTCCCCAGCCAGAAGTACAGCGACCCGCCGGTGCCGGTGGGCGCCATGCAGCCGGTCTGGCTCACCGTGCTGGTGCCGGCCGATGCCGCTCCCGGCGTCTATCGCGCCGAGGTGACCGTTTCCGCCGAGGGGCTGGCCGCCACCAAGGTGCCGCTGGGCATCAAGGTCTACGGCTGGACCATGCCGGACCTCAAGGACCTGACCTGCCGGCCCCAGATCTGGCAGTCGCAGGAGTCAAGCGCCCGGCGCTACGGCGCACCCCTGTGGTCGGAGCGGCACTTCGAACTGATGGGCCAGGTCCTCGACCTCATCAGGCCGACGGGCAACGGTCTGTGCCCGGTGCACCTGATCGCCAATGCCTTCAATGCGGGCAACGCCGAGTCGATGGTCAGGTGGATCGACAAGGGTAACGGCAAGTACGAACACGACTTCGCGCCCTTCGACAGGTACCTGGACCTCTACGAGAAGAAGCTCGGCAAGCCCCGGGCGCTCCTTCTGAACGTCTTCCGTCCCAAGGCCGATGGTGGCATCGGGCCGGGGGCGCCTCTGGTCAAGGCCCCGGGGGAGAACCCGGTGAAGGTGAGCCGGCTCGACCCGGCCACCGGCAGAGTCGAGCCGATGAGCCAGCCGTTCTACGGCACGGACGCGAGCGCGGATTTCTGGCGGCCGGTCCTGGCCGAGGTCTCGAAACGGCTCGAGAAACGCGGCTGGCTGGATGTGGCCGCGATCGGAACCGCCGGGGACGCCTATCCCACCAAGGAGACGGCGACAGCCTTCCTGAAGGCGGCGCCCAAACTGCCTTGGTTTAGCACGTCCCACAAGAACCCCTCCAGCTACAAGACTGTCGATGGCCAATCGGTCCCGGTCGCCTTCCGTGAGCACGTCTGGGGGGTGGGCAGCCCGCGCAAGCCGGAGTACGCCATGCCCTGGAAGACGGGCGGGCGCAACGTCTGGGTGTGGTCGCGTTACGGCGCCGGGGCCTGCATCCTGCGCCAGCACGACGGCCTCTTCGGCCATCGCTTCAATCCCGAGATCATCCTCCACACCGGCTGGGCCGGGCTCGGCCAGAGCGGCGCCGATTACTGGTTCATGCCGGACACGAAGCGGCCCATCAACTTTTCTGACGAAGGCGGGGGCATGAACGAGAGCATCGTGAGCTTCGTCGCCCCGGGGCCCGGCGGGCCGCTGGGCACCGAGAGGCTGGAGGCGTTCGCGGAGGGCATGCAGGTCGTCGAGGCCCTGGTCTGCCTGCTCAAGGCCGTCGATGGGGGAAAGCTCGACGCGGCGCTGGCCGCCAGGTGCCAGGACTTCCTGGCGAAGCGTGCAGCCCGGAATCTCAAGATCATGCCTGGCGCCAGTGGCGGGAACGCCCCCGGGCCCGGAAGGGCGGCGGCCTTCCTCCCCTCCTGGCAGGAGGATGACGACAAACTGTTTTCGCTCTGCGCCGAGATAGGCGCCGGGCCGGGTGCGGGCGCAAGGTAGATGAGACGCAAGAGAAGAGGGCTGCCATGTCAACTCGAGGGAGGACGAAGATGCGTCTGATGATCGGCATTTCGATTGCGCTCTGGCTTGGCAGTCCTCTGACCGCTGCCGAGCCGTCCGCGCTCAAGGATGCCCCGGCCAACGCCTGGGTGAAGCTGGCCGAGTCGAAGACCGGCGGCCGCAAGCAGCCGCTGTTCGTCTACGCCTCCGGGATCAAACGGTTCGTATTGACCGGCGGCACGCAGGGCCGGGGCTACGGCGGGATCGCCCGCCACTACGACACCGAGGAGTTCGACCTGGCCTCCGGCCGGTGGTTCAACGCCTACCCGGCAGGCCTGGAACAGGACCGCCCGGAGTCCGGACCGCTGGGCGAGCAGTATGCCAAGGACCGCGAGAGGCACGGCAACGGCCTGGGCGGCGGCCCGTTCTACAAGGACGGCGAGCACCTGCGCCTGGTCGCCGGCGGACAGTGGGCGCCCGTGGTCACCAACAGCTACGCCTGGTGTCATGTCCCGGACGACGGCCGGATCTACCTGTCGCCCGGCAAGGAGATGTTCGTCTACGACACCGCCAGGCGGACCTGGGGTGAGCGCAAGACCGCGCCGCGCGGGAATTGCCTGGTCTGGGGCTCGATGTGCCACGACCCGGTGAACAAGGAGATCCTCCACACCGGCGGGGGCGGCGGCAGCGCCGACGTCTCCACCTGGACTTACAGCATCGAGAAGAACGAGTGGCGGAAGCTCGAATTCGGCTCGGCCAAGCTCAAGGAGCTCTTCGCGAAATCGAAGGACCTGCGCTGGGAGGCCAAGAGGCTGCTCGGCCGCTGCTCCAGCCGCCACGCCGTGGCCGAGACCGAGGAGGAGGCCAAGGTGGACCTCGTCGCCGAGGCCGCCAAGCTGGCCGCTGCAACCGGGAAGTTCGCCGGCGAGGTGGCGGCTGCGGGTCTGGCCGGGAGCGAGAAGCCGGCCGGGGAGATGGCCGCCAAGCGTCTGACCGCCGCCTCTTCCGCGGTCAAGGCGGCCGGCCCGACGCTCTCCGGTGCGATAACCCCGGAAAAGATCGCCGCGGTCCGCGCCGCCCGGGTCATCTTCGAGCAGGCCGTCGACGCGCTCTCGCCCGAGCCGCCCGGCCGGGCGCGGTCGCAGACCGTCTTCGACCCGGTCCGGAAAAAGATCGTGCTCTTCGGCGGCGACGGGCTCGACCGGACGCTGTCCGACACCTGGCTCTACGACTGCGCTACGCGCACCTGGGAGCAGAAGTTCCCGGAGAAATGCCCCTCGCCGCGCGCGGGCCACGTCCTGGGCTGGCTGCCCACGGCCGGCAGGGTGGTGCTGGCCGGCGGCTACAGCCGCGGGCCGCTCGACCAGGAGATCTGGACCTACGACCCGGACGCCAACGCCTGGCAGCTGCTGGCTCACCTGCCCTCCGGCGGGGCCGGCCCGGCGGCGGACCGCATGGGCATCCAGCCAGGCGCGGTGGGGCCGGACGACGTTCTGGTCTGCGTGACCACCGTCGGCCACGACGCCCTCCAGACCTGGGCCTGCCGGGTGGACGCGGCCAGGGCCGATGCCGCCGGCACCGCCGAGCGCGGCGCGTCTGCCGGGGCGTACGACTTCAACCGGATCGATCCGGCCGCCTGGGAGGCGGCCGCCCCGGCCGACGCGGCTGCGACGGCCAGGCAGTTCATCGACGGCCTGCCCGCCAACCAGTGGACCGCGTTCAAGTTCCCCAGGTACGCGCCGGGCGCCACCAACCGCTGGGGCACCAGCGCCTACGACACCGACCGCCACCAGTTCCTGCTCTGGGGCGGCGGGCACGCCACCAGCCACGAGAACGACGTGGCCCACTTCAGCGTGCTCGGCGGCTTCTGGACCATCGGCTATCACCCCGACGATCCCATCGAGAACGTCTACGCCAGCCAGCCGGTGCCGCTGTCGTTCCACGACCGCGCCCACGTGCCCATGCACGCCTACAAGGGCTACAGCTACGACCCGACCGCCCGCAAGATGTTCTACTTCGAGCGCGTCTACGACCCGCTGGTCCGCGAGTGGGAGCCGGTGCCCATGCCCGGGCTGGAGCATCGCGGGGTGATGCACAGCCACATCAAGGCCACGCCGGCCGGCGCGGTCACCTGGTCGGACAAGGGGCTCTTCCGCTTCGACGCCAGGGCCGGCGCCTGGCGGAAGCTGCCCTGGAACGGGCCCAGGCCCAAGGGCGACGTCGGCTGGTGCGACGGGCCCTGCGTGATCCACGACTCCAAGCGCGACTGCCTGTGGATGACCTACGCCGAGGAGATCTTCCGGTACGACATCGCCAAGGGCACCAGCGAGAAGATCGCCTTCGCCAAGCCCAAGGCCTTGGACAAGTGGATCTTCCGCGGCGGCGAGGCCGTATATCTGCCGGAGGCCGATCTGGTTCTCGGCATGTGCCCGCTCAAGCGCCCGGATGGCAAGGTCCGCAGCTACGCATGGGACCTCAACGACGGCAAGTTCTACTGGCTGGATCTCAAGTGGGTCGACGGCGGCAAGGAGGTCGAGCATAAGGACAAACCGTTCAGCTACTCCGACGCCCTGGCCTACGACCCGAAGCTGAAGCTGGTGCTGCTCAACAACTCCAGCGCGCGCAAGGTCTGGGCGCTCCGGTTCGACCGCGCGACCGCGATAATGGAGGAGATGAAGGACGGGCAGTGATATCCGGCAGGGCATGACGTGACCCAGGGAGTGACACACGGATCCCTTCAGCGGCGGCACAGGCTACATAGGGTCGTGGCGGACCGGACCGGTTGCACTCTTCATAAACAGCGGAGGCGAGCCATTCTCGGCCCGCTCCCCGCCGATGAATCAGAGGTCTTCTAATCGTTATCCGCGATGGTCACCGTCGCGCTGGCCGTGCCGATCTTGTAGGCGGTGCTCGCCGCGATGGTGAGGGTGGCCGTCTCGCTGCCCTCCTTGAGCGCGTCGTTCACCGGCGTGACGTAGACGTACACGTAGGTCGAGCCGGCGGGGATGGCCGCCGAGCCGGAGAGCTTCGCGTAGTCGGTGCCGTTCGTCGCCGTGCCGCTCATCGTGTAGCCCACGGTCAGGGACTTGGTCACGTCCCCGCCCGAGCGATAGAGCTTGAACCGCCCGGTCTCGGCCACGGCCCCGGACAGGGTCTCCGCCGCCGAGGAGTCGTAGACCGAGACGCTCATCGTCGGCTCGTTGTCGTAGAGGTAGGCCGTGCCCGACTTGTAGTAGCCCAGCGCGTAGCCGCTCCCGGCCGCCAGTGCCACCCCCACCGTCTCGTAGCTGCCGGCCTCGGCCACGGCGTCGTCTATCGGCTTGACCGTGATCGTCGCCGAGGTGCCGCCGGCCGGGATGGTGGCCGTGCCGGAGAGCTTCTGGTAGTCCGTGCCGTTGGTGGCCGTGCCCGAGACCGTGTAGGCCACGGAAAGGTTCGCCTTGGCCGCCGGGAAGCAGCTGGCCGTGAAGACCGCCGGGTCACACCCCTGCTCGTAGGCCCGGCTGTCGGTGACCTTGAGCGTCACCTCCGGCTTCTCGTCGTCGTAGATCGTCACCGTCGCGTACGTGCTCGTCGAGAGCTGGTAGGCGGCGTTGGCGACGAGGTAGAGCGTCGCCGTCTCCTTGCCCTCGGCGAGGGAGTCGTTGATGGCGGTCAGCTTCACCGTGACCGAGGCCGCCCCGGCGGGTATCGTCACCGAGGCCGGCGGCGCGACGTAGTCGGCGCCCTTGACGGCCGAGCCCCCGGTCTTGAGGTAGACGACCAGCGCGCTCGAGAGCGGACCGGTCCGGGTGATCGTGAATGTGCCGGTGTCCGAGCCGCCCTCGGCCGCCACCGCGTCGGTCGCCGCGATCTTCACCGCCGGGAAGTCGTCGTCCACAATGTAGGCCGTCGCGGCGGTCGAGCTGTGGATCTGGTAGGCGCTCGAGGCGGCCAGCGAGAGCTTCAAGTACTCGCGGCCCTCGACCAGGCTGTCGGCCTTGGATGCGACGGTGACGTAGAGGTAGCTCGAGCCGGCCGGGATCACCGCCGACCCGGAGAGGCCCGCGTAGTCGGTGCCGTTGGTCGCCGTGCCCGACATGGCGTACTTCACCGTCAGCGCCGCGGCGGTCGAGCCCGTGCGCGAGACCTTGAACCTGGCCGTGTCGGTGGCGCTGCCCTCGAAGGCGTAGGCGTCGTAGGCCGAGGTCGTCACCACCGGCAGCTCGTTGTCGAGCAGCCAGGCCGTGCCGGTGACCGTCGAGCCGAGCTTGTAGGCGGAGTTGGCCGAGACGGTGAAAGTCACCGTCTCCTTGCCCTCGATGGCCGCGTCGTCCTTCGGCGTCACCGTCACGTAGGCGTAGCTCGCGCCGGCCGGGATCGAGACCGAGCCGGGGAGCGCGGCGTAATCGGTGCCGCTAGTGGCCGTGCCGCCTACGGTGTAGTAGACGGTCAGCGCCGAGGCCGTGGAGCTCGCGCGCGAGACTTTGAACTTCATGGTGTCGGTGCCGGGCTCCGAGCCGACCGAGTCGGAGACCGCCACGGTTACCGTCGGGATCACCTTGACCGTTACCGGCGCCGAGACCGTCGAGAGCCCCTGGTCGTCAAAGGCCTTGGCCGTGAGCGTGTAGCTGCCCGTTGGCACGCTCTTCCAGGTGAGGCCGTAGGAGGCGGCCAGGTCCTCCCCGAGCTTGGTCGCGCCCTGGTAGAACTCGACCTTGACGACCTTCCCGTCCGCGTCCGAGGCCGTGGCGGCGAGGACGATCGAGGAGCCGGCCGCATAGACGGCCCCCGCGGCCGGGGCGGTGAGCGCCACCGCCGGGGCCTGGCTGCCGGCAATCACGTTCACGTCCCAGCTCTTGCTGGCCGCGCCGCCCTTGCCATCGGAGACGGTCACGGCGATGACGTGCGCCCCGGCGTCGGCGGCAACGGGGCTGTAGTTCATGGAACTCAGCGTCACCGGCACGGCGACGCCGTCGAGCTTCCAGGCGTAGGAGAGCGCGTCGCCGTCGACGTCCCAGGCATCCACGCTGAAGGCCTGCGTGGTGCCCGCCGGCACCGTCACCAAGCTGCCCGGCGAGAAGGAGGAGACGATGGGCTGGTCGTTCGCCGCCGTTACCGCGATGGAGACCGTCGCGACGTTGGAGTCGGCCTTCCCGTCGTTGACCTTGAATGTGAAGCTGTCAGTGCCGCTCCAGTCCGCTGCCGGCGTGTAGGTCCGGACCGCGCCCGCCTCCGAAAGCTTTCCGTGCGCGGGGTTTGTCACTACCGTATAGGTCAGCGCGTCGCCATCGGCATCCGTGCCGACCAGCGTGATCGCCTTGGCGACATCCTCGACGGTCGTCACGCTCTGGGCGTTGGCCAGCGGCGGTTGGTTCTCGGGTATCGGGTCGAACGTGACAGCCACAGTCTCGGAGGCAGACAAGGCCCCGTCGCTTGCCGTCAGTCGCACAATATAGGTGCCAGGTTTGCTGGCCGTCACCAACGTGGCCAAAGTATTAGGACTGCTTAGGATCAGTGTGCTTGGGTTGTAGACGTGGCTCCACTTGACCGTAACCGTCCCAGGCGGATTGGGCAGACCGTCATCAATAACCATGCCCTTCAGACTGGCCTTCGACGGCGAGGTTACCGTACAATCGGGCCCCGCGCTCACGGCGGGCGCTTTATTGACGGACCGATTGTCATCGGTTACGAGCACGGCAAGATCCTGGCTCACCTCGTCCATGCCGTCCGAGATTTCGGCTCGAAGAATGTAGGGGCCTGCCAGGCTGAAGACGGCTGAGCTGGAAGCTGCGCTGGCCGTCCCGTTCGGAGAGAAGGTAACAGATCCTAGGCCGCTCACCTTGGACCACGTGACGTAAAGAGGCCATGGGCCGTTGTCCGGGTCGCTGATCGCCACGTTCACTGTCGCATGAGACGGCAGAACAACCGTACTCGGGACGGCCGAGGGAGCAGCCGTGATTATCGGCATCTTGTTGGTCGGTTCGCTTCGGCTGGCGAATTGGATCACGCCGTGCACATAGTGATCGGTAATATTGAGAGACGCCAACGGTCCGGGCGGAACGTTCAGTTCGATCATCCCCCCTGTGCTGCCATAGCTGTTGGCCGCCACCAGCCAACCGCCGGGTTTGACCGCATTACGGCTTACCACGTACCTCTTGACATACACATCCCTGAAGAATCTGGCCCCCGGCACGGTTGGGGTCCAAGCGCCGTCCTGAACGCTCTTGGTGATCTTTTCGATCTCGCGAGAAACCCAGGTCTCCAGAACGCATTCGGAATTGATCACCAGATCCGCGTTGAAGGCCGCGGATCTGGCCAGCAGATCGCAATCGGCCTCCTCATCGCAGATGATCGGGAATACCACGAAATCCATGCCGCCCCTGGTGGATAGCGTCCATGTGCGCAGGGACTGCAGGGCCTTCTGCTTGGCGACCGTTGAACTCAAACCAAGACTGGATATCCATTCAGTCACTTTTCTTCGGTAGCCCACAATTCGCCCGAGGCGATCGATAACCAGTTGGGTGTTGAAGGTCACGCTTGCCGGCAGCGCGGGATCGTCCTGCGGGGTTACCAGATCAGCTACGGTCCCCAGTATCATATTCGCGTTATTGGCCTGCGCCCAGGCTTGCGCTTCCGACACGGCGGCCGCGATCTCGTTGCTCTTGGCCGTCCCGGTCGACACCACCCGAAAGTTGGCGCCGTCCGGCAGGATCTTAACCGGATCGCTCTCGTATCCCCGATAGAAGGTGTATTCGGGAACCACCACCAAGTCCACACTGCCAGCACCCATCCCGGCGAGTACTGCAGCCAGCTTCTCTCGCAAGAGCGCCCTTCGGTCCAGCCCCGTGTTCTCGGCGTCCATCTTCAGCGCCACCACGCGCACAGGGCCGGAGGGCACATCTGTGGCTTCCTGCGAAGACGCCGAGGAGGCTGCAATCCACAGAGCGGCCAAAAGCGCCACGAATGTATGTCCCACATTGCCTCCGAAATGGATGTGCATGAGACTGCGCTCCCTTCGTAACCGTTAGCGGTGCCAGCAAGATTGCCCGCCCCTCGATCCTCGGTTGGCTGCTTCGCCCCCCAACGCAGCCTGCGGAACGGCAGCGCTACGCGCTCTAGACCTGCGCGTAATCCGAGGTGCGCACAGCTGTGCCCGACAGGGCCGCGGCGGGCGCATTTGGACCGTGCCGGCCACCCGCCCCGAAGAGCAGCGGCCGCTCCTCGACGAAGAATCGGCGCAGGTCCGCCTCGCCGAGCGGCCGCCGGCTCCGGGAGAGTCTGCTGACGATCTCCGGCTCGGTGACCTGGTCGACGAAGAAGCGGAAGAAGCTCCCCTGTTCCTCGCCGTAGCGCGCCCGGTAGAGTTCCTCGGCGCCGAGCAGATCCAGGCCCAGGAGCACTGCGGGGGCGCCGCCCACCTTGCCGTAGGGCCGCTCGGGGCCAAGCTCGCTCATCAACAGGATTCGTTTGTAGAAGGAGACGTGCCGGGGGTTGACGGTGATCAGGAAGTCAGTGGCGTCGGTCAGCCGCCTGGCGACCAGGTAGGCGAGCTTGAAGAGGCGCTTCATGATCTCCATGCCGCACCGGAGGTCGCCCTCAACGCTCACCAGGCTGACGATCTCGCAGGGACGGCGCCCGCAGGCGCGCAGCGACCCAAGCTCCGGCCCGTAGACCTCCTCGGCGGGAAGCCCCAGGGGCGAGTCGAAGACCAGCGTCAAGGTGGCCACCGGGACGACTGCGGCTGCAGCCTGAAGACCGAGGGTCGAAGGTGCGGCAGAGACCGCCGTTGTGTCTTGAGCCCGCTTTTCGACCAGGAACGTGGTCGTCCCCGGCAGGGCATCGTGCAGACCGTACCAGAGCCTCTGCTCGTTGGGCACAGCGTATTCCTTCTCCCGGTAGACCCGGTAGACTAAGCTCCACGCCCTGATCCGGTCTTCGATTGAGGCGGCCACCCGGATGCTGTAGTCGCCGGCGGCCCCGAAGCGGTACTCGCCGGGCACAGCCCCGACCTTCTCTTCCAGCGTCCTCATCTGCGGCTGCCTCCGCAGGTGTAGCACGGCAGGCAGGCGGCCAGCTCGCTCCGCTTGGACCGGCCGGGTGACCATTGCGGCCCCTCCCCGACGCTGGGCCTCCCGGTCCACCTTGCTCGGCCCCTCAGCGGAAACCGCGTCAGGCTGAGGATCCTCCGCAGAGCAGGGACCATGCCAATCTGCACCGCGCTGATCATCATTTTCCGCCCTCCTGAGTGGAGCCCTGCACTTCACTCGCTGTCAGCCACGCCCAGTCGGCTCTTTCTGCCCGTGCCCCCGACAGGCAGGAGCGCGACCGGCTCCCCGCTCAGTGAACCGTTCCGGCGGGGAAGAAAAGCTGCCGGCTGGTTGCCAAGGCGCGCGGCAATCCGCAGAGCCGTAACATCCAGCACCAGATTTTCCTGAGCATGGGCGTTCTCCTTCGCGTCCGCCGGGATCGGTTCTCCCGTGGGGGCCTCCCCAGCCCTGGCCCGCATCATCGCCAGGGTCAGCCGGGCACGGGCAAGCAGCGAGAAAACCGTCACCGCAAGCCCACCCCGCATCCGGTCGGGGCGCTGATCACACGCGGCGCAGACCGCGCCGGGCAGGTGCGCTTCCTTCCGGACCATCAGACTTGCGATCGAATCGGTCAGCACGTTGCCGCGCGGGGCGCGCACCGCCTGGTCGTTGCAGCAGATCGAGTCGCCGCCGGCGGTGATGAAGAGGTGGGCGTTCCACATGCAGGGCAGGCTGAAGCTGCGCACCAGGTCGAGCACCTCCCAAACCTCCGGGAAGAACCGCCGGTAGGAGATGCTCATGTTCAAGCGCACGCCGTTGACCGCCCGGCCGTTGAACGCCCGGAAGAGGTCCGGGTAGAAGTCGACCGAACTGCCGCGGCTGCGGATCAGCCCCGAGCGGTTGGAGGTCGCCGGGAAGAGCACCAGTTCGACCTCGCCGAGCCCGGCGCGCGCTGCCTCGGAGGTCAGAAACTGCATTGTCGCCGGGAATCCGCGGCGCAGGAGTTCCCGCTCCGGCGGAGAGAGATGGAAGCACAGCCTCGGGATGGATCCGACCGCGCGCAGCTCCATCGCCCGGCGGATGCCAGCCTTGACCGTCTCGAGGGTCACCACCCCGCGCTCCGGCCGGCAGAACATCAGCTGCCCGTAGTCGGCCGCGACGGTCGTCGGGAAGGAGACGATCAGCGTCAGGCGGTTCCCGGCCACGGCATCGAGCACGCCGGGCGAGAGCAGCCGCTGGCCGTTGGTGACCACCGAGACCTCGGGGGCGGGTACCGACGCTGACCAGTTGCGGAGCATGGCCCCGAACAGATCCATCCGCCTGCGAAACTCCGGGTGCAACGTCGGCTCGCCGTCGCCGGAGTTGGCGATGTAGCGCACCCGGATCCCAGCCGCCGCGGCCTCCTCCACGCGAGAAATCAGCCGCTCGGTGACCTCCCGGGGCTGATACTCTCGCGGACCGCGGTAGCTCGCCTTGTTCACCCCACAGGTCAGGCAGTTGCAGTTGCAGATGCCGTGAACCAGACTGTTGTTCACGGACAGCGGGCGGCGGCTGCGCATCACTGGCCCTCCGCAGTTAAGCTTACTGTTCAACGGTCACCTCCTGGGCCGAAGCGTTCTTGACAAAGCAATAGGTGTTCCAAGACCAGCAAATGCCCATCACCCAGAATCACAGTGGCTTACGATAGACATCTCGTCGAACTCAACTGCCATCTTAGGAATTATGGCATTGCAATGGCACGCATTGGGTGTATTCTGTGCTATAGGAGTGCGTCAAAGGACGTGTTTCCGGGAGGAAAATGGCATTGTCAAGAAAGAAACACCCTACGCGTCCTTTGCATCCCTTGGTTGCGGCTTTCCTCAAGGGCCGCAAAGAATTCCGTGAAGCAATCGAGTCTCCACAGGCTGGCAACGACGGAGCGATTGCCAGCGCCATCCTCGAGATGGCGGGCGCCATAACCGGTAACGAGAAGGCGCATGACGAGGCGCTGAAAACTGCAGATTCACTTGATCTCAAAGGCTGCGACCCGAACCTCCTGATTCTCTTCTTCCACTACTGGCTCATGACCTCCATAAACAGGAACCGCTTGGCGCAAGCGTCTGTGCTCAGTGACCGGGCCAAACTGCTGATTGCGGACGATACCCCGGCAGAACTGATCGCCATGTTGCTCCTTCCCGAGGCGCAGTTGGCGGCCACAGTGGGCAAGAAGGAGCAGTCCCTGGAACTCCGCCGCCGGGCCCTCGAAATCGTGCCGCAGGATTCGCCTCGTTACCAGATGTTCTATAGCGACTTCGCCATCTTGTTCGCCAACTTTGGCACCTTTGCCGAGATCGAGATCGAGTACTGTCGGATCCTTCGCAGCCCCCAACACGAAGACATACACAATACACGCGAGGCCATCTATCTTATTCACTTCGTCCATACCGGACAGGTCGGCAGGTTGCGAGAAGTCGACCGGGAGCGCCTGAAGAAGATGCCGCCCCGGGACCAGCCGGCGATCCGGGATTTTCTTGCCTTGGCCGACGTGCTGGCGGGCCGGCCAGGCGAGAACCTCTCCTCGAGCCTGGCGGCCACCCGGGAATTGCTGGCCGGCCGGCCCGAGCACGCCCTGCAGTTGGCTCGGGAGTCAGTCAAGACCAACGCCGACTTTCTGTACGGCCAGAACTTCCAAGCCTTCAATCTGGTCCGTTGCGAGCTAGCCATGCGTCGCGGGGAGGCCGCCCGCCGCCTGCTGCGCCTGCGGCGGGAGCGCGGCAACACGCACTACCTGGACGATTTCTACCTGGCCAGAGCGGAACTGCTGGCCGGGCGGGGTGATGAGGCCGGCAGGCTCTTCTCAACCGCTTACCACGCCTGCGAACGCTACCACGCCCTGGAAAGACTGGACATCGAGCTGCGCATGGCCTGCGAGATGTCCGCGGCCGACTCGGCCAGGCTAATGCGCGCAGCCCTCCCCCCCCACCCAGCCGGCACCACACCAAGCCCAGCCGCCTCCGTTGCGGTCCTGGTTCCCGTCCCGGCAGAACCGGTCAAGACACAGCCGTCCGGTGCAGCGCGGCTCATCGGTGCAGGCCTCGCCATGGTCGCTCTGCGCGAGACCGTCAGCCGCGCCGCGAAGCTCGACATGCCCGTGCTCATCACCGGCGAAACCGGCACCGGTAAGGAACTGGTGGCCAGGGCCATCCACGAGGAGGGCCCCCGCGCCGCTGAACCCTTCGTGGCTGTCAACTGCGGGGCGCTCACCGACTCGCTGTTGGAGAGCGAGCTCTTCGGCTATGAGCGCGGAGCCTTCACCGGCGCGGACAAGGCCCACCAGGGATTCTTCGAGGCAGCCGGAACCGGTACAGTGTTGCTCGACGAGATCGGCGAGATATCTCCGCGCCTGCAAGTGACGCTCCTTAGAGTGCTCGAAACTGGCGAGATCCGGCGGGTGGGCAGCACCACGAGCCGCAAGGTGTCCTGCCGGGTCTTGGCGGCGACCAACGCCCCCCTGGAGCGAATGGTCGGCGAAGAGCGCTTCCGCCAGGATCTGCTCTACCGGCTCAGGCGGCTGGAGATCGTCGTGCCACCGCTGCGGGAGCGTGCCGAGGACATCCTGAACCTGGCCGGACACTTTTTGGGCGAGCACCGCACCGACGGGGCACTTCTGACGATGAGCCCGGAGTTGCGGGCCGCGCTGGTGGCCTATTCCTGGCCAGGCAACGTCCGGGAGCTGCGCAACGAGATGGAACGCATGCGGCTGATGAACTCGGACCAGCCGGCTTACGAGCTAATGCACTTGGATCCCCGAATCGCAGCCGGGGCCGGAATGGCTGCCAGTTCGGATCAACCCACGACTGCATCCACACTGGCCACGCAGGCCAACAAGACCGACGGGAGAGGCTGGGCAACCCCAAGTGCCGTTTCGATTCCTTCTGCCGACAAGCCTGGTGATGATGAACTGCGCTGCGGGCGTTCGCCAATGCGTCGGTTGGCCCGGCTTCGCGAACTCTTTCGGGCGCACCGGAGCATGACCCGCGCAGAGGTGGCTGCCACACTCGGGATCTCCCCCAACACCGCCACCAAATACCTCCAACAACTGACGGTCGAGAGCTTTGTAGAGCGGGTCGAGCCCAATGCCGCACCACGAACACACTATTTCCGAATCAAGGCGTTGCCCGAGGCCACGACAGGTTTTTAGTTTTAGACAAAGTAGGCGCACCCCAGACCTGCACGAGATGCCTGTGCAGGGAGGGGCAGACCTGGAAACTCACGCGGCCCTGTTGTCCGGATATATGGCAGAGGCTTTGCTCTAGGATCCTCTGCTCGTGAGCTTCTACTGCTCTTGGCCCCCATCCCCCGGCTCCTTTGGAGTTATCCACGGTTTTGCCAGCAACAACATCGTCAACAACGTGTATAGCTCACTACCACGTCAGGAGGCAGGACATGACCAGGTCACATGGCTCAGGCGTAGGCAGAAGGTCGGGGGAGCTTTCTTCTGTCATGAAGGAACTGATTGTGTCAGGCAAGGTCGGCTCCGGAGAGTATCTGCCCACGATGCGGGATCTCTGTGCAAGATACCGACTGCCGTCCGAAACGGTAGGGCGCGCGCTACATCACCTCGAGGCTGAGGGCTTGGTCCGTAGTGAACCCCGCCGGGGCTACCGCGTGCTGGCCCGAGCCAACGATCCAGACCGCGGCTGCCCGCTGGGTCTGGTGTTCTACGAGAAGGACTGGGATCCATTCGAGCGCAAGCTCATGGCTGCGCTGCAGCAGGCGGCCACCAAGCTGGGCCGGTCGGTGCTGGCGGTTTCCCGCGGTGACGGGGCCCCGAAGGAACTGGTGGCCAAGTTCCGGTCGGCCCGGGCCTGGGGCGCGCTGCTCAACGTTTCCGATCCCAGGCTATTCGACCAACTGAAACGAGACGGCATACCGGCCGTGCTGGTCGGCACCTGGCACGAACGCCCGGATATCGACTCGGTGTCGCAGGACGGTTTCGCCGGGGCGATGGCCGCAGCCGCGCATCTTGCAGCCCGTGGCCACCGGCGCATCGGCTGGCTGGGCTACGCACTGGCTGGGGGCGCGCGAGAGATCATCGAAAGGACGCTGGGGGCGATCGGCGGGCTGGCATCCCTCGGACTGCGCCTGGAGCCGGAGCTTCGCATGGAGATGCCCCTGGAAGACAGCGCCGCTGCGCTGGAGTGCGCCCGGCGGCTGCTGCGCGCGCCGAACCGCCCCACGGGTATCCTGGCGCTCTGGCAGGTGCCCGCCGCCGGATTGGTCCGCGCCGCCGCCGAGGAGGGGTTGGTCCCGGGCCGGGACTTCGAGATGGTTGGATGGAGCGACGAGGAGTCCTACGAAAGCGAATACCGCCCTATGTTCGGCGGTGGGCCTATCGCGCCAGCGATGACGTGGAGCCTAACCGGGATGGCCCAGGCGGCCATCGCCCGGCTCGAGCAGCGCCGCGCCCAGCCGGGGCTGCCGCCGGTCCGGCTGAGGATTCCCGCCGGGCTGAGGCTGCCGGATGAACAGGCTGGAGCCGTCCTCGGGAACGGTGGGACAAGAAGCGTTGCGGGACAGGACAGAGGGGGGGCACAGTCATGAAACGTCATGGGATGAGATACACTGCGGCCGTCATCCTCGCCGTGCTGAGCGGGCTGTGCGCAGCCCCGAAGTTCGGTCGGACCGGGGAGCCATCGCTGTCCACCACTGTCTCGCTGGAGACCCGCTGGTGGAACGAGCATGAGTTCGCCTGGCGGTTGGGGGAGGCAGCGGGGCTGCGCTGGGCGACCGTCGACGGGATCTCCGGACGCGGTCGTGTCGGCGGCGAGAACGTCTCCGCATCGAAGCCAGCCGCTGACTTCGAGAAAGGCACGGGCATCCGCGTGGAGGTGATCGGCGGGGTGTTGGTGGCGCACCGGCCGGACGAAGCGAAGCGGAAGGAACTCGAGGCAAAGCTGTCGGCAGGCGGGGCGGAGGCGATCCGCGCGGCGTGGCTGCTGGGCTGGCTCAAGGACGCGCGCGCCTGGCCGGCGCTGGCAAAGGCGGCGGCGGGGGGCGACCCGGCTGTGGCACTTTCGGCTGCGCACGCACTGCGCCGGCTCGACGGCGAGGAGGACTTCAACATTGTCCGGTGGGTCGCCGGCGACAAGCTCTACTCGCGGGCCTCCCCTCGCGATGCCGGCCTGTGGCAAGCACCGCTGGGCGCGGCCTTCGCTGACCCGATCACGGCGGCGGCCCTCGAAGCCTTGGCCGGCTCGTCTTATGTGCCCCTGCGGGAGGCGGCGGCCCGGCTCGCGGCCGGTTGCGGCTCGGGGCAGGCGGTGGCGAAGAAACTCTCGGGCGACCCCAGCCTGCTGGTGCGCCAGGCGGCTGCCAGGGCGCTGCGTCGCTGGGAAAGCCCAACGGCCGTCCCGCGACCCGTCCAGAAACCGGATCTGGCCAAACATTGGGATGCCGCAGTTCGCGATGAAATCGGCACCCGGGATTCGGGCCCGTTCATAGCGGCGTTCGGGACGGAGGAGGATATCGTGAAGCTGATCGAGCTATGCAAAACCACCAAGAGCGAACACATCCAGATCCGGGCAAAAGCCGCCCTGGCGGACTACTCCGGCGGCTCCGCGGCGACGGCATTCTTCCGCGAGTTGGCCGGGCGCGGCCAGCCTTGGCCAGCAAGCAATCAATCGGGGAGTTCCGCCGATGTCGGCAAGCGCGCGCTGGCGGCGGTGTGCGACGGCAAGGCTCTGGCCGAAGAACTCGGCCCGCGGCTGGGCGTCGAGCGCTGGATGCTCCATTCGGAGTTTCTGCTGGCACGCTTTTCCGGACCGCCGGCCCTGCCATATCTGGAGAAGTTTCTGACTGTTCGCGGCTTTTCGGTGCCGTTGGTCGTCGGCTATATCGGTGGGCCGGACGCCATAGACAGGATCGCCCCCCTGCTGGACTCGGAGAATCTCTCCGCGGCGACGGCCGCTGCACGGGGCCTGGGCGAGAGCGCCCAGCTGGCGGCGGTCCAGCCGCTGGTCCGGGCACTCTCGTCCTCGAACCGCGTGACAAGGAGCCGCGCGGCACTGGCTCTTGGCCGCATAGGCGGACCGGAGGCCGCCCGCGCGCTGGCCGCACTTCTCGAAGGCGAGAAGGAGTACCTGCCCAGACGTTCCGCCTGGGCGATGCTCAGGGAAGTCGAAGCGGGAGGACAGGAACATGCGGAACTGCTCGCGCGCGTCGGGAAGGAATTGGATGGGTTTATTCCCGCCTACAACCCGGTCAACCCTCAATTCGGCGCCGATTTCCCGATCGGGAAAGTGGTCGTCCTCGACAAAGCGGTGACCGTCGCCTCGTACGGTGAGACCCGTTGCGCAGTGGATGCCCGTGCGGGAGTGTGGTTGCGTTACGGCGGCTGTGACATGTGCTATTCGAACGAGTGCATCGGCTACGACCCGGCCAGCGGCAAGCAGTTCGTCATCCGTCCCAACGAGGTGTCCGGTTTGTTCTTCAACGAAGTCAGGGCCGGCCGCGGGTGTTCTAGGGGGCTGGTCTACTGCTGGCAATCGCGCCTGTTCTGGATGAACAATTCGACCGGATTTCCCACGGACATGACCCGCCGCACCGACGCGGCCACCTACGACTTGACCCTGGACCGTTTCGACGGTCATTACCCCCAAACCACGGTCACGACCGGCGAGGGACCGAAGTGGTACATCGCCGACTCTCGACGTGGACACGTCTACAACGAGTTCATGGGACCGGTCACCGACGCTATAGATACCCGGACGAAAAACCTGGTCAAACTTCCGTTTGCGGGCTTGCCACGTCTGCACGCATTCTATGTATTCGAAGCCGCCGGGTACGACCCGGTTGCCGACCTGGTGCTGCGCGAGGTCAGGAACCACAAGAAGCGCGCCGGTCAGACGCCGGAGGATTTCGGCGTGTGGCTGATGGGTCCTGGGACGGGCACGGCCCGCAAGTCGAAAAGTCCGCTGCCCGAAGGGGAGCGCGGCAGCCAGGGCATGCAGATGGTCTTCGACTCGTTGAACCGCGACCTGACAGTGCTCCGCTCGACCGGGGCCTATGCCTATGACAGGGAAACCGACACATGGCGCAAGGCTGCCGACGGCAATTTCCAAATGGTCGTCTTCGACTTCGATCCGCAGCACAACGTCTTCATCGGCCTCAGATCAGGCAAGATGGTCGCCTTCCGGCTGAAGAACGTGCCCGTTGGCACAAAGGCGTTTTTCGGGGCGGACGGAGGAAGGCGGCCGTCGGCGGACAAGTAACCTGCACACCGCCTGCGACGGCCGCGACAACGGGACGATGTGGGCCTACCGGTACAAGAAGGCTGCGGCCGGCAGGTAGCGGCGCTCTGCGGCTCGGGCGGGAACGCCCCAGGGTCTCTTAATTCTGCCCAACGGGCCTACCTGAAAGCCAAGTCCTGCTGTCAGGACTTGGCTTTCGGTCCCCTGCTCTCGAGCGAGGATCGGCTCTGGAGGGAACTTGGGGCCGGCGGCGATAGCACCGCCGGCCCCAAGTTGTAGGCCCGTTGGGCAAAATTGAAAGACCCTGGGGAACGCCCGGACCGGCGTGACTTCCCGCCCGCCCGGTGTAGAATGGGGCCCGTGTTCGCGCTGCTGCTCTTCCTGACCGGCTTCGCCGGCCTAGTCCACGAGGTGGTCTGGGCGCGCTGGTTTGCACTGAGCTATGGCGGCACGGCGCCGGCGGCCGCCGCGGTGCTGGCCGCCTACCTGGGCGGGCTGGCCGCCGGGGCGGCCTGGTTCGGACGGATCGGCGACCGCTCCGCGTCTCCGCGAAGGCTCTTCGCTCTGCTGCAACTAGGCGCGGCGCTCTGCGGGGCGGCGCTGCTCGCCGTGCCCGCGGCGCTGCCGCCCGTCTACTCCGCCCTGGTCCCGGCCGGTTCGGGCGCCCTGACCGCGGGCGCGGCCCGCTTCGCCCTGGCCGCGCTCTTCCTCTTCCTGCCTGCCGGTCTGATGGGCGGGGCGTTTCCCGTGGTCGCGCGCTGGGCGGCCGCCGGTCGCGAGGGCGCCGCCGCGCGCATCGCCGGGCGGCTGCACGCCGCCAACTGCCTGGGGGCCGCGGCCGGCGCGCTCGCGGCGGCCTGGCTGCTCATCCCGGCCCTGGGCCTGCGGCTGAGCGTGGTCCTGGCCGCCGGGCTCAGCCTCGCCGCGGCGGCGGCCGGCTTCTTCCTGGCCCGCGATCCGACCACGCCCGACGAGAAGCGCGCCAGGCACACCGCCGGGCCGGCCCGGCAACAGGAAGCCCGGGCCCTGCCGCGCGCCGCGGCTCTGGTCCTCGCCGGTCTGGCCGGCGCGCTGGTCCTGTGCGTCGAGCTCGCCCAGTTGCGTGCGGTGCTCTTCGGCTCGTCGAGCACCATCCGGGCCTTCGCCGCGGTCTCGGCGGTCTGCATCCTGGCCCTCGGCGCCGGCTCCTTTCTGGGCGGCTGGCTGATCCGCAAGCCCTCGGCCCTGTCGGCGGCGCCGGCGCTCGCGGTGCTCCTGGCCCTCGGGGGGGCGTTCGCCGGGCTCTCCGTGCCGACGCTCGCGGCCATGGGGCGCGGCTCCGGAAGCCTGACCATCGCCTTCGCCGCCTGCGCGCCGGCCATGCTGGCGCTCGGCGCGGCCTTCCCGCTCCTCGTCCACCTGCTCTCCCCCTCGGCCGGCCGCGTGGGCCGCTCGGTCGGCGGCGCGGCCGCGGCGCTCGACCTCGGCTCGGTGGCCGGTCCGGTCGTCGGGGCGCTGGTCCTCCTGCCCCTCCTGGGCACCAGGTGGACCCTGGCCGCCCTCGGCGGCGCAGCCGTCCTCGCCGCTCTGGTCCTGGCCTTCTGGTCGGCTCGCCGGGGCAGCCGGCTCGGCGCGGCCGGGCGCTGGCTGATCATCCTGGCGCTGCCCGCGGCGGTGCTGCCGGCGGCGCAGACGGAGCTATACGGCCTCCGTGCCCTGGGGACCGCCCCGGAGGCCGAGCCCGTGCTCGAGTCGCAGACCGAGGACCTCGAGGCGGTCGTCTCCCTCGTCGCGGAACGCGAGCCCAGCGAGGGCCGCCGGGTCCGGCGCCTGTACATCGGCCCCAAGATGCAGGCCGAGGACACGACGCCGTGGCTGCGCGTCGAGAAGCGGATGGGCGCGCTGCCGGCCCTGCTCTGTCCGGCTGCGCGGGGTCGCACGCTGCACGTCGGCCTGGGCTCGGGCGTAACCGCCGCCTGGAGCGCCGCCGCGGCGCCGGGCCGCCCGGTGGAGTGCGCCGAGCTCTCCCCGGCGGTGGCGCGCGCCGCCGGGGCCTTCCGGCCGCACAATTCGGTCGCGACCTTCGCCGTGAGCGTCGCCGACGGCCGCTCGCGGCTGCTCGCCGAGCGCGGCCGGTTCGAGCTCATCGTCACCGACATAGTCTTCCCGGAGGACGCGGGGGCCGGCGGCCTCTTCTCGCTGGAGTACTTCCGGCTGGCGCGGAGCCGGCTGGCCGGGGACGGCCTCTTCGCCCAGTGGATCCCGCTCTTCCAGTTGCCGCCGGAGGCTTTCAGCGCGGTAGTGCGCTCCTTCCTGGAGGTCTTCCCGGACGCGACCCTCTGGGTCGGATGCCTGGACGCCTATCGCCCGGTGGTCATGCTGCTGGGCTCGCGCGGCCCGGCGGCCGTGGCGACCGAGCCCGGGGAGCTCGCCGCGCGCATCCGGTCCTCAAGGCTCAAGCCCGCGGAGCTCGCCGATCTGGGCCTGGGCTCGCCCGGGGCGGTCCTCGCCCACCGCGTGGCCGGGCCGGAGCAGCTCCGGGAACTGGCCCACGGCGCGCGGCCCTCGAGCGACGACCTGCCTCTGGCCGAACTGCTCTCGCAGGGACGCCTGGCGCGAAGCGGCGAGTGGGGCGTGCGCAACCTTGAGACGGTGGTCACCCGGCTCTGGGAGCCGGGACCGGGCGCGATCCCCGACGGCCCGGAGTCCAAGCTGCGCATGTCCCGCCGGCTGCTGGCCGAGGGGCTGCTCTCGGCCGCCTCGGCCGGCGATGCGCAGACCTCCCTCCGTAAGCTGCGCCAGGCGCGCGACCTCGATCCGGCGGCGCCGGAGCCGTCCTACGCGCTCTGGACACTGCTGGGCTGGATGGGCGGGGAGGCCCTGCGCTCCGGGCGCCCGGACCTGGCCCGGGAACTGATCGAGGAAGCGCTCGCCCTGGGCCCGGCGCGCGACTACCTGCTGCGCGACCTGGCTGCGGCGCTCTCGGCGCTCGACCGCCCCCGGGAGGCGCTGGAGCGCTCGCGCCAGGCCGTGCGGCTCGACGACCGCTGCCGGGAGAACTGGGACACGCTCGCCAAGACCGCCTGGAACGCGGGAGAGAAGGAGGAATCGCGCCGGGCGGCGGAGCGGGCCGCGCCGGCCTGCTTCGGCCGGTAGGGTGTCTCCCCGGCATGGTCCGTGGCCGTTGCGGTTCCAGGATTCGCCGCCTTTCGTTGAACACGGCCTCCCCCTCCGGCAACTTCATTGCGGATGGAGGGAGCGGTGGGTAACTTTGTGGCCATGCGTACGGACCAGGAACTGCTGGCGGACTACGCGTCCGGCGGGAGCGAGGCGGCCTTCGCCGAGCTCGTCTCCCGCCACAGCCGGATGGTCTACCGGACCTGCCTGCGCCTGCTCGGCAACGGACACGACGCCGAGGAGGCCACGCAGGCCGTCTTCCTGGCCCTGGCCAGAGAGCCCCGTGCGTTCCGCCCAGTGGCGAGCCTGGCAGGATGGCTCCACGGAGTGGCCGGCAACGTTGGGCGCATGGCTGTCCGGAGCCGTGCCCGCCGCATCCGGCACGAAGAGGAGGCGGCCATGATCAGGCCGGTGCAGGGCGGGGACGGGGGGCGGGAGGCGGGAGGCGAGTCGGGCAGGAACGAGGCGTTGGCCATGCTCGACCGCGAGATCGACGCCCTGCCGTCCGCCCAGCGCCAGGCGGTGCTCCTCCGCTACCTCGAGGGCCATTCCCAGGAGGAGGCCGCGCGGTTGGCGGGCTGCCCGCAGGGGACACTGGCCCGCCGGGCGCAGATCGGCCTGGACCGCCTGCGCGAGCGGCTGGCGCAGCACGGTGCGGTGCTTTCGGCTGCGGGGCTCATCGCAGTCCTCGACGCCGAGGCCGGCGCAGCGATGCCCGCCGCGCTCCTTCCATCCATCCTGGCGACCTCGAAGCTCGCGGCGACCGGCGTCGCGACGGGGGCGGCAGGGATCGCGGGGGCACAGTATGCCGTGCCCGTGCAATTGGCGGAAGGAGTGCTGAGGATGATGTTCTGGACGAAGATCAAGGTGGCGGCAGCCGTCTGCGCGGCGGTGTTGGCCGTCGTCGGCGGGGGCGGGGCGTTGGCGACCAGACTTCTGGCGGCCGAATCCACGATCCAAAAGGTCGGGACGGCGGCGAAAGACGATGTCCTCGAGTGCCGGGTGACCGCCCTGCTTGGCGGCGGCAGGGTGGAACTCTCGGCCGGCGCGGACCAGGGACTCAGGCCGGACTTCGAGCTGGACGTCGATCGCGATGGCCAGAAGGTCGGCATAGTCAGAGTCACCGCCGTCGAGCCCAAGACCGCCATCGCCGAGTTGGTCAGCGCCACGGGCCAAGTCCAGGTCGGCGACAGGGCTGCGACGCGGTTCCGCGTAGTGGCTCAACCGGCGTCACAGGCGGGATCGGCCCAGCCCGGCGGCGGCGCCTGGATTCCCGGTAACGAGGCCGCCAGGAAGGCGTCGGAGGCCCGGCGCGGCAAGACCGAGCTTTCCAAGCTGGCCGCCTCGATGAAGCCCGGCGACTGGGCCGAGCTCAAGACCGAGATGCCCGCGGGGCTTTGGGGCGCCCCCAAGGTCGGCCCCTCCAAGGGGCTGAGCATCGCGACCTGGTCGGACGACGCCCACTGGGACAGCCATACGGGGCAGTGCCTGTACTTCGGGGTGCGCCAGTCGCGCAAGCTGGTGGCCTACTCCGAGGAGAAGAACGCCTGGCGGAACATCCCCTTCGATGGGGAGCCGAACGCGCCGGCGATTCTGCAGAAGTTCGGCCATCAGTACTCGCAAAACTCCCTGGACTCCGAGAGAAGCCGTTTCTTCACCAGCGGCGCGTGCTACGACATCCGCACCGGCAAGTGGTCCAATGTTCCCAGCGGCGGCGGCGGCATGACCTGGGAATACTTCTCGGCCATGGACTGCCTTCTCTCCCTGGAGAGGGGCGAAGGTCTCTCGGCGTACAGCGAGGAGAAAAAGGCCTGGCAGAATCTGGGGAAGTTCCCCGTTCACGGCTACCACAGCCTGGCCCGGCACAATCCTTTCCGCCAGGAGGTGCTCTTCGCCGGCGGGAACGACTCGCACGCCGTCGCCGTAATAGACAAGGACGGCAAGTTCAGGAAGATGAAGGATTTCCCGTCTACGGACAGTCTGACCATCCGGAACGACTCTCTGACGGTGGACCCGCTCTCGGGCCGCTACCTGTTCCACTCGGGGAAACGGCTGGTGGAGTTCGACAGCAAAATGGACGAGTACCGGCCGATCACCGACGATGTCAATGTCAAGTTCGAGGTGGTAACGTTCATCCCGGAGTACGGCGTAACCATGTGGGCGGGCAGCAAGGTGTGGCTCTACAAGCCAGATCCTGCGCGTGACGACAAAGGCGGGGCGGCGGCGGGCAAGGGCATCACCTGCGCGGTGGCCGACCTCGTCCCGGACGGCAAGGCGATTCTCGACGCCGGCTTCGAGCAGGGCGTGAAGACCGGCTTCGAGTTCGAGATCGAGCGCGCCGGCAACAAGATCGCCACCGCCAGAGTGGTCGGCGTCCAGCCGAACAGCGCCATGGCGGAACTGGTTCGAGTCACCGGCGAGATCCAGCCCGGCGACAAGGCGGCCTGGATGGCATCGAACCCGTGACGCACAGCGGCACGAGCACCGCGTAAATCCAGGACCCCCAAAGCGGCCGCGGGCTCTTCGATCGAGCCCGCGGCCGCCGGGCATTCGCCTGCATGAGGCGCCTATTCGTCGAACACCCTGTCCCAGGAGTTCTTTACGGCAGCTCTGAAGATGCTTCCCTTCGCGTCCGGCGCGGCTACTTCAGCCGGTAGAGCATCTCCCCGGCCTTCTGGACGTAGAGGTAGCCCTCGGCCTCGCGGTTCATCCACTGCTTGGGGTCGATGGACTTCGGATCGCGGTAGCCGAGGTTGACCTTCCGGCAGCGCTCCTCGGGGATGGCGGTGGCCAGCACCACGTTCACGCGCGGGCATTCCTGGCCGCCATCGAACATCCCGGCGCCCTTGACGTGCGTCGAGTGGGCCAGCACCCCCCACGGGTACCGGCTGTACTTGTCCCACTGCCTGGCGAAGAAGTCGCGGCAGTGGTAGCCGACCTCGTCGATGACCTTCCCGTGGGTGTAGCTGATCTCGGTGACGTGCGGGGCGTAGATGATGAGCTCGCCGCCGTCGGCCACCACCGGCTCGAGCTTGTACATGCACTTGCCGGCCGTCCAGATGTCGTCGTACATGTGCGGTGCGCAGGAGAGCACGCTCTTGTACGGCTTCTCGTGGTAGACGATGTGCAGCCGGTCGCTCAGCTCCGCGGCGCGCTTCCAGGCCGCGTAGGGCTCGTCGACCTCCAGGCCGACGAGCTCGCCGTGGTCGACCACCATGCAGCAGGCGAGCTTGGGGGTCTTGACCATCGCCGCGGCGCGCTCCACGACCTTCCGGACGGGGGTCTCGGCCGTGCCGATGATGCAGACGTTGGTGATCAGCGCGCCCAGCCAGTGGAACATGTCGATGATCCGGGCGCCGGCGATGCCCGGGAAGAGGTACTTGTTGCCGCCGGAGAAGCCGACCACCTCGTGGGGGAAGACCGGGCCGACCAGGACGAGCTGGTCGTACTCGTTGACCCGGCGGTTGACCTCCACCGGCACCGAGCAGCTCATCAGCCCGCCGGAGATCTCCTCGACGTCCGCGTTGCTGAAGGTGCCGACCTGCACGAGCTCCTTGGGGTCCCGGAACTCGTGGTTGAAGACCGGGTGCCGCGCGAGCTGCTCGCGGGTGGCCCCGACCAGCTTCATGATGGCCTCCTCGGACATGGCCATGTGCGTGCCCAGGGCCACCAGGAAGTCGAGCTTCTTCGCGCGCGGGCCGACCATCTCGCAGAGCAGCCGGTAGAACTGCGCCACCGGCGCGGTGCGGGTCGAGTCGGGGATGACCACCAGGACGGTCTTGCCGGCGAACTGCTCGGGCCGCAGGCCCTTCTCGAGCGCGGCGCGGACCTGTTCCTCGGTGAGCGGCTTCATCGGGGCGGCATCAACCATGGCATCTCTCCTGGTAGCCACAGATGAACACAGATGCACACAGATTGGGGCCGACAGACGGCCTCAATCCCAGGCTCAAGATCTGCGTTTATCTGTGTGCATCTGTGGCCAATCTGGGCTCCTAAGACAGCGCGGCCTCACCCGGGGGATGAGACCGCGCCTGAACGCAGTTTGCCGACCGCGTCGGGCTGTTACTTCTTCTTTTTGCCCTTCTTGGCGGTCTTCTTGACGGCCTTTTTGGCCGCCTTCTTCCTGGGCTTGCAGCCGCAGCTTCCGCACATGTCTCGACCCTCCTGAAGGGACCTGGGTACGACCGGCTACGCCTTGATGCGGATGTCCACGCCGACCGGGACGGTGAGCTTGCCCAGGGCGCCGATGGTCTTGGCGTTGGGCTCGCTGATGTCCAGGATGCGCTTGTGCGTGCGGATCTCGAACTGCTCCCGGCTCTTCTTGTCGGCCAGGGGACTCCTCAGCACGGTGTAGCGCTCGATCTTGGTGGGCAGCGGGATGGGCCCGTGGATCTGCGCGCCGGTGCGCTTGGCCGCCTCGACGATCGTCTGGGCGGACTGGTCCAGCAGCTTGTGGTCGTACGCCTCCATGCGAATGCGAATCCGATTCTGCGCCATGATGCCTCCGAACGAACCTACCTCTTTGGGTTGCTTCTGCGCCCGCAGACCGTCTTCGGGCGTCGCGGGGGGTATTGTATGCCGGAGGGCCGGACTGTCAAGGATGCGATGAGCCGGGTCAGGGCCATTTCAGGAACCGATGCTCACCGCCGAGGCGCGGAGGCGCCGAGACAGGATCGTGTCCGCGGCCGGGGCTCTTCACTGCAGGAGCTGTCCGCCGCGTTCCCGAGCCTGCTCTGTGCCTCCGCTTCTCCGCGGCAAAAAAACCGTCTTCTTGAAACGGCCCCGCGCGAAGGGCGGCAGGCTTGCAGTGGTCGCTTCCCAGCCTACAATGTCCGCACGCCCGGCTCCGGCCGGGCCCTCGCCTCCAGGAGCCAACCGTGAGCGACTCCCTTGCCTACTCGGTGATCGTGCCCGCCTTCAACGAGGAGGTGGAACTGGCACGCAACCTGCCTCTCCTGCAGCGCGCCATGGAACGCTCCGGCCGGCCGGGCGAGCTCATCGTCGTCGACAACAACTCGAACGACCGCACGGCGGAGGTCGCCCGGGGGCTCGGGGCCCGGGTGGTCTTCGAGCCGGTCAACCAGATATCGCGGGCCCGCAACGCCGGGGCGCGTGCCGCCGCCGGCCGGCACCTGGTCTTCGTCGACGCCGACACGGCGGTGAGCCCCGGGCTCCTGGCCGCGGCGCTCGCCAACCTGGAGTCCGGCCGCTGCGCGGGCGGCGGCGCGGTCGTCGAGCTCGACGCCTATCCCCGGCGCTGGGTGCGCTCCTTCGTGCGCCTCTTCAACCGGCTGATGGTCCTGCGCGGACTGGCCGCCGGGGCCTTCGTCTACTGCCTGCGCGAGGGCTTCGAGGCGGTCGGCGGTTTCAGCCAGAGGCTCTTCGCCGCCGAGGAGCTGGCCTTCTCGCGCTCGCTGCGGCTCTGGGGCCGCAGGCACGGCCTCGAGTTCCGGGTGGTCACCGCGCACCCGGTGGTGACCTCCAGCCGCAAGTTGCGCTGGCACTCCACGGCGCGGGTGATCCTGTCCCAGGGCGTGCTGCTGCTGTGCCCGCTGGCGCTCATGTCGCGGCGCTGCTGCGGCTTCTGGTACCGCCGGCCGGCCGACGGACAGGCCCCGGGCTGAGCGCCCGGGCGGCGCCGCCAGTCATCCGCCATCACGAACGCGCGGCGCTCAGTCGTAGTAGACTTCGCCCCTGGCGTTGAGCCGCACCGACCAGCGCCGGAAGAGCTCCTCGGGCGGCTCGAACGGGTCGCGGGCTTCCTTGAGAAGCGCGGCCAGGCGCGACTCGAGCTCCGCCATCGTACCGGCGTGCTCCGGCGAGGCCGCCAGGTCGCGCATCTGGTACGGGTCGGCGGCGTTGTCGAAGAGCTGCCGGACTCCGTCGATGAAGCGCACGTAGGTGTGCCGCGCTGTGCGCACCCCCCGGTAGGCCCGGCCGCCCTTCGCCGCCGTGTACTGATGGAAGGGCGCGTGGCAGGCCAGGAGCGCCGCGTCGACCGGCGGCGCGGCGCCCTCGCGGATCGCCGGCGTCCAGTCGCGCCCCTGGCACCGCTCGGGGACCTCGCAGCCGGCAAGGCCCAGCAGCGTGGGCATCAGGTCGATCGTGGAGATGGGCGCCTCCACGGCGGCCGGCCCGAGAGTGCGCCGCGGGTCGCGGACCAGCATGGGCACCAGGACCGACTCGTCGTAGTGCCGCTGCTTCCGGAAGAAGCCCTGGCTGCCGAGCATGTCGCCATGGTCGGCGGTGAAGATCACCACCGTGTCGCGCGCGTGCCCGGTCTCCTCGAGTGCGGCCAGCAGCCGGCCGAAGGCCAGGTCCAGCGCCTCGCAGTGCGCGTAGTAGCCGGCCAGTTCCTTGCGCGCGACGGCCTCGGCCGCGGCCGGGACGTTGGGGCGCAGAAGCACGTCCTCCGGCCGGTGCCGCGAGCGGAACTCCTCGGGCGCCGTGCCATAGGGGTCGTGCGGCGGCCCCCAGGACAGGAAGAGCGCGAAGGGCTCGCGGGCCTGCCCGGCCAGAAAGCGGCGGGCGAGCTCCACCTGGGCGAAGCTCTCGTAGCCGGGAAGGGTTTCGGGCTCGGGCGAGTCGCCGTAGCACGGCGCGTCCCAGTAGTCGTGGTTGCACTCGAAGCCCCGCCACAGCCCGAAGCCCAGCCGGCGCTCGGGCGGCACGAAGCGCCGGCGGCCGCGGCCATCGATGTGCCACTTGCCGATGTAGGCAGTCTGATGGCCGCCGGCCGCCAGGCACTCGGCCAGGTACGGTCCGGGGCAGTTGGCGGCCAGGCACTGGTCGTTGGCCACCATGCCGTTGAGGTGCGGGTAGAGCCCGGTCATCAGCGTAGCCCGGTGCGGGCTGCAGACCGGCGAGTTGCTCACCGCGTTGGTGAAGCGCACGCCCGAGGCCGCGAAGGCGTCGAGATTCGGCGTGGCCAGGTTCGGGTCGCCGGCGTGGGAGAGGGCCTGCGCCCTCCACTGGTCGCCGAAGACGAAGAGCAGGTTTGGTCCGGGCATGGCTGGGCGCGCCTCCTCATGGCCGCCGCCGGTCGCCGCGGCCGGAAGGATTCTAGGCCGGGCCGGCGGCGGATTCCAGGCCGTCGGCCGGGCTACTTCCCCAGCCGGGCGGCCACCTCGTCGGCGGCGGCGAGCAGCTTCTCCCGCCGCGCGCCGACGCCGGAGGCGGTCTCCATGAACCGGTGGGGATAGAGCAACCGGAAGCGCTCGTCGAGGACCGCCTGCGCCTTCGCGGCCAGATCTTCGCCGAGCTTGGCGCGCGCGGCGGGGTCGGTCAGCGCCCGCTCGATGAACACCCGGACGTTGGCCTCCTGGATGCCCTCGCAGAGGACCTCGAAGCGGGCCGTGGAGATCGTCCCGTTGGGGCCGGGGGCCAGCCAGGAGACCGCTCCGTTGCCGATCGAGATCGAGCCCCAGATCGCCTCCGGGAAGCGGTCGATGAGCGTGCCGACCCGGCCGTTGTCCATCCTGGACTTCACGCCGGGAATGACCCAGAAGTCAGCCCCCTGGTAGGACAGCCCCGCGTAGGCGTACTCCTCGATGGCGTAGGGGCTGCTGACCAGGTGCGTCTCCATGACCTGGTGGATCTTCGACAGGGAGGCATGGTCGGTCATGGAGTTCCGCGGCCAGTGGGCGTGGACGCCCAGGTTCTCGTCGTCGCGCCACATCCAGCCGTAGCAGCGCTGCTGCTCGGGCGGGCGGTGGAGCGCACCGCCGTAGACGTCGCTGGCGTAGCCCAGCTCCAGTCCGTTGGGGTACTTCAGGCTCGGCGGCGGCGCCGGGTGCGTGCACCGGGACCACTTGAAGCCGGGGGCGATGTTCCTGAGGTCGTCGAGGAAGCCCTTGCTCACGCCCAGGTCCTGCTCGGTGCCGAGGACCAGCGCCCGCCTGGTCAGGCCCTTCTTCTTGACGAGCTCGGCGATCCGCGCGCAGACCGGCTTCCAGAAGTCGCGGGACTCCTGCGTGCCGAAGAGCGGAGCCTTGAAGAGCGAGAGGCTCCCGTCCTTGGGGTCGACTACCGTCACCTGGGGATGTTTCTGCGGCTCGACCTTGCCCCCGTGGCGGATCTTCCAGTAGTTGTCCTCGTGGGCCGGCTCGGTGATGTGCCAGACTACCACCATGTTGCGGTCGAAGTGCTTCATGGCCAGGTCGAGGTAGCGCTCGACGATCGAGAAGTCGTAGTCCCAGTCGTCTCCCTTCTTGACGAAGCGCAGCATGCCGTGATCGTTGCCGAAGCGCGCGCGGGCGAAGAGCGGGATGAAGATCAGCTTGTTGCCGGCGCGCGCCGAAAGTTCGAAGGACCGCTCCAGGAGCTTCCAGTGCTCCTCGCTCCAGATCGGGACCTTGTAGTAGTAGGCCAGCGTCTCCGGCGAGTGGTGCATCTCCAGGAACGTGGCGAACTCCTTCGGGTCCGGCAGCTGGAAGCCGTGGACCTTGACCTCGACGGGCACCTTCACGGTGCTCTGCCCGGCTATCTCGAGGGCCAGCTGTCCTTTGTACTCTCCAAGCTTGGCGTCGGCCGGCACACGCACGGTGAGCCAAACCGGCTGAACGGCCAGGTGCATCTGCTTGGGCAGGTGCGGCTTTGGCTGGAAGAAGCGCAGCGGGACCTCGGCGGGCGGATCCTCCTCGAGCGCGTCGAACCAGTTCATGTCGTTGTAGGGTCCGTAGACCCCGGTCTCCACACCGCCGCCCCGGCGGTCGGGCTTGGAGTAGCGCACCTGGCAGGCCGAGGCCGGAAGCTTGGCGCCGTCGGCGGTCGCAAGTTCTCCGACCGTCGCTCTGACCGCGCCCAGGGGCTGGTCGTTGAAGATCACCGCCTGCCCGGAGAACGTGCTGTTCCGGCAGGCGGCGATCCGGATCGGCCGCGGCTCGGCCTGGCTCCGGTCTCCGGGGTCGTCGACCCGCACGCAGTAGGTCGGCTCGCCGGTCCACACGGAGAGGCCCGCGGGCTTGCCCCCGTTGGGCACCAGCCCTGCGCCGGAAGCCGCGCTCAGCCGGACCGAGACGAGCTCCAGCGGAATCCAGTTGTTCTTGTCCTTGAGCATCTTCTCGGGCATGGGCGCGCGGTGGACCTCGATGGCCAGGACGTTGACGCCCTTGACCAGCCTGGCCGCCGGGATGACGACCCCGCTCAGCTTCCGGTCCATCTTGTCGCAGCGCACCCACTCGTTATGGCGGGCGGTCTCGGCGTCGGAGTAGTCCGCCGCCGGAGCCTCGGGCGCGACCTCGCCCTCGGGAAGTCCGCCGCGGGCCACTTCGGCGCCGTTGAGGTAGACGGCGGCACCCCCCTGGTAGACCAGGTCGAGCTTGAGGTCCCCGACCGCGGCAGGATCATCGACCGCGAAGCGCCCGCGCATCCGGGCCAGGCTGAAGCCCCAGCGTGGCGTGAAGGCCCTCCGCATGGAGTAGCAGTCGTTGACGCTGACCGGGCCGCGGTGGAGCGCGTAGTGCGAGTCGTCGAAGCCCGGGGCAGCCCAGTCCCCGGGCAGCGCCGGCCAACTGGGCATCTCGTACTTCTCGCCGGGCGCCGGTTTGAAGACCAGGGCGTGGGCCGGACCCTTGAGGCCGGCGCCGGGGACCAGCGGCACCAGCCGCCCGTCGGAGGTCCTGGCCAGGCCCGGCACCCAGGTGCGCTCCAGGCGCCAGTGGCTGTTCTCGTCGAGGATCACGGCCCCGGAGGGCGCCGCGGGCTCGGCCGCGGGGACGGCGCAGGCCGCGAGCGCCAGGATGCCGATGATGCAGGCGGTCTTCATCGTGGACTCCTCCCGTCTCAGCGCCCGCCGCCGGCGTACCGCCAGGCCCACATGTTGCCGGGGCCGATGTTGCTGTCGCCGGCGTTGAAGTAGAAGTGGGCGTTGGTCTCCGGGTCGTAGAAGCCGCTGCCGGAGACCCAGCGCACCTTCTCGGGGAGCGTCGAGGGCAGCACGGTCCACTTCCTCGCGTCCGGAACGTAGATGTGGTGCCGGTCATGGATGTGGAAGACCACGACGTCGTTGACCGAGTCGTAGGCGAAGAAGGCCTGATTCGACTCCATTCCGGTGCCGGCGTCGCCCTCGGCCTCGATCTTCGTCCACTTTCCGCTGGCGATGTCCAGGACCGAGAGCTTGTTCCTCCCGCCGTCGTTGCGGTCGGCGCCGACCGCGTAGATCCACTCGCGTTTGGGATCATAGCAGTAGGCCCCGTTGCCGCCGCCGGCCTCGTTCACCTTCTTCCAGGAGTTCTCCGCGTGGTCGTAGAGCCAGACGCCGCGGAAGAGGTTCACGCCCTTCTTGAGCTTGCGCGAGTAGAAGTAGACGTTGTCCACGTTGCAGACCGGGGCCGGGCCCTTGACGCGCCGGAACTCCCACTTGCCGGTGCGCGGGTCCCAGTACCAGGGGCTGCCGTAGCCGCCCCAGCGCGGGTCGGAGTTGCCCTTCTCCTTGAAATAGGGGCGGAACTTCTCGAGCTCCTTGCGCCAGTAGAGCGAGGCCGGCGAGGGCATCATCGTGAACATCTTCCGGTCGGTGTCGTAGTCCGGCGTCCAGTAGGCGTGGACGCTGACCGCCACCGGGATGATGTCCCCGTTCTTATCCCTCTCGCAGCCGAGCTCCTTGTCGTAGGTCAGCCCCGGGTCGTCCAGCGGCGTGCCCGGATGGCAGCAGACCCAGGCGTTGGCGTTGATGTCGTAGAAGAAGAGGTCGTCGTTGTAGAAGCGCTTCCCGCCGCGCGTCGAGGCGCCGCCGTGGACGCCCTCGCCGTAGATGAAGGCCCCGCGCAGGTCCGGCGCAAAGGCCATCTTGCGGCTCCATGAGCGCCCCTGGGCCGGGCCGTACTTGGGGTCGGGCGCGGGCTTGCCCAGGTTCACCCAGGCGTTGTCGCCGAGGGCCTTCACCTTCTCGAGGTGCGGCCCCGGCTTCGAGGGCCGGTCGGCCAGAGGGCCCTTGGCCGGGGGCTCTGCCGCGAGCGCGCCCACGAGGCCAACGAGCAACAGAGCCGGAAGCATCGGCAGACTTCTCACGATCATCTTCGTCCTCCCTATCCGCGAACTTCGAGCCGCACCGGAACGCGGGTCAGCGAGGCCGGCATGCGCGGGTCGGCCCGCCGCTGCATCAGGCGCAGAATGCAGAGCTCGGCGAGATCCGCGGGGCTCCAGACCACCTCCGCGGAGAGCTCCGGCCCGGCCGCGCCCGTAGCCTCCGGCGCACCGGGGGCCGGGCTCGTCGTCCAGCCGACCAGGTCCAGGTCGCGGCCCACGGCCAGTCCCAGCTCGCGCGCGGCGCGGGCCGCCTCCCGGGCGAAGCCCTGCCAGAGGGCCAGCACCGCGGTGGGACGGTCCGCCCGGGAGAGCAACTCCCGGGCGCACCTGGCGGCCGCATCCGGATCGCCCTGCCGCGTCACTGCGGTCAGGCCCGGGTCGAGCGCCAGGCCCGAGCGGGCCAGGCCACCGACCGCTCCGGAGAAGCGCTCGACGACCAGCATGTCCGCTCCCCGCGGGTCCGGACCCAGGAAGGCGATCCGCCGGTGGCCGCGCCCGGCGAGCCACTCCGCGGCCAGCACCCCGCCGGCGAAGCCGTCCTGGACGACCGCATCGCAGGGCGAGTCGGCGAACCAGGCGTCGGCCAGCACCACCGGGACGCCCAGGCGCCTGACCGCCTCGAGCAGTTCCGTATCGAGCGAGTCGACCACCGCGCCGCAAGCCCGGGCCGCACGCAGGCGCTCGACGACCTCGCCAATCGGGCGCCCCTCGCGCTGCACGCCCAAGAGCGACCAGCCCCTGCGCCCGGCGGCGTCCTGGAGCGCGCCCAGCAGGCTGCCGTAGAAGCTGCGGTCTCCGGACTCGGGCGGATTGGCGATCACCATGGCGATCGGGCAGCCCCGGTCCGGGTCGTTGGCGCGCGAGAGCACCCGGTAGCCGCGGCGGCTTTCCGAGACGATGAGCGCCTCGGACTCGAGCAGCTTCAGCGCCCGCCGGGCGGTCTTGCTGCTGACTTTCTGCTCCCGGGCCAACTCGCGCTCGCTGGGCAGGAAGCTGCCGCCGGCCAGAGTTCCCTTGGAAATCCTGGCGCGGAGTTGATCCGCGAGCTGCGCCGAAGACCGTGTGGGAACGCTCTCGCAAACTGCTCTCTGTCTGCTGGACATGCTGCCTCCCATCTGCATGCCTATACACCGACGGGCACTGCTTGTTCGTGGGATTGATGCCGGAATCGAAGTTGAACTGCACGGGTTCAGGTGATACCATGGTTTCGCTACGGCCGCTCAGCGCTGCGTCGTCCTGCGTCTGGCGGCCACGGTGAATCCTTTCGTTGGCTGGGGACTCGCTCCCCTCGAGGCCGAACGACGACGCGGCCTCCATCTTACTCCGGTCGGCAACTGCGCCGGGCGCCGGGGTTGAAAAACGGGATCAGACATCTCGAAACCCCGTGATCCGGGCCGGCAAGGCCCAGGGAGGATCGTTTCCATGGAAAACATAAACCAGACCGAACTGGCCTCGCGGCAGAAGCGCATCGCCGGGGGCATCGCCCCCGAGGCGGCCCTGGAGCACTGGAACGACTGGCGCTGGCAGGTGCGCCACGCCGTCCGGGACATCGACACATTCGAGCGCCTGCTGGGGATCCGCTTCCCGGAAGAGGAGCGCGCCGTCCTGCTGCGCACCCTCGAGCGCTTCCCGCTCTCGATCACGCCGTACTACCTCTCGCTGATCGACGCCCGCGACTTCCGCAACGACCCGGTCTTCAAGCAGGCCTTCCCCTCGCCCCAGGAGCTGGAGGTCGCCTCCTGCGACATGGCCGATCCGCTCCACGAGGACGAGGACTCGCCGGTGCCGGGCATCACCCACCGCTACGGCGACCGGGTGCTCTTCCACGTCTCCAACGTCTGCGCCATGTACTGCCGGCACTGCACGCGCAAGCGCAAGGTCGGCGACGTCGACTCCATCCCCGGCGAGGAGCAGATCGCCGCGGGCATCGACTACGTCCGGCGCACGCCGGCGGTGCGCGACGTGCTGCTCTCCGGCGGCGACCCGCTGCTGCTCTCCGACGAGCGGCTCGACCGCATCCTCGGCGAGCTCCGGCGCATCCCCCACGTGGAGATCATCCGCATCGGCACGCGCACTCCGGTGGTGCTGCCCATGCGCATCACCGACGGGCTCGTGGCCATGCTCCGGAAGCACCAGCCGCTCTGGATCAACACCCACTTCAACCATCCGCGGGAGTTCACCCCGGGCTCCCGGCGGGCGCTCTCGCGGCTGGCCGACGGGGGCTTCCCGCTCGGCAACCAGACCGTGCTGCTGGCCGGGGTCAACGACTGCCCGCGGATCATGAAGGCGCTGGTGCACAAGCTGGTGGTCAACCGGGTCCGGCCCTATTACCTCTTCCAGTGCGACCTTTCCGAGGGGCTCTCGCACTTCCGCACGCCCATCGGCAAGGGCATCGAGATCATCGAGAACCTGGTCGGCCACACCAGCGGGCTGGCCGTGCCCACCTACGTGATCGACGCGCCGGGCGGAGCCGGCAAGATCCCCATCCTGCCAAACTACCTGGTCTCCTGGTCGACGCACAAGGCCATCCTCCGGAACTACGAGGGCGTGATCAGCACCTACATCGAGCCGGACAGCTACCCGATCCGCGAGTGCAACCGGCGCTGCGCCGAGTGCCACCTGCAGCTCAACACCGCCGACGCTTCGGAGGACGCGGTGGTCGGCGTGGCCCGGCTGTTGTGCGACCACGAGGAGGACATGACCCTGGTGCCCGAGAACAACGAGCGCCTGCGCCGGAGGGAGGAGGCGTGAGCCTCCAGGCCGGTTGGCCGCTCCGGCCCGGAGCAGCACTGGCGCTGGCCGCGGTCTTCGCGCTGGCGGCGGCGGCCCGCCCGGCGGCGGCCGCCGAGCCGGAGGCAGGCACCGGTCCCGCCGCCGGCGCGGAGGCCGATCAGGCGCCCCTCACCGTGGCGCTCACCGGCAAGTACCCGCCCTTCAGCTTCTACGACGAGAATGGGGAGCTCGCTGGCTTCGACGTGGACGTCTCCCGCGCGGTGGCCGGGCGCCTCGGCCGCCGGCTCGAGATCGTGGCCACCGAGTGGGACGGCATCCTCGCCGGGCTGCTCTCCGGCAAGTACGACGCCATCATCGGATCGATGGCCATCACCCCGGAGCGCGCCCGGCAGGTGGACTTCTCCGAGCCCTACTACGTCTCGGGGGCCCAGCTCTTCGTGCGCCGGTCCGATCGGGGCGACCTCGACGGCATCGCCGCGTGCGCCGGGCGGCCGGTCGGGGTGGGCCTGGGCGAGACCTACGAGCACTACCTGCGCCGCGAGCACCCCGAGGTCGAGGCCGTCACCTACAAGTCCACCGTGGACATCTTCCAGGACATGGAGAACGACCGGCTCTCCGGCTTCATCACCGACAAGCTGGTGGGCGCCTGGCAGGTCAAGAGCGCCGGGCGGGACTTCGTGCCCGCCGGGAAGCTGCTCTTCGAGGAGCGCATCGGCATCCCGGTGCGCAAGGACCGGCCGGAGTTGCTCGCCGGCATCAACGCGGCCCTGGCCGACATGCAGGCCTCCGGCGAGCGCGACCGGCTCTTCGAGAAGTGGTTCGGGCTCGCCCGCAGGCGGCCGACGGGCATGTCCGCCGCGACGGTGGTCCGGCTGCTGCTCCGCGGCTTCGGCATCACCATCGGCGTGGCCGTCGCGTCGCTGGCCATCGGCTTCGTGCTGGCCATTCCGCTGGGCATGGTCCTCAACCGGGGCCGCGGCGCGGGCTGCCGGGCGGTGCGGGCCTTCGTGGACTTCGTCCGGGGCACGCCCGTGCTCATCCAGCTGCTCTTCGTATACTTCGGAGCGCCGCAGGTGGGAGTGACGCTCTCGCCCATCGCCTCGGCGGTGCTGACCCTCTCGGTGAGCGCCGCCGCCTACATGAGCGAGATCGTCCGCTCGGGGCTGATGAGCGTGGACCACGGGCAGGAGCTCGCCGCGCGGGCACTGGGGCTGTCCGGTCGACAGACCTTCCGGCTGGTGGTCTGGCCGCAGGCCTTCCGGGTGGCCATGCCCCCGCTGATCAACGCGGTGGTGGCGCTGACCAAGGACACGGCGCTGATCTCGGTCATCTCGGTCGGCGAGGTGGTCCGCGAGGCCCAGTCGATCATCAGCGTCACCTTCCAGCCCATCCAGTACTACCTGATCGTGGCGGGGATGTTCTTCGTCTTCACCTTCCCGCTGATGAAGCTGGCCGGGCGCGTCGAGGCGCGCATGAAGGAACGGGGGTTCGTCCATGATTGAGGTCACCGGGCTCTCCCACGCCTACGGCGACGGCACCGAGGCGCTGCGGGACGTCAACGTGGTCTTCCCCCGCGGGACCATCTCGGCCGTGCTGGGCGAGAGCGGCTCGGGCAAGACCACGCTGCTCATGGCCCTGGGGCGCTTCCTGCGGGTCCCGCACGGGCGGATCAGCTACGACGAGACCGACCTGAACGACGTGCCCGAGGCGGAGCTGCGCCGCAAGATCGGCGTGGTCTTCCAGAAGCTCTACCTCTTCCCGCACCTGACCGTGCTCGAGAACCTGGCGCTGGCCATGGTCCACGCGCAGGGCCGGCCCCGGAAGGAGGCGGAGGCCGCGGCGCTGGACATGCTCGAGCGCCTGGGCATCCGCGCGACGGCCGAGAGCTATCCGGTGCGCTTGAGCGGCGGCCAGGCCCAGCGGGCGGCCATCGCCCGGGGACTGCTGCTCCGGCCCGACTACATGCTGCTCGACGAGCCCACCAGCGCGCTCGACGCCAACACCACCGACGAGTTCGCGGCCTGGCTCGGCGAGCTGCGCAGCGACACCAACTTCATCATCGTGACCCACGATGTCCTCTTCGCCCGGAAGGTGGCGGAGATGGGCGTCTACCTCTCCGGCGGCACGGTGGCCGCCCGGGGGCCCATCGAGGAGATCATCAGGAACGTTCGCGCCGGCCGCGTGGTCGGGGAGCCGGCAAGTTAACCACCAGAACACCAAGACACCAAGACAGCAAGAGACGCGAAGGGAGCCGGTCTGTGTGTCCGCGGCGGAGGGTTCCAGGCATCGCGGAGGCGATGCGCCGCGCACCATGGCCCCGACGATACTTGCTGTTCTCTTGGTGCCTTGGTGTCTTGGTGGTTGCAATGCCCCCGGGCGGTCGTACCATCGTCCGCGGCGGGGCGGCCGCGCACGGCGCCCCCTTTTAGAGGAGAGAGGAGCCGTTGAAGATGGCCATCAAGCTTTCCGGGTTCGCCGACGAGGCCGGTCCGACCCTCGCGGAGCAGATCCGCGCGCACAAGGAGCTCGGCTGGGACAGCATCGAAGTGCGCATGGTGGGCGAGGGGCCCAACGCCAGGAACTTCACCGAGATCGACGACGCGACCTACGCCGGGTGCAAGGCGGAGCTCGCCGCCGCGAAGATGGGCATCTGCTGCTTCGGCTCGCCGCTGGCCAACTGGGCCCGGAAAATCACCAACCCCTTCGAGCAGGACGTCGAGAGTCTGCGCCGGTCGATCCCGCGCATGCGCGAGCTCGGCACGAAGTACATCCGGGTGATGAGCTACCCGAACGACGGCCTGTCCAAGGCCGACTGGCTCAAGGAGGCCGTTCGGCGCCTCAAGGAGCTCTCCAGGATGGCCGCCGACGGCGGCGTGGTGCTGGTCCACGAGAACTGCTCGGGCTACGGCGGCGAGAGCCCGGAGATGCTCGGCGAGGTCCTGGCCGCGGTCGACTCGCCGGCCTTCAAGGTGGCCTTCGACACCGGCAACCCCGTGGCCCACACCGGCGAGAACAAGGACTGCGTCGAGGGCAACACCTGGGCGTTCTACCAAGTCTCCAAGGCCCGCACCGTCCACGTGCACATCAAGGATGCCAAACCGGGGGCGGACGGCAAGATCGCCTTCTGCTTCCCGGGCGAGGGCGCCGGCGAAGTCCGCCGGGTGGTCAAGGATCTCGTCGCGGGCGGCTACAGCGGCTACATGACCATCGAGCCGCACATCGCCAAGGTCGTGCACCTCGGCCAGACCGGCGGCCGGCCGCTGTCCGGCTACGAGAAGTACATCGAGTACGGCCGGCGGATGAAGGCCATCCTCGACGAGGCGCAGAAGGCCGGAGCCGGCAAGTAGCCGCGTGCAGGTTTCACCACAGAGGACACAGAGGACGCAGAGGACAACCATGACCTTTGTCAGTGGCGCGTATCGGGCAGCGCCATTGCCACAGATCATGGCCACTGCCGTCCTCTGTGTCCTCAGTGTACTCTGTGGTTGGTATTCTTACGGCTGTTCTTGAAGATTACACGCGCGGTCGATCTCTTCCTGCAATGGCTCACGCCGGCGGATGCAGCAGGTTCCGCGCCCCGGCGAAGGCCATCTGGGCGGCCAGCGCCGCGAGCACCAGCCCGGTGAGCTTCGTGAGAATGGTGATGCCCTTGCGGCCGACGAGCCGCTCGACGGCGGCGGCCAGGAAGAGCAGCGCGCCCACCGAGACCACCGCGGCGCAGAGCGCGCCGAACCCGGCGAAGCGCTGGAAGGGGCCCTCGGCCTGCGCGCCCATGACCAGGAGCGCGCCGGTCGTGGCCGGCCCCACGGTCATGGGGATGGCCAGGGGCACGACGGCGATGTCGCCCTCGGTCTCGGCGGACGCGGGCGAGCCGCTGCCGCGCACCAGCCCCACCGCGGTCAGGAAGAGCAGCCCGCCGGCCCCAACGCGGAAGGCGTCGACGGTGATCCCGAAGAGCGCGAAGATCACGTTCCCGAAGAAATAGAGCACGGCGCAGACCGCCACGATGGCCAGGGTCACGCGCACGGCGAGCCTCCGGCGCTCGCCCTCGGAACGGTCCCGGGTCATGGTGAGGAACATGGACGTCACGAAGAAGGGCGTGAGCAGGAAGAAGAACTTGATCCAGACGCTGACTACGTAGGCCATGGGGTTCTCCGGGTGTTTGGGCTCCGGTTTGCTCGCCAAGTCATGGACACATTGAAGCGGGACATCCCACTTCAACTCACCGCCATCCAGAACCCAACTATCTTGGGCCCTTTCCAGCGTCACTTGCTCCCATCTCACATTCATGGAATCGTCGTCCGGCCACAGATGAACACGTCCTTTGGGACCCATCACATCGGTCTTCACCGCCGGCCCCAGGAGGGTCAGGACACCCAGGGCCGGAAGATAGGCAAGGGGCTCCCGGCCGCGGTACACCACGATGTCCACCGCCCGGGTGCGACCTGCATCGAAGACCCTGGTTTTCAGAAGGGTGTATCCAAAGACCGCGAAGTAGAGCTGCACCAAGTAGGCCAGCACCGGAACAGCCAGGACAGCCAGTACCGCCAATTTCCGGCGAGACAACCTTCTGCCAGGCAACACAGTCATGAAGGGTTCCGGCCTCCTCTGCCGCCGATTCTCGTCGCCCGGCGCCGGACGTCAAATGTCTGCGTAGGGGCGGGTTTTGAACCCGCCCCTGCAACCACCCGGCCATGGGGACGCGCGCTTCCTCTGAACCTTTGATGGATGGGGCGCGTTGAGAGCGGCACGGAGGTGCAGAGATGACGGCCCTCGAAAGGCGTGCCGGGCACCCTGGGCCACGGGATCTGCCCGGCCGGCTCCCGGCGGTCGTCGGACACCTGCGTATCTGCCTGGTCGCCGGGCTGGGGCTGTCCGCAACGTTCTTCATGGCGGACCTGTTGCGCAGCATGGGCGACGAAGGGCGGCTCGTCGGCGTAGTGTCGACCATGGCCTTCGTGCGTCGCTGGCCGCTGTACGCCGCCATCGGCATCGGCGCCTTCGGCATGCTGACGCTGCCCGCGCTATGGGCGTTCGTCGGCCATCAGCGGCTGCGCCGCAGGCTCCGCAATCCGCTTATCCTGCCAAAGCGCATGAGCACGCCGCACCTGCCCGCCTTCACCTCCGTGGCTCTGCACTGCGTCCTGGTGACCACGGCCGTTCTCCTGCTCACCTTCATAAGGTGCTGCGGGGTGATGACCAACCACGAACTGGAGGCCCTCACTCTGCCAATCGCCTACAAGAGCACCGACGGCCCGACTCCGGGGCCCCGGGTCATCGTCAACGTCCGGCCGGACGGCATCATCCGCGTCGACGGCCGAACCCTGACGCCGTTTCAACTGCGCAAGCGGCTCCTCAGGGACGCCGCTGAGCACCGCGGGCTCGACGGCCGCAGCCGGCTCAACGTCGTCATCCGGCAATATCGGGGGACACAATACACATTTCCCGCGTTAATCGCCGGAAAACGGTATTATGTCCCCGGATAACAGAACCCTTCCTCTGCGCCCTCTGCGCTTCTCTGCGGCCTCTGCGTTGAAGGATTAGCGTTGGGGCCTATGCGAGCCCCTCGACGAACGCCCGGATCTCGTCCCGCACCCGCCGGTAGTGGCCCATGGTCTCCTCCTCGTCCGCGGCGCCCTCGGCGAGCTTCGGCGGGTCGTCGAAGCCGTGGTGCACAACTTTCGTCCGACCCGGGAAGATCGGACAGCTCTCGTGGGCCGCGCCGCAGACCGTGACCACCAGGTCGAACCCGATCCCGGCGGCCAGGAGTTCGGCGACGGTCTTCGACCGATGGCCGGAGATGTCGGCGCCGGCCTCGGCCATCGCCCGGACCGCGCGCGGGTCGAGACCCTTGGCGATCGTGCCGGCCGAGAAGGCCTCGATCTCGTCGCCCTTGAGCTTGCGCGCCCAGCCCTCGGCCATCTGGCTCCGGCAGGAGTTGCCGGTGCAGAGAAAGAGGACGCGGAGCTTGCGGCGGTCGGAACTCGGGGCGCTCATGGGAGTCTTTCCTAAAACTTGCCCGGCTCTTCACGGGCAATGGATAGCCGAGGGGCCGCACCGTGTCAAGTTGGCGCCGCAGGTCTTGACGGGGCTTGCTCTTCCTGAGCTTTCCCGGCACCGCATTGTGCCGGGAAGGAGCCGCTCGCGGTTCTGCATAATAGCCGTACACTCCTGCATCATGTTAGCCAGCATGATCTCCCTCCCGAGAGGGACTCCATCTTCCTCTTCGAGCCGCGCCAGACCTGCAAGCGTAACATGTTGTTATTAAAATGGTTGCGCTATATGCTCCCAGCCTCGAACGATAATATTCGTGCATTCGGATTACGAACCGCGCAATCTTAACGCACGAATACTGAGGGTCATCATGCAGACGCTTACCGAAGGTGGTCCCCGAGCTCGGGCTTCTCGGCAATGCCCTCGACCAGCAGGGGCCCTGGGCCGGCAGGAAGGTCCGCGTCACCCCCGAGTGGTACCTCGCGGCCATGCGCGAGCGGATCGGAGAGCTCGACTGGGTCGCGGCCCGGGCCGACGTCGAGCGCTTCCTGCCGGCCAGGGAGCAGGAGGCCCTGAAGCTCTGGAAGCCGGAGCTATTCCTATACCACCTGGAGCGGCTGGGGGAATCGCTGGCCAAGGGCGCCGGCGCGGAGAGCGCGGAGGCGGACCGATAGGGAGCGCCTTCGCCGACTCCGATCGGGGGCTCCGGCGCAGCCTGGCGTCGGAAGTCCGACAGGGCTTGACTGGGTCTGCGCACCTGGCAATAATCGGCACAAGTTGCCGGGAAGTTCGTCATGATGCGAGCAGGGCTCTTTCGAGCCTGTC
>CALGYR010000005.1 GCA_937935355.1 uncultured bacterium | reverse complement strand
GGAACCGCGAGCGCCGCGAAGTTGGTCGAGAAGTTCCTGCAGTCCGAGACCGCCGCACGGTTGGGACGCGCTCAGAGCGACGGCCGGTTGCTGCGCGAGGCCGAGCTGCACCTGAGGCTCGGCGAGTCGCTGATCTCGGGCAGCGCCGACGTCCTGGTCCTGGAGGGCGGGACGCGGGAGTCGCCCGAGCGGGTCTTCGTCCTCGACTACAAGACCGACCGCGACGCGGCCGCCGACCCAGAGCGCGCCCGGCGCCGGCACGAGCTCCAGGTGAGGCTCTACGCGCTCGCCGCCCGCCGGGCCTGGCCCGGGGCGAAGGTGGAGGCGGCCATCGCCTTCCTCTCGGCGGACCGGCTCGCGCCAGTGACGGTCGACGACGCGGCCCTCGCCGCCGCCGAGCATCGCGCGGGAGAGCTTCTGCGCATGCTGGCCGGAGCCGAGCTCGAGCTGGTGCGCGGGGAGCTCTGCGAGGGATGCCCGGAGGCCATCCGGGCGGGGTGTGAAGTGCAACATGCCGATGACTCACCGCAGAGATGCAGAGGGCGCTGAGAGACGCGCGGAGTCGTGTGGGGTTGTGAATGGCCGATAGCTGCGCACCAGGCAGGGGCAGTCAGCGCTTCGAACGATTCCCGTCGATCGCTTTGGCCCACCAGCGAGCGATCTTCGAAGTGGCGCCCAGAAAGGCGAGCGCCACTACCAGCATGCCAATCGTGCCGGGTACCATAACGAAGTAGTTTTCAGCCGACGGATGGGCGAGTGCGAGCGCGCATATCATGGCAATCGACAGGGCCAGGAGCAGCCATCCGAGCACGAGCCTGACCACCCGCCACGGGGATGTCTCCGGTGGATGGCTCTGCAAGTATCCCGGCGGAAACGCGCCCATGCCCTTCCCCTGCGGCTACCCCAGCTTCTTGTACTTCCTCGACCTGAACTCCAGCCCCAGCCGCTTGGCGGCCTTGAGGCAGGCCTGTACGTCGATGCCCGGGCAGTTGACGGCGCTGGCCGTGACCCTGATCCCCGCGGTCATGGCCTTGCGGGCGAACTCCACCACCGAGCCGTAGGCCGACTCGCCGTACTCGCTCCTGGTCAGGCGCTGGTAGACGCGCGCGTCGGGGGCGTTCAGGCTCACCCAGATCTCGTCGACGAGGCCGAGGAGCTCCGGGACGATGTTCCGGGCGTTGATCAGCGAGCCCAGGCCGTTGGTGTCGAGCCTGACGGCCATGCCCCGGGCCTTGGCGGCGCGGGCGATCTCCTTAAGGGCTTCCAGCCGCATGGTGGGCTCGCCGAAGCCGCAGAAGACCAGCTCCTTGAAGTCTTCGAAGCCGGCCAGCGCCCTGACGTACTCCTCGGCCTCCGGCTCGCGCGAGAGTTGGAGGTCGTGGCCGCTGTGCACGAAGCGCCCGTGCTGGCGCGGGCAGAACCCGCAGGAATTCGGGCAGCGGTTGGTCAGGTTGACGTAGAGCGTCTCGCCTATGGGGTAGAGCAGCACGTCGCGCTTGACGACCGGCAGACCGAAGGCCAGGTGGAAGTTCCGCGCGGTGATGCGCTCGATGTCCCGGCGCGCCGCGCCGCGCGCGGCGGCCAGCTTCTCGACGGTCTCTCCGATCATGGCCGGCTCGCAGCGCTTGCCGCGCACGCTTTGCGGCGGCAGGTACGGCGAGTCGGTCTCGACGAGGATGCGGTCGTCGGGGGCGAGCTCCGCCGCCCGGCGGGTGGGGCGGCTCTTGGGATAGGTCAACGACCCGGCGAAGCTGATGTAGAACCCGAGCGCCAGCGCGCCGCGGGCCAGCTTCTCGTCGCCGCCGAAGCAGTGCATCACCGCGCGCAGCCGCCCCTCGCCGGAGTGGTCCTGGAGGAGCTCGAGCACCCGCTCGTCGGCCTGGCGGCAGTGGACGATGATGGGGAGGTCGAGCTCCCAGGCCAGTTCGATCTGCGCGACGAAGACCTGTTCCTGGACCTCGGGAGCCACCTTGCTGCGGAAGAAGTCCAGGCCGATCTCGCCGATGGCCACGACCTTGTCGTTGACCTGGGCCATCTCCCGTAGCTCCTCGAGCCAGCCCTCGGGGGGCTCGCCGGCCTCGTGGGGCGAGACGCCCACTGCGGCGTAGACGTCGGAGTGCCGCCCGGCGAGCTCCACCGCCCGGCGGCTGGTGGCCAGGTCCGCGCCGGGGTTGAGCATGAGCCCGACGCCGGCTGCGCGGGCGCGGTCGAGCACCGCGTCGCGGTCGGCGTCGAACTCCGGGGCGTCGAGATGGCAGTGGCTGTCGACCAGCAAGGTATCCCCTCCCGGGTGCCGTTCAATCCGCCCCATTCTACACGGGCAACCCCCCGAAACAACGCTCTTCAGCCACAGATGAACACAGATAAACACAGATCGGGGTCTGTACTGGAGTCCGGCTGGGGGTTCAAGGCCCAGCCATGCAGCGCCCATATCCGTGTTCATCTGTGTGCATCTGTGGCTGAGGCTATTCCGCGGTGAAGGCGCCTTTGATGATCTCGCCCTTCCAGGTCTCGTCGGGCATGAGGAGCATCTCGACGACGTCGAAGCGGCAGGGCTGGGCGTAGACGTCGAGCTTCTTCTCCTGCATGTAGATCTTCGCCGCCCGGACGATCTGACGCTGCTTGCGGAGGTTGACCGACTCCGCGCCGGTGCCCAGCTCCCCGGAGCTCCGCGAGCGGATCTCCACGAAGACGAGTTCGTCGTCCTCCCAGGCGATGGCGTCGATCTCGCCCCACTTGTTCTCCCAGTTGCGCTGGAGGATCCGGTAGCCGGACTTCTTGAGCAGCCGGCAGGCCGCCTCCTCGCCGGCCGCGCCGAACTCCTGACGCGAGTCCAGATTCACCACAAAGACACCAAGCGAAACACGAAGACACAAAGAGAAGCGGGGATGGGTGGGTGCTCAATCCACTTCAATGTCGCGTTCGCAGTCACCGTTCAGGTTCCATGCGTTCGTCCCCGACCATGTTCATAACCTCCAGCCTGCATCTTGGTGTTTCGCGTTGTGCCTTCGTGTCTTCGTGGTTGGTTGGGCTGAGTCAGTCGCCGATCTTGAGGAGTTGCAGCGTGTTGGTCCGGCCGCTCACGCCCAGCGGCGTGCCCGAGAGCACCACCACGTGCGCGCCGCGCCCGGCGCCGGCGTGCAGCTCGGCGGCGCGCTCGGCGGCGGCGATCAGGTCCTTGTGCCGGGTGTAGCGCGGGGTGCGCACCGGCAGCACGCCCCATTGCAGGGCCATGCGGTCGAGCGCCCGCTCGGAGGGCGAGAGCCCCAGGATGACGGCCGGCGGGCGGCTCTTCGAGAGGAAGAGCGCGGTGCGGCCGCTCTCGGTGGCGGCGACCAGCACCGCCCCGCGGAGCTGCTGGTCGACCAGCCGCGCGGCCAGGGCCATGACGTCCTCGTCGCCGCCGCGGCACTCCATGCACGCGGCCCCGGAGAGCGTCCCGGCCGCGGCCAGCGACTCCTCGGTGGCCGCGAGCGTCCGGGCCATCATCCGCACGGCCTCGAAGGGGTGTTTCCCGGTGGAGGTCTCGGCCGAAAGCATGACCGCGTCGGCGCAGTCGCGGACCGCGTTGGCGACGTCCGAGACCTCGGCGCGGGTCGGACGGGAGTTCTCGATCATCGACTCGAACATCTCGGTGGCCACGATGCACAGGCGGTCGCTGCACGCGGCGCGCTCGCAGAGCATGCGCTGGACGGCCGGGACCTCGACCGGGTCCATCTCCACGCCCAGGTCCCCGCGCGCGACCATCACGCCCTCGCAGCCGGCGATCACCGCGTCGATGTCGGCGACGGCTTCGGGCGTCTCGATCTTGGCGATGAGCCCGGCATCGGCGAGGCCGAGGGCGTTCATCGCCCGCCGGCAGCGACGCACGTCGGCGGCCGAGCGCACGAAGGAGAGCGCCACGTAGTCGGGGCGCGCGGCGGCCGCGGCGGCCAGGTCCGCGCGATCCTTGGCGGTCATGGCCGGTACGGCGAGGTGCGCGCCGGGCAGGTTCGCGCCCTTGCGGGAGGTGAGGACGCCGCCGGTCTTGACCCGCGCGAATATCCGGCCGCCCGAGACGCGCTCGGCCACCAACTCCATCCGGCCGTCGGCGAGCAGGATCCTCTGTCCGGGGCGGATCTCGCGCGAGAGCCCCGCGTAGCTGATGCCGATGCGCTTCGGAGTGCTCTCCACCGGCCTGGGGAGGATCTCGATCGTCGTGCCGCGCGCGAGCCGCACGCCGCCCTCGGGGGCGAGGCCCGTGCGGATCTTCGGGCCGCACAGGTCGGCGAGGATCGCCACCCGCCGGCCGAGCTTCCTCGCCGCCGCGCGGGCCCGGCGCATTCTGGCGACGTGCTCGGCGGCCGAGCCGTGCGAGAAGTTGAAGCGCAGGCAGTCGGCCCCGGCGCGGATCAGGTCGTGGAGCTGACGCTCGCTGTCGGTGGCCGGCCCGGTGGTGGCGACGATCTTGGTGCGGCTGTCGAGGCGCATGGCGGTCCTCCGGTGCAGTTCAAGAGACCGCCGGATTGTAGCTGGCAGCCGGAAAAGCGCCAGAGCCGCGGACCGATCGCGCGGCTTCTCGGGTCTCATTCCAACTCAGCGGGAGGTCTGTCCTCCACGTCGTAGAGCAGCTTGATCCGGGCCATCGCTTAGACGGCGTCGGTCGGGTCCGTAGTCTGCGCCGCGAGGACCTTCCTCCGCGCGTGGGCCATGCAGGCCACTTCCCTGAATCGCCCCGGCGTAGATGCCGTCGTAGCCGCCGAAGGCGTCTGCCTGGAGGTTGAAGCCCGTCAGGAAGTCCTTCGGCCCTTTGCGCTTCCGGTTGGGGGTGTAGTCGAAGACCGTGTAGGGGTGTTCCCGGGAATCGCCGGAAAATCAGAAGATCGCCAAGCATTTTCGACGTCAGCTCGGAGTACATGGCGGAAGGAGGGAGCCCGGCTAGAATTATGGGGACCATGCGAGCATGGACAGACGCAGAGCTGGTCGCCGCGTACGGTGCCTCACGAGATGAGGCCGCCTTCGGCGAAATAGTCTCTCGACACGGGCCGATGATCTACCGCGTTTGTCTGGGCATGCTCGGCGACCCCCATGAAGCTGAAGATTGCTCCCAGGCGGTGTTCGTCGTCCTGGTGCGGAAGGCCCGGTCCCTGCGCAAGAGCGAGGATCTTGCGGCGTGGCTCTACGGAGTCGCACGGCACGTTTCGCTACGCGCCGTAGAGGCCAGAGCTAACCGCGCCAAGCGCGAAGAGGGAGCGGCCATGATCCGGCAGGCGAGCCAAGAGGGGTCCCAAGCCAACGACTCCGACCTCCTGGGCTTGGTCTATCGGGAACTGGCCGGTCTCTCGACGGCCCGGCGTCAAGCGGTCATCTTGCGCCATCTGGAAGGTCTCAGTGAAGAGGAGGCCATCAAGGTGGCAGGATGTCCCCGAGGGACGTTGAGTTGTCGCGCAAGCGAGGGCCTCGCCCGGCTTCGCGAGCGGCTGGCCAAGCACGGGCAGGTCCTAGCCATCGCCCCGCTGGTTGGGCTCATGGGGGCCGAGGCCAAGACGGCCATTCCCGGAACGCTCCTTCCTTCCATCCTGGCGACCTCGAAGCTCGCGGCGGCTGGAGCCGCGGCCGGGGCTACCGGGGGCACGGTGTTCGCGCTGGCGGAAGGAGCGATCAGGATGATGCTCTGGGCCAAAGCGAAAATTGTAGCTGTGGTGACCATTGCGGCCATGGCGCTCGCTGTAGCCACGCCGCTGGCGGTCCGAGCCCTGAAGGCGGCGGAGGCGAATGGCGCCAAGCCGGAATCCGCCGGACCGGTCCCCGCCAAAGACGAAACGTTGGAGTTCCGCCAACTGTCCTTCGACTATCGGTATGCCCCCTACGCTCTTGAATCGGAAGCGTTCTTGGGGTTCGCATGCAGGAGCGAAGAGGAGCTGAACAAGTTGCCGTACCGATACCATGGGGCAAATCCGGAAGCGGCTACGACTTGGGCACAATCCCTGGGGATCGACTTCGAGGGAGCGGAGCTGCCCGCCGAAATGGTCCTGGGCGTGGCCACGGGGCCGGTTCAGGACGTCTCCGAGATGGGTTGGGATATTCTGATGCAGGTGACCAAGGTCGCCTGCGTTAACGGCACTTTGCGGATCGAGTACGATCGCAAGGACGAAGCGGGGATGAGGGGCGGGCCTGGGGGGCCTCGCCGCACAGGGTTCGGTTGGTTCATGATAGCCTGTCCGCGGCGCGACTTGCCGGCTGTGTTCATAGAGAACGGCAAGGAGGTTGCCAGGGTTCCGTGTGCAAGAGAGAATGATCGAGACTTCGTGACTTTCCTGGACGAAGTCCCTTATGCAACGCATGTCGCTGTCGCCGAAGTTCTCGGCATCAAAGCGGGGGCGGGAGGGAAGCGTTTCGCAAGCCTGCGCGCTGTCGACATTCTCTACGACCTGCACTGGGATGCCAAGGTAGGCGAGAAGGGAGATCGCTACGGCCTGAAGACCGGTGACGCCTTCGAAACGCAGTTGAGCGCCGGGGTGACGGAACCTGCCGTCGGTAATAAGGTCATTACCATGCTCTACGGCGCCTCCGGAAATGCGACGGTGAACTGGGCAGTCCAGCGCGAGAGAACTACCCGTCGGGCACTGGCCCCAGGTTGGTGGGAGGACGGCGACTTCCGGTGCCCCGGCTGCTGCGCCGAGGGACCGGCTGCCAGGGGAATCTGCCAGGGTTGTCACTCCGACACTGTCGTTGGCACGACCCATCTGTGCTCCAAGTGCGCGGCGGCAAGGGGCATCTGTCCCTGGTGCTCTCGCAGGATTGGCCCGCGAACGCCGAATACCGTGTTTCGGTTGTGCGCTGCACCCAGCGACGCTCAGCAGGTGGGCGCCAGTGTGCCCGTGCGGACATCCATCCAGGCTGGCGAGGAATACGCCTTGTGGCTCGATGTCGATTCCAGAGCGCAGGCCATGCCGGAGTTGCCCTGCCTTCAGAACAAGCTTCCCGACGCTGACTCGTTCTTCCTGGTGCAGAGCCAGTTCGGGCGCCGGACGGTCCTGTCGGTCTTGTCGTGCACCAAGACCGAAGCTGCGGCCGATCTGCAGCCGTTCAGGGGCGCTGCCCGCGTCCGTGTTGTCCCCTGCAGGGGCAGCCGTTCGGACCAGGGGTTCGGGACCGTGTTCGATGCACCGGGCACCTACAGGGTGCGCATGTCCGCAGGACGCGCCCTCAGCAATGTGGCCACGTTGATCGTGGAGCCCGTAGCGACGACCACTGCCGCGAAGAATGCTCTTGTCGGCCGAGCGGCCGAGGCTTTCGTGCAAGCGCGCGCTTCTTACGACGCCCGGGAATGGCGGGCGGTGGATTATCATCTGGACAGGGCATTTGAGGTCATCAGGCGACTGGATGATGTGGAAGGCGATAGGCTTCGGGAAAAGGGAGCCGCCGTGATGCGACTATATGGTTGTCAGGAGCGGCTGCGGGAAGCGAAACATGCCATGGACAGGGGCAATCTGGGGGGAGCCTACCGTATCCTGCAATTCGCCGAGAACTCCTGCAAGTCCATCGCCGCAATGAAGGGCGAGGAGGCGGAAGCGGGGCGACTTCTTCTGGCCATCAAGGAATTGAAGGATTCCCTTGAGAAGTTGGGGAGAGACAGCGGGAGCAAACTCGTGCGAGTCGGCGCCCGCTACAATATCGATATCGCCGCAGTTGTGGCCGATGACCATAAGGCTGTTATCGAGTTCTTCAACAGGCTGCATGCTGCGGCCAGGGGCAATGCCGATGCGGCCAGGGATCCCGATGTGGCGGACGTTCTGGCCACCCTGGCCCTGGACAAGAAGCTGTACGCCGCGGGCGGTTTGGACGAGAAGATCTACGCCGACCTGCCCAAGCTGAACCGGGACGCCGGCGCGAAAGTGTGGGCAGATCGCATCCGCAGGGATCTCATCGGAGGCACCAACGGGCGCCTGATGGAACTGCCCCGACTTGCCGAACAATACAAGGAAGTGCCGCCGGAAGTGTTCGTCGAGGCACGCAAGACGCTCCTCGCCGAAATGCAGAAGGCTTGGGACGATACGGGCGGTCTGCCCCCGGCCGAACGGCTGGTCCGGGGCTCGGCCTGCCTCTACCTGGGCGGCCGGGTCGACGGGGAGGCTTTCGACAAGCTGCTCGACCAGGCCCGCTTCCAGGCGCCAGCCCAACCGATGGGACTTGCCGGTCGAAGCCTTGCGGACTGGGGCCGGCTGCTCGTCTTGGCAGGCCAGGTCAAAGGGCTGAGGATGATCCTGTTCGATGCCGAGGCGCAGCCGGCCGCGCGGGCCGCGAACCTAGGCGAGTTCGAATATCTCGCGGGGCTGTCCGATAAGCGGAGCAACATCGAGCTGTGGCGAATGGAGCGGGAGCCGCTGCGAAAGCGGATCGAAGATCGCATGAAATGGCTGCAGGCCAACGAAAAGAATCTCGTGTGGGACCCCAAGTCGGGCCGCTTCGCGCTGCCGGGAGGCAGCGGCAGCCCGTCTGCCCCGGACGCAAAGCCTCTGCCCAACGAGGTGTTCTAGGCTTCCAGAAGAAGGGGCATAGCGCCGGCACAAACCGCCTGCGCCGCTTGGCGTCGGCCGGCTCGATCCCCCCCAGGAGCAGCGCCAGCTCTGCCGATTGCACTCTGTCGCTTGGTCAGCTCCAGCCGCCAGCGATAGAACCTCGCCGTCGAGACCTTCTCGCGGCGGCAAAACTCGCGCACCGAGGCCCCGCTGGCCCGCCAACGTTCGGCCCACTCCCGCCACACCCGCTCCAGTCCCGGATTCCGCCCTGCCTGTCGCATGCCCAGCCATGCCCGCCTCCTTCCGAAGGCGGGATTCTCCACAATCAGTCCGCGCCTGGGACTATGGACTTTACCGAACGGACACGTTCTTGGTGTCTCTTCGTGTCTTTGTGGCTTCGTGGTTTGGAACCCGCTCCGCACGCCTGCAGAAGCGAGCCCGCAACCCCGGGGCTATTCGGGGAAGTACCTGCGCAGGGCGGAAGCGTCCAGCGGCCGGGCTTCGGCGCGGATGCGCGCGGCGAGGGCGTCCCAGTCCTCATCGGAGGCGAAGCGCCGGTAGAGCGTCCGGGGGGCGTCCGGCCCGGAGGCGCGCCGGCGATGGCCGGCCATGTCCGCGAAGCTCAGGGTCAGGAACACCGCGGGCGCGCCGGAGACCTTCTGGCAGCGCGCCACTCCGCCGCGGCGCTCGAAGAGCATCACCCGCCGGTAGTAGTCCTCGTGGCGCGGGTTGACGGTGATGACCAGGTCGGTGGCGCCGAGCACCCTCTCGGCGACCAGGCAGGTCAGCTCGCAGAGCCGGGCGGCGACGAGCACGCCGGAGCGCTCGGAGGTCCCGGCCTGGACCAGGCTGACCGCCTCGGCCAGCCGCCGGCCCCCGGAGCGCAGCACGGACATCTCGACCGGAAAGGTCTCGTCGGAGGGCAGGCCCATGGAGGAATCGGGGACGATGGTCACGGCGCCGATAAGCGAGGTGGAAGGTGGAGGGTGGAAGGTGGAAGCAGCCGGGCATTCCCTGCCTTCCGCCTTCCACCCTCCACCTTCCACCGCCGTCCTCTCGACCAGCACCGTGATCGTCCCGGGCAGCGCGTCGAAACGCGAGTACCACAGCCGGCCGGCCCGGGGCTCGGCATACTCCTTTTCCAGGTACACCTGATAGGCCAGCGCCCAGGCGCGGCGCCGGTCCTCCTCCGAGGCGGCGATGCGGACGACGAACTCGCCGGCAGGCCCGAAGCGCAGGACCGGTCCGGCGGAGAACGCCGCCTGCAGCGCGACGGGAGGGGCGACCTCCAGTTCCTCGCCGAGCGTCCTGAGGCTTCTCGAGATGCATCCGATTTGCGTTGATTGCATGGCGTGAACTCCCTGCCGGCCGTTCGGGATCAGGCGGTTATGACCACGTCCAGCCCGCGGAAGCCGCGGACGCCGGCCATGGACAGCTGCGAGCCGGCCAGGGCGCGGCGGATCTCGCCGGCGGTCATGGCCGAGGCCAGCGACTCGCGGTACATCCGCATCTGGGGCCCGGAGTAGCCCAGGGCCAGCCGCGAGAAGGCCAGCAGCATGCGGGCCTTCCAGGCCGGCTGACGGACGAGGTCCTTGATCACGATGCGCCCGCCGCCGCGGGTGACCCGGGCCATCTCGTCGAAGAAGGCGGCCGGCCGCTCGATGTGGTGGAGCATGAAGTGCGAGACCGACAGGTCGAACTCGCCGTCGGCGAAGGGCAGTTCGGTGGCGCTGCCCGGGACGAAGTGGACGCGGTCGGAGACCCCGGCCGCGGCGGCGTGGCGCCCGGCCTGCGCGAGCATGTCCGGCGAGGCGTCGAGCGCCCAGATCTCGAGCCCCGGCCGGCGCAGCGCCAGCTCGATGGGGATCCAGCCCGGGCCGGTGCCGACGTCGAGCACCCGCCCGCGCTCCAGCCCGATGCGGGCGAGCATGTCCACGAACGGCCGGTTGAGCAGCCGCGCGTGCCGGCGGACCATGGCGTCGTACTCGGCGGCGTCCTCGTCGAGGTGGACAGGGCTCGACTCCAGGACCCGCACGTGCATCCTGGGCGCTCGCAGGCGCGGTGCGTTCAACCGGGGTTTCACTCCCTCGACCGCCAAGTGAACTGACTTCTCCTGCAAGCAGACCATCGAGACCTCCTCGCCGTCACGTCGGGGACTGAGTGACGAAGTTGCTGAGTATTAGCAGCAGGTAGGCCAAGACGCCCATTTGCGCAACATCCTGATAAATAATGACTTTCGCCAACAAGGGCATTGACGAATTCAAATTGCATGATATAGTGTTGCGCAACTGTACGGAAAGTTTCGGAGCAGATGATGCGCGAGAAACACAACCCCATCATCACCGAATACGTTGCCAGCGGCTCTCTGAGCAAGGCATTCCGCAACGCTCCGCAGCCCAGGACTGAGATGGTGGAGTGCGCCATATTGCTCAATGAGGCCTTCGCCGGCAGGGCTCCCGCCGACGCGGCCCTCCAACGCGCCCAAGCCGTGTCGGGCGAAGGCGAGGACGTCGAACTCTACATCGCCTTCCTCCTCGAGTGGGCCAACCTCTGCGGCAAGTTGCTCAGGTTCGACGAGGTGGGCGTGCTGGCCAGGCGCGCGCGGGCTCTGCTTCCCGCCAATGCTCCGCCCGAGGTCGAGAGCCTGGTGCTGTCGATGGAAGGCATATGCGCCGGCGGCCGCGGCGACCAGGCCGAGCGGGAGCGGCTGGACCGGTTGTCACTGTCCGGATTGGCGGCCGGCTCGGCCTGCCGGCCCATCCGCCTGCTGAACCTGGCCATGATCCTGGCCGTTTCGGGACGCCTGGCCGAGATCGAGGACGAAGTGCTGGCCCTGAAGCGGGACAGTCCGGGCGGGCAAGTGCGCGACGGCTGTTCCTTCATGCTGTTCCTCGGGCGGGCCGAGGCAGGCCGCATGTCCGAGGCCCTGGAGTTCGCGCAGGAGTTCGCAGGCAACGGGCCTCTGTGGGAAAGATACGGCGGCACGGCCTCTCACTGGCTGTTGATGGCGGACTTCGCCCAACGCCAGTGGACCGGCCGGGGGACCTCCGCCGGGCTGCTCTCCAGAATACCGCCGGAGGGCCGGACGCCGGACTGGCTCATGGTCACGGAGGCGCTGGGCGCGCGCCGTCCGGACGACGCCCTGCGCCTGGCGCGCTCGATGGGGGAGCAGCGCCACCGGAGCATGATCAACGAGACCTCCTTCCCGTCGTACGCCCTGATCCGGGCGGAGCTCGCCTCCGGCCACGGGCAGGCAGCCAGGCGCCTGTTGGATATGCGCCGCCGGCACGGAAACGTCAATTGGATCGACGACCTCTTCCTGGCCCGCGTCGCGCTCCTCGACGGAGACCAGGCCGGCGCCGGGCGGCTCTTCGCCGCCGTTCGCAGGAACGCCGGCCGCTACCGCGCCGAGGGGCGCATCGAACTGGAGATGCACCTGGCGACCGAGCTCTCCGGCGGGCAGGCTCTGCGACTGGCCCGCATCGCCGGGTCCGTCTCCGCCGAAGAGTCGGCGTCGGCGCTCGCGCCGCAGGCGCCGGCCCGTGCGGAAACGGCCGCGGGAAACGGGCTCGACCGCCTGGCCGGCGCGAGCACGGCCATGTCCCGGGTGCGGGCCATGATCCGCCACGTGGCTCCCTTCGACGTCCCGGTGCTGATTCTCGGGGAGACCGGCACCGGCAAGGAGCTGGCCGCGCGCGCCATCCACGAGTGCAGCCCGCGCGCGGCCGAGAGTTTCCTGGCCGTGGACTGCGGGGCGATCAGCGAGACGCTGCTCGAGTCCGAGCTCTTCGGCCACGAGAAGGGCGCCTTCACCGGAGCGGTCCGGCCGCACCGCGGGCTCTTCGAGGAGGCCGGGCGGGGCACGCTGCTGCTCGACGAGATCGGCAACATCCCGCCGCGGCTGCAGGCGGCGCTGCTCCGGGTGCTGGAGGCCGGCGAGGTCCGCCCGGTGGGTTCGAGCCGTGCCCGCAAGGTGGCCTGCCGGGTGCTGACCGCCACCAACGCCGACCTCGACGCTCTGGTCGCCGAGGGCCGGTTCCGCGCTGACCTGCTCTTCCGCATGAAGAGGATGGAGCTCATCATGCCGCCGCTCCGCGACCGGCGCGAGGACGTCCCGGTCCTTGCTGAGCTCTTTCTGGGCGAGGGGCGCCCGGACGGTCGCCGTCCCGAGCTTTCCCCGGCTCTGGCCGCGGCGCTCTCGGCCCGGCAGTGGCCTGGAAACGTCCGGGAGCTTCGCAACGCCATCGAGCACATGCGCCTGTTCAACTCGGACAAGCTCGGCTACGACGTCGGGGACCTGCCCTCGCAGTCCGAGCCAGGGGCGGCCGCAGACGCTCTCGCCGAACCGGCGCAGATTGGGCCGGCCGGCCGGGACCGGGCCGACGAGCCGGCGTCGCGCGGGCGGCTTCCCGACGGATCGGTCGAGGAGTTTCTGGCCAGCGGGGAGACCCCGCTGCGCCGCAAAGAGCGGCTGCGGGGGCTCTTCAGAAAGCACGGCCGGCTGACCCGCTCCGAGGCTGCCAGGGTGCTGGGCGTCTCGGTGGTCACCGCCGCGAAGTACCTCAAGGAGCTTCGCCGCGAGGGGCTGGTCCGCAAGGTCGAGCCCAACGCCTCGCCGCAGACCCACTACTTCGAACTGGACGAGGCCGGCGCCGGAGAGCCGTCGGGCTGAAGCCTGCCGCGACGGCCGCCGGGCGTTCATCGCCGGGACGGGCAGTCGGAAATCTCCCTTCGAATCCGGGGGCGCCGAAGGTACCATGTCCCGCGATGAAGACCGGGAGCTACCATCTGACCGGGGTTGCCGGCGTCGGCATGAGCGCCATCGCCCAGGCCCTCGCGGCGGTCGGCTGCGAGGTCACGGGGTCGGACCGCTTCTGCGACCAGGGCTGGTGCCTCGATGTCGTGGGGAAGCTGGCAAAGGCCGGCGTGAAGATCGTCCCCCAGGACGGCGGGGGCGTCTCCGGGCTCACGACCGGGGTCGTGGTGAGCACGGCGATCGAGGACGACAATCCGGACATCGCCGCGGCGCGAAGGCACGGCGTGCCGGTCCTTCACCGGGCGGCGATGCTGGCGCAGATCGTCGAGGGCCGGGAGTGCGTCGCCGTGGCCGGCACGTCCGGCAAGAGCACGGTCACGGGCATGATCGGCTTCCTCCTGGAGCAGCTCGGCGCCGATCCGTTCGTGGTCAACGGCGCCCCGGTGCTCAACTGGATGAACGACGCCAGCGTCGGCAACGTCCGCGCCGGTCGGTCGAAATGGTGCGTCCTGGAAGTGGACGAGAGCGACCGCTCCCTGCTCAACTTCCACCCGGCCTGGGCGGTAATAACCAACGTCTCGGCGGACCACTTCCCGCTCGCGGAGAGCGTCGAGCTCTTCCGCAAGTTTTCGGCCCAGGTGGCCAATGACGTCGTCCGCGGAGAGTCCGAGGGGTTCGACCCGCGGCTGGACGCCGAAGGCAGCCGGTTCGAGTTCCAGGGCGTCCCGTTCAGGCTGAACCTGCCGGGTCGGCACAACGCCGAGAACGCCAGGACCGCCGTGGCCATGTGCGCGCGGCTCGGGTTCGGGGCGGCGGAGGTCGCGAAGGCCCTGGCCGGGTTCCGGGGCATCCACCGGCGGCTGGAGGTGGTGGGGCGCTCCGGCGGCGTCACGGTCCTCGACGACTTCGCCCACAACCCGGCGAAGATCCGGGCCGCGTGGGAGACGCTCGCGCCGTATCACGAGCGGGTGCTGGCCGTCTGGCGGCCGCACGGGTACAAGCCGCTGTCCTTCATGATGGACGACCTGGTCGCGACCTTCCGGCAGGTGTGCCGTCCCCGGGACCTGCTCGCCGTCCTGCCGGTGTTCGACGCCGGCGGGACGACGAACCGCTCGGTCCGCTCGGAGATGCTGGTCGAGAAGCTCCTCGCCCACGGCCTGCCGGCGGTGGCCGTCGGGGATTACGCCCAGGCCGTCGAGGTTATTGGCGGGAGGGCCGCGCCAGGCTGCGCCGTGGTGACCATGGGCGCGCGCGACCCCGATCTGCCCAAGCTGGCGCGCAGCATATTGGCGAGCGTGGGGAGTTAGTCCGGCGGCGACAGCGTGAAGGAAGCTGAGGCCTGGACCGTCGACAGCGAGCGGCAGATTACCGCAGCCGCCGGCCCGTGCCGGAGTCGGTAATGGAGACGAGTTCCTCCGGATATGGCAGGAAGAACGTTTGCCGCGCCAGGTACTCTTCATTGAAGCGAACAATCCAAGCCCGCAGCAGGCTGACCGGCACGGACAGCGGCGCGCGGCCGCGGCGGTAAAGGCCGATCTCCCGGATCAGGAAGCTCTTTTCCAGGTCCGAGGCCCGGCGCTTGAAGAAGCCCATGGCGTGCTCGAGCACGTTGATGCAGACTTCCGGCCGCGCCGGCTCGCGCAGCGCCTCGTGAAGCAGCCGCTCATAGGCTGCGAACACCCCGCCGGCCGGTCGACGGGCATGGTTGGCCACCAGCCGGCCCATCCGGCGCATGGCAACCTCGTTGTGAGCCATGAGCAGCAGCTTGTTGGCGGCGTGAAAGTCGACCAGCTTGTCCATGCGCAGTGCGGGGCGCACCGCGCGCCAGCGCGCCAGGGCGTGGATGCGGATCAGGAAGTGCTCGCGGATCAGGAAGTTGCGCAGCCGACCCTCATCCTCGATCGGCAGGTGCGGGAAGCGCGCCAGCACCGCGGCTGCGAAGAGCCCCTGACTCTTGCCCCTGGACATCTGGGAATCGCTGCGGGCATAGAGCTTGGCATCCGTGGCGCCGCAGGAGGGCGAGCGGCTTTTCAGAACGAAGCCGTCGACCTCGCCGCCCAGAGAGTCGAGGAATTTCTCCGCGAAGCGATGCATCTCCTCCGTGCAGTCGCGGCCGGTGGCCGGCTGCAGGAGCCTGGGGCGTTCCCCGCCGTCCACGAGCCGCACCGGCTCGCGGGGGCAGCCCAGGCTGATATGCATCTCCGGGCAGACCGGCAGGAAGTCGATGCGCGGGCGCATAATCTTGACCGCGTCGCTGGCAATGACCAGACCGTTCCAGCGGCAATGGCCGAACTCAATGCACCTGCTGATGACCACGCGCGGCCGGGGAGTTGTCACCGGACTATCCGTTGCCATATTCCCCGCCCAAAAGCCTCAGCTCTGAGCGATGGGCTCAATGACCACCGCCGTGCCGTAGCAGAGGACCTCGGTGGCCGAGCCGACCGAGACCACCTCGCTCGCGTCGTAGCGCAGGCCCACCACGGCGTTGGCGCCCATCTCGTAGGCGTGCTGGAGCATGAGCTCGTAGGCCTGCTGCCGGGCCTGCTCGCACATCTCGGTGTAGGCCCCGATCTGCCCTCCGAAGATGTTCTGGAGCCGGCCGATGAAGCCCTGCGGGATGGTCGGCGCGCGGACGATGATCCCGCGGGCCACGCCCCGGTACTGGACTATCCGGCAGCCCTCGATGGTGAAGGTGGTGGTCACCGGCATCTGCAGGTAGACGGGCAGTTCGGCGCCGGCGTTCACGTCGCGCTCACTTCTTCTTGACCAGCCACTTGCCGCCGGGCTGGTCCTCGACCTCGTAGCCCTTGGCGGCGAGTTCCTTGCGAAGCTCGTCGGCGGCGGCGAAGTCCCTGCTCTTGCGGGCCGCGGCGCGGCGCTCGGCGAGCGCGGCCACGTCGGCCGGGACCTCGGCGGGCTTCTCGGCCTCGACCTTGTCGAGAGAGAGGCCCAGCACCGGCTCGGCGTGGGCGACGAGGGCGAGCTTCTCGGCCGCCGACAGGGAGGAGTCCTTGAGGCCCTCCCAGAGCGTGGCCAGCGCCCGGGGCATGTTCATGTCGTCGGAGACGGCCTCGTCGAAACGCGCCGCGTACGGGGTGGTGGATGGTGGAGGGTGGATGGTGGATGGCTTGGGCGCCCCCTTTCCTCCACCCTCCACCTTCCACCCTCCACCGGCAGCCTGTTCCTTCAGGGCCAGCACCGTCTCCCTCAGGTTCCTGAGGCCGTTGGCCGCGGCCTCCAGGCCCTCCCAGGAGAACATCAGCTGGCTGCGGTAGTGGGCCTGGAGCAGGAAGTAGCGGTAGGCGAGCGGGTCGATGCCCTTCTCGACCACGCTCTCGAGGGTGATGAAGCCCCCCGACTTGGCCATCTTGCCCTTGTCGAGCACCAGGAACTCGCCGTGCACCCACCAGCGCACCCAGGGAGACTTCCCGGTGGCGGCCTCGGATTGCGCGATCTCGTTGGTGTGGTGGACGGCGATGTGGTCGACTGCGCCGCAGTGGATATCGAGCTCTTCGCCCAGGTGTTTCATGCTCATCGCCGAGCACTCGATGTGCCAGCCCGGGAAGCCACGGCCCCAGGGAGAGTCCCACTCCATCTGGCGCCGCTTATCCTTGGGCGAGAGCTTCCACAGGGCGAAGTCGGTCGGGTGGCGCTTGCCCTCGACGACCTCGACGCGCGCGCCGGCCTCGAGCCCGTCGATGTCGAGCCTGGCCATCGCCCCGTAGGCCGGGAACTTCGAGGTGTCGAAGTAGATGCCGTCGGCCAGGCGGTAGGTGAAGCCGCGCTCCTCGAGCCGCTTGACCAGCACGATCATCTCCGGGACGTGGTCGGTGGCCTTGCAGACCACGTCCGGCGGCAGAATGTTGAGTCGCGCGCAGTCCCGGTTGAAGGCCGCGGTGTAGAACGCGGCGATGTCCCAGGCGGTCTTGCCCTCGCGCTTGGCGCCGAGCTCCATCTTGTCCTCGCCGGTGTCGGCGTCGGAAGTCAGGTGGCCCACGTCGGTGATGTTCATGACGTGCTTCACCCGGAAGCCGAAGCGCGAGAGGGCGCGGCGGAGCACGTCCTCGAAGACGTAGGTGCGCAGGTTGCCGATGTGCGCGAAGTTGTAGACGGTCGGCCCGCAGGTGTAGAGCCCGACGTCGGGGGGGCTGAGCGGCACCAGCTCGTCCTTCGAGCGGGTCAGGGTGTTGTAGAGCTTGAACATGGCGCTTCCTTGTTCACTAGGGCCTGTGCCACTTCGCAGTGCCTCTTATCCCGGTTTCGGACGGCTGCGCAAGAACAGAATCGCTTTGGACCTTAACCCGCCGGCAGGCCAGGCCTAATCCTCGGAAACGGCGGGGCCGCAACAACAACGGCAGCAACCGCCGATGCACGCCGATACACGCCGATGACAACAACGGCATTCTTCGCCGCAGATGAACGCAGATGCACGCAGATCGGAGACTGGGGAGGTGGAGGCGCGGCCCAGGCACAGGGGCTTGGCGCCACCTCCCATTATCTGCGTTAATCTGCGTTCATCTGCGGCTGCACGCCGTTGTGGCAGCCGTTGTTATCGGCGTTAATCGGCGTGCATCGGCGGTTGCACTTCGTCGTTGTCGCTGTTGTTGTCACTGCTTCGCCGGCGCGATGACGCCCTCGAGCGGGCTCGAGGCGCTGGCGTAGAGCTTCCTCGGTATCCGGCCGGACAGGAAGGCGTCGCGGCCGGCCTCGGCGGCAGCCTTCATGGCCCGCGCCATCCTGACCGGGTCCTTGGCGAGCGCGATGCCGGTGTTCAAGAGCACCCCCTCGGCGCCGAGCTCGAAGGCGAGCGCAACGTCCGAGGCCGTGCCCACGCCGGCATCGACGATGATCGGCACCGCGGCGCGCTCGAGGATGATGCGGATGTTGGTGGGGTTCAGGATCCCCTGGCCCGAGCCGATGGGGCTGCCCGCGGGCATGACCGCCTTGGCGCCGGCGGCCTCCAGGCGCTTGGCGACGATCGGGTCGTCCGAGGTGTAGGCCAGGACGCAGAAGCCCTCCTTGGCGAGCTGCTCGCAGGCCGAGAGCGTTCCGACCGGGTCGGGCAGCAGGGTCTGCTGGTCGCCGAGGACCTCGAGCTTGACCCAGTCGGTGGAGAGCACCTCGCGCGAGAGCCGGGCCACGCGCACGGCGTCCTCGGCCGTGAAGCAGCCGGCGGTGTTCGGCAGGATGGTGTACTTCCGCCGGTCGATGAAGTCGAGGATGGTCTTGCCCGACTTGCCGGAGAGGTCCACGCGCCGCACCGCCACGGTCACGGCCTCGGTCCCGGAGGCGGCCAGAGCCTCGACCATCAGCTCGTTGGTGGTGTACTTCCCCGTGCCCACGAAAAGCCGGGAGGTGAATTCGTAGGGGCCAAACTTCAGCTTCTCAGTCATGTCGGTCTCCGCTAAGGACGAGTTGTCAGTTGCCGGTTGCCAGTTGTCAGTAGGTCCCCCGCGACCGGTGCTGGCAACTGCCAACTGACAACTGGCAACTGCCGTTATCCCCCTCCCACCAGCGTCACAACCTCCAGCCGGTCGCCCTCGGCGAGCCGCTCCGAGGCGTGCCGCGCGCGGGGGACGATCTCGCGGTTCCGCTCGACCGCCACGACGGCCTTCGCCAGGCCCAGCGCGCCGAGCATATCCGCGACGGTGGCCCCGTCGGCGAGTTCCAGCGGCCTGTCGTTAACGGTCACGAACACTGCGGGCATTCCTCTCCGGCGTCTCGGCGGTGCGGCTGCCAGGGCACAGTGTAGCTCCGCGCGGGGGGCTGTCAAACAGAGCAGGGTAGTTGACATCCACGGCCGGCGGGCTAGAATCTCCCGCGGATGGGCAATTAGCTCAGCTGGCTAGAGCGCACGGATCACACCCGTGAGGTCACTGGTTCGAATCCAGTATTGCCCACCACCCTTGCCAATTCCAAGCCCTCGCTCTCGCGGGGGCTTGCGTCTTCTCCGCCTGCGGTCGCCGCTTTCCGTGCAACATCGGTGCAACAACTGGTCCCGGAAACGGCGGCTTTTATATGCTTGGCCGCCGCCTCGGCGCCGGCCCGGAGCCGCTTCGGGTCCGCGCTAGCGTAGGTCTCGAGAGTCAGGCTGGCCGAACTGTGCCGCATGAGCGTCATCACGGTTTTCAGGTCGAGCCCTGACCGAATAAGCGCGTTGTCGTAGCACTTCCGAAGAGAATGCCACGTCGCCCGGCCCTCATCCGTCACCGGCCGAATCTTGGCCTCGTCCAGATCCAGCTTGAACAGCTCGGATGCCGCATTCGGTCGACGGGGAATGTCCAACAGGTCCGCCTCCGGTGGTTTGCCGACAACCAGGGCGGCCAGCGTTTCGGCAAGTTCGCGGGTGATCGGCTGCCGTGCGTCCTTGCGGTTCTTGGTGAAATCGCCGGCCAGGAAAAGCGACGGGCCGAAGCGGTCCAGGCTGGCGACGGTCAGGTTCCGAAGCTCATCCACGCGGAACCCGGTCTGCGCGGCCACCGTGTACCACAGACGGCGCTCCGGCGGAGCGGCGGCCAGCAGCCCCGCAAGTTCATCGTCAGCCAGGGCGCGGTGAGGAACCTCCGGCCGGGTGTCCAGCTTGCGGAGCCCCTTCAAAGGGTTCTCGGGAAGCATCCCGCGGTCAACGGCCCAACAGCACAGAGCCCGGAGCGTCTCGACCCGCAGGGACGCGGTTTTGTTAGAAAGTCCGGCCCGGGTCGTTCGGTCGTTCTGACCTTTGTACTTCCGGCCGCTTTCGATAAGGCGTTGCTGCGCCTTCTCGACGCGGAGCATGTCGATATCGGCCAGGGCCTTCAGCCCCAGCTCGCGAGTCCACCAAAGGAGGTCACGCTCCTTCTGCGCAGCATTGAAGTCGTCCCACGGCCGGCCGCCGCGTCCGCCGCAGGTCCGGCCCCACGCCAGATAGGCGGCTGAGACTTCTCCGATTGGTGTGTGCTGCTTCGAGAGCCATGACGCCGGAGCGGCTTTCTCGCGCTTCCGGATGGCCCGGCACTCGGCTTCAAGGGCCAGGGCATGCTCCCGAGTCTTGGTTTTGTCCGCCCAGCCGGTTGAGTAGCGCCACTTCCCGGAGGCGTCCCGATACTTGAAGCGCCAGACCGGGTGCAGCTTTCCGTTACGATCACGAGTTCGGTACAAACACGCCATGTCACTTACCCCCTTTCCGCCAGGGCTTCATGAGCAGATCGGAGACACTCAGCTTGCGGCGCTTCGCTTCGGCCTTCAGACGGCTGTACTCTCGTGCGCTTATGCGCACCGTCAGCAACCTATCCCGGGGCTCGCCCGCAACCTTCGGGGGCCTTCCAGTTCGTGGGCTCATCGCATCTATCCTAACTTATGTCTATACGAAATTCAAGCCGAATTCCGGACTGTTCTTGCAGCTCGCTTCTCCGCCTCCGCGAGCGCTTGTTGTTGAAGGCTCTGGAAGTGCTCCAGTATTGCCCCGACAGTCCAGGTCCGCCGCCCACGGAGCATGAACGGCGCCGGGAGTTCGTCGCGCCGGATCGCCCGGTCGATGCTCCGGGTGCAGCAGGCCAGCAGCCGGGCTAGGTCATCGACGCCGAGCGGTGTCCGCGGATCGAGCTCTGCCAGAGTGGACAGGCCAGTCGCCAACGGTGCGGCCGAGACAGGGTCCGAAACGATGTTCGTGCTCATGGGGAACCCTCCGCCTCAACGGTCTCCAGCCGCGCCGCGAGGGTTTGAATCGGGACGAACGGGAACTTGTCGAGAATACCCCCATCTGCCCAGCATTCCGGGCAGTGGGACATTCGAGTTTTCCCGCTCGTTTCCCGGACCCGGCGCCAGCCGGGGGCCGGGAAACCAAAGAGCGGGAAAACGGGAAAAGGGAAAAGGGCTTTTCCCGTTTCCCGAAAACCCCTATAGGGGGCGGGGGAGGGAGAAAGCCCCCCACCTTTTCCCGAAATCCCCGCGTTGGGAAAAGGTTCCGGGGAATGATTCGGGAAAAGGTGCCAAGCGATGCTTGCGTGCTCATTAGACCCCCACACTTGGCGCGGTGGCGCTAGGTTGCGCCGGGGGGAGTTTCCAGAAGTAGCCGGGGCCGTCCTTCATGATCTCGAAGCGGCCATCGGCCACGACTCTCCAACTTTCGCTGGGGAGGAGCGGGCGATTCCCCAGAACTCGACCACGAATGTCCGCGACAAGAGCTTCGGCGCGGTGCTTCGACACGTCCCGGCGGGATTGCAGTTTCAGGACCAGCTTGCTCGAAGGCTGCGGATCAGCGGCCAGTAGTCCGCGGAACTCGTCGAGGGTCAGCTCGACCACGTTGGCCTTCGGCTGTCGGCCGGGCCTTTTCGGCGTCGTGACCTCGTCCGCGGTCGTCGTCACCGGGGATGCCTCCCAGGCGAGGGCTCCGCAGCCGTTGGCGGCGGTATAGATGGTGAAGCCCAGGCCGGAAGGCATCGGACACAGACTGGCCTTGATCGGAAGCAGAAGCCGGCGCTTGGGGTCGTCCTCGTCGGCGGCCAGGAGCCACGCCGACCGGACAGCGCCGATATAGCCGATGGACCCGGTCACCCGGTAGATGGCCTTGAGGTTCGGCGACTTGTTCAGGTGGTGAACCAAGAGCACGGCCACGCCGTGCCGCTCGCCCATTGCCATCAAAGGAGCGAGCACCCGTCGCAGGTCGGCGTTCACCGCGTCGTCAACGTCGCGCCCGAGGTAGGCGCTCACAGGGTCGATGACCACCAGCCGGACGCGCCCGAGCTCCAGAATCTTCTGCTCGAGGAGCGGGACGTGCTCAGCTAGGCTGAACATGTCGAGCGGCCCGCCGCCGGTCACGCCATCCACGATCTCGACGCCGGCCACGTCGGCGCCGGCCGCGTCCAGGGCTGGGCGCATTGTGTCACCCGCGCCGTCTTCGCAGTTGAGCACAACCACCCGGCCGGGCTCGCCTCCGTGGGCACCGTCAGGCCAGTTACGACCCGTTGTCACTCGAGCTACGACTTCATAGGTGATCTTGCTCTTGCCGAGGCCTGGGTCACCAGCCAACAAGGTGAGCTTGCCCAACGGGATGCGGGACGGCCAGAGCCAAGCGACGGCCTCCGGCTCGACATCGGACAAGGGGCGTGTGACAAGGTGCAGGGTCGATGTCGGCGCAACCGACGGAGGGGGCCCTCCAGACGTCGACGAGGATCCCGAAGGTCTCACCGGTCGGGCAACTGTCGGGCTCGGCGGAGCCGTGTCGGCAAGGCAGCCGGCCGGCTTCTTGGCGTACTTCCCGCCGGACCCAAAGACATGATGCAGTTCGGTCTTCGGCAAGGGCGGCGAGTTGCGCGCATTCCACGCTTGGAAAAGCGGCCACGCCTCGGCCTCAGTCAGACCGAAATCGTTTCGGAGTTTGGCGGCCAACCGGAAGCCTGCATCGTCTCGGCTGCCCTTGGGCTCGCCGGGCACGGCGGCCGCGTAAGCGGCGGCCCGCTTCAGGAGCCCGGCACGGTCAAAGGGGCCGGGCGTAGCTGCCACCGTCTCTGCGTCCGGCTCAGGCGTAACGGCCGGCCGATCCGTGCTCCGGAGAAGCTCGAGCACTTCCGTGGATGCTTCTCGAATCGCTCCGGGCTCTCCTTCGGCCACCTCGTAGGCCGTGCCGTTGACGGTGCTCGGCGGAACCAGGACATAGCCGCCGTCGCCCCGCACATCGACGTGCGGAGCGAGCCGCCCGGCGCTGTTGCGCAGCCCAGGAACGGCGCGGAGGTAGACGTGATATCCGCCCCGCGGCGTTCGGACCACGAAGTCACTTGGCAGGGTCACACCCTGCGACCAATCGGCTGGCCGGTCCGGATCCAAGTCGATGACGGTCACGCCGGATGCCTGCCCGGTCAGGATTGCCAGGTTTGCCGCAGGCCATTGCCGGAACCAGCCGCGGACCTCAGCCTCGGTCGGGGCACGCTCCCGGAAGGCCTCCCACCTTACCAGGGGCTTCTTGCCACCGGGCTCGCAGGGGATCGGCCGCCAGCCACGGGTCAGCATTTCAAGGGCAGCAGTCAGGGCCATGGGCTCGCCCTGGTCGGCGGCCTGTGCTTTGCCCCACTCGAGGTCGAGTTCGTCCCAGTCGATGCTGGGTTCGGCCGCGGCGTCTACCGCGCCTCCTCTCCGTTCGGAGCCCGCCGGCTGCTCCGCGACGAAATCGTAGACGATATCCGGCGCATCTGTGGCGGCCGCCGGCGCATCAGGCAAGATGACCAGCGGCATCGAAGGCGCGCGGTCAGCTCTCATGGCCGCCCCCGGCCTGTGCGGACTATGGCTGATCTCCGGGCGAGTTCGGCCTCAAGAGTAGCCACCTGAGCCTTGAGCTGAGTGCTTTCATGAATCAGATGAAGCCCGCTACGAGCGCATTTATCGCAGTTGGAATCCATGACATGCTGGACGTGGAGAGCGAGGCTGGGGGGTTCGCCACGCTTGTGCTGGAGCACCTGGGTGCGTTGGAGCAGCGCTTGCGCCGCCACGTACAGCATATCTGCCGACAGGCCTGTTGCGTTGATCATGTCCAGCAGCTTCGCTGACACAAGGGGATCATGCTCAAGATCGGCGTCAATGACCTCCTGTATCTTGTCGTGCCGGTCGCAAATGATCAAGACCGGTCCACTCTGGAAGTAGGCTGTCCCCTTGTTCATTATTCCGTCTCCTGTTCTTCCTCTGCCACCCCATGAGCCAGCGGGGACGGCAAGGGCGCTCCGCTCTCTGAAATTCGGAGGGACGGAAGGGGACGGAAGAAGGACGGGAGCACGGCTCAATCCTTGTCGCTCTCTTGCTTATCGCGTCCGAACACAAGCCCGGCCTCGCCCCAACCATGCAGCACAACTGCAGCAGCCAACTGGAAGCCCTGTCGGCGGACGGTCTCCACCAGGGACGCAGTGTCATATTCTTTAGCGACCAGGGCCTCCCCGATCTTCCGCCGCCAGCTCTCCGCGATGCGTTTGAAGTCCTCGGGCTTCGCTTTCGGGTTTAGCTCGAGAGCCACTGTCCGATAGGTGACTAACTCCTTTTGGGCGGCGGCCATGACCTCGAGTCCTCTTTCGACGAACCGGGGCAACTTGAGCGGCTCGTCAGCACCAGGGCGAAGCTCAAGAGCTCCGCTGCGCCGTCGAGAAAGAATCCAGGTCGGAACCTTGACCGTCCGCGCCCTGCGGCTCGGCGCAACCGATTGCGCAACCTCGTCGGGCGGGGGCCCGACCGCCGACGCGGCCAGCAGCCTCCGCAGGAAACACACCAACGGCCTGACCACCTCGTCGGCTGTGGCGCGGGGCTCCCACTCATTGTCCACGAGCCACTTGGCAGCATCACGAACGCGGCCGGCGCCAGGGTGCCGGTCGTGCTCGAGCTGGCCGGCGAGGGATTCGAGGGCATGCACAGGGTACACGTCCGGGCCGTCGTACACGTCGCCGTAGGTGATCGGAGCCCGGCGGAACCCATTCTGGAACTCCATGCGTGACGCCGGTACGCGCAGCCCTTCGGCTAGAGAATGCCGGTCGGGGTCGCCCTCCGGCAGCCGGCGCCGAACTCGGAGTATCATGGCACGCACCGAAGCGTAAGGCCGTAGCCACCGGCGCAGATCAACAATGGCTGCGGAACAAAGTCGATTGGCTTCTGATGTGAGCATCGGGAGCTTCCTTCCCGCTTCCAGACAAACCGGCCGGGGGCAGGCGAGAGGAAGCGTTCTCGCCTTGTCAGTCTCAGACCGTCGCCTAAGACCTAGCCCCGGCCTCAGGAGCTACACGTTCACGGCCTCCGCGCTGGCCGACACGCGTTGGCCGAGTTGGACGCTCGGGGTCTCGCCGCGCAGGTAGCGCCCGATGGCCGTCAGGAGCAAGTGCGACCAAGACTCGCTACGACCCACGGCGAGCCCGGCCTCTCGCAGGGTCGAGCCCCTGAGCAGATGGACCACGGCGAAGCGATGCTCGATCGGCAACCCAACCAGCGCCCGGCGCAGTTCCCGCCGGAGCCCGTCGAGGCGCTCCCGGTTCGCCAGGGTGTCGAGCGGGTTCATCACTGCCGGGTCGGGCCTGTCGGCCAGCTCCTTCGCGCATGCTCGGCACGAGGATTCGCGCCGCGGGCTACCTGACCGGCCAAGTTCGTGCCGCAGGTGGTCGATGACCGAGAACCGAATCCGGCGCTTCGCATGGCGAAGCAAATCAGTTCCCTTGACGCCGGTGCGCTTCACGCGCCAGTAGGTCTCGGCCGCAACGGAAATCATCCCATCGTCCGGATGCGCCTTAAGTGACTTGCAGACCCGCAGCGCCATCGCCCTTGCTCGCTCCCAATCAGCCGGACCGAAGAGGTCGTCGGCCGACAACGGCGGGGAGGTCGGTCCGGAGCCAGCCGGGCGAGGTTGCTCCAGAGCCGTGGCCTCCACCGCCTGATTCATCACGCATGTTCTCGAAGCCGCCCGGCTTCACCCATACTTCGACGAAAGCCTCGTTTGGCTTCAATGGGCTACGCTAGAGGGGAAATGCGTGGTTGAGATCGTCAGCGCGTTGTGAGCTCAATGCGGATAAGCGCCTCAGAGTGCGATGGTTACGCTTGCACCGCCTCCCAAGCCCTCCTTATTGCGCGGAAAACGAGCAAATTGAGAAGAAGACACGCTCTTTTGCTGTAAGCCGCGCCGCTGCGACGGTTAGATGGCACATCGCCGTGATCCCGCAGTCAAAATCCTCGCAGCGACCGTGTGGCTCGGCATCCTCCTGCCGTATTGCCTTTCTGGGAGTTTGCGGGAGCGCGTCCGCGCCGTCAGGACTTCAATCGGCGCCAGACCTTGCGATCGTTCCTGAAGGCGTAAATGTTGCTGCCGTCACAGGCCAGGCCGTTGTTCCACACAGTCCCGAAGCCTGCCTCTTCTGTCTCGAATGTGCCGGGGAACGTGAATTTGACTAGGTTACCCCCGGCGGCCAGGACAAGGAATCCGTCACCTTCCACCAGCGTGTTGCAGGAGACGCCGCTTATTGTCGTCCAACCGCCCGCGATGGTGCCCTTGTACTTGATGCCCGACACCCCCGCACCGATGAATATCTTGCCGTCGAGTTCGGCGCTGTTGTAGCCGGTGGGCGTGCCTGCGATGGGGGTGACAGCGATGGTGGCCAGCCCAGTCTTTGCGAACAGACCGACGTTCGCGCAGAACCCTCGATCAAAGGTGGCGCTCCGGTAGATCGTGCCGTATATGGGTGTGACGCCAGCAAGACGCTGCTGTGTCCAAACCCCCGCCCCGGTCCGCTCGGCCACGTAGGCGTCCATGTACGAAGACTGCGTGACGATCATCAGGCTCCCGCCCAGCACAACCAAGTGCGGGTCACTGGAAGCCGGCCAGGACAACGTGACCTCAGTGGCCCATGACGCGCCGTTCCACCGATAACACCGCAGGTTGCCGGAGTCGTTGCCGCACACGAAAAGCTCGCCACCGAAAGACACCATCATCGTCGGGGTAAGCGATGGCGAGGCGGCCGGGAAGGTGCTCAGTAGGCGCCAGTCACCCGCAGCAACTCGGTAGATCACCTTGTAGGCCGCGCCGACCTGAACGGTACAGTACAGCGTGCCGGCGTGTTCGCACCAGTCGACGATGTTGGTAACGCCCAGGAGCGCGTACAGGTCAGCGTCTTGCACCCACGGAGACGCCGCAACCGCTACCGCCACGGGGGTGCTGGTCGCCGTCTTGCCGTGCGGCTCCGCGACCGTAAGTCGAGCGGAATAATTGCCCTCCGTCGCGTAGGCATGCGAGGGGCTGGCCTCCTCGCTGTGTATACCACCGTCGCCGAAGTCCCAATCGTAGGCCAGCTCTCCGCCATCAGGGTCGGAGCTGCCCTCGCTCGAGAAGTTTACGGTCAACGGCTTGGGGCCGCTCAGGGGAGATCCTGAGGCAGCGGCCACCGGAGCCGAGTTTACGACAACCGCGCCAACTGTCCCCGCCAGTGCAGCTCCAATGATCGCAACCGATATTCTCACGCGCATGTTCTCGTCCTCCCCGTCCAGGTCCAGGTACAGGTCTTCCCGAAAGCCATGCTGCAAGACCTGGTAGTTCGACACCCTGAAGGTTACTTGCCCCCGCATACTCGTCGGGTTGTTGCCTATCAGGACTGGCGCACCGTTCTCGTCCTGAGCGGTGACAACGGCTACTTGGCCGTCGTAGATGCTGACCGGCTCGCCATTGCGCTCAACCTGGACCTCGAGCGTGAAACCCGTGCCAGGATGAACCTCACCCCCGGGGATGTAGGCCCGCAGCGCATCCACAGCATTGACTCGGGATGGGGGACGCGGACCGCCCCAACCTTGGCTGGGCTCCGGGTCGGGTGCCCCCTTGGCCGCGTATGCGTAACCCATGAATGCCGCCCTTCTCGCCGGCTCACGCTGGCCAGCGTTGTCTCCAATGAGCGCGGCCCTGGGCAGGGCCAGGAAGACCGGCCGCAGGGTCCGCGCTCGTCTGTGCTCGTTGGGGTTCCTGGCCCCGCTGATGTTTCGACGCAAAGGTGCGTAGCCCTCCAGTCGCTACCACGCAACGCAGTCCTCCGCGGACCCCGCCACCTTTGGCGCAATGCTTCATCACGCCCCATTGCTTCAGGCCTCTGGAATTGCTTAAGACACACGAAGTCCCCGGCGAGACCGATTCCGCGAATCGGCCCTCGCTCCCCACCGCCACAGCAAGCACTGACCCGGCACGGGCCACGCATCAGACCGAGGGCGACTTTCCCGGCTGGTCGGCCGACAAGGGGGCCACCGGCTTGACCTTGAACACGTACCGGCCCCCACGCTTGCCCATCCAGCAGTCGTAGCCGCCCAGGCTGAAGAACACGCCGGCTGAGTCCATCACCGCCTCTTGCTCCAGTAGCGGCAAGTCAGCCACCTGGCGGTGGAGCTCCTTCCATGCACGCCGCATAATGACTTCCCTGGTCAGGCTGAGGAGCTCCGTTGCCTCGCTCCAGTTCAAACGAGTCATCCCCGGGTGCCCGGCTTCGCGGCTGAACAACACCGGAGCGGTGTGCACCTTGCGAGCGGCACGCACCGCACCCGCGTTCGGCCGTTCGCCGAGCTGGACCTTGAATGCATACTGATGCCCTCGCCTGGCCATCCAACACCGGTAGCCGGAGAGTTCGAAGTACACGCCCTCCGTCTCCAACACGGCCTGCCGCATTCTGGCCGGCATGTCGGCTGCCTGCCTCTCCAACGCAGCGAACGCCCGCTTCTCGATGGTCTGTCGACAGAAACACAGGAGATCGATGGCCTCTCGCCAACTCAACCGCTTCATGGTCATGTGCTCCGGCAACACGTTCAAGCCTCCCGTCCTCCAGCCCCACCGAAGCGTGATATCACAGATCCCAAGGTGTCAAGACTCTCGACCGTAGCACTCAAGCGCGCACCGTAGCAGCCAAAAAGACTACGCACAGAGGTGAGCGCGGGCTTTGGAGCGGCGGCTTTTGGTATCAGATAATCCGGAGAAAAGGCAGTCTCTCGTTCAGATGGCGGGGCCAACAGAGATGCTTCCGGGAGCGTCCGAAAGACCGGCGCGCTTTTCCGCTGCACCACCCCGCCCGGAAGACAACCCCCAGTCTCGAGGATCTCCGCGGCGCAACGGGTCCCATACCTGGGGCCCCCTCAGCGGGTCCCATCCGGGAGATGTTGCACCTCGAAGCGCGGGAATGGGCCCCCGTTTCAGAAAAGCAAACGCGGGAGACGGGAGGTAAGTAGGGGTGTCGGGCCGGCAAAGCCGGCGGGGTCTGGTTCAGATTCCTACGGCTTAGGGTCCCATATTCGCCCATCTCTACGTCCTTGCTCTGTGCTTGCCTCCTGCACCTTGCGCCCTCTTCATCTGGCCAGCGTCCACTTGCGCTGCATTCTTCATCAACTGGCCTACGTTGCTCCGTTCCTCGTCCGCATCTGCCCGTCTACTCATCCTTCTGGTCGGTCCAGCTTGCCGACGCCGAGCGTAGAATCCGCGCCTGTCGAGACGGACACGCGTTATAACGAGATTCCGTACCGGCTTTCGGGGGGATATAACGGGTATCCGTTTGTAGCATATTTCTATTGACTTGGCGTCTGGCGCAGGGTATTCTTCTCCGTAGAACGCTTCAGCGCACCGAAGCAGGATGAGAGAACGACGGAGGGTAAACGACTGTGAGTTTGCGCTTGTGCAGAAGCGCCAGAGCTGTACCGTCTGAATCGCGAGGGCCGGCCCGGTGGCTGTGTCGGAGTGCTGCACCACTCCGGCCGACGCCGGTGTCCGGCCCTCAGCTCCCCCGTGCAGGGGAAGGAGCTGTAGACATGGTGACGAGCGTTGCGGTGGTGGAGAGGACAGGCAAGGAGGGGTTGGCCCCGGTGACCGCTGAAATGCTTCAGGACTGGAAGAACGAGAGCATCACCTGTGCCCGGCGGGTGCTGGCCGATGCGGAGAGGGCGCTGAGAAAGGCTGAAGCCGGAGCCACTCTGCCCGAGGCGGTCATGGAGCGCATCTACGAGCTGAGAAGCGCCCTGAAGTAGCCGACGCGCCCGGAAACACCGAACCCCCGACGGGAGACTGTCGGGGGTTCTTCTTTGCCGGCGGTCGGTCAGCGTCTATCCAGCCGCCACCGCTCGGACCAGCCCGGTCAGTGCACCCAGGCCGATCAGCAGCACGAACACCAGGACCAGCACGTCCGCGGCCTCCGGGTGCAGGGTTTCGAGCCCGTCAGGATCCATACGAAGGATGCGCCAGAGCCGCGTCAGCTTGCCGGTCATCGTCCGACTCTCTCGCGGGCCAGGGCCAGCACCGCCGCCCGGTCGGCCTCGGTCAGGGCGGGCCAGAGTTCGGCCAGGGCGGCAAGGTCAGGGGGGAGCGCCGGGGCGGGCCGTGCAACATCCGTGCAACATGCGGCCGGCGTTTCAGGGGCGTGAGCGTGACGCAATGGTGTCGGGGCGGTGTCGGACACCGCCGGATTCTCACTCTGGGATTCGCCCGGGTGTCCGTCCTCTGTCGTGGTTGTGGCGGAGTGCTCCTCGGGTTCGAATCCAGTATTGCCCACCATCCCGACACAACCAGCGCAGGCCGAGCGGCTTGCGCTTCTTCATTCTGTCTCGGCGCAACCTTCAGACTCGCAGCCTCACCGCCCGCCCGGCACGGCCGTCGGCACGTACGGCGGGATCTCGAAGGTCGAGGGCCCTCCGGCCATGACCCGCCGGGCCGTCTCCCGGGCGAGCGCGAGCAACTCCGGCCGGTTGGCGGCGACGTCCGGCTCGTTCCGGAGCCCGCCGCCCCGGATCAGGTGCATCTTCCTGAAGCCGAAGACGGTGAAGATCCGGTCGTAGCGCTGGATGAAGTCGCGGAAGGCCTCCTCCGGCGCGCCCTGGCTCACCGCCAGGACCACGTTCCTGCCGGCCGGCAGACGGCTCTTGTCGTCCCGGGAGTGATAGCCGGGCTTGAAGAACGAGAACCAGCGGTCGATGAAGCCCTTGAACTGGGCGGGCGCGTCGAAGAAGTAGACCGGGGTGGCCAGCACCAGCGTCTCCGCGCGGGCCACGGCCCCGAGCACCGGCGTCAGGCCGTCCTCGAGGACGCACGTCTCGCTGCCGTTCTTGCAGGCGTAGCAGCCGACGCAGCCCCGGTAGTCGAGCTCGGCGAGCCGGAAGCGCTCGACCTCTGCGCCGAGCCGCGCAGCCTCGCCCAGGAAGGCCTCGGCCAGGGTCTCGCTGTTCATGCCCCTCCGAGGGCTGCCCAGGACTGCCGTGATCTTCATCCGAATCTCCTGCTCACCTGTTCGCCCGATCCCCTGCTCCAGCGGGCCGTCGAACGGCGGCCCGCTACCGGGCCACGATGTCGTCGCCGGTGTCGCCCCTGCCGAACCAGTAGTAGCCCTTGGGGAGCTTCGCCGGGTCGGGCGAATCGCCGTCGTTGGTTTCGTTGATGCCGTTGGGGCCGAGGGACCAGATGACCGGCCGACCCGTCTCCGGATCGACGCGGAATTGGATCTCGTGGCCCCAGGGGTCCACAAGCGCGCCGTCCTTCAAAAGTTGAGGACCAACTTCGATGAAGGCTTGACGGGTATTGATCCGCGCTGTCGGCAGTGCCCGCAGTTCCGTGCAGACGTCCCGGCCCCTGATCTCGCTGGACGCCGTAACTTCCTTGCCCGCGTCCCAAGGATAGAAGCCTTTCGCGCGCCTGAACGTTTCGCAAGCCATATGGGCATTGTTGATCAGAGAAGCACACAAGGTCCTCACGGCAGAAGGGCTTGGCCGAGAGAGCCCCCATATCGTGCCGTAGCCGATCGTCCCGATGATCACGATGGCGATCACGGCCAGCAGAATCAGCCTACGAATCAACGCGCTGTGGCGCTTGCGCTCGTTAGGCGGCTCGTAGACCGGCGCGTCGAGCGTCTCGGCGAGCTCGGGTCGTTCTTCCGTCACGGGCTCAACCCCCGCCCTTCTCTAGTGCCCCGAGGGGTCCTCGATGTGCGCGCCGGCCGCGGCCTTGACCCTGACCGGCGTCGTCTCGATGCCGGTGCGGGCCCGGTAGGCGGCGGCGAGCTCGGAGATCACCGCGTCGGCGCCGTCGGCGCGGCAGAAGACCACCGCCGCGCCGCCGAAGCCGGCGCCGGTGAGCCGCGCGCCGTAGACCCCGTCGAGCTTGCCGGCCGCGGCCACCAGCTTGTCGAGCTCCGGGCAGCTGACCTCGAAGTCCTCGGCCAGCGACCGGTGGCTCTCCCGGGCAAGCTCCCCGAAGGCCTCCAGGTCGCCGCGCCTGAGATGCTCGACGGCCCGGGCGGTGCGCAGCTCCTCGCCGACCACGTGGCGGGCGCGCTTGAGCTCGGTCTTCTCGAGGGTCTTCCTGCCGAGCTCGCGGAGCTCGTCGTGGGTCACCTCGGCGAGCTGCACCCGGCGGCCGAGCTCCTTGGAGAGCTTGCGCGCCGCCGATTCGCACGACTCGCGCCGCTCGTTGTAGGCCGCCTCGGCGAGCTTGCGGGGCACGCCGCTGTCCATCACCAGCACGGCCATCGTCGCCGGCAGCTCCACCGGCCGGACGAAGAGGCTGTGGCAGTCGATGTAGAGGGCCTTGTCCTCCTCGGCGCAGGCCACGCTCATCTGGTCCATGATCCCGCACTTGACTCCGGCGTAGCGGTGCTCGGCCTCCTGGCAGGCCAGGGCCAGCATCCGGGAGGAGACCTCGCGGGCCTTGCCGGCGGCCGAGAGGAACGCCAGGCCGCTGGCCACCTCGAGCGCCGCGGAGCTCGAGAGCCCCGCGCCCTTGGGCAGGTCGGCCCCGATGGCCGCCTCCAGCGCCGGGAGCGCGTGCCCCTGGCCGGAGAGCACGCCGGCCGGGCCCATCGCGTAGTTGGCCCACTGCCCCGCGCCCAGGGCGCTCGGCGAGCGCTGGTCGAACTCGGCCATCTCGGCGAAGTCGACGGACCAGAAGCGGCTGCTCTCGCCCCTGGCCACGTCGAAGGCCACCACCACGTGGCGGTCGACGGCCATGGGCAGGACGTGCCCGCCGCTGTAGTCGGTGTGCTCGCCGATCAGGTTGACGCGCCCGGGGGCCACGGCCAGCGCCCGGGGGGCGCGCCCGAAGCGCTCCTCGAAGGCCTTGATCACCGAACTGCGCAAGTCCGTGGTCATTTCTGGCGTTCCTTATCCGTATCCGTTCGGGGCTGGCGCGTCCCGGCGCCCTTGGGGCGGCCCGGCCCGGCGACCGATCCGGCCCACTCCGCCCATTTGCGCTGCTGCGCGGCGCGCGCCGCGGCCGGGGCGTCGGGATCGAAGCCCAGGTCGCGGCCGGCGAGGGCGCAGAGCGAGCGATGGGCCTCGCAGCGGATGGCCGCCGACTCGTCGCCGAGCAGCCCGGCGAGCGCCGCGGCGGCGTCCGCCGGCCGCAGGTGGGCGGCTGCGCGGCAGGCCGCGTGGCGCGCCGGCCATTCGCTGGAGGCCAGGTCCGCCAGGATCACGCCGCGCCCGCCGGGCTCGCCCAGCAGGCACAGCGCTGCGGCGGCGGGGTTGCGCACGCCGGGGTCTTCGCTGACGGCGAGCTCTCCGGCCAGTTCCCTGGCCGCGGGCCCGGCGCGCTCCGGTCCGGTCAGGAGCACCAGGGCCAGGAGCGCCTCGCCCCTGAGCCGCGAGCCCGGGGCGCGCGCGGCGCGCTCGAGCGCCCCGGCCTCGGAGAGGTGCCAGCAGTCGCGGACCCAGCGGGCCCAGTCGGCGCCGAGCTTCTCGACCGGCACGCCGCCGAAGCCGGGCCGACCCAGGTCCACGCGGTAGATCCGCTCGAGCGAGGCCAGGGCGGCCAACCGCCCGGCCTGGTCGCCCTCGGCCAGCGCCCGGAGCATGCGGGCCGACTGGCGCTTGCCGCCGGAGGCCACCAGCGCCCGGTCGGCCAGCTCGCGCACGTCGGGGTCGGAATCGCCGGCGAGCCCCTCGAGCCGTTCGACGAGCCCGGGCCGGGCCGCGGCCAGGACGCCCAGGCTCTCGGTCGCCGCGCGGCGCACGCGCTCGTCGGCGTCGGCGAGCAGCGCCAGCAGCTGCGGGGCGCTCGCCGGAGAGCCGCGGCCCAGCCGCGCGGCGGCGGCGCGCACCGCCGGGTCGGCGTCGCCCAGGGCCCGGCCGGCCTCGCGCGCGGCCGCCGGGGCCGCCGGCGCGGGGGCCAGGCCCAGGGCCTTGGCGGCGGTGAAGCGCACGAAGGCCGAGGAGTCGCCGAGCGCTCCGGCCAAAGCGGCGAAGGCCTCGCGGCGCTCGGCGAAGGGCCGCAGCCGCCAGGCGGCGGTGGCGCGCACCAGCGGGTCGGGGTCGCCTGCGGCGGCCGCGGCCAGGACGGCCACGTCCCCGTCGCGGCCCCAGCCGGAGAGCACGCGTAGGGCCGAGGCCCGGCCGAAGCGCCCGGCCGAGGCGGCGGCGGCGCGCACCCCGGCTCCGGCGCGGACCGCGCCGCGCTCCAGGAGCACCGACTCGGTGCCGGAGCGCACCGCCGCGCGCGGGTCGTCCAGGGCGGCGATCAGCTCTGCCATGACCAGCTCGTCGCGCACCAGGGCCAGCGCCCGGGCGGCCAGTTCCTTGCGCTCCGCGCCGGCGCGCTCGTCGTAGACGGCGCGCAGCAGCGGACCGATGGCCGCGCGGCCCATGGCGGCGATCTCCGCCCCGGCCCGCGAGGCGGCCTCGCCTCCGCGGGCAAGCTCGGCGAGCAGCGCGTCGACGCGTCCGTCGAGGTCCGCCCCGGGCGGGAAGCGCACGGCCGGCGGCTGTCCGGCCGGGACCGCGGGCATGACCGTCAGGCCCGGTGGTCCGAGGCGCTCGAACTCCGCCTCGGCGCCGAGGGTGGCCGCGCCGCAGGAGGCCCAGACCCGGCAGCGCTCCGGCCGGTCGCTGGAGACGAGCAGCGTCCGCGCCGCGCCGTCCGGCCCGGTGAGCGCCCAGTCGTCGGAGAGCGCCGCGGGCAGGATCCGGCCGCAGCCGGTCCGGCGGTCGAGGGCGAAGACCACCGGGGCGCCGGCCAGGGGCTTGCCGTCGGCGCCGCGCACCCGGGCGGTCAGCTGCACGCACCAGGCCGGCTCGAGGAGCGCGCCGGCCAGGGCCGTGCCCCGTTCGGCGTCGAAGGAGACGAGCTGCGCGCCGGCCGGGACCGGCGGGATGCGCGGGTCGGGCTTGCTCCCGGCCTCGGCGCCGTTCGGTCGGCGCGGGGGCGCCGCGGTCGGGCGGTTCGGCGCGGGACATCCGGCGGCGAGCGCCGCGGCAAGCGCCGCCGCCAGGAGCGCGCCGTGGCGCCTCCGCGCGGGGCCCCTCCGCTCATCGGTCGCTGTCGTCCGGCTTATCACTGCGATTCCTTTTCGATCCAGGCCGTCCAGCGCGCGCGCTCGGCTGGCAGCCGGGCGCCGGTGAGCTCGCCGAGCAGCCGCGCGGCGACGGCCGAGGCCGGCTCGGGCTCGTCCCCGAAGTACCAGTAGACGGCGCGCTGCTCGTCGAGCAGCCCTGCCAGGGCGAGCAGTCCGGCCTTGCCGGCGACCGTCCCCTTCCCGGAGCGGGCCAGCGCCTCGGCGGCGCCGAGCGTCACGGCCGGGTCCCCGTCGGCGGAGGCCAGGCCCGCGAGCGCCTCGACGGTCTTGGGCTCGAGCTTGACCGAGGCGGCGGCCAGGGCCAACCCCTCGGCCGAGGCGCGCCGGACCGGTCCGTCGTCCCCGTCGAGCCCGCCGGTCAGGAGCGGCGCGGCGGCGGCCGGGTCGATCCGGGCCAGGGCCAGGCTCGCGGCGGCGCGCGCCTCGGCCGGACCCTTGCGGGCCAGGGCCTCGAGCCGCCGGCGCTCGTCGGCGCCGAGCGCCTCGCGGCGGGCGAGCCCGGCCAGCGCCCATGCGGCGGCCCTGCGGAGCGGCTCGGAGCGCGAGCCCAGCGTGGCCAGCAGCCGCCCGGCGGCGCCCTCCAGACCCATGGCGCCGAGAGAGCGCGCGCTGGCCGCCGCCACCTGGGGGTTCTCGTCGTCGAGCCCGTCCAGAAGCGCCGAGAGCGAGCCGCGCCCGCCCAGGCGCGCCAGGGCCCGGGCCGACTCCAGGCGGCAGCCGGGCCAGGCGTCGGCGCGGAGCGCGGCGCAAAGCGCCGGCTCGGCGTCGGGCGAGGCGATGACGCCCAGGGACCTGGCGCACTCGGTGCGGACCGCCGGGCTGTCGTCGGCGCGCAGCGCCCCGACCAGGGCGGGCACGGCCATGAGCGTCTCACGGGCGGCCAGGCGCTCGGCGGCCACCCGGCGCTTGGCCGAGGCGATCGAGGAGGCAAGCTGGCCGAGCAGTTCGCGGTCGATGGCGTCGACGGCCGGCACCGGCGCGGGAGGCTCCAGCCGCACGTTGGGCACGTTGAGCCTGGTCCCGACGGGCAGCCTCCGGAAGTCCACGCCGGGGTTGGCCTCGGCGATGCGCGCGGCCAGCCCCGCGCTTCCGTAGTAGCGCCGGGCCAGGGCCGGCAGGGTGTCGCCGCGGACCACGGTGTGCGTCAGCGTGACCAGCTTCTGCCCCTCGAGCAGCTCGGCGCGGCGCTTCCTCCACCACGGGCCGAAGCGCTTCTCGGAGGCGGGCAGACCGGCGGCGCAGAGGTCGAGCAGGTTGACGGCCCGCAGGCGCAGGTCCTCGGACTCGCCGCTGCGCTCCAGGGCGGCCAGGCGGAAGACGGCCTCCAGCTCGAGCCCGGCGCGCGCGGCCGACTCCACGTCGAGGGGCCGGCCGGTGCCCAGTCCGGCGACGCGCAGCCAGGCGATCCCCAGCCAGAAGCGGGCGCGGATGTTGGCGGGGTCGAGCCGCGCGGCCTCCTTGAGGGCCTCGAGCGCGGCGGAGTCGTCGGCGGCGGTGCCCAGCTCCAGGCGGAGCCGGCCGATGTCGGCCATGGTGGCGGCGCGGCGCTGGGCCTCGGCCGGCGGGCCGCTCTCGGCGGCCGGGACGGCCGGCGCGTATGCGAGAACGGCGAGACACCCGAGGCACGGAAGAAGGACGCGCGGGAGCCTGGAATTCCTTTTCCGCGGCTTCATCTCATTCGGCCATCCATGAGGTCCGGACGGATGATAGCCCCGGCGCGGGACGGAGTCAAGCGGGGCGAACTTCGGTCGAGGCCGTTTCGAGAATGGCCTTTCTACCGCCGAGACGCAGAGACGCGGAGCAACCTTGCGAACGCGGCGAGCGGTCTTTGCTGGAAGAGTCATCCGCCGCGGCAACATCCTGCCTCTGCGTCTCCGCGACTCGGCGGTGAGCATCGCTTCCCTCAACGGCTGTCAGGCGGTCGCGAGGGGCAGCTTGACGGCGAGGGTCGAGGGCATAGACTGGCGTTCGCGCCGCGCAACGCACCGCGAAAGGCAGAGGGCCAAACCATGACCGGCACCGGACCAGCCACCACTCCCGCAGGCCAGCACCAGGATCGCCAGGGCGATCTCGACGGCGCCGCGGCCGCCTTCCGGGAGGCCATCAGGCTCCGCCCGGACTTCGTGGAGGCCCACCGCAACCTGCGCAACGTGCTGCGCAGGAAGGGCGACCTGGACGGCGCGGAGAGCGCCGGCCGGGAGGTGCTGCGCCTGAGCCCCGGCGACGCGGAGGCCGCCGGGTTCCTGGCCGAACTGGCCGCCGAGCGGAGCGGCGCGGTGCTGGCCAGGGCCGCGGAGCTGGCCGCCGGAGGCGACCTGGACGGGGCCGTCGTCGCCTACCGCGAGGCCGTCCGTCTGCGGCCGGAGGCCGCCGAGGCCCATCACGGGCTCGGCGCCGCGCTGCTCGGCAAGGGGGATTTCCAGGGCGCGGCCAAGGCCTGTCGCGAGGCCGTCCGCCTGAAGCCCGACATGGTCGAGGCCCACTTCACCCTGGGCAACGCCCTGGCGGGCGAGGCCATCGCCGTGCCGGGACCGGCGCCCGCACCCGCGCCGGCCAGGACCGCCCCCGCCGTGCCGGCCGCGCCGGCTGCCAGAGCATCCGGGACTGCGCCGAAAACGCCTGCGACTCCACCCGCCAAGGCCGCTGCGGCAGTCGCAGCCGTGCCGGCGGCCGCGCCGGCGCCGGCCGTGTGCACCGGCCAGGACTCGGACCAGGAGGACACCCGCAAGATGGTCGAGGCCATCCAGTCCCCGGCGCCCACGTCGGCGGCCGGGTCCTCGCGGGTCTCGCCCTCGCCATTCCGCCAGGCCATCCGCCAGGGCAACGAGCTGGTGGAGCGCGGTGACCTCGACGGGGCCGTCGCCGCCTATCGCGAGGCCATCCGCCTGCGTCCCGAGGCCGCCGAGGCCCACAACAACCTGGCCGTGACGCTCAGGCGCAAGGGCGACGTGGAGGGGGCCGTCGAGGCCTTCCGGACCGCCGTGCGCCTCAGGCCCGAGGCGGCCGAGGCCCATAACAACCTGGCGGTGGCCTTCCGGACCAAGGGCGACCTGGCCGCCGCGGTGGTCTCCTGCCGCGAGGCCGTCCGCCTCAAGCCCGAGCTGGCCCCGGCCTGGTACAACCTGGCCTGCATCTACGCCCTGCGCGGAGACGCCCGCCCGTCCGCCGACGCCCTGCGCACCACCGTCAAGCTGGACGACAAGTACCGCGAGACGGCCCTGCGGGACGCCAGCTTCCGGAAGGTCCGCCAGGCGCCGGAACTGGCCGCCGTGCTGAACGGCGCCCCGAAGGCGAAGAAGCCCGCGGCCGCGCGCTCCTGAGGGGCCCCTCCCGAAGAACCGAAAGGCCCCGGGCGCGCTCGGGTCGCGCCCTGCCCGCCTTACTCCACGATGTGGCAGGCGATGTTCTTGCGCGAGATATAGATGTGCGAGAAGTCCGAGTCGTCCGTCGCGCCGTGCCAGTGCTTCTCTCCGGCCGCGAAGAGCACCACGTCGCCGGGGGTCACGACCCGCTGCTCGCCCTCCGTGGCGACCAACCCACGTCCGGAGGTGACGATCAGCACCTGCTCGCAGTCGTGGGTGTGGAAGCGGTTGCGGACGCCCTTGCCGAAGTTGACGACGTTCACGTCGTACTCCCTGCTCTCGGCCAGGAGCGTCTGCAGGGTCACGTCCGGCCCGGTGAAGAGCGGGCCCGCGAAGGACTTCTTCCCGGCCTGACGCGCGTTGATCACTTTCACGATTCCATCCTCCCTGCGCCCGGGATCCGGGCCGGTTCGCCCGGCTCCCCTCTCCTGCGCCCCTGCTCCAGCGCCGCCAGGTGCAGCCTGGCCAGCCGCTCGTCCGGAGCTTCGGCGATGTGCCGGCGGAAGTGCCGGCGGGCGGCGGCGAGCTCTCCGCGGAGCTCGGCGCGCACGCCGTCGAAGAATGCCGTGAGGCTGCCGCCGTAGTGCATCCGGTCGCGGCGCAGCCGTTCGAGCCAGCCGAGCACGTCGCGGAGCGCGCGGCGCTCGCCCAGCCGCGCCGCGCACATCCCGTAGCACCAGGCCAGCTCCCCGGTGGCGAACTGGTGGGTGGCCCGGCCGTGCGCCCGACGGTCGACCTCGAGTTCGAGGTCGGCGGCGGCGAGGGTCTCGCGCCAGACGCGGCGGGCGTCGGCCCCGCGGCCCATGGCGGCCAGCGCCGCGCCGCGCCAGTAGCCGGCCAGCACCACGTGCAGCCGCCGCCAGAGGACGCCCAGGTTGGGCGGATAGGCGGAGAGGCTCCCGGCCAGGCGCAGTGCCTCGCGCGGCCGGCCGGCCGCGAGCTCGGCCTCGACCAGCGCCGCCGTCGCGTTGGCGAAGTCGTCGAAGTGGCCGTGCTCGCCCTCCCAGTGGTCGGTCCAGCGCTTCGCGAGCAGCTCGAAGCACTTCCGGAACTCGCCGAGCTCGAACCAGGCATGGGCCAGGAGCTTCCGCGATGCGGAGAGCTCCCGGACGGCGCGCGGGGCGGAGAGGATGGTCTCCGCGGCCCGTTCCGGCCGCCGGGCCCAGAGGAAGAGCGGCGCGAGCTCGAGCACCAGGTCGCGGTCGCCGCTCCGGAGGGCGAGCGCCCGTTCAGCGTGGCGGAGCGCGCCGGCGCGGTCGCCGCGCACCTGCCAGAGGTAGAGCGCCATGCCGTAGTGCGCGCGCCAGGAGCGCGGCCGGCGCCCGAGCAGCCGGCGGTAGACGCGCGCGGCGGCCTCGAATCCGCCGTAGCCGGCCAGCCGCTCGGCCAGGGCCAGCTCCCGCTCCGGCCCGGCGGGCTTTGCGAGGACCGGCGCCATGAAGAAGCGCTCGGCGGCCTCGCGCCGCTCGAGCGCCGCGCGGGCCTCGGCGGCCAGCGGCGAGCCCAGCAGCCGCCGGAGCTCGCGCGCGCCGCCGGCGAAGTCGCCGGCGTGCCAGAGCGCGTCGGCGAGCTCGAGCCGCGCCCGGTGGAGCTCGGGCCGGAGCTCGAGCGCCCGGCGGTAGTAGCCGACGGCCCACGCCAGGCAGTCGGCCTTGATCATCCGCCGCGCGCACTCGAGCGCCCCGGCGGCGGTGCGCGGCTTCCAGTCCACGCGGACGAGGTGCGCCCGGGCGAGCCGCCTGCGGACGGCGGCCTCCGGCTCCTGCCGGCCGGCGAGCGGCAGGCGGAACTCGCGCGCGAGCTCGCCGTCGATCTCGATGGCGACGCGCGCCCCCTCGGCCGCGCGGACCGGGAGGCTCTTCGGCTCGCCGGGCCTGAGCGCCAGCTCGAAGCGCCGGCGGCCAACGGTCACGGCCGCGCGGCAGCCCGTCGCCGGGTGCAGCCAGGGACGACCGTCACGCACCGCGAAGGCCAGCCGCCGATCGGCCCACTCCAGGCCCCCGAGGCGCCGGACCGGAAACCAGGTGCTCCGGTAGGAGCGCGAGCCACCCGGAGGCATGATCGCGTAGTCCAGCTGGCTCTCCATCGGCCCGGTCTGGATCTCGGCGTAGTCGCGCCCGTCCTCCGAGAAGATCCTGCGGGAGTCGAAGTCCTGCTGGCTGCGTCCCCAGGTGAAGTACTTCTTGCCGGCCAGCTCCGTCCAGGGCGCGACGTGGACGATGCCGCCGTCGCGACCGTAGTCGTAGCAGCCGAAGAAGTCCTCGCGGTGCCCGACCATGAAGCTGTCGGTGGCCACGTCGCGGTTGCGGTACCAGGAGACGTCGGTGCCGTGCTCGTTGACCGGGTATCTGAGGATCACCGCGCCGGTGAAGTAGAGCCCGGACTTCGAGAGGAAGCGCCAGCCGTCGTGGCAGGTCACGCCCACGTTGGTCCACTGGTACCAGCGGTGGGCGAGCGCCGTGGGGTTCTCGAGCCGGTAGTCGATGGTGAAGCGGGCCTCGCCGGCGGCCAGACGGATCTCGACGGTCATGCTCATGCCGGTGCGCGCGTCGAGGAAGCGGCTCCGAACCGCGGCCGCCTCCGGGGCGCGCTCGACGAACTCGCAGGGCACCGGGCGCATGCCAGCCACGTGGTGCCCCGTCGGGAAGTTGAACTCCATCCCGCCGGGTATCCACGCGCCCGGCCTGGCGATCAGTCCCGGCTTGATGACGTCCGGCACGTGCAGGACCTCGGCCCGGGCATGCTTGTCCCACACCGACCAGAGCTTGGCCCCGAGCTCGGGGAGCACGGTCAGGCGCAGGTGCTCGTTCTCGAGCACGAGCGCCCGGTAGCGTACCGTCCGGCGCGGCCCGCCGAGCAGGTCGTCGCGGGTCTCGGGGTAGAGCGCCTCGTGGCCCTGGCGGAAGACCGCCGGAAGCTGCCGGGCCGGCTGGCGGCCGCAGGTGGGGATGGCGAGCCGCTTCTCGGTCGCCGTGACGCGTGGCTTGCGGGGGCGCAAGGCGGATCTCCTGAAGGGAGGCCGGGCCGGCCGATCCCTTGGCGCGGATGGTAAGGCGCCCCGGGCCGGCGTCAAGGGGCGCGGGAGTGGAGAGCGAACGACGAACAACCAACAGCCAACAATCAACAGCCAACAACCAACACCATCGATGGAAATCAACGGCTATGGCGGAAGGACAAGCTGTGAACGGTTCCGCGCCATGCTCAGTCTCCGCCTCGGGTCGCCGGCATCGGTTGCTGGCTGTTGGCTGTTAGCTGTTAGCTGTTGGTTGTTGGTTGTTGGTTGTTGAGCCTGCCGCAACCGTCCATTTGCGCCCCGGCGGCTTCGGCTATAATCCGGCTCGCCACTCAGTGGACAGAAAGGAACCCACCATGCCCGCAGTGCGCATCTGCATCATCGGCGGCGGCTCGGCCTACATGACCTCCATGTTCGGGAGCATCGCCCGCTACGCGAAGGCCGGGGACCTCTCCGGCAGCTCGGTCGTGCTCTACGACATCAACGAGCCGGCCATGCGCCGGATGTGCGACTGGGCCTCGGCCGGCGCGAAGAACGATGGGCTCGACCTCAGGTTCTCCTGCGAGACGAGCCTGGCCAAGGCCCTGGCCGGCGCGGACTTCGTCCTCTCCTGCATCCGCCCGGGCGGGCTCGACATGCGCTACCTCGACGAGACCGTCCCGGTGAAGCACCGCGAGCTCGGCAACGAGACCGTCGGCGTCGGCGGCGTCTTCATGGCGCTCCGCACCATCCCGGCGGTCGTGGAGATCGCCGAGGCGATTCAGAAGGCCTGCCCGAACGCCTGGCTCATCAACTACACGAACCCCACCAACATGGTCTGCGACGCCTCGATCCGCGCCGGGCACAGGAAGACGCTGGGCCTCTGCGACGGCATCTGGGGGGTCAAGTGGCTGGCGGCCAAGCTCCTCAAGATCCCGGTGAGCCGGGCCCACGAGATCGACGCCTGGCCGGCCGGCGTCAACCACCACACCTGGGCGATGCGCTTGGAGCACCAGGGCCGCGACCTATACAAGGACATGGACCGCCTCATCGCCGGGGCGGACCTCGCGCCCAAGGCCGGCTACGAGACCATCGACGAGAACCAGGCCTTGAACCAGATCGAGGTCGACGCCTGCCGGCTCTACAAGTACTACGGCGTGCTTCCCGGCACGGCCTACTACGCGCGCTACTACTACAACCTCCGCGACCTGCTCGAGAACCACTATTTCCAGCCGACCCACGAATTCCGCTCCCAGTGGATCAAGCGCACCAACGAGGAGAAGCACCGGGCGCTCGAGGCGCAGATGAAGTCGGGGAAGGCCACGCTCGCCGCCCACGACCACGAGGACGCCGCCCACGGCGACCAGGCCATCGGCGCACTCCACGCCATCGCCTGCGACAAGCGCTTCCTCGAGTCGGCCATCGTCGCCAACTCCGGCCGCGCGCTGCCCAACCTGCCCGAGGACGCCATCGTCGAGATCGGCTGCCGTCTGGGCAAGGACGGCCCGGCGCTCGAGAAGACCCCGGCGCTGCCGCTGGCGCTCGAGGGCATGGTCCGCGACGCCTGGATCTTCGCCAGGCTCGCCGTGGACGCGGCGATCTCCGGCGACCGGCGCCTGGTGCTCCAGGCGGCCATGGCCCACCCGGCGCACCGGGACCTCAACACCACCGAGAAGGTCATCGCCGAGCTCTTCGAGGCCCAGAAACAGTGGCTGCCGAGGTTCTTCAAGAAGTGAAGGATCTGCAGGAAAGGAGATGCGCCATGCCGGGTAGGGCAGCCGCCAGATGCACGTGCTGATATTCCCCGCCCGGGACAAGGACGGCAAGGACATAGTGGACGTTACCAGACAGGACCGGTTCACCCTGGTGCTCAAGGCCGACAAGGATTACCCGGAGGCGGTGTGCATGTGGCATACGCCGTTCGACGCGCTGACCCCCGTGCCGCCCTGCGCCAAGTGCGGCGAGCAGTCCTCCGCCAAATGGAGCTTCTGTCCCTGGTGCGGGCAGAAGCTGCCAGCGTCCGGAGCAGCCTCGGACGCAACCTCCGCCAAAGAGCCCGCGCCCCCGCCGCCCGCCGAGGACAAGGAGGTCCGGTAAGGGCCGGACGAACCGGCCCAGGCGCGGCCGGGCCCGTCGAATAACGCACTGGCCGGCTCCGTCTTCAGGGCATCGAGTCAGGCGTCGGCCGCGCCCTTGCGCCGGCCGGCCGCGCGGCTACCATCCCGGGCATGGGACTGAATTGGAGGGTGTCGATCATGCGCAAGAGCTCGCTTCTTCCGGCCCTGTTCTTCCTCGCGGCGGTCCCCCTGACGGGCGGCTGCTTCCACACCCTGACCGGGGCGGTGGCCGGTCCGCTCGGCGGCGGCGCGAGCCTGACCGCCAACGTCTACGAGTCGGAGGCCCCCACGGCGATCAAGATCGTGGCCACGCCCTTCACCTTCGTGGGCGGCACGGCCACCGGTATCTTCCCGGGCATGTCCAAGGGCGTCATGCAGGACCTGGGCCGTGAGCCGGGCAACTACGCGGCGCTCTTCGATCCCTTCGACGGCTTCAACGGCGGACGGCCGTCCGAGGGCAAGTGGAACATGACCGTCTCCCGCGAGGGCGCGGGGGCAGGCGAGGCGGCCGATGCGACCACCGCCCAGCGGCTCAAGGACATGGACAAGCGCCTGGCCGAGATCGAGGCGATCCTCCGGAAGCTAGACAAGAGCGACGGAGCGAAGGCCCCGGCCGGCAGCAAGTAGGGCGCTTCAGCCCTCCCGGATCCAGACCAGCATCTCCCCCGGACGGCGGTTGGCCCAGACGCAGTAGGGCACGGCGCGGATGCGTACCGGCCGCCGCCTGGATGGCTCCGGGCGGTAGAGCCGCCCGTCCCAGCCGGCCGGGTCCTCACGCTCCGCGCGGCCGCCGATAACCGCGACGCCGCCGAGCAGCTTCGGCTCGAAGCGGGCCGAGAGCTTCGCGCCGCGCGGCAGGCTGATGGCGTTCAGGTCCCGGCCGTTGTCGACCTCCTCCAGGCAATAGACCACCGGCCCGCGCTGGAGCGCGACGCGACCGGCGTCCTGCCGGACCGCCGGGTGCGCCGAGACCCGCTCGACGGGCATGGGCAGATTCAGGACGACGCGGTCACCGCGGCGCCACTCGCGCCGGATGCGGGCGTAGCCTTTGCGCAGGATCGGTTGCAGGCGCACTTCCCTGCCGTTGACCGATAGGCTCGCGCGGCGACACCAGTCGGGCACGCGCACGGCGAGCGTGAACTCGGCCGGCTCGACCGGCGAGACCGCCAGCGTCACGCGCCCGTCCCAGGGGTAGTCCGTGGTCTGTTCGATGCTCACCGGCTGGCCGGCGAGCCGCACCTCCGCCATTCCGGCCGCGTAGAGGTGCACGAAGAGCTCGCGCTCCGACTGGGAGTAGAAGTAGCCGCCCAACGAGGCCAGCGTCCGGGAGATATTCGGCGGACAGCAGGCGCAGCCGAACCACTCCCGGCGCCGGCTGGAGATGTGGCCGCCCTGGTTGGCGTGGCGGTACGCTTCGGGGTGCGCCGCCAGCGGATTCTCGTAGAAGAAGCGCCGCCCGTCGAGGGACACGCCGCTCAGCACGCCGTTGTAGAGTGCACGCTCCAGGACGTCCCCGCAGCGGCCGTCGGGCTCGAGGGAGAGCATCCGCGTGGCGAACATGGCCAGGCCTATGGCCGCGCAGGTCTCGGCGTAGGCGAACTCGTTGGGCAGGTCGTGGTCGACGCTGAAGCGCTCGCCGTGTCGGGCCGAGCCGATCCCGCCGGTCACGAACATGCGCCGCTCGGTGACGCTCTTCCAGAGCCGGTGGCAGGCGGCGGCGAGTCCGGCGTCGCCGGTCTCGGCGGCCAGGTCCGCCATGGCGCAGAAGAGGTACATGGCCCGGACGGCGTGGCCGGCGGCCTCGGTCTGCTCGCGCACCGGACGGTGGGCCTGCCACTGCTCATAGCGGGCATCGCCCGGGGTGTAGGCGCTCGCTTTGGCGGTCCGGGCCGGATCGTCGCCGCGCGCGCGGGCTTCGCGGTCGAACCAGTGCGGCCGGCGACCGCGTTCGTCGACGAAGTACTTGGCGAGGTGCAGATAGCGTTTCTCGCCTGTCGCGCGGTAAAGCTTGACCAGGGCGAGCTCCAGCTCCTCGTGCCCGGGATAGCCGCGCTTCCGGCCGCGCCCCCGGCCGAAGACCTTCCCGATGTGGTCGGCGTAGCGGCACATGACGTCCAGGAACTTGCGCCGGCCGGTGGCCTCGAAGTGCGCCACGGCCGCTTCGATGAGGTGGCCCGCGCAGTAGAGCTCGTGCCTGTCGCGCAGGTTGGTCCAGCGCTTCCCGGGCTCCACGTTGAGGAAGTAGCTGTTGAGGTAGCCGTCGGCGGCCTGGGCCCTGGCCATGCGCTCGACGGCGTCGTCGACCTGGCGCTCGAGCCTGCGGTCGGGGCGGTGCGCCAGGCTGCAGGCGGCGGCCTCCAGCCACTTGGCGAGGTCCGAGTCCCAGAAGACGTGCGGCGTCTTCGGCCGGCCGCGCTTCCAGGTCCAGGCGCCGATGTGGCCGGTCTTCTGCATCTGGCGGTACTCGGCCGGCAGCGTGACCCGGCGGTTGGTCTCGACGCGCGGGGCCCAGAAGCGGTCTGCGAGCTTCACCTGCTTGTGCGGGATGGGGCGGAGCATGGCTCGGATCTCCTTTCAGAAGCATTCCGACCTTCTGGAAGTATCTTGACACGCCCAGGATCTTAGGGCAAGATGAGGCTTTCGCAGATTAACGGGACAATTCCGACCTGACGGGAGGATCGCCATGGCGACCCCAAACCTCCTCGAGCTGAGCCCGGCGCTGCCGCTCCGGGCGCTCAACGCCGGGCTCTTCGTCTCGCGCGGCCAGGGAACCCACGTCACCCGGACGATCGACACGCACGAGCTGATCTTCGTGCGTTCGGGGGTGCTGGGCATGTTCGAGGAAGCGCGGCGCTTCGAGGTCCGCGAGGGCGAGGCCCTGCACCTCTGGCCGGGCCGGAAGCACGGCGGGACGGCGCCCTATCCGGCCGACCTCTCCTTCTACTGGCTGCACTTCCGGACGGAGGAGCACGCCGCGCGGGCTCCCGGCCACCGGGGCTCTTCGGCTCTCCGGTCAAAGGCACGCAGCGGCGCCCCTGGAGGGCGAGGCTCCCGCCGAGCCGCTCTGGCTCCATCCGGCTCGCCGGGAGGCTCGCCCTCCAAACTGTCCTCCGGGACGAGAAAGGAAAGGATCTCTTCGGGCGTCGGAGGCCTGGCCCTGCCCCAGCACGCCCGGGTGGCCCGACCTGACCGGCTGAGCGAGCTCCTGCGGCGCTATCTGGACGACCAGGAGTCCGGGCGGCTCACCCCGCTATCCGGCGCGCTGCTCGTGACGCTGATGCTGGAGGAGATCTCCACCCCCGGCGCGGCGGCCTCGGGCGCCGCGGCCTCGGGCGCCGAGGCGCTCGCGGCCCGGGCCGACGAGTTCATCCTGACCCACTTCCACGAGCCGATCTCGACCTGGGAGGTGGCCGGGGCGCTCTCGTGCAACCCCGACTATCTCGGGCGGGTGTATCGCAGAATGCGCCGGACGACTCTCACCGACGCCATCAACCGCGCGAGGCTCCGCCACGCCCGGAAGCTGCTCCTGGACAGCAGCCGGAACATCGACGAGGTGGCCAGCGCCGCCGGCTTCAGCGAGGCCGGCTACTTCCGGCGGGTCTTCCAGCGCGAGGAGGGCCTGAGCCCCTTGGCCTTCCGGCGATCGTACGCCAGGATGCACGTGAACACCGAGTAGATACGCGGAGACGCGGAGACGCGGCGACGGAACGGCATAAGAACGCGGCACGAAGGCGAGGGAGAGCGACGGCAGGCTCCCGGCCTGCAGGTCTCTCCGTCTCCGCGTCTCCGTGTCTCCGCGTCTCCGCGTCTCCGTGTCTCCGTGTCTCCGCGTCTCCGCGTCTCCGTGTCTCCCTGCCTCCATGTCCCCGCGTCCCCGTGTCACTTCGTCCGCGCCACCTCCGCGCAGAGCGCGAAGAGCTTGTCGTCACGCCCCTGCCAGTCGGAGCACTCCATGGGCAGCGTCCTGACGCCGCGCCGGGTGCAGTAGTCGGCCGAGTGCAGGCGGAAACGGGCCCGCTCGACGAGCAGTTCGTCGATCCGCTTGGCCACGTCGGCGCCGACCTTCTTCTCGACCACCGCGCGCTGCAGGAAGATGATGGCCTCGGCGACCTGCACTCCCTCGCGGAGCATCTCGGTCCGCACGTTGAAGGCGGCCCCGTCCGGACCCGGGCTGAAGAGCGCGATGACGTTCTCGCCCGGCCCGGTGCCGCCGACCTCAGAGTCGAGCATGGAGTCCCAGTCGTAGTGGCCCTCGTATCCGCGCCATGCGCCCTGCCCCTTGGGCAGCGGCCAGGAGTCGCCGCCCACCCGGCCGATGCCCCGGCATCCGCCCTGGAGGGCGGCTTCGCTGATGAACCGGTATTGCCCTTGCGGCGAGCCGGTGCGCAGGGCATCCATCACGCAGGAGGCGCCGTAGCGGGGATTGGCCAGGGCGATGGGCGGTGCGCCGGCCCAAGGCTTCGGATAGCCGTTCTTCTGCGGATTGTAGATCGGGCTTCCCCGGTAGTCCGGGTCGTACTGCTGGCCCGCGCCCCACACGTACTCCACGCAGGCCACCGGCATGGTGCTCTTGTCCGCGGCCTGATAGGTGGTCACGTAGGGGTGCCCGCACTGCAGCCAGCGCCCGTCGGGCCAGATGGCCTTGATCGTGGAGACGAACTCCGGGATCGGCGGGCTGGCGTAGTCGTCGTGGCTGATGGCCGCGACGTCGAACCAGCCCCGCTTCTCGAGCCGCTTGCGCAGCTCGGTCAGGACCGGCTTCCAGAACGCCTCGTTCTCCGGGGTGCCGTAGACGGGCTGGGGCAGGACCTCGGTCTTGCCGGTGGCCGGATCCACGACGGTGACGGCCAGGCGCGGCCACCCCGACGGCGAGAGGGCCTTGCCGCCGCGGGTCTTGTCGAGGTCCCCGACGGCCAGGATTCCCGGCTTGCCGCAGTTCTTCTCGTAGACGTCCAGGTACTTCTCGACCAGGGTGAAGTCGTACGTGAAGGGGGCGAGGGGCGAGGGATTGGAGGCGGGAGCTTCCTGTTTGCCGCCCGCATCCGTCCCTTTGTTGTCTTCCCCCGTCCCCCGCCCCTCGCCCCCCGCCACAGGCTGCCGCACCCAGCGCACGATCGACTCGCTGTTGTTGATCCCCGGGCTCTTGATCGCCAGGTGGAGCGTGCAGAGTTTGTTGCCGACCTGCTGGAAGGCGGCCATCGATCTGCCGATCAGCTCGAAGTGCCTGTCGCTCCACATCGGCACCTTGTAGTACCTGGCCAGGGTGTCCTCGGACGAGTAGATGTTGTTGTGGACCGAGAAGGCCCCGGGATCCGGCATCCCCCAGTCGTTGACCTTGAGCCTGACCGGCACGGCGAACCTGACCGGCCCGGTTGCGCCCGCGGCTTCGATGCTCACCGTCCCCGCGTACTCGCCCGGCGCCGCGTCGGCCGGCACCTTCACCGTAACCCAGACGGGCGCGACCGCCATGGCCGGCTCCGGCCTGCGCGGGTCCACGGGCACCGGGGCGAGCTCGGCGGGGAACTCGTCCGCCAGGCGGTCGAAGCGGTCGTAGCCGGCCCAGCTCGCCTCGGGCCGGGCGTGCTCGGCCAGGCGCACCCGGACCGCCGCCGCCGGGATCTTTCCTTTGCCTGCAGCCTCGACCAACTCGGAGGCCGTGGCCTTGAGGCTCCGGATGGCGTTCGAGGAGCTCAGCACCACCTTGCCGGAGAAGGTGCCGTTGCGCGCCCCGACCATGCGGATCGGAGAGATGGCCTCGCCGGGATGGACGAAATCCCAGGCGTAATCGGTCTCCATCGCCGAGGCGGTGGCGATCTCGATGCCCGGCGTGGACCAGACGTTGGCCACGAGCCCCGCCCCGGAGGCGCAGGCCAGCCGCGCGTCGGTCACCGCGGCGTGCGGCCAGCAGTGCTTGTAGTCGCGCAGGTCCACGCCCTTCCAGCCGCCGCCGCCGTCCGCGCAGAACTCGTGCACCGGCGCGGTGCGGACCTCGACCGCCAGGACGTTTACGCCCTTGCGGAGCATCACCGCGGGGATCTCCACGCCTTCGACGAACGCATTGTGCTTGAGCTCGCGGCCGCGGACCTTCAGGAGTTCGGCGATGCCCCTGGGGTCCTCGCTCATCCGGGCCAGGACCTTCCCGTCCTTGCCGACGTAGGCGTCGTCGGCGTAGCGCGCGGCCAGGGCCTCCGGGGCGAGCTTGCCTTCCGGGAGCTGGCCGCGGGCCAGTTCCGCGCCGTTGACGTAGACGACCGCGCCGCCCACGTAGCGCAGGAAGAGCTTCAGCCCGTGGACCTGTCCCGGGTCGGTGACCCGGAACTTCCCGCGCAGGCACACCAGGTTGCCCTCCAGCGCGCGCCGCCCGGGGTTGTCGATGCCGGCGTGGATGGCCGCGACGCCGTCGCGGGCCCGCGGCCAGCCGGAGTCGTCGAAATCCGGGGCGTTCCAGCCGGCCGCCGGGCGCTCCGACTCCAGGACGGGCATGGGCTTACGGTCCTCATCCTTCGGCGCGCTGCCCTTGGGCTCGAGCAAAGGCTTCAGCTTCCCGTCCGCCGAGATCAGCGTCGGCGTCTTCCAGCCCAGGAAGGTGCGGAAGGAGCCCTTGCCCAGGTCGAGGACCACGGTCTCCGCGGCGGGTTTGGCGGGCTCGGCGGCGACCGCCTGAAGGCACAGAGGGACATGGGCACAAAGGCACAAAGCCAACTTCGTCAATCTCAAGTTGTTCGTGGTCATTTCTCGTCCCTCTGAACTCTGTGCCTGTTTGCCCCTTCGACTTTGCTCAGAGCCTAGGCCTTGAGCCTGTCGAAAGGCTTTGTCCCTTTGTGCCTCCATGTCTCTCACTTCCCCTTCGCCGCCTCCGGCGGCCTGAAGATGTAGACCGGCTTGTCGACGCCGGCCACCCAGGCCAGACTCTTGATCTCCGGCACGTAGAAGAGGAACGAGTACCAGGCTCCGGTGGACCCGGCCGCGGCGCAGTCCGGCATGGGCGCGGAGAGCTCGACCTTGTCGGCGGTCCAGGCCTTGGTCAGGGGCTCGTCGGCCGGGGGCCTGAGCCGGTGGAGCGTCGCGCCGCCGTTCTTCACCGGACGGTAGTAGAAACACCCGTCGGGCGGGTAGAAGACGAAGCGCGACGGCTCCGCCGGGACGGCCGGCAGCTCGCCCTCGACCTTGAGGACCTTCCAGCCGGCGCCGGGGTTATCGAGCTGGAAGACGTGCAGCTCGCGGTTGCCGGCGAAGTCGATGATCAGCCGCCGGACCGGATCCAGGAAGGCGCACTTGCCTCCGCCGAAGGCCGGCCAGCCGTACTGCGGCGTCGTGGCGCGCACCTTCGACCAGTCGGCGGCGTCGTAGTAGGGAATGTCCTTGCGCTGCTCGATGTTGCCGATGCTGTAGTAGCGGCCGGCCTTCTCGTCGAAGATCACCGAGGTGTAGATGCCGGCCATTCGCGGATGGTCGGCGGAGGTCAGTCGCGACCACTTCTTGGTGTCGAGGTCGAGGGCATGCGGGCCGCGCCCGCCGCCGCCGTCGCCGGTGACGGCGGCGCGGCCGATGAAGACCACCGAGCCCCTGGGCCCGCCGCCGAGGGCCTTGGGCAGTTCGGCGGGTATGAGATAGGAATGGCAGGGCAGCGGAACCTCGGTGCCCTTCCATTCCTGCCAGGGGTCGCCGTTGGAGTTCTGCGCGCAGAAGGCGGTGCCGCCGTTGATGGTGGCCACGCCGTTGGCGTTCTCGAATGCCTTCCAGGTCGCGTCCTCGAAGTCGAAGAGCACCGCGCCGGTGAGCTGCACCGGGGCGGCGTGCCCACCCAGGCACGTGAACACGTAGGCGCCGCGCGGGGAGTAGTCCCGCACGAAGGTCCCGCCGCCGAAGGCGCCGAAGAGGGCGGTGGAGGCCATCTCCGGCGTCACGCCGACCGCCTTGACCACGTCCGTGGCCTTGTTGGTCCCGATGGCCCTGACCTCGCCGGGCTTGGGCAGCTCGTAGGGCGGCTCGGCGGCGTGAACGGCAGTGATCGCCAGCGAAGCAAGGACGATGGCCGCAGCTCTCATGCCTATCCCCCCTATTTCCTCTCACTGGCCGGCGCGGCCGGCGGCACGAAGTCCTTCATCGGAGCGATCTCGGCCTTGGCAGGGTCGAAGCGCAGGACCGACACCCCGCCGCTCGCGTTGGCGTCGGCGGCCCAGAAGAGCTGCCGCTGTGGATCCCAGGTGATGACTCCGCTCAGGTAGGGCAGGACCGCGCCCTTCTCCACCGGGATCCGGATCAGGAGCCAGCGGTTCTTGGCGACGTCATAGGCCGGAAAGAGATCCGGCAGGGGCTTGGCGCTGACCTCCCTCGCCCAGAGGCGCTCTCCCCATATGACCATGTCGCTGTCCGGGTGATAGGTGCACTCCTTGGCGAGGAAGTTCCACTTCTTGAACTTCCCCATTCCCTCCGGGTCGAGGAGCTCGACCTTCTTCGCCGCGAAATCCAGCGCGTAGATCTGGCCGTCGTAGCTGCCCGCGCCTTCCCGGGGGGCGAAGAAGAGCATCCGGTCCCGGCGGGAGTCGTAGAACATGCCGCAGGCGTCGCGCTCGGACTGGGGCAGCGCGCCCTGGAAGGCGACCTTCTCCCAGGCCAGGCTTTTGGCGTTCAGAAGCCAGACGTGGCCCTGCCCCCGCCGGCGGTTCCAGGCGAGCAGGCCGTGTTTGGTCGGGCGCAGCTGGTTCGACCCGGCGCCGTTGTCGTACTCCTCGGGCACGGGGTGGCGCGCGGTCCAGTCGGCCTTGTCCGGATCGTAGAGGTAGAAGTTCCGGTCCGGCACTGAGCCGGCCACCCCGGCGTTGACCAGCCTGCCGGTCACGGGGTCGTAGGCCTGGGAGTTCCAGACGTGCTTCCGGCACCAGGGCCGGCGGTTGAAGGTGACGCCCGACGGATAGCACTCATTGCTGCCGCATCCGCCCAGCGGCAGCTCGACCGGGTCGGAGATCTCCCAGCGATCGGTCGAGCGGTGGTAGCGGGCCACATCGCAGCCGCCGTAGCTCGAATGGCCGCCGGCGTAGCAGTAGAGCAGATCGTGCTGGTCGTCGAAGGGCATGGTGCCCCAGTCCCGGCCGCCCAGCGGGATGGCCGGCTTCATGGCGACCCAGGTGTTGGCCGGCAGGGCCTTGAGCTTAGCCTCCTGGGCGGCGGCATCCGGCCGCGGGCCTTTCATGAAGTTCTCCGGCGCGGAGATGTAGGTCCGCGAGTCCGGTGCGACCGCCTTCTCCTGATGGCCATCGGCCGTCCAGGCGTTCTTCTCGACGTCGTAGATCCAGCGCGCCGGGCCCATGTGGACCCAGAGCGGCCGCGTCCCGTGGGTGTAGCCGCCGCGCATGGCCACCTTCCCGTCGCCGGCGGCCTCGAGGTGGTGGTCGCCGCGCGGCTCGGGGGCCGACTCCGGGTGGCGCTGGAGCCAGCGGCGCCTGGCCGGGTCGAAGACCCAGGTGTCGTTGGTGACGTAGTCGAAGTGCGTCCCGCCGAAGAGCACATACTGCTTGGTCTTCGGCTCGAAGGCGATCCTGGAGCAGGCCCGCGCCGGCGGCACGGCGTCGAAGGCCTCGGCGGCCAGCTCCAGCCGGATCTGCGCCTGGCGCATGGCCGCGAGCCCCTCGGGCGAGGTCCGGCCGCCGATCGGCTTGACCAGTCCGGCCGCGGCCTCGAGGTGTTTCAGCGCGAACCTGACCTGCCCGGCCTCGTACTCGCCAAGCCCCGGGAGTCCCTTGAGCTCGGTCGCCAGCGCCGCCAGGTCCTTGACGAGCTTCTCGACCGCCGGGTCCGCTCCGGCGGCGAGCAGCCTGGCCTCCTCCTCGGCGGTCCGGCCCTCGAAGTAGATGTGCCGGGCCTTGGCCAGTGCGTCCTTGCAGGCCTCGCGCAGCGCCCAGACGTCGGCGAAGCGTTTCTGGAGCCCGTTGGCCTTGCGGAGTTCCTCGACGATGGACTTCCACTGGCCGCCCTCCTTCACCCGTGTGTGCGGGCGGCCGTCGTCGGCCCGCTGGTCGATACCGCCGAAGGCCAGGCCCGAGCCATCGGAGAGCTCGCAGGTCCAGCCCCAGCAGATCGGGCCGGTCTTGTCGCTGTCATAGTAGTTGGGTGCCGGTACGGGATAGGCCTTGCCCCGGGCCTCCGGCTCGGGGAGCTTACGGTCCGGGACGGTGGCGCACTTGGCTTCTTCGGACGCGCCGGAGACCTCGCCGGCGGAGACCGGGAGGCACAAAGGCACAAAGGCACACAGGCACAAAGCCAGCACGTGGGGCGTCGTCAGTCGGCTTCGCATGTTCTTTCTCCGTTCACTTTGTGCCTTTGTGCCTCTGTCACTTGGTGCCTTCCCGTCATTCCGGCAGCCTGAGCCTGGTCGGCACTTTGATGAGCGTCGGCGACATGCCGGGGTGGCGCCGGCGCTCGGCCAGGCGCGCGATGGTCTTGCTGGCGAGCTCCGCGATGCTCCAGGTGACCGTCGGCTGAACCGGAGCGTCGCCGTAGAAGCCGCGGTAGGTGTTCCAGTCCTCCTCGGCGCTCCAGCCCACGACCGCCAGGTCGCGGCCGAGCCTGAGCTTCGCCTCGGCCGCGGCCGGGACGAGAGCCTGGACCGAGTTGTGCCAGAGGGCGAGCACCGCCGTAGGCCGGTCGCGACGGGCAAGCATCTTGGCGGCCGCCTCCGGAAGCTTCTCCCAGGGAGTGTCGGCCATCAGCTTCGGGTCGATGGCGAGCCCGGCGGCGGCCAGCGCCGCGGCCGCGCCCCCGAAGCGCTCGCGGCTGGTGGCGCTGTCGGAGATGGGCCCGAGCCAGCCGATGCGCCTGTGGCCCGCGGCGATCAGGTGCTCGGCGGCCAGGAGCGCACCCTGGAAGGAGTCCTGCACGACGGCGTCGACGTGCATGGCCGGCTCCCAGGCGTCCGTCATCACGACCGGCATGCCGATCTTCCCGGCGGAGGCCAGGCGCTCCGGATCGGGGGCATCGAGGACCATCCCCGAGACGCGGCAGTCGCGGAGCTGCTCGATGACCTGGGCGCTCGTGCGTCCGCCGGTGCCGACCGCGAGCATCGACCAGCCGCGGTCGGCGGCGGCCTTCTGCAGCGCCGCGAAGAGCAGCCGGTTGAACTCGTTCCAGAGGCCGGGCTGCTCGTCGCCCGAGAGCACGAAGGCCACGGGCAGCCCGCGGTCGGGGTCGTTGGCCCGGGCGTGGACCCGGAAGCCATGCCGCGGGTGGCTCACAAGCAGTCCCTCGGCCTCGAGCTGCTTCGCCGCCCGTCGGGCCGTCTCGGCCGAGACGCCGTACTGCGAACCTATCTCCTTGGTGGATGGCAGGTTAGAGCCGGCGCGGACCTGGCCGGACTCTATGGCCTGCTTCAGCTGTTCGGCCAGCCAGGGGTAGCTGCCTTCCGCCTTTTCATTCGGTGCCAACCGGGTAGTATTCATGGTGCCAACCTCCTGCCAACACAATACCCCGACTTGGCGGAAGAGTTGGTGGGAAAATGGCTGGTTCCATAAAGGGCGGAGCCGGAAACCCTGCGTCGGCGAATCTGTCACATAACCAAAGCTGCCCTTATGGGCAGACACCCTCTTGCGCCGGACTCCGTGGCGGGATAAGCTGACGGCTGTCGGGCTGGGCCTCGTGACCGACACGGCTCCGCCGTGCTGAACCTCATTACGTTCTTTGCCGTAAGGCGACGCTGAGGGCGCGAATGGAAAGGCGTAACATGGCCAAGGCCGCTGCCCCTCTTCGTCGGGATTGGAAACGTATTGTCTCCGAGCACGCCTGGATGATCCTGCTCTCCCCCATGTGGGTGCCGTTGATGCTTGTCGATCGCCTTCGACTGCGCTGCAAGACCGGCCCGCTTGTCTGCGGTCGGATCGACGAGGCCTGGGATCGATGCGCCACGATCTGGCGGCAAAGGGGGTTTGTCTGCCAGTGGACGGCCCATGCCGGGGCTTCCTTCGAGCATGATCTGGCTGCTGCTCTGGCGCTGCGACATCCCGGCGAGGCGGCCTTCTTCGCGAACAAGCTGACCGACCCGGATCCCCTCCTGGCCGCGTATGCGTTCAAATGCCTGATCCGGTTAGCCAAGCCGCGCCGCGAAGACCTGCCTGTCGGTCTTCTGCAGCGATCCGAGAAGATCCAGGTCCAACGAGCGGACCTTATCGCGGCAGAACCGCTCGGCTCCTATCTGGACGCCTGGTTCCGCGAGCAGGGGCAGCTGGACCGGGACGAGTCCTGAGCCCCAGTGGGAAGCCGGAAGCCGCAGACGTCAGACTGCCCCCATGTCCCCATGTCCCCGTGTCTCCGTGTCTCCGTGTCCCCGCGTCTCCGTGTCCCCGCGTCCCCGCGTCCCCGCGTCACTTCGTCCGTGCGACCTCAGCGCACAGTGCGAAGAGCCGATCGTCGCGTTCCTGCCATCCGGAGCACTCGAAGGACTTGTAGTTCTGGAAGGCGCGCAGGTAGTACCGGGCCCGCTCGTCGAGCAGACCACCGATCTTCTTGGCGACGTCGGCCGAGACCTTCTTGTCTTCCAGGGCGCGCTCCAGAAAGAGAATGGCCTCGCCGACCTGCACGCCCTCGCGGAACATCTCCATGCGCTCGTTGAAGATGGCCCCGTCCGGGCCGGGGCTGAAGCAGGCCGCCACCGAATCGCGCATGTCGATGCCGTTGCCGCCGTAGGAGACGCGCACCAGGCGCTTCTTCTCGCCGGTCGACGGCACGGGCCAGAAGTCGCCGCCCAGGTAGCCCAGGCCGCAGATGTTGCCCTGCAGCGCCGCCTCAGTGACCAGCCGGTATTGCGACAGCCGCGAGTTGTCGCATATGTTGATTACGAACGAAACTCCCAGCCGCGGGAAGCCCAGGAAGACGTTCTTGGGCGTGGTCTGCCAGCGCTGGGGGTACTGCGGGACGCCGCTTCGCTGGAACTGCCGCTGCCCGTCCTGTCCCATCCGCGCGTCGGGGTCGTAGAGCCCGCCGACGCCCCAGACGCCTTCGGAGCAGAGCACGGGCATCTTCACGTCCTTGGCCGTGCCCCCGTACTCGCTCGGGAAGGTGTGGGCGGTGTGCATCCACTTGCCGTCCGGCCAGATCTTCTTGAAGACGTCGACCAACTGCGGATCGGCGGGCTTGGAGTAGTGCACCCAGCCGAAGGCGGCGACGTCCTGCCACCCGCGCTTCTCGAGGCGCTTGCGGAGTTCCGTCAGCACCGGCCGCCAGAAAGCCTCGCTCTCCGGCGTGCCGTAGGGCGGCTGGGCCATCTGTTCCACCTTGCCCGTGGCCGGGTCGAAGACGCTCACGTTCTGAACCGTCTGTCCGGCCTTGCTCTTGGCCTCGTTGACCCGCTGCCAGGCGTCCAGCCGCAGGACGCCGGGCTTGCCGGAGGTCTTCTCGTAGAGGTCGAGGTACTTGTCGAGGATGGTGAAGTCGTACGTGAAAGGGCCGAGGGACGAGGGGCGAGGGGCGAGAGATTCCTGGCCGCCGCCCGCGTCGGCCGCCCTGCCACCTTCCCCCGCCCCTCGTCCCTCGCCCCCCGCCCCTGGCTGCTTCACCCAGCGAACCATGCCCTCGCTGTTGCCCAGGGTGAAGCTGTCGGCGATCAGGTTGGCGACGCAGATCTTGTTGCCGACCTGCCTGAAGGCCGCCAGCGACCTGCCCATCAGCTCGAAGTGCCTCTCGCTCCACATCGGCACGTTGTAGTAGCGGGCCACAGAGTCCGGGGACTGGTAGATGTTGTGGTGGACGACGAAGTCCTTGGGGTCCGGCACCCGCCAGTCGTGGACCTTGAGTTCGACCGGCACTGCGACCTTCGCGACGGCGCCGTCCGCCTCGATGGTCAGCGTGCCCTTGTACTCGCCGGCCGCGGCGTCGGCCGGCACCTGCACCGTCACCCACACCGGCGCGATGGCCTGCTTGCGGCTTCCGACCGGCAGGGCCGGGACGTCCGCCGGGAAGTCGGCGAGCAGGCGGTCGAAATACCCGCCGCCGGCGTGGCCGTAACCGCTCGTCGGGATCCAGCTGACCTCGGGCGTGGCCACCTCGGCCCGGCGCACCTGGATCGATGCGGCCGGAATCTTCGCCACGCCGCCGGCTTGGACGAGGTCGGAGACGGAGGCCTTCAGTCCCCTGATGTCCCCGGGCGAGGTCACGGCCACCTTGCCGGAGAAGAACCCGTTGCGGGCGCCGACGATGCGGATCGCGCGGACCTGCGTGCTCGGCAGCGCGAGCTCGTTGGCGAAGACCGTCTCGATCGGCTGGTTGTTCACAATCTGCAGGCCGGCCGAGGAGTCGTTCAAGTCGAGCCCCGCCGGCGACGGAGCGGTGAGCCTGGCTTCCACGACCATGGCGTGCGGCCAGCAGGCGTCGCCGGTCCAGGTGACGTTGCCGACCGTCTTCTCGTAGACCAGCTCGTTGACCGGCGCGGCGTGCACTTCGATGGCCAGCACGTTCACGCCCTTGCGGAGCATGGCCGAGGGGACGATCACGCCGTCCGGACAGCCCTTGGCCGGGAGGTCTCGCCGCCAGAACTTGAGGCCTTCGAGCATGCCGGGCTTGACCCGCTTGTCCTCGTAGTAGCCGTAGATCCAGTTGCCCCAGTACCCGCGGAACTTGTTGTCCGCCGTGACATAGGCCTCGTCCGGGTAGCGCGTGGCGAACGTGTCGAAGGTCAGTTTCCCCTCCGGGAGGTGGCCGCGGGCGAGTTCGACGCCGTTGACGTAGACGGCCGCCCCGCCGAAGTAGCCCAGGGTCAGCTTGAGGTTCGCGGCCAGGGCCGGGTCGGTAACCCGGAACGTGCTGCGCAGGCAGACCAGGTTGCCCTCGAACGGGCCGCCCGGCTGGTACTTGGGGTCGGTCATGTAGCCGGCGGGATTCTTCACGGCCAGCGCCACCCAGAGGATCCGCGGGTTCCAGCTCGGATGATTGATCTCGAGCTTGGGCCAGGCGCTGTCATCGAACTCCGGGGACGCCCAGCCGAGAGGACCTGAGCCTGCGGCCGAAGGGTTGGCTGCGGGCAGCCCCGAGGCCACCGTGGGCGCGGGCTTGCGATCCTCGTCCTTGAGCCCATTGCGCTTGCGCTCGAGGAGCGGCTTGAGCTTGCCGTCCGGCGAGACGAGCGTCGGCGTCTTCCAGCCGATGAACGCCCGGAAGTTCGCCTGGTTGAGGTCGAGGACCACCGTCTCCGCCGGCGGCTTGGGGGGCTCGGCGGCGATGGCGGTGGCGGCGAGGGATCCCATCAGGAGGCACTGAGGCACTAAGGCACTGAGGCACTTAGTTCGCTTCGCGCGGCCGGCCAAGTTCTTCAGCATCCGTATCATGAGCACGTTCTGTCTCCTTCGACTCAGTGCCTTAGTGCCTCAGTCCCTTAGTGCCTCAGTCCCTCAGCGCCTCGCTCACTTCCCCGCCGTCCGGATGAAGTACAGGTCGGACTTGCCGTTGGCCAGCAGCACGAAGCCCTTGAGCCCCGGCGCATAGCGAAAGCGGTTGTTGATCCCGGCTCCGCCCACCGGCGGCGGGTTCTTCGAGCCCGGGCCGAGCGCCAGGATGCTCATCTCCCATTCGTTGCCGTCGTTGGGCGTGACCACGTAGATGCGGCCGGCGTCCTGCTTGTTCAGACCGCTGTAGAAGAGGAACCGGTCGCCCTCGGGGTCGTAGTCCATGCCGGCGTAGACCGGCTTGTCCTTCTTGAACTGCTCGAGCGCCTCGCCGGGCTTGATGGTCACCTGGATGGACTCGTTGCCGGCCGCCGGCACGCGCACCGCGGTGACGGCGTTCATGTCGCCGTAGCCCTGGCCGTCGCCGCAGTTGAGGCCGAAGAGTTGCTTGCGCTTGGAGTCGAAGGCGTACGGGAAACGCACTCCGTTGCGGGCGCGCTTGGTGATGGGGTTGGTCCACTGCTTGGTGGCCGGGCTCCACTTCCAAAGGCCGATGGTCCAGAGGTCGCCGGTGCTCGGATCGGCCACGATGCCGTAGTTGGCGCCCCTGGGTATGTCCGGCCAGGTGCCGGCCGGGTCCCATTTGTTGGCCTTCAAGTCGAAGCCGTCGAGCTTGGGATGCTCGTGGGCGCCCGGCCAGGTGAAGCGGCAGCCGACGAGCATCACCCGGTCGAGCGAGGGCACGTAGAGCGACGACTGATAGGTGTGGCGCGAGGCCGGCTTGCCGTCCGGGTTGTAGGCGACGTTCTGGGTCCGCTCCGCGGAGGGCGCGCAGCGCTGGACCCACTTCGGCGCGTCGGCGCGCAGGTCGACCGAAACCACCCGGTTGTCGTTCGAGCCGCCGTGCCCGCCGGCCGCGGCGATGACGATCTCGCTGGCCTCCGGCTTGAAGGCCATGCCCGAGAAGTCGTTGACCGGCGCACCGCCGGCGCCGGCCGTGCCCTCGATGGGGAACCATTCGTTCGCCGGTTTGCCGGCGAGCCAGGCGGGAGGCTTGGCCTCCTCGGCGGCGGGTGCGGCGGTCAGCGCCAAAGCCCAGGCTGCAGCACAGGTCAGCATCAGACGCATCGTTAGTCTCCTGTCTCTAGTGGTGGAAGGTGGAGGGTGGAAGGTGGAGGTGACAACGAAGAACAGCGAACCGCAGAATGCCCTGCGACTTCGCTCAGGGCCTGGGCCGTGAGCCTGTCGAACGGTCGAACTCCGAATATCGAAGTCCGAAGTTATCTGACTTCGACATTCGAAATTCTGCGGTTCTGCGATTGGCTGTTGCTTCCACCCTCCACCCTCCACCTTCCACCGTTGTCACTTCCCGGCCGGCGCGCCGGCGGCGGCTTGTTCCGCGACGATTTCGGCGAAGGTCTTGACCACCAGGGTCTTCGGGTCGAGGCGCAGCGCGTAGACCTGGGCCCGGGTTTCGGCGAGGTAGAAGAGGCCGCGCTTCCGGTCAAAGGCGAGCCCTACCGACGGGCCGCGCGGGAAGTCGCCGGCGATCTTGAGCCCCACCCAGCGGTTCTTCGCCGGATCCAGGGCCGGGATGTAGCCACCGGGCAGCAGCGAGACGAAGACGAAGAGGTCGAGATCCGGATGCCGGGCGACTTCGCGGAGCTGCCAGAAGTACTTCCGGTCACCGGTCAGGGCCGGGATGTGCTCCGAGCCCTCCGGCTTGAATGCGGAGGCCGCCAAGGTGGCCAGGTCCAGGGCGTGGACCTCCCCGTCGTAAGGTTTGCCGTAGCCGGTGGAGGCAAAGAAGAGGGCCCGTCCGCGCCGGTCGTCGTAGACGCTGCCGCTGTAGTCCACCGCCGGCCCGCGCGGCTTGCCCTTCACGGCGAGCTGCTTCCAGTCCAGGGTGGCGGCGTCGAGCTGCCACATGGTCCCGTACCAGGTGAGCATCCCGGCTTCCTTGCTGAAGAAGAGCTGGGCCCCGTGCCGGTCGAAGAACTGGGGCGTCCGTTTGCGGGAGACCCAGTCGCCGAGGTCCGGGTCGTAGAGGTAGCAGAACTGGTCGATGGGCGGGTTGGTGCTCTGGCGGCCGTTCATCACCAGCTTCTTCAATTCCGGATGGTAGGAGAAGGACTTGTACTGATGGCCCATCCACGGCCGGCGGTTGAAGCTCCAGCCGATCATGGGCTCGTTGGTGCCGATGAAGCCGGGCGGCAGTTCGGTCTCGACCGGCTGGTCCCAGGTGTTGGTGGCGAGATGGTAGTGGGCGACGTCGCTGCCGGGATACGCCGAGTGGCCGCCGCTGTACCAGTAGAGGAGGTCGCGGTCGGGGTCCAGAACCACGGTGCCCCAGTCGCGGTTCCAGGCGAAGGTCTTCTGCGGCTTGAGCGGCACCCAGGTGTTGGCCGGCAGCTCCGCGAGCTTCCTGGCGTGCGCGTCCGGGTCGGGCCGGGGGTCCGAGGTGAAGTGGTCCGGCAGGAAGGCCCCCTCGCGGTAGTGTCGGGCGTCCGACGGGAAGGTCGGCAACCCGGCGGGGCCGCTCCAGGCGTCGGCCGCGAGGTCGTAGCTCCATTCCTCCGGCCCGGCGCCGACGTACGTGGAGCTGTCCCAGCCCGGCTGCTTCCGGCCGTAGACGTAGCCGCCCTTCATGACCACCTTGCCCGGCCCGCCGCCGGCCAGGAGATGCTCGGCCCGCGGTTCGGGCGCGGTCGGCGGGTGCCGCTGCCGCCAGCGAGGCACCTTGGGCTCGAAGACCCAGAGGTCGTTGGTCAGGTAGTCGAGGTGGTCGCCGCCGAAAATCACGAAGAGCCCGGTCTTGGCATCGTACGCGATCTGGCTCAGCGCCCGGGCCGGCGGCGCGGCGTCCAGCGCCTCGGCGGCGATTTCCAGATCGATGCGGGCCTGGCGGAGCTCCTCGAACCTCTTGCCGCTCAGGCCGGCGGCCAGACCCTCCAGCGCCGGGCTGACCTTCGCCAGATGCCCCCTGGCGAAGGAGATCTGCCCTACCAGGTAGGCGTCCTGTGTCTGGAAGCCGGCCAGGGCCTTGTCGAGTTCCGCAAGCTTGCCCGCGACCTCCGCGGCGAGCGGCGCCGCCTCCTTCGCGAGGTAGGCCTTTTCCGCCGGGCCGGCCAGGCCTTCGAGGTAGCCGTGCCGGGCAAGGCCCGCGACGCGCTGCAGCGGAGTGCGGAGTGCGGCGAGGCGGTCGGAGAGGTCCTGCAGCGGATTCTGCCGCCGGAGCTCGGCCTGGATCGGCGTCCACTTGCCGTCGCGAAGCACTTCGGTCTCCGGCCGCGGATCGTCGGTGCGGATCGATATTCCGCCGAAGCCGAGCCCCCTCCCATCCGGCAGGGCCAGGCGCCAGCCCCAGATCACCGGGCAGCGCTGTGCGTTGCCGATGCCGCCCGGCGGCCGGTGCGCCTTGCCCCGCGGTTCCGGCGCCCCGGCCTGGTACTTGGGATCGCCCTGGTACTCGGCGGCCGGGCCGGCGTTGGGCGAAGGTTCGCCGGCGAGAGCCGCCACGGCCAGGCAACCGGTCATCGCACAGATCAGCTTCAGGCGCATGGGGAGGCTCCGATCTCTAGGGGTGGAAGGTGGAGGGTGGAGGGTGGAGGGTGGAAGGGACAAAGGAATGTGGGGAGCCGCAGAACATCGAACGCCGGATAGCGAAGGCCGAAGTCGCTTCGGAATTCGACATTCGCGGTTCTGCGGTTGGCGGCACCATCCACCATCCACCTTCCACCGCCTTCACTTTTCCGGCGGCGGCGCCGCCGCCGGCGCGTAATCCTTGAGCGGGGCGATCTCCGCCTTGGCCGGGTCGAAGCGCAGGACCCAGACGCCGCCATCCCAGCTGGCGTCGCCCAGCCAGAAGAGGCCGCGCTTGGCGTCCCAGTGGATGCCGCAGCAAACTCCGGTGTTGAGCTGGCCGGCGCCCGGCGTGATGGCGAGCCGGACCGTCACCCAGCGGTTCTTGGCCGCGTCGTAGGCCACGAAGAGGTCCGGGGACTGCTTGTTGTCGATGTTGACTCGCTGCGGCCAGAGGAAGAGGTCGCTCTCAGGGTGGTAGGCCACCTCGCGCAGGAACATGTTCCACTTGCCGGCCGGGTTCATGCCCTCGGGGTTCAAGGGCGCGACCGCGAGCGTGTTCATGTCCAGCGCATGGAGCTGTCCGTCGAAGGGCCGGCCGTAGCCGCCCAGCGTGGCGAAGATCATCCGGTCGCGCTTGGGGTCGTAGACCAGCCCCGAGCTGTCCACGCCGCCGCCGGGCATCTTGCCCTGGACCTTGAGCAGCTTCCACTCGAGGGACTTGCCGTCCAGGCGATACGGGCCGTTCCAGGCGAGCATGCCGGACTTCGTGTAGCGGATCTGCATGCCGTAGGCATCGTTGGGCATGCCGTCGGGCACGCGGAAGCGCCCGGACCAGTCGCCTTTGTCCGGGTCGTACAGGTAGGTGTAGCGGTCGACCTTGGAGTCGTTGACCGAGCCCATGACCATCTTCCGAATGCCCGGGTCGTAGGCCTGGCCGTTCCAGACGTGCTTCTTGCACCAGGGCCGCTGGTTGAAGTTGAAGCCCGAGGGGTATTGCTCGTTGGTGCCCCAACAGCCCAGCGGCGCCTCGGTCGGGTCGGTGATCTCCCAGCGGTCGGTGGCCAGGTGGTAGCGGGCCACGTCGTTGCCGCAGTAGCTGGCGTGGCCGCCGGCGTAGACGTAGAGCATGTCCCGGTCGGTGTCGTAGACCCAGGTGCCCCAGTCGCGGCCGCCCAGGGCGACCGGCGTCTTCATCCGCACCCAGGTGTTGAACGGGAGCGCCTTGAGCTTGGCCTCGTTGGCCGCGGCGTCGGGCTTGGGGCCCTTCATGAAGTTCTCGGGCCCGGACGGCGGCGCGTCGCCCTCCCGAGTGTCCGACGGGAAAGTCTTCTCGCCCTGGGCGTCGGTGGTCCAGGCGTTCTTCTCGAGGTCATAGGTCCACTTGGCCGGCCCGCAGTGCTGGTAGCCCTTGCCCCGGAAGGCGCCGCCGCGCATGGCGAGCTTCCCGTCGCCGGAGGCGTCGAGGCGCGCGTCGAAGCGCGGCTCGGGGGCGGCGTCCTGGTGCTTCTGGAACCAGCGGCGCTTGGCAGGGTCGAAGACCCACAGGTCGTTGGTCGAGTAGTCCATGTGATAGCCGCCGAAGATGGCGTAGAGCCTGGTCTTCGAGTCGTAGGCGATTATCGAGAGCGCCCGCGGCGGCGGCTCGGCGTCGAAGGCCTCGGCGGCGATCTCGAGCTCGATCTGGCCCTTGCGCATCGCGGCCATCTGGTCGGGGCTGGCTGCCGCGCCGAAGGGCTTGATGAGCCCGGCCGCGGCTTCGAGGTGCTTCAGGGCGAACTTGACCTGTCCGGCCTCGTATTCGCCGAGGCCCGAGGCACCCTTGAGCGCGGCCGTGAGCGCGGCCAGGTCCTTGGCGCACTTCTCGACCGCCGGGTCGACGGACTCCTTGAGAGCCTTGGCCTCGTCCGCCGCCGGCTTGCCCTCGAAGTAGATGTTGCGGGCCCGGGCCAGCGCGTCCTTGCACTCGTCGCGCAGCGCGCGGACCTCGTCGTGGCGCTTCTGGAGCGGGTTGGCCTTGCGGAGCTCCTCGTGGATGAGCTTCCAGGCGCCGCCCTCCTTGATCTGGGTGTGGGCCAGCCCGTCGTCGGCCGTCTGGTGGACGCCGCCGAAGGTCATGCCCGAGCCATCGGGCAGCTCGCAGGTCCAGCCCCACAGGACCGGGTCCTGTTTCCACTCGGTGGCCGGCACCTTGTAGGGTTTGCCGCGCTCCTCGGGCTCGGGGATGACCCGGGCCGGCACGGTCACGAATTTGGTGCCGTCGGGAGCCACCAGCGGGCTCGGGGCCTTCGGCTCGCCGGCCGTCGCCCCGAGGCTGACCACCATCGCCGCCGCCAAAACCCAGATCGTTCTCATCATGTCGAGCTCCTTCAACTCTTGCGCTCCAGACGAAGCGTCACTATCTCCCACGGACGCACCTCGAACTCAGCGGATTCTCCACGGATGGCGAGGTCTGCACCCTCGCGCTCGAGCAGATTGACCCGCGACGTACTCCCGACCCAGGACGGCAGCCGGACGCGGACGCGCCCGGCCCGGCCGCGGTGCTCGGCCAGGCGCAGGACGAGGGCCCCGCCCTCCTCGGCCGGCTTGAGCGCGGCGACGCAGACGTGGTCGGACTCCACCGTTGGCAGCTCCGGCAGCCGGGCCTCGCCGGGGACCGCGAGCATACCGGCGTTGTAGAGCCGGGCGTCTGCCTCGACGGGACTCTCGAGCAGCGGGCCGGCGTAGCCGGTCACCGCGTACTCCAGCCGGTGGCGTCCCTCGTCGCGCATGCCGTCGTAGCCGGTCATCACGTAGGACTCCGGCTCGTGCAGGTAGGTCGGGTAGGCGGGGCTCCTGAGCAGCGAGAGCAGGATGGTCGAGCGTCCCAGGCCGGCCGGCTCGATGCGGCAGGAGGGCACCCCGCGGTTCAGGACCGCGACGGAGAAGCCCCGGGCCTCGAGCCCCGCCCAGTTGACCGCCGGCCAGTCGCCGCAGGCGCCCTTCCAGCCGAAGGACGGCTCGTAGACGGGCCGCTCGAGCGCGCCGTAAGGGATGCCGTAGAGGTGCCGCCCGGCGGCCGGCACGGGCATGGCCGCGCGTAGCCGCGCGTTGCAGGCCCTCCAGTCCGCCTCGACGGCCACGTCGACGCGCTCGATTCCGGCGGTCAGCGTCACCGTGGTCCAGGCCCGGGCGCCCTTGTGGTTGGCCAGGCGGTCGATGTCCGTCTCGAAGCGAAGGCGCTGCTCTGCGCCGCGGCGTTCGGCGGCGACGAGCTTCGTGCGGCCGGCGAGGCCGGTGCGCTCCCGGGACGGCTTGAGCGTCGCCCAGGGCGAGCCCTCGTCCTCCTCGACGACGAGCTCGAAGGGCCGGTGGGCGCCGGGGGCGAGAATGTCACGGCCCAGGCGCCGGTCGAAGACGCGGCGCACGCCGCGGGCGTCGGCTTCGATCCGGAAGCGCGCGTTTTCGATCCGCGGGGCGCGTAGCTTCCGGACCGCCGGGGCCGGCGCGGGGCGGAAGCGGAAGCTCGTCGCGGAGAGGGCGGACACCGCCGGGGCCGCAAAGGTCACGCGGGCGCCTCCGCCCGGCAGGCGCTCGACGGCCGCGACGGGGAGCGACCGGCCGGCGGCGTCCTCGACGCGCGCTCCGGCGGAGGGCAGCGGCAATTCGGCGGTCACGAGCGTCGGCCGGGAGAAGCCGGTGAGGTTGACGACCGAGAAGGTGCCGCGCCGGGGCGAGGCCAGCCGTCGGAGCGACTTCGCCGCGATTCCCGCAGTGCGCTCGGCCAGTTGGGCATTGACGTCCATCAGTTCGTCGTAGGCGGCGTCGACGTGCGTGCCGGTGACGGCGTCGTGGAAGGCGGTGAAGAGCAACTGCTCCCAGCACCTGGCGAGCGCCGCTCGCGGCGGGGGCGAGCCTCGCAGGGCCGCCGCCGCGACGAGCGCCTCGGCGCCGAGCAGGGCGTACTCGGCCCGGCGGAGCTCCTGCTTAAGGCGGATGCGCGTCGCGTAGCAGCCGGTGTTGTTGGGGTTGGCCTCCGGGCTCGAATGCAGCTCGCGCGCCGGCACGGAGTCGACACGGGCGAGGCGCCCGGCCAGGAGCGGAAGCGCCTCGGATTCGACGGCGAAACGCGCGTCGAGCCCGCGGGCGGTCCTGCGCAGCCAGGCAGGGGCTTCCGGGTTGGGAAGAAGCTCCTCGGGGGACAGCTCGACGAAGGCCCGGCCCTCGCGCTCGACGAGTTGGTGGTCGAAGGGCAGGAGCCGCGCCCGCGGCCCGGAGTCGAAGCCCCGGCCGCCGCAGCGCCGGCAGCCGCGTCCGGCGCAGCACTGGCAGGGCGGGTACTTGTCGTAGCCGGCGAGGATCCCGGCGCGGGCCAGGCCCCGTCCGAGCACTGTGCTGCCGTCGAGTCCTCTCCAATACGGGGCGTCGAGCTCCGAGTACGTGATGCCAGTGACGAGCTTGAGTCCGCAGCCCCGGACGATCTGGGGCAGTTGGGCGCTGTTGCCGAACGCGTCGTTGCGGACGACGAGCGCAGCGCGCTGGCCGAGGTGCTTCTCGAGCCAGAGGAACCCGGTCACGAAATTGCGGGCCAGGGTCTCGCCGAGCACCAGGTTTCCGTCGACGATGTTGTCCCCGGCGCCGGAGACCTCGAAGCGCCCGGCGGCAACGAGCCGGCGGAGCTCGGCGCGACGCTCCGGGCGGCGCTCCAGGAACTTGCGGACCACCGCGGTGCACTCCGCCATGAACTTGTACCCTGGGTGCCGGCGTGCCATGCGCAGGTTCTCGAGCATGTACGCCTCCTGGATGTCCGCGTAGGAGGCGAACGTCTGACCGTTCCATGTGAAGCGCCGGTCCCAGCAGCGGCGCCAGGTGAGGTCGAAGTGGTTGTTGACCACCACGTGAAGCACCGGCCGGGTGGAGCGGCGTGCCTTCATGGCCTGGCCCCCGCCGCGGGCCTGAGCCGCACCGGCACCTTGATGAGCGCCGGCGGCATCTCCGGCCTGGTCCGGCGCTCGGCCAGCCGGGCCACGGTCAGCCGGGCGAGCTCGGCGACGCTCCAGACCATGGTGGCGGGCACGGGCCCGGCACCGAAAAGCGCGCGATAGGCGCCGTCGTAGCTCTCTTCGCTCGCCCAACCGACCAGCTCGAAGTCCCGGTCGGGGGCGAGCCCGAGCTCGGCGGCCGCCCGGTGCCACGCCTCGGCGGCCCCGTACCACATCCCCAATGCGGCCGTCGGGCGGTCGGGGCGGCGGAGCATCTCCCGCGCGCGGTCCGGCACCTCCTGCCAGGGCACATCCCGCATGAAGTCCGAAACGACGTCCGCGCCGGAGCCGGCCAGCGCCGCGCAGAAGCCGCCGTAGCGCTCGCGGCTCTGCACGCTCTGGGACGCGGGACCCAGCCAGGCGATGCGCCGGTGACCGCGCGCCAGCAGGTGGCGGGTGGCCAGCAGCGCGCCCTGGAAGGAGTCCTGGGCCACGGCGTCCAGGCGCATCTCCGGCTCCCAGGCGTCCATCATCACGGTGGGCAGGCCGACGCGGCTCACCGCGGCGACGAGCGCGGCATTCACCGAGTCCAGCACCAGCCCGCAGGCCCGGCAGTCCCGGAGTTGTTCCATGACCTCCTGGCCGGAACGGTTGCCCATGCCGACGGCCAGGAAGGCCCAGCCACGTTCGGCGGCAGCGCTCTGCAGCGCGGCGAAAAGCAATCGGTGGAAGTCGTCCCACATCCCGGGCTGTTCGGCGGCCGAGACCACGAAGGCGATGGGCAAGCCGCGCTCGGGGTCGTTTACGCGGGCGAGCACCCGGAAACCCTGGCGGGGCTCGGCGGCGAGCAGCCCCTCGCGCTCGAGCTGCTTGGCCGCGCGTCGGGCAGTCTCGGGAGCGACGCCGTTCTCGGCGCCGAGTTGCTTGACGGGCGGCAGGCTCTCGCCCACGCGAATCTCGCCGCTGAGAATGGATTGCCTGAGCTTCTCGGCCAGCCAGACGTATCCCTGGGCATCGCGGCCTCGCCTGCTGACCAACGGCGTGACTACCATGCTAACTACCTCCTGACTACCATACCCCGCTCAAGTCTTTCAGTTCGATAGAATTCCGGGAGCTTTTGATTTACAGCTTATATAGCGTGTCCACGCCACTTACGCACCATGCACAAGAAAGGCTGAAGAGAATGGCGCTTAGCCATGCCGGCAGCCTAGAGAACCAACGGTGAACCGCAATATGTCGAATGACGAATGTCGAAGTGACAGCTCCCGGCCACTCCACGTCCTTCGTGATTCGGACTTCAATATTCGCTATCACGCTCTCCAGTAGCAGCGTCGCCTGAATTCGGCGGGCCCCACGCCGCGCAGGCGCTTGAAGACCCGCGAGAAATGATAGCGGTCACAGAAGCCGCACTTCGCGGCGACCTCCTTGACGCCCAGAGAGCTCCCCTGAAGCAGCAGACAGGCGTGGTCGATGCGCCGGGCCGTGAGCCAGGCCTGGGGGCTGGCGCCCACCACCTCCCGGAAGAGCCGGATGAAGGCGTTGGCGTTCATGCCGGCGCACCCGGCGATCTCGGGATTCGATGGCGGCCGGTCGATACGCTCCTCCATCATTCGCCGGGCGGCCTCCACGCGCTCGTCGGTGCGTAGCTCCGGAACGCTCTCCGGCGGGAGCCGGCCGAGCGCGCCGGCGGCCAGCGCATGGGCCAGCACTGCAAGGCGCGGGGCGGACGCAGGCCGGCCGCCGCGGAGCAGCCCCGCGATCTCCCGCACGGCGCGGCGCAGCTCCGGAGCGGCCGGGAACATGAGGATTGCCGGCGCCACCGCGTCGAAGGGCGGCGCGGCCAGGAAGTGCAGGTAGAAGTGGGTCACCGGCCGGAACAGGCGCGAGGCGTACGGCGTGTTCGGCGGGATGAGCGCGAAGCGCGCCGGGACCAGCTCCGTGCGACGCCCGTCGAGAGCCACCCAGGCGCCGGGCCGATCGTTCCAGTACAGCCGCCAGTAGGGCGCGGAGAGGTTCGGAATGTCCCACGAGTCCAGCCGGTGCATCCGGCAGAGCAGCACGCGGATGTCCGGGTCGTAGGCCGCCTCCGGGCCCTGCGGCTGGTAACGAGAGACCCGCCGCGGCGCTGGGCCGGCGGCGGGTCTCCCTGAAGCGGTCGGGTCTACTTGCTCGGCGGTTTGCAGAACCGGCACGGCGTCAGGCCCTTCTTTCTGGCCTCGCTCACGGTCATGGCCGTGGAGGACGCGCCGTAGTACTTGCAGGCTTTGGTGTGGTAGTTCTTGCCGCCCTTGTTGGCGTAGACGGCGTCGGCCGGCGCCGGCGTGTCCGTGCCGGTGCCCAGTCCCGTCCCGGTCCCGGTGCCGGTGCCGAAGTCGAACCCGGTGCCGGTGCCCGTCCCCGTGCCCGTACCCGGGCGTGTCGAGGAAGACCCGGTGCCGGTGCCCGTGCCGGTGCTCGCGGTGGTCTTGGGCGGCTTCTTGCCGGCCTTGAGATCGGCGAGTTCCGTCTTGACGGCGTCGAGCTCGGTCTGCAACGAAGTCAAGCTGCTCTGGGCGCGGTCGCGTTCGCCGACGACTTCGTCGTAAGCGATGCGCTCCTGCTGTTGCTGGGCCTGCAGGTTGCTGAGCGTCTTCTCCGCCTTCTCCTTGTCCTTGCGGAGCGAGCCCTTGCTCACGCCCACGGAGATGGCGATGATCAGCAGCAGCACGCTCAGGGCCGAGGCGGCCAGGGCCAGGGGCATCCAGAAGCCGGGCGAGCCCTCCTGGCGGCTCTGGGACGCCGACATCTGGGCGCTCTTGGCGCGCCAGGCGCCGGCGCAGGTCCGACAGACGAGCTTGCCTTCCGCGTCGGGTTGCAGGTTCTGGTCCTGTACGGTCACGCCGCACTTGCTGCAGACTGCCATCTCAGGCATCTCCTAAGGAATCCCCCATCCACCGGCGGGGCGGAACGCCCCCGTGGGACCTGAGCATAGCATTGGTCCCGACCCTGTCAACCGTCAGTTGACATTCCCGGCCGGCCGGGTAGAATCCCGGCGTTCGCTTCAAATTCGTTGAAGCAGTTCTTTGCGCGAGGTGACGTACCATGGCACACAAGGCAGGACAGGGCTCTTCCCGCAACGGCCGCGACTCGCTTCCGAAGTTCCGCGGCCTGAAGGTCGGCAACGGCCAGACCGTGGGCACGGGCGCCATCATCGTGCGGCAGTGCGGCACGAAGTTCAAGCCCGGCAACAACGTCGGCCTGGGCCGCGACTACACCATCTTCGCGACGAAGCCCGGCAAGGTACAGGTCAAGGGCCGCTATATCAGCGTGGTGGCAGCCGCCAACTAGAGAGCCGACGACGACCGATCATCCATCGCGGCCGCGCCCTTCGGGGGCGCGGCCGCTTCAGTTGGGACGGATGCGAACACGCAACATGAAACATTCAACATCCAACACGCAATGAATCAGCGGAAAGAGCCGATTCGTGTTGTTGTTGCCGTCTCTTGGTTGCTCGCTGTCCTCATTGAGATTATCTCCCTGATTTGCTCTGCATGTTGCCCTTCGATTAGACTCAGGGCCCCGAGCGGAGGTTTGTCGAGGGGCGTGTTGAATGTTTCATGTTGCGTGTTCGCCGCCAGCCGAGTTCACAGTCGGTATTCGTACAGCCCATAGCTGAACGCCTCCGGCAGCGCGAACTCGACGGCCCCGTCTGCGTCCGGCGCGGCCGCGAAGCTCTTGCCCGCGCCGATCACCGGGCGCAGTTCGACCTGGCCCCCCGGAGCCAGCCACAGCCGCACCCGCGCCGCCGGACGGTCGTTGAGCTCCCGGTAGACGGCCAGATAGCCGCCGTCCGCCCGGACCGACTGGAAGCCGGTCCAGGACGCACCCGACGGCTCCTCGCCGACCGGGAAGATCCGCCCGGCGTGGAGGCGCTCCTGGTGGCGGCGGTACTCGGCGAGGACCGGCGCCAGAGCGAAGGCCTCCTCGGGCAGCTCCGAGGCCTCGAACCAGGCCAGCGGCTGGGCCATCATGGCCACCGCGAAGCAGTACTCGAAGGGCACGCGCGCAGGGGCGAGCGGGTCGTCCGGCGGGTACTTGCCGGCGTTCCTCCACTTGTTGAGGAACTCGATCTGGAGAAGCTGCGGCGGCACGTAGCCGGCGAGGTGCCAGAGGTTCCGCAGCGTCCAGTGCGGGTAGTAGTTCGACCAGTCGGTGTAGCGGTTCTCGACGAAGAGGTTGCCGTACTCGGTAAGGCAGTGGTAGCCGAAGCGCCGGCCGGCGGTCACGTCCAGGTTGAAGAAGGCCTGGCCGTCGGTGCCGGCCAGCACCGCGTCGAGGAAGGCGCGGAAGTTGCGTTCGGCGCGCTTGTCGGGGGCGTGGACGCCGTCGATCTTGAAGGTGCGAATGCCGTGCTCGCGCCACATGGCTACGAGCGTGCGGGCGTTGTCCTCCCAGTCGGCGTAGCCGTCGGCGCTCTCCGGCGCGAACCAGAGGCAGAGCTCGACCCCGAGCTCCCGGGCGCGAGCGACGGCCGGGCCGAGGCCCCGCGGGAAGTGCTCCGGGTGGACTGTCCAGAAGTCCCCGGCGCGGCGCTCCTGCGGACGGCCCTTCTCGCTGAAGTTGCCGGTCTGCCAGCCGTCGTCCACCTGGAGGTGGGTGACGCCGAGGCGCCGGCCGGCCTCGATCTCCCTGAGGGTGAAGTCCTCGCTGATCCGGGTCGCGCCGCCGCGGTCGCCCCAGGTGTTGAGCATGACCATGCAGTCGCGCCCGGGGCGCGGCGCGCGGCGGCGGTGCTGGTGCTCGCGCAGGGCCTCCAAGAGCCCGCGCCGGCCGGAGCCCGCCGGGGCGACGCCGAGGACCGTGCCGTAGCCCCGTGTCCACTCCGTCGCGTCGAGGTCGGCCGGCTCAACGCCGAGCCCCACTGCCAGCGCCTCGCCGCGGCCGACGACGAAGTCGCAGCCGGGCGAGGCGAGCTGCATGTCCGGGCAGGGCGATTCCTTGAGGATGAAGAAGCCCGCGCCGGTGAGCGCGTCGGAGACGAGGAGCACGTTGCCGGCCGCGCAGACCGGCGAGCGGTAGGGCAGGAACTCGCGGCGCTCCACCAGGTTGTTCCGCCAGTCGGTGATGTCGCGGAAGGCGACGCTCTCGGCGCGGAGGTGCACTCGCCCCGGGCCGAAGCCGACCCGCGCGTAGGCCGGACCGGGCAGCGCCTTCTTCCCGGAGACGAGCTCCTCGGGGTCCGCGCCGGCGAGCCAGGTCTTCGCCGCGGCCGCGCCGCGCAGGAAGACTTCGCAACCGATCGCCGGGCAGTCCGGGAAGATGCGGAAGACGCGCCGGACCTCGACCCCGCCGAAGCGGCAGACGACCTCGGCGGCCAGGTGCGCGGCAGTCGTCGCCGAGGCCGGCTCCTCCCAGGCGCGGAAGGCGCCGCCGGTCGCCTCGGCCGGCTCGCCGGGGAGGACGAAGTCAGGCGCGCCGGCGCCTGGGCCGGCGCCGGGGCCGGAGGCCGGTGGCTCCCATCGCGCGCCGCTCGCCCGGTCGAGGAGCAGCCGGGGCGCGAGCGCGCCGCCCTGCCAGGCGAACTCGCGGCGGACGAGGGCGTTCTCCAGGACGAGGATGTCGTTGGACAGTTCAGCGCGGCAGGTCATCGCCATGACTCCGCTCCCGTCGGGTTGCGAACGCTTGATGGCGCTATTTCGGTTGAGTTGCGTTGGGTGGATCCTCTTTGGGTTTCTCGGTCACAATCAGCCATTCGTGCTCCTTCTCAAACTGAGAGAGAAAGACGTCGGGATCAATCTTGCTGCCCGGGATGGACGATAGCACTTCGAGCACCTTCCGTGAATAGTCCCAGTAATAGCAGTCCAGATAGGTCCCCAGTCCTCCGTTCCTTTCGGTCATGTGCCGGCGAATCGCGAAGAGACAGGCTCTGGCGCTATCAAGCCCTGCGGCCACGAACTCATCTCTCATTTCGGCCGTGACAGAGTCAGCGGCCTCACGCCACAAGTTTGCGCACTTCATCTGACGTTCATAGATGACGCTCAATTCTCCTCGAGAGACACCCGGTAGGGATTGGATCGCCTTCTCCTCCGCCCGTATCAGCGCCACGCGTTCCCTCACCCGGGCACCCAATTCCTCATCGCTTATTCGTTCGCGATCCCATTTGTGGACAAAAGCGGGCGTCTTGACATACCACGCGTCGACAATCGCAGGCGCATAGAAGGTCGCGGCGACCTTGCCCTTTTCGATTCGGAAGGCATAGACCGGCTGCACCAGGCAATGGCGCTCAGTTTCACTGAGGTAAATGATGCGTTCGAACCTGGCTCGTCCTCCCCATAACTCCTCCGGAAGCAATTGTCCCGAACCGCGATTCAGCGCCGAGAAAGCTTCGTCCACCGAACGTGTCGGGTAGCCAGCCCATCGTTCCGATTCCTCCATGTTGTAGTCGACCTGCGTGACATCCAGGGAAGGAGAGAGCGTGATGCCGATCCAGTTGAATGCGCCCAATCCCCGGTATCGGTCGAATTGTCTGCGGACGAATATGGTGAAGGCCACAACCCTGTCAGTCGCGTCGTCCCCGGCTTCTCCAGCAATTTCCTGATAGACTCCGTCGATGTGCCAACTCGGCGGGAGGAGATCGCGCTCTTTCAGAAACTCGATTGCCTTGGCCCTGGCCTTTGGCACCAGTGCCTTGGCCGATTGGAGGTCAAGGGGCGACTTCTCTGACGACGGCATGCAGAGCCTGTCCCGACCTCCATCGACAGCGTACCCCCAGGTTCCGAGGCGCGGCACGCAGTGAAAGGCCTTGTTTCCCTCTTTGACCCACAAAGTATCGTGGTCAAAAGGTCCGCTGCCGAGGCGAAGCCCCAGCGCGACGTGCCGGAAGCCCAACGATCGAGCCAGGCGCTTGGCATCATCACGGGAGATCGTGTTCCTGGTTACTCGATAGACAAAGAGCTGCTCAGGGGGCGGATCCACGGGATTCTGCGGGGCGAGAGTCAGGGCATAACCTCCGCGCGGGCATGCAACTCCCGTGGGATCAACGCGTATCTGCGGCAGAGGCGCCCTGGCAAGGATGCTGGGTGGAGATCCCACCCTATTACACCCCAGGACTGGCAGGATCAGCATTGCGCAGCAAACTCCGTGTCGACTCATTCTGCTCTCCGGATGGCGCCGGGGTAATGTCTCGAATGGCGCTAAGTGCCGTTCGGCTGCACGGACTTCTTGTCCTCCCGCCAGACTCCCGCCGGATCGGGCCCGGGACGGTTCGCTTCCGGACTACCTCTTCCTCCCCCGCCGTCCGGCGCCCGGCGCCGGCCCCGCCCCGAGCAAGAGCTCATGCTGCCTCCGCCGCTCGGCGTCGGTTCGGGCCACCGGGATGGGGTGCCCCTCCGGGTCGATCCCGCCGTAATACATGGCGGCCGCCACCGTGCCCGGAATGGGGATGAAGCACTGGACCTGCTGCGGCTTCCAGCCCCGCGACTTGAGCCAGGCGGAGAGCTCCTGCATGTCCCGCTCGGTGCAGCCCGGGAAGGCGCTGATCAGATAGGGGACCACGAACTGCGGCTTGCCGGCGGCCTTCGACTCGGCCTCGAAGACGGTGAGGAACTCCGTGAAGGTCCGGAAACCCGGTTTGCGCATGAGCTTCAAGACGCGCTCAGAGCAGTGCTCCGGCGCGATCTTGAGCTGCCCGCCGGTGAACTCCCGGACGAGCGCGCGGACGTACTTCGGGTCGCGCCGGGCGAGGTCGTGGCGGACGCCGCTGGCCACCCGGAGGTGCTTGACGCCGGGGAGCCGCGCGACCTCTCGCAGCATCGCGGCGACGGCCAACTGGTCGCAGCGGAAGTGCGGGCAGGCCGAGGGGGCGAGGCAACTCGCGCGCCGGCACTTGGCCGGGTCGGCCGCGCAGACGGCGCCCCACATGTTGGCGGTCGGGCCGCCCACGTCGCTGATCGAGCCCGTCCAGGACGGGTGCCGGGCGAGGGCGGCCGCCTCGCCGGCGAGGGAGCCGGCGCTCCGCGAGCGCACCCGGCGGCCCTGGTGGAGGGCCAGCGCGCAGAAGGAGCACCCCCCCGCGCAGCCCCGGTGCGAGGTGATGCTGAAGCGGATCATCTCCTCCGCGGGGATCGCTTCCCGGTAGGACGGGTGCGCGGCGCGCGCGAAGGGGAGGGCGTAGAGCTCGTCGAGCTCCTGCGAGGAGAGCGCCTCGGCCGGCGGCGCGATCACGACGCTGCGGTTCCCGGCCGCCTGGACGAGCCACTCGTCGCCCCGGTGCACCTGCCGCTCGAGCGCGAGCGTCGCCGGCATCAGGAGCCGCGGTTTGACCCCGATCTCCTCGAAGGACGGCAGGACCTCCCGGGCCGCGCCGGTCGGCACGTCCGCCTCGGTCCCGATGAAGACCGTGCCGGGGATGCCGGCAAGAGCGCCGGGCCTGAGCTTGGCTCCCGTCTCGGGCGAGGTGCCGGCCGACTCGATTCTCCGGGCCACTTCCAGGATGGCGCGCTCGGCCATGCCGTAGACCACCAGCTCCGCCTTGGCGTCGAGGAGGATGGGCCGGCGGAGCTCGTCGCCCCAGAAGTCGTAGTGGGCGGCGCGCCGGAGCGAGGCCTCCACGCCGCCCAGGACCACGGGGAGCCCCGGGAAGGCGCTGTGCAGGAGCGCGGTGTAGGCGATGCAGGCCCGGTTGGGCCGCGCGCCGGCCTTGCCGCCGGGCGTGTAGGCGTCGTCGTGGCGCTTCTTCCGGAAGGCCGTGTAATGGGCGAGCATGGAGTCGAGCGCGCCGGCCGAGGCCCCGGCGAAGAGCCGCGGCCGGCCCATTACCAGGACATCGTCCGGGCGGTCCCAGCGCGGCTGGGCGACGACGCCGACGCGATAGCCGCGCTCCACGAGCCAGCGCCCGATGAGCGCAGTTCCGAAGGACGGGTGGTCCACGTAGGCGTCGCCGGAGACGAGCAGCACGTCGAGCGCCTCCCAGCCCAGCGCGTCCATCTCGGCGCGGGAGGTGGGCAGAAAGGCCGGCTGCGGGAGATTCCTGCGGGTCATCGCTTCGATTTTCGCCATGCGGCCCTTCCGGGCAAGCGTCTTATCTGCCGGCAGACCGGTATTCCAACGCAGAGACGCGGAGGACGCAGAGGGAGCGCAGAGAACAGCAGATTGCTACCATGACCAGTGTCGGGAAAGCTGTTGTTCTCTGCGTCTTCTCCGCGCGCTCTGCGTCTCTGCGCTGAATCTACCCGCCCGCAAACGCGGGATGAAGACCGCCGACCATGGAGTTCAAGCCTGCGCCGGAGGGGCTGGCGCGGTCGGGACCGTGCCGGACGGATTATGGAATCGGTTGCGGAGGGCTCATCGTGAGGATCGCCATCATCGGTGCGGGGAACGTCGGCGGGACGCTGGCCCGGGCCTGGGCCAAGGCCGGGCACGAGATCTATCTGGGCGTACGCGAGCCCAAGGCCGGGAAGTATCAGGCCCTGGCCAAGGAGCTCGGCGCCAAGGGGCGGCTGGGCACCGTGCCGCAGGCCTGCGCCGAGAGCGAGGCCGTCTTGCTCGCCGTGCCCTGGGACCAGGCCAGGAACGCGGTCAAGGCCGCCGGGGACCTCAAGGGCAAGGTGATCCTCGACTGCACCAATCCCATTCGCTTCCAGGGGCGCGAGATTTCGATGGTGCCGGGGCTCGCCACCTCGGGCGCGGAGCAGGTGGCCTCCTGGGCGCCGGAGGCCGACGTCTTCAAGATCTTCAACCACGTCGGCGCGGCCCTCATGGACCACCCCGACTTCAAGGGCTGCAAGCCGCTGATGTGCGTCTGCGGCGACGACGAGAGCCGCAAGCCCGAAGTGCTGAAGCTGGCCTCCCAGCTCGGCTTCGAGGCGGTCGACGCCGGCAAGCTCAGGGCCGCGCGCTTCCTCGAGCCGCTGGCCGGCCTCTGGCTGCAGCTGGCCGTGACCCAGGAGATGGGCAGCAATATCGCGTTCGCTCTGCTGAAGAAGTAGCTGTCACGAGGAAAGGCAGAAGGGAGAAGGCAGAAGGCAGAAACACGAAGGGAGACGGATGAGGCGCGCGACGAAGCGGCCGCGGGCCCGGCCTCCGTCCTCTACTCCGGTGTTTCTGCCTTCTTACTTCTGTCTTCTGCCTTCTGGTCTTCTCCGCCGGGCTCTGCCGGCTTCAGCAGCATGAAGAGCGTCTCGACGGACTGGCTGAACCCCGTCCAGCCCTCCCTGGCCGCGACCGGGTCGCCGGCCTTCCCGGCGGCGATGACCTGGTCCATGGCGGCGAGCGCGCTCTGCATCGGCGGGATGCAGGCCTCGAGCTGCGGGGCGGGCATCTTCCCGGGCGCCGGGCGCAGCCGGGCGATGGCCGCAGCCAGCTGCGCGCGCGCCGGGGCGTAGTTCGGGGCGGACTCCTCCACGGAGGCGCGGAGCCCTTCGCGACGGAAGGCCATCATGGCCGAGACGCCATCGAGGAGCGCCCCCTCGCGCCCGGCCCGGGCCTGCGCCGAGTCATCGGGCAGGCCGAACTCGGCGTCGGTGGGCGGCTTTCTGCCGCATCCGGAGGCTGCGACGACGGCCAGCAGGGCGGCGAGGAACGGCCCGGCGGTCCGGGCGACGGTGCGCGCGTTCACTTGGAGCCTCCCGCTTCTCCGGAGTACTTCTTCTCCAGTTCGGCCCACTGGTCCCGCCGGATGCCGGCGATCCGTTCGGCGTTGGCGGCGAACTTGTCGTAGGACTGGAACGTGGACCACCTCTGGGCCAGCGCGTCCTCGTGGGGTCGCGCGGTCTGGAATCGGACCATGTCGCCCCGGATGTTGGATGCCACGTTGCCGAGCATCAGATGAGCGGTCGCGGCGTAGGCCGCGTCCATGGTGGTGAGCGCCACGGTCCCCGCCTTGGCCGGCGCGACATTATCCAGCCAGCCGATGATTATCCGCCCGGTCTTCTCGTGAGCCTCGAGGCGTGCCTCGTGGTCCCCGGCCTCGGCCTTCTTGAAGCTCTCGCCGAGGTCCTTGAGATCGTAGTATTCATCCTGGATGGCCTTGGTCTTTTGGGCCACGTCCGCCAGGCGGAGCTTCAGCCGCAGGTCGTGGCTCGCCGCCCGGGTGAGCTTGCCGGAGTCGAGCTGGTCATTCCAGCCCTTGGTGAGACGGCCGGCCGCCTGGTCGAGGAATATCCCGACGCCGTCCTCGAACAGCTGTTGATCCGCCTTGCTGATGGTCCGGTCCATCTCCTGGACCAGGGCCTGCTGGTCCCCGCGGATTTTGGCGCGCTCGCGGTAGCTGTGCAGGTAGGCGTCGAGCTTCTTGGCCGCGCGGGCCAGGGCCGCCTCGCGGCCCTCGGCCGCGAGCGTCTTCTGCAGGTCGGGATCGCCGGCGATGAACTCGTCGAGGAAGGCTTCGCGCTTCTCGGCCGCCGCCTGCCGGGCCGCCCTGGTCTCGGCCAGGACCTTTTCCTCCTCCTGGCGGAGTTGGCGGAAGTTGAAGTCCGCGAGCTCGAGCTGCCGCTTGGTGGGCCGGGGCTTCTCGTCGGGGCGGCCGGCGAAGGCGTAGTAGACCTGCTTGGGAGGCCAGGTGATCCCCTGCCAGGTCTTCTTGCCCAGCCAGGCGACGCCTTCTCCGGTCTTCATGCCGCACCAGCCGACGCCGATCCCCACCTGCCCCAGCGTCCAGGTGAAGGGGTAGAGCACCAGGAAGGGCAGTCCGCCCAGACGTCCCCAGAATCCGCCGGAAGCGCCCCTGGCGCCCATCGGGTAGTGCTCTGTGATGTAGTCGCTCCAACTCCGGATGGCGCTCTTGCCCTTGAAGCCGCCGAACAGGCGCTTCACGTGCCAGATGCCGCCGAAGGCCACGCCGCCGGCCAAGGGCAGAGGAGCGAGCATGGACAGGAGGAAATCGGCTTCTTTGGCCGGGTCGCCCGGCGGGCGCTCGCGGTCCGTCCCGGGATCGGGCCGGGGGCTGCTGTCGCCGCCGTAGGGGCAGCCCGGGCGGTGGCGCAGGTTGCGCGGGTTGGAGCTAGTGGCCCCGCAGCCGGCGCATTCCACGCCCGAAGGGTCTGGCGCCTCGGCGGCGGCGGCAGTCGCCGCGGGCACCAGTCCAGGGGCCACCGCCGGCAGGCTCAGCAGGGCCAACAGGGACGCGGCACAGAGGAATCGGTTCATGTTGGAGGAACTCCCGGCGGTCCGAACTGCGATAAGCGGGTATTCTACATGCGGCGCGCCGACTGCAAGGAGCTTATTGCCTCTTCTCGACCCCCGAAGGCTTCAGCATCATGAAGAGCGTCTCGGCGGACTGGTCGAATAGCGCCCAGCCCTCCGCGGCCTCCAGGGGGTCGCCGGTCTTCCCGGCGGCGATGACCTGGTCCATGGCCGCCAAGGCCGTCTCGAGCGGCTCGAGGCAGGCCTCGAGCTGCGGCGCGGGCATCCCGCCGGGAGCGGGGCGCAGCCGGGCGACGGCCTTGGCCAGCCGGTCGCGGATCGGGGCGTAATTCGGCGCCGACTTCTCGACCGAGGCGCGGAGCTGCTCGCGCCGGAAGGCCATCATGGCCTCGACGCCCTCGAAGAGCGCCCCCTCGCGCGCGGCCCGGGCCTGCTCAGAGGTGTCCGGCAGCCCGAACTCTGCGTCGGTGGGCGGCTTGCGCCCGCATCCTGATGCCGCGGCGGCGGTCAGCACCAGCCCGGCGGCGAGAAGCGAGGAGAGCAGGCGGTTCACTTCGAGCCCTCCTTGCCGGCCGCGTCCTTGGCGTACTTCCGCTCCATCTCCGAGTAGAACTCCAGCTTGATGCCGGCGATCCGCTCGTTGTTGGCGGCGGCCTTGACCCGGGCCGCATTCTTCGCCCACCTGAGGGCCAGGGCGTCCTCTCTCGGGCGCATCGTCCGGAGGATCTCGCCCTGGAGCCCGGCAGCCTGGTTGCCGACCACCAGGTGTGCGGCCGCGCAGTAGACGGCGTCCATGGTGTTCAGGCCCACGGTGCCGATCTTGCCGGGCGCGGCCCTGTCCAGGAAGCCGATGATCATCCGCCCGGTTTTCTCGTGGGCCTCGAGCCGGGCGTCGTGATCGCCCTCCTCGGCCTTCTTGAGGCTGGCGGAGATGTCCTGGAGGTCGTTGCCCGCGTCGAAGCCGGTCTTCGTCGCCTCGGCGACGGATGCGAGATTCAGCTTCAGCCGCAGGCCGTGGCGCTCGACCTGGGTGAGCCGGTCGCCGGCGAGCCTGGCCTTCCACTTGTCCGTGAAGTGGCCGCCGGCCTTGTCGATGCCCAGGGCCACGACGTCCTCGAAGACCTGCATGTCCGCCTTGTCGATGGTGTCGTTCATCTCCGCCAGCAGAGCCTGCTGGCCCCCGCGGATCTTGGCCCGCTCGCGGTAGCTGCTGAGGTAGGCGTCGAGCCGCTTGGTAGCGCGCGCGCGGGCCGCCTCCCGGCCCTCGGCGGCCAGCACCTTCTGCAGCTCCGGGTCGCCGGCGATGAGCTCGTCCAGGAAGGCGTCGCGCTTCTCGGCCGCCGCCTCGCGGGACTCCTTCGCCTCGGCCAGGACCCGCGTCGCGTCCTTGCGGAGCTCGCCGTAGTTGGCGGCCGCGGCATGGAGCTGCGGGACGGTCGGTTTGGGTTTCTCGCCCGGGCGGCCGGCGAAGGCGTAGTAGACCTGCTTCGGGGGCCAGGAGATCCCCTGCCAGGTCTTCTTGCCCAGCCAGGCGACGCCTTGCACGGTCTTCTCGCCGCCCCAGATGAGCCCCAGCCCCACCTGCTTGAGCGCCCAGGTGGCCGGATAGAGCACCAGGAACGGGAAGGCACCCAACTTGGCGAAGAAGTTCACCACCGGAAGGTCGGACCCCGCCCCCGCGTTCTTCCACCAGCTCTTCAAGGCGCCCTGATTCCCGTAATGCCCCGCGAGCTGCTTGAAGTTCCAGACCCCGCCCATGAAGAACCCCACCACCGTGATCACCGGCGACACGAGCAGGCATTCTCCGTTCGAGATCTGGTCGTTGCGTTCGGAGGAGTCGGTCGAAGGGCCGGCGTCAGTCCCGCCGCCCCCTCCGCCATAGGGGCAGCCCGGGCGATGCTGAATGGAGTAGCCCGAACCGCTGCGAACGCCGGTGGCCCCGCATCCGCAGCAGGTAGGCGGCGGCACCTCGGGGATTTCGGCCGCGCGGGCCTCCATCCCGGCGCCCAGGAAGAGCAGGGCCAGCAGCGATGCGGCGCCCAGCAGGCGTTTCGTAGCGATGACCGTCATGGTGCGGTTCCCCAGGTGTCTCGTCCTGGCCCGGGCCGCGGCGGCGGGACGGGCCGGACCCATTCTACGCGCGGCGCGCTCTGTGCAAGGTCCTTGCTGCAAACGCCGGCGCCATCGGCCGGCCGCAGCGGGGCAGACCGGGGCTCTGAGCCCTCCGTCCGACCGTTTTGCCTTCCCGGCCCGTCAGGTTATGGAATTGGTCCGCCGCGAACCGGATGTTGTCAACAGATGGGGCGTCAGTGCCCTGACAACGCGCCGGGGCCCAACAGGAACCACGGACATGATTACCCACAGGCCCGGCCGGAAAGGACTGCGACGGGCGGCAGCGCGTTCGGCCATGACCGGAACGCGCTCGGCTGCAGGGAGAGGAGCCCACCGCACGTGGCGCAGGCAGCGCATCCAACCCTCCGAACTGGCAGGAGTGAAGAACTGCATGGCCAAACTGCGGAAGATCGCCGCGGCATGCATCCTTTACGCCCAGGACCACGAGTCCTGCCTCCCGCGGAGCCTCGAAGACCTCTACCCGGGATACATCTCGAGCCTCGAGGATTTCGCCTGCCCTGCGGCCATCCGCCGGCAGATCTCGACGGAGGCCAATCCGGCGCCCGGCGCCAGGGCCGTCTACACCCTGATCCCAGGCCCGGAGTCCGGCCTGGCCGCGAACCGCATACTGGTATGCGACTCGACCGCCGGAAACCACCACGGCCTGGGCCGCAACGCGGCCTTCGCCGACGGACACGTCACCTGGCTGCACGGGTCCGACGAGGACTTCGCAGCGCTCCTGCCGGACCGGCGCGAGCACGCTCACGCTCACGCTCACGGCCGCGGGCACGGCCGCAGACGCCACGGGCGTTCGAACGCCACCTGACCGCAACCTCAACGGCTCCGCGCCGAGCGGCACCCAGGCATCGATAGGATCAACGCCGCCACCACCGACTGAAGAGCCTACGGGACTGCCCGCGGAAAAGACCACCAAACATGACTCGCGCCGGGGCGCCCTGGGCGTGGGGCCCCTGCGAAGCTCCGCTTCGCCCCACGCCCCGGGGCCCGCGCCCCGGCGCGGTCATCCCTCTCCCCGCTCTCCCGCAGGCCTGCGGGAGAGGGCCGCGCCTGCCGGCGCGAAGCCTGTACAAGGCGGACCATCGCTCCGTGCTCTCGCTTCGCCGCGGCCCTCAGACGCCGCTCGTGGCGCCGTGGCGTTCGGACGTGACCCGGGCCGCGGCTGGTCTGCAGTTAGAGACGGTGCGCGGCAGCGGCTCGGCTCCCGCACGTCCCTGCGGGTGACGAGCCGTGCGAGCCGGGAGCCGCACGAAGATGCCAACGGGAGCGGACCTTGGATGGCAGGCTCGAATAGGGGTACTCCCCCTCAGTAATCGGAGGAGAGTATCAGAAGAAGATAGAGGAGGCCCAGAAGTGCACAGAGAGCCATTGCAGCGGCCGTACCCAAGGCCAGCCAAGAGCGAGTCCTGCGCCTGTCCTCGCCGTCAAGTCCTCTGAGTTCCCGGATCGCGACAACCATCGTGGTGGAGGATAGCGCCGCCGCGCAGGCCAGCCCCCCCAGGAGGAAGTACAAGGGGCCGACCATGTGACCGGACAGCTTCAAAGCGTCAGCAAGGGCCACGTTGACCATCCCGCCTACCGGCGGCAGGATGATGGTGGCAATGAGAAGGTAGATGCTCCACTGCCTGCGCGTTATTTGGGTCATCCCGTCACACCTGCATCGTCCCCCTGCACTCCGGATACCCCGAGCACCCCCAGAACTGCGAGCCCGCCCGCGGCCCCTTGCGGGCGGTGCGCAGCGCCATGGGCCGGCCGCAGCGGGGGCAGACCGGGGCCTTGGGCTTTCGATCCGACCGATCGGTCGGATCCGACGGATCCGTCGGATAAGGCCCTAAAAACACCCGGGGGCCCGCCGGCGCGTCGGGCCCCCGGTACCACGGGTCTCGTATCAGAGCAGTTGATCAGGTGATCAGGCGAACAGGAGAGTTAACCCCCGTCCGCCCTCGGACCTCCTTCTTCTCTCCCGGCCTCTCCTGTTCCCCTGCTCTCCTGTTCAACTGCTCACGCGACAGCCAGCTCCTCGCCGACCTCCTCGAACTTCACGGCGATCCGCTTGGAGACGCCCGCCTCCTGCATGGTCACGCCGTAGATCACGTCGGCGGTGGCCATGGTCCGGCGGTTGTGGGTGATGATCAGGAACTGGCTCGACTCCAGGAACTCCCGGAGGATGAGCATGAACCGGTCGATGTTGCTCTCGTCGAGCGGCGCGTCGACTTCGTCGAGCACGCAGAACGGGCTGGGCTTGGCCTTGAATATCGCGAAGAGGAGCGCGATGGTGGTGAGCGTGCGCTCGCCGCCCGAGAGCAGGGACATGACCATCATGTCCTTTCCCGGGGGCTTGGCCACCACCTCGATGCCGGCCTCGAGGACGTCCTGGCCCTCCTCCAGCATGATGTCCGCGCGGCCGCCGCCGAAGAGCTTGCGGTAGGTCTCGTGGAAGTTCTCGCGGACCAGCTCGAAGGTCGCGGTGAAGCGCTCGCGGCTGATCTTGTTGATGCGGGCGATGGCGTCCTTGAGGAGCTTGCCGGCCTCCTCGAGATCCGTCTTCTGGACGGCCAGGTCCGAGAGGCGCACCCGCAGGGCGTCCTCCTCGCCGATGGCCGAGAGGTTGACCTCGCCCATCTTGCGGAGCTTGTCCTCGCCCTCCTCGAGCTGACTGCGGAGGTCCTCCATGTTGACCGCCTCGGGGTCGACGGTCTGGGCGAACTCGGGCAGGTTCTCCTGGCCCTCGGCCTTGGCGCGCTCCAGGAGCGACTCCAGGCGCAGGGCGAGCTCGCGCTCGGCGAGCTTGATCTCGCCGACCCGGGAGTTGGCCGAGGCGAGCTTCGCGCGGCACTCGCGCTCGGCGGCCTGGGCGGTCTCGATGGCCGAGCGCATCTCGCTCCGCTGGACGGCCAGGTCCGTCCCGGCCTGCTCGGCGGCCGCGGCGGCCTTGACCGCCTCGTCGAGCTCGGCGCGCAGGCCCTCGGCCTTGCGCCGCTCCTCGCCGGCCGCGTGGTCGGCCGTGCGGGCGGCCTCGCGGCGCGACTCGGCCTCGGCCCGGCGCTCGGCGAGCAGCCTGGCGGCGGCCTCGGCCCGGGCGGCCAGCGACGAGCGTTTCTCCTCGAGCGCCGCGGTCTCGATCCTGAGGCGGGTGAGCGCCTCGCGGAGCTCGGCCCGCTCGGCCTCGGCCTTCTCGAGCGTCTCGCTCATCTCGGCGATGGCCCGGCCGATGGACTCCTCCTCGCCGTGGAGCAATTGCCCCTCGGCGCGCAGTCCGTCGAGCCCGGTCTGGATCGCCGCCCGCCGCTCGCGGCGGTCGACGAGCTCGCGGTTGACCAAGACCTCCTCCTCGGCCAGCCGCGAGGCCTCGCGGGCGACCATCTCCAGGCCCTGGCGCATCTGGATCTCGCCGGCGGAGAGCGCGCTGTGCTCGGAGCCGAGCTCCTCGGCGCGGGCCTTGGCCCGGACGCGCTGGCCCTCGGCCTCGCCGCGCCTGGCCCGGCAGCCGCCGAGCTCGGCGTCGCCGGCGGCGATCTCCTCGTTCAAGCGGGCGATCTCGTTCTTCCGGCTGATGATGCCCGGAAAGCGGTTGCGGTAGGCCCCGCCGGTGATCGCGCCCGAGGGGTAGAAGATCTCGCCCTCGATGGTCACGACCACGCCGCTGCGGCAGCCGTTGTTGGCCACGCGGACGGCCACGTCCAGGTCCTGCACCACGACCACGTTGCCGAGCAGGTGCTCGAAGGCCGGACGCAGCCGCTCCTCGAACTCCACCAGGTCGGCGCCGCGGCCCAGCACCCCGGGCTCGGCGAGCGATTCCGCGCTCGGCTGCCAGCCGGCGCGGACCCGATCGAGGGGCAGGAAGGTGGCGCGCCCGAGCTGGCGGTGCTTCAAGAGCTCGACCGCCCCGCGCGCGGCGTTGGTGTCCTCGGCGACGACGTTCTGGACCTTGGAGCCCAGCGCCGTCTCGATGGCCACCTCGAACTGCTCGCGGACCTTGACCAGGTCCGCCACCATGCCGCAGAGGCCCGCGGGGGCCGAGCCCTCGCGCATGGCCGAGAGCACGCCCCGGACGCCGGCCTGGATGCCCTCCTGGCGGGCCTCCAGGTCGGAGAGGATGTGCAGCCGCGAGCGCTTGGCGGAGAGCTCCGAGGCCAGGCGCGAGGCCCGGGCGTCGAGCTCCGAGACCTCGGCGGCCATGGCCGCCTCGGTGGCGCGCTCGGCCTTGATGTTCTCGGCCACCGCTGCGCGGCGGCGGCCGAGCTCTTCGACCCGGGCGGTGCCGTGCTCCACCTCGGTGCGAGCGGCGGCGAGCTTCTCGGTCAGCGCCCCCACCCGCTGCTCGCCGCGGGATATCTCGGCGTCGAAGTGCTCGATCTGGGAGAGCAGCTTCGACACCTGGCTGTCCACCCCGGCGCGGCGGCGGACCACCTCGATAGCCTCGGACTTGCGCTTCTCGATGGCGGCGGCCAGCTCCGCGGCGCGGGCGGCCCCGCCGGAGGCGGCGGTCTCGGCCTCGCCGAGCCTCCCGGAGAGGCTCTCGAGCTCGGCCACGGCCCCGGCGTGCTCCTCGCGGGCCCTCTTCTCGTCGGCCTCGGCGGCCGCGGCGCGGGCGATGAGCTCGTCGGCCTCGCGCGCGGCGCGCTCGGCGGTCTCCTCGTGCTGCCGGGCGAGGTTCTCTGCCGAGGCGATGGCCGCCTCGACGCGGGCCAGGCGCGCCCGATCCTCGGAGCGCTTGCGCTCGGCCTCCGATGACGCGCGCTCGAGCTCGTCGGCGCGGGTCTGGGCCTCGGCGATGGAGGCCTCCAGCCGCCCGCTCTCGGCGGAGAGGCCGGACACCAGGTCCTCGGCGGAGGCCAGGTCCGCGCCCAGCTCCTCGCGCTTCGCCGCCATGGCCCGGTAGTCGGCGGCCAGCACGGTCAGGCGCAGGGACTTGAGCTCCTCGGCGAGCTCCCGGTAGCGGCGGGCCTTGGCGGCCTGGCGCTGCACCGAGCGCAGCTGGCGCTCGATCTCGGCGGTCACGTCGCCGACGCGGAGCAGGTTCTGCTCGACGCGCTCGAGCTTGCGCAGTGCGGCGGCCTTGCGGCTGCGGTACTTGGCGATGCCGGCGGCCTCCTCGAAGATGCCGCGGCGCTCCTTGGGGCTGGACTGCAGCAGGGCGTCGATCTTGCCCTGCTCGATGATCGAGTAGGCGCCCACGCCCACGCCGGTGTCCATGAACAGGTCGCGCACGTCGCGCAGCCGGCAGGCCTGGCCGTTGATCAGGTACTCGCACTCGCCGGTGCGGTAGAGCCGGCGCGTGACCGAGACCTCGGCGGCGTCGACCGGCAGCGGGCGCTTGGAGTTGTCGAAGGTCAGCACCACCTCGGCGAAGCCCAGCGGCCGGCGGTTGGTGGTGCCGTTGAAGATCAGGTCGACCATCTCCGAGCCGCGCAGGCTGCGCGCGCTCTGCTCGCCCAGCGCCCAGCGGATGGAGTCGACCACGTTCGACTTGCCGCAGCCGTTGGGGCCGACCAGCGCGGTGACGCCGCCGGTGAAGTCGATGACGGTCTTGTCCGCGAAGGACTTGAATCCGAAAACCTCGAGACGCTTCAGAAACATGGAACCGCTCCGTTCAGGAACCGCCCGGCGCGGGTGCTCCGGGCTTTATTATCGGACGTTGAGGGCCTCATCCTTGAGCCTTTCCCAACGCGCCGCAAATCAACCGACACTTGGCCACAGATGAACACAGATGGACACAGATACGATGGACCACAACGTAAAGGACGTTGTTATCGGTGTTTATCTGTGTGCATCTGTGGCTGATCATGCGGTCTTCCACTTCGGTTTGATGAGTATCGGGCCCGGGGCGCCGCACTTGGCGCACTTGCCTGCGGCGTCGAGCCCGTCGGCCTTGACGTCGTAGCCCTTGCGGGTCACCACTGTCGCCCCGCAGGACGGACAGGCGGTGTGGTTCTCGCCGTCGCCCATTACGTTGCCGATGTACACGTGCTTCAGGAAGCGCCTGGCGGCGACCTGCGCGGCCATCAGCGTCGAGAGCGTGGTGGCCGGCGCCTGCAGGCGGTAGCGCGGGAAGTGGGCGGACAGGTGCAGCGGGGTCCCGGGGCCGAGTTTCTCCGCCATCCACCGGGCCAGGCCCTCGTAGAGCGCGGTCCGGTCGTTGTAGCCGGGGATCACCAGATACGTGATCTCCAGGTGCACGCCGGCGGCCCGGGCCTGTTCGCAGCGCGCAAGCACCGGCTCGAGCCGCCCGCCGCAGAGCTTCTTGTAGAAGTCCTCCTCGAAGGACTTCACGTCCACGTTCATGGCGTCGATCAACGGCAGGGCCTCGGCCAGCGGCCCCTCGCTGACGAAGCCGTTGGTCACGAGCACGTTGGCCAGCCCCTTCTCGCGGGCGAGCCGGGCGGTGTCGATGACGTATTCGAGCCAGATCATCGGCTCGTTGTAGGTGTAGGCGATGCCCGCGGCCTTCTTGCGGAGCGCCAGGCCCACGGCCGCCTCGGGCAGGAGCTCCTCGGTGGGCGCCTCGTTCTGACTGATGGACCAGTTCTGGCAGAAGTTGCACCGGAAGTTGCAGCCGGCGGTGCCGAGCGAGAGCACGCCCGTGCCGGGCATGAAGTGGTAGAGCGGCTTCTTCTCGATGGGGTCGAGCGCCGCGGCGGTGACCCGCGCGTAGATCCGGCTGAAGAGGTGGCCGCCGTCGTTCTCGCGCTGGCCGCAGAGCCCCACCTTGCCGGGGTTGATCAGGCACTCGTGGGGGCAGAGCCAGCAGCGGACCCTGGCTTCCTCGGCCGGGCTCCAGAAGCGGGCGTCCTTCACAGCAGCCCCTTTCGGAACCGGCCGTCTTCCTGAATCACCTCGCCATCGGCGAGGATCTTCCCGCCGCGGCGCAGGTCGCAGATCATGTCCCAGTGGATGGCCGACTGGTTGCGGCCGCCGGCGGCCGGGAAGGCCAGACCCACGGCCATGTGCACCGTCCCGCCGATCTTCTCGTCGAAGAGAATGGACTTCGTGAAGCGGTCGATGCCGTAGTTGACGCCGACCGCGAACTCGCCGAGGGTTCGCGCGCCCTTGTCGGTGTCGAGCATCTGGTGGAGGTAGGCCTCGTTCTTGGCCGCGGTGGCCTCGACCACCCGCCCGGAGCGGAAGGTCAGGCGCACGTCCTCGACCTCCCGGCCGTTGTGGACCGCCGGGAAGGTGAAGCGCACCCGCCCCTCGGTGGCGTCCTCGATCGGCGAGGAGAAGACCTCGCCGTCGGGCATGTTGCGGTCGCCCTTGCAGTTGACGAACTTGCGGCCGGCGACGCCCACGGTCAGGTCGGTGTCCGGGCCGACCACCCGGATCACCTTCTTCTTCGAGAGGAACCTGGCGAGCTTCTCCTGCCGGCGGGCCACCGCGCGCCAGGCGGCCACCGGGTCGGCCGCGTGGCAGAGGCAGGCCCGGTAGTAGAAGTCCTCGAACTCGGCCAGGGACATGTCCGCCTCCATGGCCAGGGCCTGGGTGGGCGGATAGGTCAGGCACCAGGCGAGGCGGCCGGCCTCCTCGCGGCCGTAGAAGAGCCTGACCCAGGGCTTGCGGGCCAGCCCCAGGAGCTTCTGGCGCTTGGGGTCGCAGCCGGAGAGCTCCCGGGTGTTCTCCGGGGCGCGGAGCATCAGGTGGGCGTCGTACTCTCGCGCCTGGCAGAGCGTCTCCGGCGGCAGGAAACCGAGTTGCCGGTCGGAACCCTCCTTGAGGAGGATCTCCTGGGTCCCGGGCACGGCCTGCACCACGTTGACCAGCGCCCCGCGCCGCAGCGCCAGGCGGTAGACCTCGCGGGCCAGATCCTCGGCCCGGCCGTTGACCGAGACGAGCAGCCGGCTCTTGGGCCCGATCTCCAGGGAGTAGTCGACCAGCACCCTGGCGAGCTTCTCCTGTCGGGGGTCACTCATGGGGAGGGGGTTCTCCTGGGCGGTCCGGGCTGCTAGCCGGCGGCGGCGCCGACGGCCTCCGCCACGGGCTGTCCGCGGAGGTGGCACTGCTTGACCAGCCCGCGGAGCTTCTGGGAGGCGCCCAGCAGGTCGCACTGGGCGTAGGGGCGAACGCTGCGTAGCTCCCGGCGCAGGGAGGTCTCCGGCACGAACTGCTGGAGGACGTAGCTCCGCGCCCCGGCGATCGAGCGGGCCATGGCCTCGAGGTCCTCGAGGCTGACCACCGCCGGACACACCGTGGTGCGGAACTCGTAGTCCACCCGGCCGCGGCGCAGAATCTCGACCGAGCGGCCCACGGCGTTGACGTCGACCTCGGCCCCGGCGGCCGCCGCGTAGCGCGCCGGCTCGAGCGGCGCCTTCAGGTCCATGGCCACGTAGTCGACCAGGCCCATCTCGATGACGTCGGCGAGCATGCCCGGGAAGGTCCCGTTGGTGTCGAGCTTAACCGCGCAGCCGATGCTCTTGAAGGCCGCCAGGAACTCGGGCAGCTCGGGGTGAATGCAGGGCTCGCCGCCGGAGACGACCACGCCGTCGACCCAGCCGCGCCGGTCTTCGAGCAGGCCCATCACGCCCTCCAGGGGCACGACCTCGGAGGGCATCTCCCGGCTGATCAGGTTATGCGAGTGGCAGAAGGGGCAGCGCAGGTTGCAGCCCTGCAGGCAGACCACCGTCGAGACCTTCCCGTCCCATTCAAGGAGGGAGCTCTCGATCAGTCCGCGGATGGGGGGGAGCATCAACCGCCCTCCTGGCTTGGTCCGTTACTCCGCCGAGACCGGCTCGGCCGCGGCCGGCTTCTGGGCGGCCCGGGCGACGGCCGCGGCGCCGACCATGTAGTTGCCGCGGTGCCGATCCTTGAGCTCGCCGAGCTTGGACATGTTCCAGTTGTTCACCCGGCTGAAGTAGCCGACCACCCGGGTCACGCCGTAGACCTCGTGCGAATCGCACTGGCCGCAGGTCTCCCGGATGCCGGGGGTGCTCCGCTGGCACGAGCGGCAGATGGTGAACTCCGGGCTGATGGTCAGCTGCGCGGCCTGGGTGTTCCGGAAGGTCTTCTCCACCAGCGTCAGGATGCTCGAGGCCGGCGGCCGATCCTCGCCCACGAAGGCGTGGATGATCGCGCCGCTCTCGATCAGCGAGTGGAACTTGGCCTGGCAGCGGATGCGCTCGACCAGGTCCACCGGCGCGTCGGCGCGCAGGTGGATGGAGTTGGTGTAGTAGACCTCGTCGTCCTCGATGGAGCCGCGGACGTAGTCCCGGGCCTCGGGCCACTTGATGAGGTCGAGCTTGGCCAGCCGGCGCGAGGCGCTCTCCGCCGGGCTCTCCTCCAGCGTGACCTTCAGGCCGTTGGCCTTGCCCAGCTCCTTGGCCTTGAAGTACATGTAGCTGACCACCTTGGTGCCGTCGAAGAGCGCCTCCTGGCCCTCGTGGAGCTCGCGGCCGGTCAGGAACTGCACGGCCTCGTTGAGGCCGATCAGCCCGATGATGTAGGTGCAGGCATCCAGGTCGATGTACGGCCGGCCGTCGGCGGCGGTCTTGCCCACCTGCCAGAGCGGCATGTTCGGGGCGGACATCAGCTTCTTGATGAAGCCCTTCTTCTCGAGGTGGGCCTTCATGGTCACGTCCATGGCCTTGTCGATCTGGGCCATGAAGCCGTCCCAGTTGCCGCGGCCCGCGCGGTAGGCGCACTGCGGCAGGTTGATGGTCACGTTCTGGAACCCGCAGAAGCGCATCGACTCCAGGTGCTTGATCATGTAGTCGTCTTCGATCTTGGTGCGCAGCCGACAGCAGGCCGAGAGGGTCACCGCGTCGCGGTCGAAGACGAAGTAGGGCGTGCCGTTTTCGCTGGCGATCTGGCAGGCCAGCTTGAGGATCTCGAGCTGCTCGGGGTCGCTGAAGGTCTCCTCGTTGACGTGCAGGTCGCACTTCGGGAAGGCGAAGACGTGCCCGTGCACGTCGCCGTGGCGCCAGACGTCGAGCATGGCCTTGGTGAAGCGGATGGCCACGTCCTTGTACTCGGCGTAGGTCTTGCCGGTGTACTTGCCGCCCGGTCCGATGGCCGGCAGGTCGGCGATGTACGGCGGGATGCCGGTGTGGATGTTGAAGTCGAGGAAGAGGGTCTGGCCGCCGCGCGAGAAGGCGTTCTGGGAGCTCGAGAAGATCAGGTACTGGGCCTCCTGGCGCATCTCGTCGTCGCTCATGCCCTCGAGATAGGGGGCGTAGAGGATGTTGATGTAGCCCACGCCCAGCGCGCCGGCGTAGTAGGCCTGCATGGAGGCCAGGAAGGTGTTGAGGTGGCCGGTGAGCGTCCGGGCGTGCTTGGCCGGGCCGCTGGAAGTGTCGAGATTGCCGAGGTTAAGGCCGTACTTCTTGATGTACTCCAGGCTGTGGCTCGAGCAGTAGACCCGCGTCGGGTAGCCCAGGTCGTGGAGGTGGATGAGCCCGGCCTTGTGGGCGTCGGCCACGTCCGGAGTGAATACCTCCTGCAGCGCGTACTGCTTGAGGGCGTGCTCGGCGATGGTCAGGTTGATGGCCTCGGGATTGTTGGAGGTGATGTTCGAGTTCTCGGAGCTCTTCGAAAGGATCAGTTGCTCCAGGTCGTACTTGGGCATGCCGATGACGGCCTGCTTCTCGATCTTGCGGGCCAGGCCCCGGTCGAGGAGCTCGTTGTCCACCAGCGCGCGGATCAGGGTCGTGGAGATGCGCTCCAGCCCCGAGTCCATCAGGCGCTTCTCGACGGCCGCGGCGATCTCGGCGGCCACCGACTCCTCGATGTCGGCCTCGACCACCAGGGCCTTGGCGATGCGGGCGCGGTCCCAGGCGACCAGCTCGTCCCGGGCGCCGGCCTCGACCAGCAGGGCGATGTCCGTGGAGGTGTCGCTGTTGACCTTGCGGGAGCTGACCTTCTCGCGGACCCGCAGGGCCTCGCGGGCCCGGGCGCGCCTCTCGCGGTAGAGGATGTAGGCCTTGCCGGTCTTGGCGTGCCCGGTCTCGATCAGGACCTTCTCGACCATGTCCTGGATGTCTTCGATGGCCGGCGGGTTGCCGTCGTACTGCTTCTCGAGGAAGAGGGTCACCACCCCCGAGAGCTCGTCGGCCAGGGCGCGGTCCTCGCCGCCGACCGCCTGGGCGGCCTTGAAGATCGCCTCGGCGATCTTGCGCTGGTCGAACGACACCATCCGGCCGTCACGCTTGCGGATCTGCTGGATCTTGCTGCTCACCCCTGGGCCCCTCCCTTAATAAGCTCGTTAAGTTCGTCGAGCACGTTGATGAACTCGGCCGCGTCCTTGAACTCGCGGTAAACCGAGGCGAAGCGCACGTAGGCCACCTGGTCGAGCCCCCGCAGGTGCTGCATCACCTGCCCGCCGATGAACTCCGTGGGGATTTCGCGCTCGAAGCGGTTCAGGGCCTCGGCCTCGATCGCCTCGACCGTCCGGGCGATCTGCTCCTGGCTGACCGGGCGCTTCTCGCAGGCCTTCTCGATGCCCGACCGGAGCTTGGCCCGGTCGAAGGGCACCCGCCGCCCGTCCTTCTTGATGACCTTGACAGGGTTCTCGTCCAGGCGCTCGTAGCTCGTGTAGCGCCGGCGGCACTCCAGACACTCCCGGCGCCGCCTGATGGCCAGCCCGTCCTCCGAGGACCGACTGTCCACGACCTTGTCATTGTCCTTTTTGCAGTAAGGACAGCGCATCAGCCCCAGCTTTCCCTGTGGAACCCCGAAATCCCCCACCCGTTGCAGGTCCAGCACTTTATCGCCCCCACAGATGGTGTCAAGTTTTTTCTATGGTTTTCTTCGTCGAAACGAAGCCTCCACTGGAGACAAAAACGCAACATCTGGGGTTTTTGTTCTTGCATCCCGCAACATATCGAATGGCGGGCGCAAACGCTCGTCTGGCGCTCCTCCCACAGGGAACTTTTACGGTTCGTCCATGACGACTTGTGGTCTGTGAATCAACCGGAAACGGAGACGCAAGACCCGGCCCGGAAGCGCCCGGGAGGCCGTTTGTCGTTACTACGAGCGCCTGCCGGCTACCGGCCAGACGGCTCGACGGAGGCCGGAACCTTCGCCCGCGCGAGCTCCCGCCGGCGCATCATGTAGTAGAGCACCGGTACGGCCATGCGGGCCAGGAGCAGCGAGGCCACCTCCCCGGCCATCAGCGAGATGGCCAGCCCCTGGAAGATGGGATCGAAGAGGATCACCGAGGCGCCCACCACCACTGCCGCGGCGGTGAGCATCATCGGCCGGAAGCGCACCGCCCCGGCGTCGACCACCGCCTGGGCGAGCGGCATCCCCTGGGCCAGGCGCAGCTCGATGAAGTCCACGAGGATGATCGAATTACGGACCACGATGCCCGCACCGGCGATGAAGCCGATCATGGAGGTCGCGGTGAAGAAGGCGCCCATCGCCCAGTGCGCCGGCAGGATCCCGATCAGCGAGAAGGGGATCACGGTCATGATCACCAGCGGCGTCCGCATCGACTGGAACCAGCCGACCACCAGGATGTAGATGAGCACCAGCACCGCCGCGAAGGCCAGGCCCAGGTCGCGGAAGACCTCGTAGCTGATGTGCCACTCGCCGTCCCACTTGAGCGCCGGCCGCTCGACCGAGAACGGCTGGCGGGTGGAGAGCTGCTCGACGCGGTAGCCCCCGGGGAGCTCGAGCTCGGCGACCTTCTTCTGCATCGCGCCGATCACGTACACCGGGCTCTCGGCGAGCCCGGCCACGTCGCCGGTCACGTAGACCACGGGCATGAGGTTCTTGTGGTAGATGCTCTTGTCCTCGACGGTCCGCTCGACGCGGACGATCTCGGAGAGGGGCACGAGCGCGCCGCCCGGGCCGGCCACCTTGATGTTGAGCAGCGCGGCCACGTTCGAGCGCTCGGCGCGCGGCAGCTGCAGCAGGATGACCACGTCCTCCTTCTCCTCCGGCCGGTGGAGCAGCCCCGGGGAGACGCCCTCCACGGCGAGCTTCAGGGCCTCGACCACCTGGTCGACGGAGACGCCGCTCAGGGCGGCCTTCTCACGGTCGACGATGAAGCGGTCCTTGGGCTGGTCGTCCTCCACGTACCAGTCGACGTCGACCACGCCGGGGGTGCTCTCGAAGATGCCGCGGACCTTCCGGGCGAGCTCGATCTGCCCGGCGTAGTCCGGCCCGTAGACCTCGGCCACCAGGGTCTGGAGCACCGGCGGGCCCGGCGGGATCTCGGCCACCTTGACCCGCGCGCCGTACTTTTCGGCCACGGCCTGGACCGGCCCGCGCACCCGCTTGGCTATGTCGTGGCTCTGCGCGGAGCGCTCGCCCTTGGGCGCCAGGTTCACCTGGACGTCGGCGACGTTCGGCCCCCGGCGCAGGAAGTAGTGCCGCACCAGGCCGTTGAAGTTGTACGGCGAGGCCGTGCCCACGTAGCTCTCGAGGTCGGCGACCTCGGGGACCTTCTGGATCTCCCGGCCGATCTCGCGCACCACCCGGGCGGTCTCCTCGAGAGTCGAGCCCTCGGGCATGTCCACGATGACCTGGAACTCGCTCTTGTTGTCGAAGGGCAGCATCTTGACCCGGACGCCACCCGCATAGACGAGACCGACCGCGCCCGCGAAGAGCACGGCCACCAAGCCGAAGAAGGCCCAGCGCCAGAGCGGCCGGGCGATGAGCGGGTCCATCATCCGGTGGTAGAGCCGTACGGTCCAGCCTGATTCCTCCCCGTGCGAGGTCTCTTCAATTCCCGTCGGCGGGGGCACAAATTCATGCCCGGCGGCCGCAGGCCGCGGGGCGTGAATTTCGACGGCATCCTTGCCGCTCGCATCGGAGGGCAAGAGACCTGAACCGCTCGAAGAAACGCTGCGCGCTTCTTCGTCGCGGGTGCCCCCGCCGACGGGAATTGAAGAGACCGGAGCCGGTCTCTTGAGCAGACGGAACAGGGACGTCAGGAGCCAGCCTGCCAGCCTCCGGCGGAGCGTCCGGGGCACGGGACCGCCCCCGCCCTTGCCGCCCTTGGGCTTCATCAGCCGGATGGCCGCCCAGGGCGTGACCACGAAGGCCACCAGCAGCGAGAAGATCATGGCCGCCGAGGCCCCCACCGGGATGGGCCGCATGTAGGGGCCCATCAGGCCGCGGACGAAGGCCATGGGCACGATCGCGGCGATCACCGCGAAGGTCGCGAGGATGGTGGGGTTGCCCACCTCGTCGACCGCCTCGGCGGCGACCTCCATGAGCGGCCGACCGCGGTTCGCCGGCAACCGGTTGTGGCGGACGATGTTCTCCACCACCACGATGGCGTCGTCGACGAGGATCCCGATCGAGAAGACCAGCGCGAAGAGGGTCACGCGGTTCAGGGTGTAGCCCTGCAGGTAGAAGACGGCCAGGGTCAGCGCCAGCGTCACCGGGATGGCCAGGGCCACCACGCCGGCCCCGCGCAGTCCCAGCGCCAGGGCCACCAGCAGCGACACGGAGATCACCGCGAGCAGCATGTGGAAGAGCAGCTCGTTGGACTTCTCCAGGGCGGTCTCGCCGTAGTTGCGGGTGACCGTCACCTGGACGTCGCCGGGGATAAGGTTGGCACTGCCCTGGAGGCCGCGGACCTTCTCGAGGACGGCGTCGGCCACGTCGATGGCGTTGGTGCCCTTGCGCTTGGCCACCGAGACGGTCACCGCCGGGCGGTCGCCGGAGGGGACCGAGGGTCCGGCAGCCGCCGGGCCGGCAGCCTGGCCATGGGCTCCGCTCCCGAGCGAGTGGCTGAAGCGCGCGGCCGGGCCGGTCGCGAAGAAGACGTAATCGGCCGGCTCCTCGGCGCCGTCGTCGATGGACGCGGCCACGTCGCGGAGGTAGACCGGACGGCCGTCGTGGACGCCGACCACCACCGACTCGACCTCCTCCTTGGTCTTCAGGAACTCGCCGACCTCGACGAGGTGCTCGCGGTTCTCCGAGGAGAAGCTGCCGGCGAGCTCGGCGCGGCTGGCCGCGGCGAGCGCCGGGGCCACCACCGAGGGGGCCAGCCCCCGCGAGGCGAGCCTGGCCGGATCGAGCGTGACCCGCACCTGCCGCCGCTGGCCGCCGATGATGTTGACCTCGGAGACGTCCGGGACCTCCTTGATCCGGTCGTGGACCTGAGCGACCAGGCGGCGCAGCATGTAATGGTCGTAGTCGTCGCGGTCGCTCCAGAAGGTGAGCGCCAGGATCGGCACGTCGTCGATGGAGCGCGGCTTGATGAGCGGCTGCGAGGCGCCCGGCGGAATCAGGTCGAAGTTGGCGAAGAGCTTCTGGTTGAGGCGGACGATGGCGCGCTCCTCGTCCTCGCCGACCTTGAAGCGGACGATGGCCATGGCCTGGCCCGGGCTCGAGGTCGAGTAGATGTACTCGACGCCGGGCACCTCCCAGAGGAGCTTCTCCATGGGCTTGGTGAGGCGCTCCTCCACCTCGCGCGCGCCCGCGCCGGGCATGGCCACCATCACGTCGACCATGGGCACGACGATCTGGGGCTCCTCCTCGCGGGGCAGGAGCAGCGTCGCGCCCACGCCCAGGAGCAGCGCCGCCCCGATGAAGAGGGGAGTCAGCTTCGAATCGACGAAGGCGCGCGCCACGCGCCCGGCGGTCCCCAGCTTGGTCATCGCCATTCTCCCGGCTTCCCACCGTCTGGTTCAACGCAGAGGACGCGGAGGACCGCAGAGGGACGCAGAGGACAGCGGCGGTCTTCTCCTGTAAGAACAACAGAAGCATCGGCGCCGTTCTCTGCGCCCTCTGCGCACCTTTGCGTCCTCTGCGTTGGAGTCAAGCCTGACATGTGGCGGACCTACCGCTTGATGAGGGTGCCGTCGGCGACCTTTTCGAGGTCGCCGGCCACCACCTGCTCGCCGGCGTCGAGGCCCGAGAGCACCTCCACGCACTGCGGGCAGCGCCGGCCGGTCTTGACCAGCCGCCAGCGGGCCGCGCCGTCGGCCCCGACGACGAACACGCCGGTGAGCTGGCCGCGGTCGATGACCGCCCCGGCCGGGACGGAGAGCACCTCGGTCCTGCCCTGGACGAAGAGCGCCCGGCCGAAGAGCCCGGTGTAGAGGCCCTCGGCGGCGGGCAGGTCGATCTTGACGGTGAAGGAGCGGCTGCCGGTCGAGGCCGCCGGCACGACCTCGGCGACCTTGCCCTCGAGCTCGCGGCCGCCGAGCGCGTCGATGCGCACCCCGACGGCGTCGCCGGCCTTGACCCTGGCGGCCTGGCCCTCGGCGAGCTCGGCCTCCAGGCGGTAGCGGCCGGCGTTCTCGAGAGTGACCAGGGGCTTCCCCGGCGAGGCCATGTCGCCGACCTCGGCGCTGCGGGCGGTGACCAGCCCGTCGAAGGGGGCGGTGACCCTGGCGTAGCCCAGGGTCACCCGGGCGGCCTCGAGCTCGGCCTTGGCCTGCTCGATGCGGGCCTGCACCTGGCGCTTGCGGGACTGGGCCGCCGAGAGGTTCTGGGCGGCCTGCTCGACGTCGGCGGCGGCCTGCTTGTTCTTGGCCTCGGCCACGTCGTACTCCTGGCGGTTGACCGCGCCGGCCTTGAGGAGCTCCCGGTAGCGCTTGAGGGTCGCGGCGGCCAGCTCCGCCCCCGCGTCGGCGGCGGCCTTGGCCGCCTCGGCGGCGCGGATGGCGCCGGCGGCCTCCTCGAGCGCGCCCTCGGCCTCCTTGAGGCCCGCCTCGGCGCGGGCCTTGGCCGCCTCGGCGTCCCGGCTGTCGATCTCGGCGAGCAAGTCCCCGGCCTTGACCCGGTCGCCCTCGCGTACGGGCAGGCTCTTGATCTCGCCCATGATCTTGCTGGAGACCACCGCCACCGCGGCCGAGCGCACCGTGCCCACCGCCTCGTAGGTGAGCGGCATCTCCCGCTTCTCGACGGCCGAGAGAGGCACGGCCAGCGGCTCGGGGGCCGCCGCGGCCGGCTTGCCGCCGTCTCCGCAGCCGGGCAGCACGACGACCATCGGCGCGGCCGCCAGCAGCGCGGCCATCGGGATCATGATTGCGCGACGCGTTTTCAAGTCCGGCTCCTTTCGCTTTCGATCGATCAACGGCCAGCGGCCTTCCGGTCGGAAGGCACGGCAGAGCAGCATGCCCCGCCGGCGTCCTTAAGGCCCAGGCGTCTCAGGATGGTCATCGCCGGGCACCAGTTCGTGAAGCCCGACTGCAAGAGGTTCAAGCCCACGAAGGCGGTGAAGAACAGCCAGTACTCCGAATGGTAATGGGCGAGGATCACGCTCAGCACCACGAAGAACCCGCCCAGTCCGCGGACAGCTCTTTCGACGGTCATGATGAGAGCTCCTTCGCCAGTCTCTCGACCAGCGCCTTGTGGGGCTTCCCGGCGAGCACCGCCTCGATGCACTCCAGGAAACCGCCGATGCAGGGAACGGTGAGGCGGTAGATCATGCGCTGGCCCTGGCGCTCGCACTCGACGAGCCCGGCGTCGGCCAGCTGCTTGAGGTGCCTCGAGACGGTGGAGAGCTCCGAACCCATCACCGTCTGGAGGTCCTGGACGCAGAGCCCCCCCTCGGCCAGCGCCCCCACCGCCGCCAGGCGGCTGGGGTGCGACAGGGCCTTCAGGGCCTGGGCCAGCCTCGTCCTATCCGGTGCCTCAGCCATGGCGACTCCTCCGAGCTCCCGTCTCCGGCTTCAGTCGTCTTTTGCAACATTGGCTAAATATCCAAGTATTTCCTAAATTTCAAGGCCTAATCTTCATAGTTCCATCCGACGTGATCGAGGAGCTTGCGTAACCACCAAGACACCAAGACACGAAGATGACACAAAGAACAACCTGAATATGGCGCGCGGCAACAGTCTCTCAGGAGCCGAGCAGTCCCCGCCGCGGACGCTGCCCAGCGCGTCGTCCTTCGTGTTATCTTTGTGTCTTGGTGCCTTGGTGGTTCGGACGGCCTCTCACGCCATGAACAGGCACTTGCTGGAGAAGTTCGGCTCGCTGGTCAGGTTCACCCCCAGCCGGCGCAGGCCCGCGTCGTCGCCGGGCGCCGGCAGGTGGGTCATGTGCATCTCGCAGCCGGAGAGCTCCGGGAGCTTCTCCATGGCCGCCCCGGCCGCCGGGTTGCTGGTGGCGCTGATCGACAGGGCGATGAGCGTCTCGTCCAGGCTCAGGCTCACCGTGCGCGAGTTGAGGACCTTCTTGAGGCCGCCGATCGACTCGATGATGCTCGGCGAGAGCAGGTGGAACTTGTCGGGGATCTCGCCCAGGACCTTGACGGCGTTCAAGACCGCGGCGCTGGCCGCGTGCATGAGCGGCGAGTTCTTGCCGGTGACGATGCGCCCGTCGGCGAGCTCTATGGCCGCGCCGCAGTAGATCCCGGCGTGGCCCTTGCCGTTGCCGGCGGCCTCGGCCTCGGCGGCCGCCCAGCGCGCGGGCCCGACCACCGGACGGAGCTCCGGCTTGACGCCCAGCTCCTTCATGATCAGCTCGGCGCGCTGGACGGTCTCCCGGTCGACCAGGCCCACGGCGTGCTCGCAGGCGTGGCGCAGGAAGCGGCGGATGACCTCCTGGCGGGAGGCCTCGCGAACCACCCCGTCGTCGACGATGCCGAAGCCGGCGCGGTTGCAGCCCATGTCGGTGGGCGAGACGTAGGCCTTCTCCGGCCCCATGATCCGCTCGAGGATCCGGCGCAGGACCGGGAAGACCTCCACGTCGCGGTTGTAGTTGATGGCCGTCTGCCCGGTGGCCTCCAGGTGGAAGGGGTCGATCAGGTTGAAGTCGCGCAGGTCCGCCGTGGCCGCCTCGTAGGCCACGTTGACCTCGTGCTTGAGCGGGATGCTCCAGATCGGGAAGGTCTCGAACTTGGCGTAGCCGGAGCGGAGCCCCTTGCGGTGGTCGTGGTAGAGCTGCGACAGGCAGGTGGCCAGCTTGCCGCTGCCCGGGCCGGGCCCGGTCACGACCACCAACGGCTTCGTCGTCTCGATGTGCGGGTTGGCGCCGTAGCCCTCGTCGCTGACGATCACGTCCACGTCGGTGGGGTAGCCGCGGGTGAAGCGGTGGGTGTAGACCCGCACGCCGCGGCGCTCGAGCTTGTTCTTGAACATGACCGCGGCCGGCTGGCCGTCGAAGCGGGTGATGACCACGGCGGTGACGTCGATGCCCCAGTCGCGCAGGTCGTCGATCTGCTTGAGGGCGTCGGAGTCGTAGGTGTGGCCGAAGTCGGCGCGGATCTTCTTCCGCTCGATGTCCCCGGCGTAGATGCAGAGGATCACGTCGGCCTGGGCCTTCAAGGCCTGCAGCAGGCGCATCTTGACGTTGGGGTCGTAGCCGGGCAGCACCCGCACGGCGTGATAGTCCCACATGAGCTTGCCGCCGAACTCGAGGTACAGCTTGTTGTCGAAGCGCTTCACGCGCTCGAGGATGGCGGCGGTCTGCTCCCTGAGGTACTTGTCGTTGTCGAAGCCGATCTTGCGGGTGCTCTGGGGCATGGCGTTCTCCGGGGAATCTCGGCGCACCGGGCCGTTCCGGCAGCCCGGGAATGGGGGCATTCTCCGCAAAGCCGGCGGCGGCGCAAGTGCGAGGGACGAGGAAGATGGAAGGATGGAAGAATGGAAGAGTGGAGGGTTGGAACGAGGAGGAGTGCCGAGGCCATGCCTTGCCTCCTGCCGTGTTTTCCACTCTTCCATCCTTCCAGTCTTCCAGCCTTCCATTCCTCCCCCTCCGCCGGCCTTGACTCCCCCGCATTTCCGGGCTATCTTATCCCTGCGGGCACGAAGGCCCGCGAGGGCAAACCCTCTCGAACAAGGAGGTCCGCCATGCCCGATCTCAACACCAATCTCTACGCTTTGGGTGCGCTCCGGGGAGTCCAGGGCGCCGACCGGTTGATCGGCGGCTCGCTCAAGAAGCTCTCGAGCGGCCTGGCCATCAACAGCGGGGCCGACAACCCGGCCGGGTTGGTCATCTCCGAGACGCTGCGCAGCCAGATCAGCGGCATCAACGCCGCGATGCGCAACTCCCAGGAGGCGCTCAACGTCGTCAACATCGCCGAGGCCGGCGCCGGCCAGGCCAGCGACCTGCTCGTCCGGGCGCGCGAGCTCGCCGTCCGGGCGGCCAACACCGGCGCGAACTCGCCGGGCCAGGTCGCGGCGCTCCAGACCGAGCTCGACAACACGCTCGAAGCCATCAACCGCCTGGCCGGCTCGACGCGCTTCGCGGGCCAGGCGCTCCTCGACGGCAGCACGCCGACCCGCACCTTCCAGCTCGGCGCCGACGGCGCGGCCGCCACCGAGGCGACGGTGGACATGCCCGACATCCGCACGACGACGCTGGGAACCTCGGGCGGCGGTGCGGCGCTCGAGACCGTGCGCGCCGGCGGGGCCAACGACCTGGCGGCCGACCCCAACGCGGCCATCCAGGTCATCGACCAGGCCATCGCGGACGTCAACGCCGGGCGCGGGACGCTCGGAGCATTCCAGAAGGACACGCTGCAGAGCGTCTATAACACGCTGAGCGTGGCCTTCGAGAACGTCACCGCTACGGAAAGCTCCATCCGCGATCTGAACTTCGCCGAGGGCGTCTCCGACCAGATCCTCGGCGCCAACCTGCTCCAGGCCGGGATCTTCGGGATGAAGAACGCCAACTTCGCCAAGCAGGCCATGCTGCAACTGCTGGGCTGATCTCCTGCGTCGCGTCGCACCGCAAGAAAGCCCCGGGGGACCCCCCCCGGGGTTTCCTTCAGCCGGCCAGGCTCGTCGTGTTGTGCATGATTCCCCTCCTACTTCCCAGTTCTGGCTGCGGCCTCGGCCGCCGCGGCGTAGAGCGCGGCGGTGCGGTCGGTCAGACACTGGGCGTACATCAGCCAACCGGGGCTGGAGTTGCCGGCGGCTATCAACCGGCCGCGCTCGTCGAGCACCGCCTGGCACCTGGCGGCCAGGTCCTCGCCCAGGCGGCCCTTGTCCGCCGGGTCGGAGAGCAGTCTCTCCAGGAAGATGCGGGCCTCGATCTCCTGGAGGTTCTCGCGGAACATCTCGTAGCGGACGGTGGCCACCGGCCCGGTCTTGCCCGGAGCGAAAAGGTACTTTATGGAAGCGTCGAAGCCGATACCCCAGGTTTCGCCCACGTCCGGCGTGGTACGGAGCACATCCGAGGCCTTGCCCCTGGAGTCCTTGAGCACGGGCCAGAACTCCCCGCCGATCCGGCCCAGGCCGTGATAGCCGCAGATGACCATGGCCTCGATCCCGGCGCGGTACTTGAGCGGCGAGGTGCCCGTGTAGATGGCTCCCACCCCGCCGGACCCCAGCCGCGGAAAGTTGGCGACCAGCATCGGATTCTGCCAGCCGCGCAGGCGCTTGGCGACAGTGGGGTCGTCGACCTGCGGCACGCTCCAGACGTGTACAAGGTTACCCACCGCCTGACCGTGGATCTTCGCGGTAAACGGGTGCGTGTGGCAGGCCCACGGGATCTCGGGGGCCAGGGCTTTGAGGTCCTCCACGGTCTCCTTGCGCGGACGTCGGTCGGTGGCCAGCCCCCACATCAGGGCCTTGCCAAGGCCGCGCTTTTCCAGGCGCTCCTTCAGCCCCTCGACCACCGGCTTCCAGAACTCGCGGGCATCGGACGTGCCCCATTTGGGCCCCTCCCCGGTCGAGAGGCGCCCGGTTACCGGGTCCACCAGCGTGATGGGCGTACCCTTGTCTTGGGTCCGATCGAACTCACGGCCGTCCGAGCCGGCCGTGTAGTTGACCGTCCCGCAGCGCCGATCCCACAGATAGGCACATACCACCGGGACCTTGCCCAGGTGTTTGATGGCCAGGTCCAGGTAGCGGTCGACCAGCCCGAAGTCCGGCGCGAGCTTTCCGTCAGCATCCTTCTTCCAGCGGATCATGCCTTCGCCGTTCCCGAAGTAGGTGTCCGGCAGGATGGTGAGATAGACGACCTTGGCACCGACCTGTCCCATAAGTTCGAAGCTGCGGTCCAGGAGCTTCCAGTGTTCCTCGGACCAGACGGGGACGTTGTACTGGAGGGCCAGCGACCTCGGCGAGTCGATCACGTCGAGGAATCCGCCGAAGTCCCGGGCGTCCGCCAAAACGAAGTCGGCGACGGAGAGCTCGACCGGCACCTCGACCGTCCCGGCTCCGCCGGCCGAGACGGTCAGCCTGCCACTGTATTTGCCGGCCTTCGCGTCGCGCGGCACGCGGACCGTGACCCAGACGGGCTGCAGCCCGCCGGCCGGTTTCGCCGGAGCCTCCTCCTCCAGGGCGTCGAAGCATTCTCCGAAGACGGCCTTGGCAGCGTAGCGCACCTGCACGGCCGAAGCCGGGATGACTCCGCGCCCTTCGGTGACCTTGAAGTCGGAGGCGACGACCCTGATCTTGCCTGGCAGGGAGACGCAGCCCACCAGCACTTGGCCCGAGAAGGACCCGTTGCGGGCCCCGGCCAGCCGCACCGGACGCACGGACTCGTTGGGGTCCAGCGGCATGGCGGTCTCCACCCACTGGCCGGCCGGATGGTTCCTGACCTTCACGCCATCGGGAGCCACATCGCCACAGATCGGTCCCCCTTGCAGAAGGATGTTCACCAGTCCGCAGGTGCCCCAGGTCGAGCGGTAATTGAGCCCCTCCATCTGCAGCCCCGGGCCAAAGTACGGCGCGCGGCGGATCTCGACGGCCAGAACGTTGACGTCGGCCTTGAGCAGCTTGGGATCGATGACTACTCCCTCGAGGCGGCGCAGTCGTTTCTCGAGGACCGCTTTGTACTTGCCGGGCTCGCCGAAGTCGGCCTGGATGGGCTTCTTGTTCTCCTTCAGGAAGGCTTCCGGCGGATAGTCCTCGGCGACGGCATCGGCAGCCAGGGGCTCATCCTTGGGAAGATGGGCTCGGGTCAACTCCTGGCCGTTGACGTAGACCACCACGCCGCCGCGGTAGGTGATGCTGAGCTTCAGCTCGCCGGCCTGCGCCGGGTCGGCCAGGCTGAACCTGCCGCGCAGACATATGGCCGCCACCGCCGGCCCCGGAGCCCCGGCGTCCTCGAAGCCGAACCGGAAGGCGCCGGCCTCGCCCCTGGCCCCGGCCGAAGGCCGCCAGCGGGGCCACTCGGAGTCGTCGAACCCGGGCGCGGCCCAGCCTTCGGCCGGCCGGGGGGAGGCGCTGACTACGTACGCGTACGGCCACTTCGAGGGGGCCGGCTCCAGGCCGGAGCCCTTTCGGAAGACCGGTGTCCCCATGGTGAAGTGCGCCCGCCAGTGCTGATTCTCGCTGAGGGCTGGCTGGGCCTCGCCGGCCCGGACCGGGAGAGCACCGGCAGCCGCGGCCAGGGCGCAGAGTCCGGTGGCCATCCGCAGTCCGATCTCCCTGGCACGCATCATCCCGGTCATCGATACGCGAATCACTTGGCCGCCGCCTTCAGCCGATAAACGTGGATCACGCCGTCCCGCACGCTGTCTCCGGCGCTGTGGTAGACGTGGGCGTTGAGCTCCGCGCTGTAGAAGCCATTGACCTTCTGCCAGGCGACCTCCTTGGGAAACGGTTGCGAATCGCTCCAGGCGTTGGTCTCGGGGTCGTAGACGAAGATCCCGACCGGCCCGCCGCCGGACGGGTTCGAACGCATCAGCACCACCTTGTCGTTGACCGAGTCGTAGGTCATGACTGCGCCCCAAGTCGCGTAGAGGCGAAGCTTCGAATCCCTGGCTTTCAGGTCGATCAGCCCGTTGTCCTTGATATCGTAGGCCCACAGGGCGTTGGTGTCCTTGGCCTCCGGGTACTGTCCGCCGCCCATGTAGATGCGATTGCGCTTGGTGTCGTAGCAGGCGTTGGGCTCGATGCCCCAGGGCGGGCGAGGCCCCTTGGGCTTGGCCTCGGACCACTCGCGCTTGTCGAGGTCGTACAACCACACGGCCCCGTCGCGCACGTAACGGAAGAGCAGTTCCTGCCCGCCCCTCTGGACGAACTCGAGCACCCCGCCGTATTCCGGCTTCGGCCCGCCCGACTTGAGGCGGAGTTCCCACTTGCCCCCGGCCGCATCGTACAACCAGGGCCCCTGTTTGTGCATTTCCTCGACGTTCTTCGATTCCCGGCGGCGGCCGAGGTCCTTTCCCCAATAGAAGTAGCTCCCGTTGGGAAGCCCGGCAAAAAGCTTGCGCTTGGAGCTGTAGGCCGTGTCAGCGTACCCGTGGATCATCACTGCCACGGGCAGAGGCTCTCCGTTGTCGTTTACCTCGCACTTGAGCTTGGGGTCGAACTTCAGTTTCGGCCCCTTGACCGGGGTCCCGGGGTGGCAGCATACCCAAGCATGGGCGTTGAGATCGTAGAAGAAGAGATCGTCGTTGTAGTATTCTACATCGCCTCGCCGAGTGGTGCCTCCATGCTCGCCCTCGCCGTAGAGGAAGGCCCCGCCCAGATCGGGCGCGGCGGCCATCTTGCAGGTGAAGGCCCGTCCCGGGGCCGCGCCCCACTTGGGGTCGGGGACGGGCTTGCCCAGGCTGAGCCACTGCCCGTCGCCGAGCGCCTTGATCTTCTCGACATGCGGCCCGGGTTTGGAGGGAAGAGAGGCCAGCGGCCCCTTGCTCTCCGCCCCCTGGCCCGCCGGCTGAGCCTCGCCTGCCGTTGCCAGTCCGAATACCGCGGTACAAAGAACTGCCGCCGTCCACCGGATGACTTCCCTTCGCATGGTTCATTCCTCCTTCCGAACGGTAGAGGTGTCGCCCGCCGGCGCGTCGATCTGTCCGTCCAGGACCAGTTGTGCGGGGACCAGCAGGGTCATCGCCGGAGCAGATGGCCGCGATCGCCTCTCCTCGAGCCTGACCAGTGCGGTCTCGGCCATGGTCCGCGTGCTCCAGGCCACGACCGGCGGCACCGCGCCGCCGGCGAAAAGCGGCGCATACGTGCGGCCGACAGTCTCGAGCGTGCTCCAGCCTACCATGTCGAAGTCCCCGCCGGGGACGAGCCCCAACTGCCGCGCAGCCACGGCCAGGGCCTGACAGTGCGGCTGCCAGAGGGCCAGCACCGCCCGCGGCCGGTCCGACGTCGAGAGCATCCGGCGGGCCGACTCGACCAGTTCCTCCTGGCCGGAGGCATCCTCGTCGAAGCGCATTTCTGCGGAGAGTCCGAACCCGCTCCGGGCCAGTCCGGCCACCGCGCCGGCGAAGCGTTCGGCGATCTGCGCGTGCTCGCCGCGGGGCGAGTGCCCGAACCAGGCGATGCGCTCGTGCCCGCGACCGGCGAGCCACTCGGCTGCGGCCATGCCTCCGCGGAAGCCGTCCTGCACCACCGTGTCGAAAGCGGCGCCCGGCACCCAGGTCTCGACCAGCACCGTCGGCGTCCCCGAGCCGGCCAGCGCGTCCAGGAGCCGCCGGTCGTCCACGCTGACCAACGCGCCCCAGGCCCGGGCCGCGCGCAGTTGTTCGAGGATCGCCTCCGGACCGAGACCGCCGGCGCCGATGGCCAGCAGCGCCCGTCCCCGGACAGAGGCGGCAACCCGGAGTTCCTCCACCAGGCCTACGACCAGTTCGTCCCACTGACGTCGTTCCGCAGGCAGGATCACCGCCAGCGGACAGCCCCGCTCCGGATCGTTGGCCCGGGCCAGCACCCGGTATCCCCGTCGCGGCTCGGCAGCGACTAGGCCCTCGACCTCCAGGCCGCGCAGCGCCCGGCAGACCGTGTCGATGGACATCTGGTGGGCCGCACAGAGCTCCCGCACAGTCGGCATATAGTCGCCTCCGGTCATACGCCCGGAGGCTATCGACTTGCGGAGCTTGGCCGCCAGCGCCTGCGAAGCGCGCCCGTTCCGATCCCTTTTGGCTGTTCTGTTGGTGTATGGCTTCTTGCTCTTCATGTGTATGGGTACACCGATCTCGGCGGCAGGTTGCCGGAAAACCGCGAATAGGGCAATTGCAGGAAACGGTTATCACCTTCGAGGCGTTTAGACCCAGAGATAAGATGGTGTTCGCGGCTGAGACCTCCCCCATCAAGGACGCACTGCCGCGCTCGAAAGGTCGCTCTGTGTCTCCGCGTCTCCTGCTCTGCGAAGCCCTGCTCGCTACACAGGGCGAAGCGTAGTCCACGGTGAAACGGTCTTCCTGAAATAGCCTGCATCGGGCAGTTAGGCGCTTGACGCCGGCCGCGGCGGTCGTACCCTATCGATCGTCCATCTGCCGATCGGGCGCACCCCATCCACAGGGAGAGAGCTCATGAGCCTGGCCCGCACATTACCGACGTTTGTCGCGTTCGCGGCCTGCGCGTTGGCTGCGGCCACGACCGGCTGCACGCTCGGACCCGCGACCCGCTCCGCGTCCGGACCGGCTCCGGCCGGCCGGGCCGCACCTCCGGCGGCCGGGTTCAGGACCTACCACAACCCGGCCCGGGGATTCTCCATCACCTTCCCGGCCGACTGGGAGAGGAAGGAGAACTTCCGCGGTATGGTCGTCGTGGCCATCAGCCCCCAGGCCGGCCCGGACGACACCTTCCGCGAGAACGCCGCGGTGGTGGTCGAGGACCTGCCCGCCGGCACCGCCCTGGACGTCTACGAGAAGGCCTGCCGCGAGAAGCTGGCCGCCTCCTTTAAGGACCACGGCTACCGGGAGCACGAGAGCTCCCGGACCTCGCTGGCGGGCTGCGACGCGGTCCGGCTGGTCTACTCGCACCGCAAGGACGACTTCGCGATGAAGCTGATCACCTGGCTGGCGGTCAAGGGCGGCCGCGGCTACGTGATCTGCTGCGGCTCGACCCCCGCGGAGTTCGACGGGAACCTGCCGGTCTTCGAGCAGATCGGCGGAAGCTTCATCGCCTACTAGCAGCCCGGGACCTCTTCCTCCGCGACAGGTCGATCGACACACCAGGAGCCGCCCATGGACTACGAGTTCCTCGTCCCCTGTCCCCGGAAGCTGAAGGCCGGCAAGGGCGCCTTCGCGCTCCCGAAGGCCGTCCGGGTGACCGCGCCAGCCGCGGCCGCCGCCGAGGCCGCCGAGCTCAGGCGCGATCTCGCCGGGCTCGCGGGCGTCCGGCTATCCGCCCGGGCGCCCTTCGAGGTGGCCCTCAGGATCTCCCCGCGCGCGGCGAGGCGCGAGGGCTATCGCCTGGAGCTCTCCGCCGACGGAGCGACCGTGGTCGCAGCCGACCGGGCCGGGCTCTACTACGGGACCCAGACCCTGCTTCAGATCCTGGTGCTCGGGGACCGGAAGAAGCTCCAGCCCGTGCGCATCGAGGACTGGCCCGAGTTCCGGACGCGCAGCTTCATGATCGATATGGGCCGCTCGACCTTCCCGGTGCCCTTCCTCGAGCGCATCGTGCGCATCCTCGCGCGGTTGAAGATGAACACGCTCCACCTGCACCTGAACGACGACCAGCTCTGCGGGCTGCGCTTCCGGAAGCTGCCGCTGGGGCGCGAGAACCCGGCGGCCATCACCCTGAAACAGCTCGCGGAGCTCGTGCGCTACGCCCGGCGCCGGCACGTGACCGTCCTCCCCGAGATCGAGTGCTGGGGCCACGCCCAGTCGACCATCTACCACTACCCGGAGCTCTACGGCGGCCCGGGCATGTGGGGCGGGATGAGCTTCGGCATCGGCGAGCCCACCTACCGGCTCTTCGAGAAGATATTCGACGAGCTCCTGCCCGCCCTCGAGAAGGACTGTGCCGTGCACGTCGGCCTAGACGAGGCCGAGTGGCACCTGCTGTCCTCGGTGCCGGAGTCGAAGAAGGGCGAGTACACGCCCACGACGCTCGTCGGCCGGCTGCACGCGATCGTCCAGGCCGCCGCGCGCCGCCACGGCCACCGGGCGACCATGCACCTGTGGGCCGACCACGGCGGCCGGCCGCTGCCGGAGGGACTGGAGAAGAAGGTGATCATCCAGCCCTGGAACTACTTCCACCGGCAGGAGCCGATCATCCGCAAGAAGATGCGCAAGTACGCCGGGCGCGGCAAAACCCCGCTGATGATGGGCGCGGGGATGAGCTCGGTGGCCTTCGGCGGCTCCTTCGCGGCCACGCGCATCTGGTGCCGGCTGGGGGCCGGCAAGCCCAACGTCGAGGGCGTGACCGTCTGCCACTGGGAGGACAACGACCTCCCCGAGAAGTTCATCGGCCTCTACCTCGGCGCCGACTACGCATGGAGCCCGGCCACGCCGAAGGACCGGAAGAACGACCCCTACGACGAGGGGCTCCGCGCCGACGCCGGACGGCTGATGCGCCGCTGGCAGGCCGCCTTCCGCGACGCCGACGACGAGCACATGCGCCGCGACCGCGGGCCGCAGGTCTTCCGCGGCTACTACTGCTGGGGCCGGCGCGCCGGCCGGCCGGTGGCTCCGACCGTGGAGATGGCCCGGCCCGACGACGGCGGGGCCTTCGGCTGAAGCATCTCCATCGGGTTCAGTCGGCCGACCGCCGCGGCTCGAGCAGCACGGCGGCGTGCCCCGGTATGCGCCAGCCGTCCTCGGCCTCGGGCGGCGCCGTCCCCGAGCCGCCGTAGCGCGGCGACTCGCTCGACCAGAGCACCGTCCACGAGGCGCCCTCCGGCGGGGCCAGAAGCGGCTCCGGCGCGGGGGCGAAGTGCAGGTCGCACCCCAGGTTCACGATCAGCAATCGCCCCCCCGCCGGCCCGCCCGGAAAGCGCAGGGCCAGGGCCAACTCGCCGAGCACCGCGCCCATCGGCCGCTCCGGTCCGCGGGCGCCCAGCGCCGAATCGGTCCGGCGCAGCCGCAGGAGGTCGCGGTGCAGCGCGCGCTCGGCGACATTGCGTTCGCGCTCGGCGGGGTCGAGCTTGCAGCGCTCGAAGGTCCGGGGGTCGCCCGGGTCGGGGAGGGCGGCGCGCACCTCGGAGTCGGCCAGGCTCGGGAACCTGGCCAGCTCCTCGGCGCGACCCTCGCGCACCAGCGGCGAAAGCCCCTCGTCGTGATCCGCGAAGTAGCAGAATGGCGACGAAGCGCCGAACTCCTGGCCCATGAAGAGCAGCGGGGTCTCGGGCGCCAGGAGCAATAGCGCGGTGAGCGCCCGGAGGTCGCCCGGCGCGGCCAGGCGGCCGAGGCGCTCGCCGCGGGCGCTGTTGGCCACCTGGTCGTGGTTCTCCAGGAAGTGCACGAAGCGGTACGGCTCGAGGTCGAGGGCCGGTCGCCCCCGCCTTCTGCGCTGGTGCCCGGAGCGCTGCCCCTGGTACAGGAATCCCCTCAGGACGGCCGAGAGCAGCTCCTGCGCCGTGCCCCGAAAGTCGCCGTAGTAGGCCTCGCTCCGCCCGGTGAGCGCCACCCGCGCGCTGTGGTGGAAGTCGTCGTTCATGAGACCGTCCAGGCCCAGCCCGCCCCCGGCCGGGGGCCGGAGCATCCGGGCGTCCTGCGGCTCGTTCTCGGCGATGACCACGATCGGGCGGCGCCCGGCGCGCTCCCGGGCGCGGCGGGCGAGCTCCGCCACCACGTGCTCCGGCGAGAGGTCCTGGATCGCGTGGGTGGCGTCCAGGCGCAGGCCGTCCAGGTGGAACTCGTCGATCCAGTATCCGGCGTTGGCGACGATGAACTCCCGCACCGGTCCGGAGTTCTCGTCGTCGTAGTTGACGGCGTCGCCCCACTCGGTGCGGTGGCGCTTCGTGTAGTAGCTCTTCGAGAACTCCCCGAGCACGCAGCCCGAGGGGCCGAAGTGGTTGTAGACCACGTCGAGGATCACCCCCAGGCCGAGCCCGTGGGCGCGGTCGACGAAGCGGCGGAAGTCGTCGGGCGTTCCGTAGAGCCGGGTGGGCGCGAACATATCGACGCCGTCGTAGCCCCAGCCGAACCGTCCGGCGAAGTCGGCGACGGGCATGACCTCCAGCAGGCTGATGCCGGTCTCGGCCAGCTCCGGCAGTACCCGCCCGGCGGCCTCCCAGGTGCCCTCCGGCGTGAAGGCGCCGACGTGCAGCTCGTAGAGCACCTGGCCCGCGAGCCGCACGCCGGGCCACTCCCCGTCCGTCCAGGCGAAGGCCGCGGGGTCGACGACCATCGAGGGGCCGTCCGGCCCCTTGGGCTGGAAGCGCGAGGCCGGGTCGGCGAGCCCCGCCCCCTCGCGCCCGTCGAGCCGGAGGCGGTACAGGTCCCCGGCCGCGACGCCCGGGACCGTTCCCGAGAAGTAGCCGCCGGGCTCGGGAGGGAGCCCGGCCGCGGCAGGCAGGTCGTCGCGCCCGGAGCCGTCCGCCTTCTCGAGGATCACCGCCACCGATTCGTGCCCGGGGGCCCAGACCCTGAAGTTGGTCCCGCCGGGAACCGGCTCGGCGCCTATCGGCAGACGTCGCTCGGGCAAAGTTACTCGATCTCCCATATCCGCGTCCGGCCCCAGCGCCGGCGGCGGCTCCGGGGAAAAGAACGCGGACGCCGGACGGTCGATTCCCGCCGGAGCGGCGCCCCTCCTCCCGGCCCATCTCTTCGCCACCGACCCGACAGGATCGCAGCGAACCTGCCCGCCGCTTTCTGGGATTAGCATACGCACGCCTGCAGTTACCTCACTCGCAACGGCGCATCCGCGCCGCGACCCACGGAGAGTATCTTCGTACAAGGGGACCAAGATGGCACAAAGATGGCTTCTCGGACTCGGGGTCGTGTTCATGGCGTGGCTGCCGCTCGCGGATGCGGCGGCCGGAGAGGGCGGCTGCAAGGCCAAGGTCAAGAGCCGCGCCAGGGACGAGTTGGTCCTGTCCTTCACCTTCGACCGGAACGACGTGCTCCTCGGCAAGGACGACGGCTTCGACACCGTCTCCCTGCGCGACGGGGTCATGCCCGAGGACGAGCCCGGCACGCCCTGGCTGCCGGCGGTCTACGCGAACATCCTGTTGCCCGCCGATGCCGAGGTGCAGCGCGTGGAGACTGCCGTCGTGCGGGAGGTACTGGTGGCCGGCAAGGCCCGGGTCTGGCCGGCGCAGCCCTTCCTTCCAGCCGGAGACCGGCGCCCCACCTGCGTGCCCCCGAAGGAGGGCGCATACCGGGGCAAGGGAAAGACTCAAACGGTGGCGCCGAGCACGCCGGCCACGGTCGATGGCATGACCTACCTGCCTGTCCGGATCAACCCCGTGAGGTGGGTCCCCGACACGGGCAACCTGTATCTCGCCGAGGATCTGCAAGTGACCGTGCGCCTCAAGCGGACCGGCAGGAAACCCCGCGTCCATCCGCGTCGCTTCGAGCTCTTCCGCCAAAGCGTCAACTCCGCTGTGGTGAATCCGAACGAACCCGACTCCGACCCGGAGCTGGCAGCCGCCCCCGCACCGGCGGCCGTGGGTGAGCTGGCCCCGGCCGGCATAGCCGACTGCCTGATAATCACCAACAACAGCCTGCAGGCCGCCTTCCTGCCGCTGGAGAACCACCGCGAGGCCCATGGCCTGGGTACGCTGATCACCACCACCGAGTACATCTCGACCCACTTCTCGGGGGCCGATCTGCAGGCCAAGATCCGCAACTGCATCGTCAACTTCCGTTCGGCCACCGGCACTCAGTACGTGTTGCTTGGCGGCGACGACACCGTGGTGCCGGCGCGCTACTGTCCGGTGACCTACAGCAGCACCTCCATGAATCTGCCCACGGACTTCTACTACGCCGACGTGAACGGCAACTGGGACGTCGACGGCGACGGGATCTACGGCGAGCCCGGCGAGGGGGACCTGGGACCCGACGTCTACGTGGGACGGGTGCCGGTGCGCACGGCGGCCCAGGTCACGGCCTACGTCAACAAGGTCATCGCCTTCGAGACCAACCCGCCCAGGACCATCGCGCGCAAGTTCATGATGAGCGGCTGCCACATGGGCAGCAGTTACTCCCCACCCTATTATCCCTACACAGGCAACGACCGGCCGAGCGACGCCACCAGCGACGGATTGCGGGCCTTCAGGGATTCGGCCCATCCTTCTGTCGGCGATGCGGAGATGTGGGGGCGTCGCGCCTTCCGGGATCGAGTGCAGGCCTATGGCTGGGCCGGACAGGTCGGAGCCCTGTTCGACACGCTGACCTCCTGGGACGGGGCCACCGCCGGCGACTACCCGGCCAGCGGATCGAACATGCAGACCCGCTTCAGCGAGGGTTGGAACTACTCCATCAACATCACTCACGGGGGAGCCCGGATGCTGGTCGCCGACGGCAGCGCCTTCGCCACTTCCAACGCCGCCGCCATGACCGGCCTGACCGCGGTCTTCTACACCACGGCCTGCGATACCGGCTGGTTCGACAACAGCTACGATCCCTGTCTGAGCGAGGCCATGCTGCGCAGCTCCGGCGGCGGGGCGCTGGCCTACATTGGCTGCAGCCGCTACAGCTGGTACTCTCCGGACCCGCCCCCGGCCGGCTCCACCACGGGCGGCCCCGGGGCCGACTTTCTCCGGGAGTTCCTGAAGGTGGTCTTCGGGCCCGCCTACAACCCCACGCGGATCGGCAGCGCCTTCTATCAGCACAAATTCAACCTGTCCGCCGGCGCCGCTTCGAACGGCACCTACCGCTGGATATACTTCGGGCTCAACCTCCAGGGCGACCCGGCGCTCTCGCTGATGCCGTTCAACGAGGCGCCCCGGGCCTTCGGCCAGACCATAGCGGTCTCCGAGGACTCGGCGTTTCCCGGGACACTGACCGCCACCGACTCCGATGGCGATCCGCTCAGCTACGCGATCGTCACCCCGCCGGCCCACGGGGCCATCTCCGGAACACGCCCCAACTTCGTCTACACCCCGAACCCGGACTACGCGGGCGCCGACAGCTTCACTTTCAAGGCCAACGACGGGCGGGCCGACTCCAACGTGGCCACCGTGACGATCACCGTGACCGCCGTGCCCGAGTTGGAGGCGACCCCGTCGCCTCTGGCCTTCACGGTCTACCAGGGGCTGATCGGTTCCGCGACGCTCGACGTTCACAACGTGGGCCACGGAGCGACCGACTGGACCGTCGTCCAGAAGGCGCCGGCCGAGCCGAACCTCTCCTTCTCGCCCACCGGGGGGCTGATCCCGCTCGACGGCACCGAGCCGATCACCGTGAGCTTCGACGCCCGCGCGGCGGCGCCGGGCACCTACGCGGCCACCGCCCTGATCTCCTCGCCGTCCCACCCCGAGGACCCGCCGGTGACCGTACCGGTAACCGTGACGGTCCGTTCCGCCACCGAGGACACGGACGGCGACCACCTCCCGGACTCGTGGGAGGTCAACTATTTCGGCAACCTCGCCCAGAACGACCAGGGCGAGCCCGACGGCGACAAGGCCAGGAACTGGGACGAGTTCATCGCCGGAACCGACCCGACGGACAAGGCCAGCGTCCTGAGGCTGAGCATCGGACTGGTCGGCGGCCAGATCGCGGTGTCCTTCGACACCGTGGCCCTGAGCGAGCCGTGGTACGGAGCGGGAGCCAAGCGCTACTACCGGCTGGGATACACCACGAATCTCGTGGGCAACGTCTGGACCACGGTCCCGGGCTGCGAGAGGATCCCGGCCACCGGCGAACGCTTCCAGTACGTGGAGAGCGACGTCCCGGAGGTCCGCTACTACAAGGCCTGGGTCTGGATCGAGGGCGGCACGCCGCTGACGGTCAGCTCGATCACCGGCACGGTGACCGGGAACGGTCAGCCGCTGGCCGGGGCGGTCGTGCAGTCCCTGGGCGCGGCCCGGACCGTGACCGATGCCGCCGGGAACTACCGCCTGCCGGTCGGCCAGGGCGACTATGGCGTGTACGCGAGCGTCGAGGGCACCGGCCAGTCCGCGCCGGTGGCCATGACCTGCCCCTCCGGTCAGATGACCGCCGACTTCGCGATCGACCCGCCGGTCATCGCCCCCCTGGCGGCGCGCGAGGCTGCCGAGGGCGATGCCCTGCAGGTGGCGGTCAGCGCCAGCGACCGGAACGGGGACCCCATCGTCCTCTCTGCCGCGCCCCTGCCGGCCGGGGCTTCCTTCACGGACAACGGAAACGGCACCGGGACGCTGGCCTGGACGCCGGACTACGACCAGGCCGGGAGCTACCAGGTCACGATCACCGCCAGCGACGGGCGGTACCGAAGCACGGCCGTGCTGCAGGTGTCCGTACTCAACCGGAACCGCGCCCCGGAACTGTCTTGGGCCTTCCCGGACACGCCGGCGGTCATCGTCGCGGGCGTTCCGACGACGTTCGGAGTATCGGCCCACGATCCGGACGGGGATGAGTTGAGCTACGCCTGGACGATCGACGATACCCCTGCCGGCGGCGCGGTCGAGACACTGGTCTACACCCCGGCCGCCGCCGACTTCGGGCCGCACTCCATGGCGGTCACGATCTCCGACGGCCACGGCGGCACGGCCGTCGCCAGGTGGGCGGTGACCGTGCACCTGGGCGTCCCGGGGACGCCCGCCGCCAGCGACGGCAGCTATGCCGACGCCGTGCGCGTGTCCTGGGGCGCCGTCCCGTGCGCCACGCACTACAAGGTCCTGCGGGCGGAGCAGGCCGGCGGGGCCAGGACCGAGATGACCGGCTGGATCGCCGGAACCGACTTCATGGACTCCTCGGTGACCAGGAACGTCCGCTACTACTACTCGGTCCAGGCCGCGACGGACGCGGCCGGCTCCTGGGCGGGGGCGCCGAGCGCCGAGGACGTCGGCTGGGCGGCCGAACCCGGCCTGCGCACGGAATGGGAGAAGACCATCGGCGGCGGCCAGTGGGATCAGATAACCGACCCGCTGCTCAAGCTCAACAGTCAGTGGGATCGGATGACCGACCTGCAGCTCACCGCCGACGGCGGCTGCGTCCTGGGCGGCTACTCCAACTCGAACGCCGGCAGAGACAAGACCGAACCAAGCCGGGGCGGCTACGACTACTGGGTGGTGAAGCTCGACGCCTCCGGCGCCAGGCAGTGGGACCGGCGCTTCGGCGGGGCGGCCGACGACCGCCTCTTCTCGCTACAGCCGACTTCCGACGGCGGATACATCCTGGGGGGCGACTCGGCCTCCGGCGTCGGTGGCGACAAGTCCGAGGCCAGCCGCGGAGTCACCGACTACTGGGTGGTCAAACTGGACGCTGCCGGCAACAAGCAGTGGGACCGGACCTACGGCGGTTCCTCCGGCGATCAGCTCACCAGCGTGCGGCAGACCTCCGACGGCGGATACATCCTGGGCGGGATCAGTCTCTCGGGCGCCGATGGCGACCGGACCGAGCCCGGCCGCGGCGTCGCCGGCACCAGCGACTACTGGATCGTGAAGCTGGACTCCGCCGGCGACAAGCAGTGGGACAAGCGCTACGGCGGGGCGGGCAACGACATGCTGTGGGCCGTTCGGCAGACTGCCGACGGCGGCTACCTGCTGGGCGGCTATTCCGGTTCGGACGCCGGAGGCGACAAGAGCGAGAACAACCACAATGCCCTCGGTTTCCCCTACGCCCCTCTCGACTTCTGGATCGTCAAAGTCGACGGCGCCGGCACCAGGCAATGGGACCGGACGCTCGGGGGCGACCGCGACGAGTACCTCAAGGACCTCCAGGTAACCGCGGACGGCGGCTGCGTCCTGGGCGGATACTCCATGCAGGCGGACGCGGACTACCGCGTGATCAAGCTCAATGCCGCCGGCGCCGTGCAGTGGGACGCCCTCTACGGCGGGCCCGGCAACACCGAGTGCCTTAGCGGTCTGCAGCCGACCGCCGACGGCGGCTACGTCCTGTGCGGGACCAACGCCACAGGGACGTGGATCGTGAAGGTCGACGATTCCGGCCGACGGCAGTGGGACCGGACCTACGGCGCCGCCTGGGCAGGCGTTCCCAACCCCCAGGCCGTGCGCGTGCGGCAGACGGCCGACGGCGGTCTGCTGGTGGGCGGCGACCGCTGGGACACAACCTTAACCACGGCCTGGGACTACTGGGTCATGAAGCTGCAGATCGAGCCGCCTGCCGGCGCTTCCAGCTCCGGCACCACCGCGGCACCGGTCTCCGGCGGGCCGGTCGAGGTGTTCTAGCGGCGCCCCGGGGTACGCCAACGCCCCGGACATCGGCCGGACTGGCGCCGAAAACAACCGCAGGGTATGCTATCCGAGCGGAGGCGATCGTGCCCCCGCGAAAGGAGCGCGCGTGTCCGGCGGGAACCGAGTGGTGGTGGTCGGCAGCACGAATACCGACCTGGTGGTCCACACCGGGCGGCTGCCCGGGCCGGGCGAGACCGTGCTGGGCGGGGACCTCCTGACCTTCGCCGGCGGCAAGGGCGCCAACCAGGCGGTGGCCGCCGCGCGCGCCGGGGCCGAGACCATCTTCATCGGCGCCTTCGGCGACGACGACTTCGGCCGCGCCCGGCGCGCCGATCTCGAGCGCGAGGGCGTGGACTGCTCGCGTTGCGTCACGAAGCGCGGCACGCCCAGCGGCGTGGCCTTGATCGCCATCGGCGAGGGGAAGAAGGGCGCCAGGAGCGAGAACATGATCCTGGTCGCACCGGGGGCCAACGCGCGGCTGGCGCCGGCCGACGTGCGGCGGGCACTGCCGAAGCTGGGACGGAGCGATGCGCTGGTCTGCTCCCTGGAGGTCCCTCTGGCCGCGGTCGGCGAGGCCCTCCGCGCCGCCTGGCGCATGGGCTGCGGAAACATCGCCCTCAACCCGGCGCCGCTGCCTGCCGGAGGCCTTCCCCGCGACTTCCGGGACCACTGCCATTTCGTGACGCCCAACGAGACCGAGTTCGAGTCGCTCTTCGGCGCGCCTCCGGGGAGTCGCGCCGCGCGGAGATCGGTCGCAGGCTATCGGGGAAAGCACCCGGCCCGCCATCCCCTAGTCGTCGTCACCCGCGGGTCTCGCGGAGTGGACCTCTACGACGGAGACGACTACGCCCCCGGATACGCCGCGCCCCCCAAGGTCCAGCCGGTGGACACCGTCGGGGCCGGCGACTGCTTCAATGGGAGCCTGGCCGCCGAGCTCGCAGCCGGCAAAGACCTCGACGCGGCCCTCCGCTTCGCCGTCACCGCCGCGGCCATCAAGGTCACCCGCCACGGCGCCCAGGCGGGCATGCCCCGCCGCCGGGAGGTCCTGGCCCGGCTCTCCGCGACGCGCAAGTAGCCGGCCGCGGCGCGCATCGGGCGCCGCCGGCTGCACACGTGCAGGAAACGAAGACCCGGCCGATCGGCCGATTCCCGGTTAATTGTGCCATAAAAGCATTGACATGCCTTCGGGCCCAAAGTATGCTTTAGGCGTTGCCAGAAATCGGTGGGGTCAGGGGGGCCGGTGGCGCTGGAACGCTTTTCTCTCTCCAGGAACGATGCTCCGGGGCGCGTGTTCGTAGTCGAGGACGAGGAGGAGGCCAACGACGAACTGGTCTGGGCCTGCGTGGACGCCGGCTTCTCGGTGGCCAGCGTTCGCGACGGCGAGTCCGCCCTGGAGATGCTCGCGCGCAGCAGCTTCGACGTGATGGTCATGGACCTGATCCTGCCGCGCATCGGCGGCATCGCGGTCATCGAGACGGTCCGCAAGCGCGGCCTGGACCTGCCCATCATCCTGGTCTCGGAGTTCATCGGCGTGCTCGACCAGCACCGCTTCGGCGAGTTCGGCATCAGCCACGTGATCCGCAAGCCGTTCAGAATGGAGGCGCTGATCGCCCTGATCCGCCAGGTGGCCTCGGGCCGGCGGGCCGGCGCCAGGCTCCGCGCCCCGGGCGAGCCGCGGGCGCAGTCCGGCTGACCGGCAGGCTCAGGCCCGCGGCGGCCCGCTGGTGCCGCGCACGGCGAGCTGCGGCGGGACCAGCGCGGCGACCGGGGCCTGGTTCTCGGGACCCAGAATCAGCTCGGCGGCGCGGCGCCCCAGGAGCGTGGGGTCCACGCCGACCGACGTGAGTTTGCGGCTGCGCCCCGAGCGCACGGCGACGTCCCCGAAGCCGGTGATGGTCAGGTCCTGGGGCACGCGCAGCCCCTGCTCGGCCGCGGCCTGCAGCAGGAAGAGCGCCCGGAAGTCGTCGGCGCAGACCACCGCGGTGGGGCGCGGCTCGAGCCCCATGAACCAGTCCAGGGCCGTGGCCGAGTCCGGGTAGTTCATGCGGCAGCCCGCCACCCAGCCCCGCGGCAGGGCGCCAAGCCCGGCGGCGGCCAGCGCCTCGTTCACGCCCTGGCGCTTCCAGGGGTTGGCCTCGGGCCTGTCGTTGTCCAGGTAGGCGATGTGCCGGTGGCCGAGCGACAGCAGGTGCTCGACGGCCAGGCGCATCCCGGCGACGGCGTCCTCGCGCACGCTGTGGATCGACAGGCTGTCGATGTGGTGGTCCAGGATGACCTTGGTGCCCGGCATCGTCTGCACCACCGCCCGGATGAAGTACTCGAACGGGTACATGGTCCCCATGAACACCACGCCGGTGTAGAGCCGCGAGGCGCTGTGCAGGAAGTGGTCGCGCTGGTACTCGTGCAGGCACTGCACCGGCCGCATGAACACGTGCCGCTCCATCAGGCCGTCGTTGAGGCCCTGGAGCATCGGGCCGTAGTAGAGCTGGTCGCTCAGGAACTTCTGCGAATCGGGCATGAGCACGGCCACGAAGCGGGCCGGGGGATGGGCGTCGGCCGGTGCGGACATGGGATGCCTCCTCTCCGGAGCCTCAGCCCGGGGGCGGGGCGGTGGTGCCCCGGATCTCCAGGTGGGGCGCGACCAGGGCGAGCTCGGGGCGGGCCCCGGGATCGGCGGTGACCAGCTCCGCCCCGCGCCGGCCCATCTCCACCGGATCCACCCACACCGAGGTGAGCGACGAGCTCCGGCCGGTGCGCACCGCGTTGTCGCCGTAGCCGGCGATGGACAGGTCTCCGGGCACGCGCAGCCCGCGCTCGGCCGCGGCCTGGAGCAGCAGCAGGGCCCGCTCGTCGTTGCAGCAGACGATGGCGGTCGGCCGGGGGTTCATGCCCATGAACCAGTCGAGGGCCACGGAGACGTCCGCGAACTTGTCGCGGCACCCCGCCACCCAGCCGCGGCCCAGCGCCGGCAGCCCCGCGGCGGTCAGCGCCCCGTTGATGCCGTCCCGCTTCCACGGGTTGGCCTGCGGGTTGGACATGTCCAGATAGGCGACGTGCCGGTGCCCGAGGGACAGCAGGTGCCCGACCAGGGCGGACATGCCCGCCGCCGAGTCCTCGCAGACGCCGTGGATGCCCAGGTCGGGCACGTGATGGTCGAGCATGACCTTGGGCCCGGGGAGCGCCTCGGCCACCGCGCGCAGGAAGAGCTCCGAGGTGAAGAACGTCCCGAGGATGACCACGCCGGAGTACATGCTCACCGCGCTGTGCAGGAAGTGCTCCTTCTGATACTCGTGGAGGCACTGCACCGGCCGCATGAAGATGCGCCGCTCCATCAGGCCGGCGTTCAGCCCGTCGATCATCGGCCCGTAGTAGCCGGCGCCGTCGAGAATCTGCTTGGTCTCAGGCAGGAGCACGGCGACGAAGCGGGCGCCGTGCGGAGCCTTGGATGGATCGGTCATGTCGGCAGGCCTCCTTCCGGCAGGGCCGCGATTGTAGGGGCCCGGTGACGAGCGTCAAGACGAATCAGGGCCCGGCGAGCTCCGCCCCGGCGGTCCGGCAGCGCTCCAGCGCCTCGGGGTGCCCGATGATGGCGCCCTTCTCGTCCACCCCCGGCCGGAAGACCGATCCGGCATAGCGCATCCCCAGGCACAGCGCGTAGGTCCGGACGATCTGCTCGGCGTTGGCCAGGAACTTCCCGCCCCGGGCGAACCCGCCGCAGGCCAGGAGCAGCGCCCGGCGCTCGCGCTCGCGCGGCTCGGGCGGCCGCTTGTGGACGTACTTCTCGACCCAGAAGGGCTGGCCGCGGTCCACCAGGCACTTGAGTTGCGAGCACATCGACCCGAAGAAGATGGGCGTGGAGAGCAGCAGCCGGTCGGCGGCGCGGATCCTCTCGTTGAGCCCGGTGTAGCCGTCGTCCTGGATGCACCGGCCGGTCTCGTCGCATCCGCCGCAGTTCAGGCAGGGATGGAAGCCCAGGTCCCGCAGCGCGACCTTCTCGACCTCCGCGCCGGCCGAGCGCGCGCCCTCTAGCGCCGCGTCGAGCATGGCCTCGGAGTTGCCCCCGCGCCGGGGGCTCGAGGCGATGGCCAGCACCCTCACCGGAGCCATGGGCTACTTCACCGCAGAGGCGCGGAGGCGCCGAGACGGCCGCCGGGAACAAGCATGTGGGCAACTGCAGCACATCCCATGGTTTCTTCTCCGCGTCTCTGCGCCTCGGCGGTGAACCGGCCTAATCTTCGTCGTCGTCGTCTTCGTCGGCCCTGGCGGCCGACTCGGCCGACTCGAGCTTGCGCTCGGTCTCCTTGTGCTCCTGGCCGTCGAAGGAGAAGATCCGGCCCTTGCCCTCGAGGGCCGTCTCGATGTGCACGGGCCGGCCCCAGACGGCGTGGAGGTTGACCAGCGTGTCGCGGGCCTTGGTCACCTCCATCTCCACGCCCTCGAACTGGTGCGCAAGATACAGTTCGCCGCGGTTCTGGAAGTTGCCGTCGACGATGCGCACGATCGGCTGGTTGCAGTTGGTGAGCGCCGCCAGCAGCCGCCGTTTGATCTTGCGGAAGGCCCGGCTCTCGATCTTGAACTCCTCGGCGCGCTTGTCGTAGTTGAAGCTGAAGAGCCGGTGGCGCCGGCAGAAGTCCGGGGTGAGGAACTCGTCGATGAAGGTCAGGTCGTTGTAGATCTTGCGGACCTCGAAGATCTTCTCGCGGCCCCGGCCGGTGCCCTTGTCCCAGTTGCGCCGCTCCTCGTCGGACTGGCAGTCCTCCCACTCCGGCCCGAAGCGGCCCTTGTCCCAGCGCTCCTCGATGTCCCGGAAGAGCTCCAGGCCCAGCTTGTAGGGGTTGAGGCGCCCCGGGTGCACCGCCACCGTCCCGGAGTGATGGTCGGCATAGTCGACGATCTCGTCGGAGTTGGCGGCCCGCTCGGTCATCAGCCGCGAGTGCCAGTAGCTGGCCCAGCCCTCGTTCATGATCTTGGTCATGCCCTGGGGCAGATAGTAGTAGGCCTCCTCCCGGACGATCGAGAGGATATCGCGCTGCCAGCGCTCCAGCGGCGCGTGCTCCATGAGGAAGAGCAGCACGTCGGCCTGCGGCTCGCTCGGGAAGGCCCGGGCGCGCTTCAAGCCCTCCTCCCCGCGCTTCTTCTGGCGCGCGAGGAACTCCGGAGGGTTGATGTAGGCGTCCATGTACTCCTTGCTCTTGATGCGGTGGACCTCCGGCCGGCGGGGCCGCTCGGCCTCGGCCAGCGGCGGCTCCTCGGCCTGGCAGCGCTTGATGTAGGGCGAGTGCCGGTCGATGAGGTTGTCCAGCGACAGGCAGCGGTCCACGAAGTCCTCGACCGCGTCGCGCCCGTGGCGCTTGATGTAGCTGCGGATGCGCGCGCCGTGGTTGGCCATCTCGTCGACCATCCGGCGGTTGGTCCCGGCGAACCACAGGTTGTTCCGGAAGAAGTCGGAGTGCCCGTAGACGTGGCAGATGACCAGCTTCTGGTCGAGGAGCGAGTTGGACTTCAGCAGGTAGGCGTAGCACGGGTCGTTGTTGATGACCAGCTCGTAGATCTTGCCCAGGCCGTAGGAGTAGGTCTTGCGGAGGTGCTCGTACTCCATCCCGAAGCGCCAGTGCGGGTAGCGCGTGGGGAAGCCGCCGTAGGCCGCGATCATGTTGAGCTGGTCGTAGTCGACGATCTCGAAGACGGTGTCGAAGGGCGCCAGGCCGTAGTCGGCCGCGAAGCCCTTGATGCGCTCCTTCTCGAGGTCGAGCTGGGAGGGGAGGTTCATGGTCCTATTTCCCCTTCCCGAGGAAGGCCTTGATGCAGTCCAGGATCTCGTCCCGGCTGTTGATCTCGGCGGTGATAACGTTCTCGGCCTCGAGCTTCTCGTCGAGGTAGCTCTTGAACTCGCCGGAGCCGTAGAGGCTTTTCACCTGCCCGTAGGCGAAGAGGTTGGCGGCCGGCACCAGGTCGTCCTGGAGCAGGGAGAGGCTGGTCTCGTTGTCGCTCGAGAGGTTGTCGCCGTCGGAGAAGTGGAACAGGTAGATGTTCCAGTCCGACGGCGAGTACTCCCGGCCGATGAGCTCGCGGGCCAGCCGGTAGGCCGAGGAGATGGCCGTGCCGCCGGACTCCCTCGTCCGGTAGAAGGTCTCGGCGTCCACCAGCCGCGCGGCGGCGTCGTGGATGATGTAGCGGGTGACCAGTTTCTTGTACTGGTGCTGCAGCCAGGTGTCTATCCAGAAGGCCTCGGTACGGACGATCTCCTTCTGCTCGTCGCCCATCGAGCCCGAGACGTCCATCATGTAGATGATGACCGCGTTCGATTCCGGCACCTCGGTGGTCTGCCAGGAGCGGTACATCTTGTCCTCGCGGATGGGCAGGACCAGCGGGTTTTCGGGGTTGTAGTCCCCGGCGGCCAACTGCCGGCGCAGGGCCTTGACGTAGGTGCGCTTGAAGTGCCGCAGGCTCTCGGGCCCCACGTGGCGCACGTTGGTGTAGCGGTCCTTGAGGCTGGCCACCACCTTCTTGCCGCGCGGCTGGATGTTGGGGAGCTCGAGCTCCTCGCCCAGGATCCGGGCGAGCTCCTCGAGGGTCAGCTCGGCCTCGAGGACGTGCTGGCCCTCGTCCTCGCCGGCGCCCGGCCCCTGGCCGGGCTGGGGCTGGCCTCCCATGGAATCGCCCGGCTCGCCCTCGCCCTGGCCGACGCCGCCCTGGTTCTTCCCGAAGCGGAAGCGGGGGGTGTCGATCTGGGGCAGGGGGATGGAGACCAGGTCCTTGCCCTTCTTGCCGAACATCTCCCCGCGGGTGATGTACTTGCGCAGGTCCTTGCGGATGATGCCGCGGACGATCTCCTGGAAGCGCCCGTGGTCGCGCTGGATTCGCGTGATCATCCCAGCCTCTCTTTCGCCGCCTGGCGGGCCAGCATGATCAGGGCTTCGACCGCGGCCAGGTCAGCCAGGAGTTCCGCCGAAGTGGCTGGAACTTGCGGGAACGGCGGATAGCGCACCGCAAGATAACCGTCGATCCTCGCACAGAGCTCGGCATGGGCGCCGCCGAAGCGGGCATCCTTTCGGGCCGCCTCCTCGGACAGGAACGGCAACACGTGGGTCTTGCTGAGTTCCCAGCCTGCGCCGATCAGAAATCCCTTCAGGGCCTTCTCGGCGGCCTCATGGAGCAGGAAGGCGACGGTCGATCGGCCCTCGGCGTGCTCAAGTATGACCCTCGCGCTGCGAGCGTGGTCCTCGGCAATGTCGAACCACTCGCGCGGAATCTCAGGGCTCACGCTTGTAGACCCTCCGCCCCTTCTCAAGGATCTTGATCACGAATGGGTCGCCCATCTCCCGGCGCTTGTCCCGCTCCGCCGGCGTGCAGACCAGCACGTCGACGAGCGGATAGGGATGCATCTCCATAAGGATGTGCCGCACGTCGATCCCGCGCTCGCGCTGCCGGCGCGGGTCGTCTTTGACGATGAAGAGGTCCATGTCGCTGTCCTTCTCCGGCTCGCCCCAGGCGAACGACCCGAAGAGGATGATCTCCTCCGGATCGTAGCCGGCCACGATCCGCTCGACGACCTCGCTAAGCTGGGCCTCGCGGGCCGAGTCGATCACGCGCCGCCCTCCCGCTATTCCGCGGCGTCCCCGCGCGCGAAGATGCTGGCCACGTAGGAGAGCACGTCGGTGGCGCAGACCTCGCAGTAGCCGTAGTTGCGCACCAGGCGGGCCTTGACCACGTCGATCTTCTCCTGGGTGTCCTTGTCGACCACGCTCGAGACCAGGCTGGAGAGCTTGATGCTGTCCTTCTGGTCCTCGAAGAGCTTGAGCTCCAGGGCCTTGCGGAGCCGGTCGTTGGTGCGGTAGTCGAAGGTCTTGCCCTCGAGCGCCAGCGCGCCGATGTAGTTCATGATCTCCCGGCGGAAGTCGTCCTTGCGGCTCTCCGGGATCTCGATCTTCTCCTCGACCGAGCGCATCAGCCGCTCGTCGGGCTCCTCGAGCTGGCCGGTGTAGCGGTTGCGGACCTTCTCCTTCTGGGTGTAGGCCTTGATGTTGTCGATGTAGTTGGCGCAGAGCTTGGAGATGGCCTCCTCGTCGGCGCAGATGGCCCGCTGGACCTCGTTCTTGACGATGTCCTCGTACTCCTCCTTGACCATGGCCAGCAGCTCGCGGAACTTGCGCTTCTGGTCCTCGCTGGTGATCAGCGAGTGGTGGTCGAGCCCGCCCTCGAGCTCGTTCATGACCATGAAGGGGTTGACGCAGCCCTCGTCGTCCTCGGAGACGAGCGCGTTGGAGATCTTGTCCTGCAGGTAGCGCGGCGAGATGCCGGTCATGCCCTCGCGCGGGGCCTCGTCCTTGAGCTCCTTGATGTTGTCCTCGGTGAAGCCCGGGAGCGTCCGGCCGTTGTAGAGCTTGAGCTTCTGCACCAGGGTGAGCTGTGCGTTCTTGGGGTCCTCCAGGCGGGTGAGCACCGCCCACATCGAAGCCACCTCCAGGGTGTGCGGGGCGATGTGCTTGCCGCGCACGCGCCCCGAGGCGAAGTCGCGCTCGTAGATCTTGATCTCGTCGTCGAGCCGGGTGTTGTAGGGCACGTCGATCTTCAAGGTGCGGTCCCGGAAGGCCTCCATCATCTCGTTGGACTGGAGCTTGCGGTACTCAGGCTCGTTGGTGTGCCCGATGATCACCTCGTCGATGTCGGTCTGCGAGAACTTCTTGGGCTTGATGGAGTGCTCCTGGCTGGCCCCCAGCAGGTCGTAGAGGAAGGCCACGTCGAGCTTCAGCACCTCGATGAACTCCACCAGCCCCCGGTTGGCGATGTTGAACTCGCCGTCGAAGTTGAAGGCCCGGGGGTCGGAGTCCGAGCCGTAGATGGCGATCTTGCGGTAGTTGATGTCGCCGGTGAGCTCGGTGGAATCCTGGTTCTTCTCGTCCTTGGGCTGGAAGGTGCCGATGCCGATGCGGTCCTTCTCGGAGAGCAGGATGCGCCGGACCTCGATCTGCTCGACCACCTTGCTCCAGTCGCCCTTGAACCGGTCCATGCACTCGGAGTAGTAGCGGCGGCAGAAGGGACAGACGTCTCCGTGGATGCACACCTTGTAGTCGCTCTTGGCCGCTGCGTTGATCTCCGCGGCCACCCGGTCGCGCAGCGCCGGCGGCACCAGGCGCAGGGGCTCCTCGTGCATCGGGCAGAACTCTACCGCCGCCTCGGCGCCCTCGCCGCCGCTCTTCCAGCCGTAGGAGTAGACCGCCCCCTCGCCGGTGCGGCTGTAGACCTCCAGACCCTTCTTCAGGAGCCGCACGATGGTGCTCTTCGACGAACCGACGGGGCCGTGGAGCAGCATGATGCGCTTCTCGGCGCCGTAGCCCATGGCCGCGCTCTTCAAGTTGTGAACGAAGCGCATGATCGCCCGGTCCAGTCCGAAGACCGCGTCGCGGCCGCCGGAGATGGGGTCGGAGAAGAAGCGGTAGCGCACCAGCCGCTCGCGGTGACGGGTGTACTCCTCCGAGCCGTAGGAGAGGATCATGTCGTAGAGCCGCTGGAAGGCGTTGCGGGTGATGCGGGGATTGGCCGTCACCAGTTCCAGGTAGTCCTTGAAGCTGCCCGTCCAGTGCAGGTCGCGGTAGCCCTTCTGGTCGAACTTCTCGGCAACGCTCTTGAGAATCTCTTCGCCTTTGCCGGCCATTATCAGTCTCCTATTTGTCGCTTGATCCGGAACCCGGTTGGCATCCGACGCCGCGAATCCATCCGTCTCCGCGGGCCGCCACTAGAACTCTACCCTTTTTGCGGTGCGGAGTCAACTCCTGGAAATTAGAGAAGATGCGCACGCGAAAGCCGTCGCAGAATGGGCCGGCTCCCCCGGTCCGCCGGGCGGTTTCCGGCCCACACAAAGGTTCAACAAGGCTTGCGCCCGTGGAATTCCTGACGGGCGCGGCAGCGGTCGGAAATCCGCTACTTCCCGGCCGGCTCGACGCGGATCTCGAGCGACTTCATCCGCGGCATCTTAGAACCGGCGACCTCGACCTCGAAGCTCGCCGGGAGCGCCTGGAAGTCCTTGGCGACCTTGTGCTCGTCCTTCCAGCCCTCGCCGTCGGCCCAGGCGTACTCAACCACCAGCCGGGACGCGGCGAGCTTCTCCGTCTTCGCCGAGACGCGCACGGTGTTCTTCCCCGGGAAGAGCGTCGGGAGCGCGTACATGTTCAGCTGGTAGACGGTCTTCAGGCGCTTGACGGCGATCTCCGCCGAGCCGCCCTGCCCCGGAGCGGTCTTGACCGCCAACCGGTACTCGCACCAGGGCGAGCCCGACGGCTGGTAGGGGATGACCGCCTTCTCGACCCCCGCGGCCTCGCCAGCCCTGGACCAGACCTCCTTGCCCGCCCCCTTGCCAACGACCAGCAGCACCGAGGTCTTCGAATCCGCGCCGGTCTGCTTGAGATCGAGATCGAGCTCGATGCCCACCACCGGCCCCGGCGCCTTGACCGGGATGTAGAGCTCCCCGGCCCCGGCGAGAGTCGCGCCGCCGGCGGCCGCGGTCAGGCCCTTGGCCTCCGCTCCGGCCAGCAGCTCGGCGGCACCGGCCGGCTGCCACTCCAGAAAGCCGTTGCCGTAGTAGCGGTAGCAGGTCTTGACCGGGCCGATGCCCTGCTTCGCATAGGGCTCGAAGTACTTGAAGTTGACGTCGTCGGCCTGGTCGGAGCGCCCGCAGGTGTGGAAGGGCCCCAGCGCCGGGTAGCTCGAGGACTCCACCCACTTGCCGAGGTTGTCCCACAGGCTCACCCAGCGCTCGTTGGGCTTGAGCTTGAGGTCGAGCAGCCCCGGCGGGCAGCTGCCGCCGTAGCTCTCGCCGCCGGTGGTGACCTTCTCCGGCGCCTTGAGCCAGAAGCCCAGCACGTCGGCGGCCTGGCCCTTGCCGAAGGTGAAGGTCGCCCAGCGGAAGTCGGACTTCCAGCCGAGCTTGGCGAGCTCCTCGCGGTTGTCGTAGGTGATCTCCGGCTCGTGCTCGCAGGGCAGGAAACCGCCGACGGTACGCTTCTCCTCCACGGCCTTGGAGACGAGCGTGGGGTCGGCCTTCATCTCCTCGAGGCTCGCCACCATGGGCGGGTTCTCGCGGTTGAGCACCGCGAAGCTGGTCATGGTGTCGAAGCAGTGCCACTTGTCGGCGTAGAAGACCTCATAGAAAGTGTGGCCGCCGTAGCCCGGCCCGGCGTCGCCTGCGACCATGCGGGCCTTCAAGCCCGCGGCCTTGAGGATGACCAGCATGCAGGCCGTCTGGCTGCCGCAGAGGTTGTAGCCGTAGGAGTTCACCACCCGGAGCACGTCGCGCCGGTCGCCGCCCATGTTGCGGTGGTGGAAGACCAGCCGCCGGAACCACTGATAGAGGGCGACGGCCTTCTCCTGGTCGGACATCTCCGGCCTGACCACGCCCTTGACGATGCCCTCCAGCGAAGAGGTGTCCACGCAGCCGTCGGGCAGCACGCGCGGGACCTCGACGGCCTCGGGAGCGGCCGGCGCCGCGGCCTCGACCCCCTGGGCCGGGGTGATCGCGGTTGACAGCACTGCACAGGTCAGGCAGGCAACCATCAGCGAAGGGAACGCCAGGCGAAGGTCCATGCGCAGCCTCCTCATCCGTTGTTGTCCGGTGGTGCCAATGGTAGGCACTCCGGACCAGTCGTCAAGGAGCTCGCGCCCTCTCCGGCCCCGACCTCCAATTCCACAAGCGGCGCCCCCCCCCGCATGCGTAAGGGCATCAGAACGCAGAGGCGCAGAGATCGCAGAGTGTGCGCAGAGGACAACAGCACACACTCCATATAGTGATCGATATGGTGTTCTCTGCGTCTTCTCAGCGCACTCTGCGTCTCTGCGTTGAAAAATACGTGTCTGCCAAAGGGAAGATTCAGCCTTCACTTGCGCCGCCCCCTTGGGCTACTAGCATGGCTCCGGGCCGGATACGGCCGGCCCGCAAGAAGGCAAGAGAAAGGAACCCACGTGTCGAAGACTGGCGGAAGCGGACCGGTGCGGGTCGGGGTGGCGGGCCTGGGGCGCGCCGGATGGGACATTCACGTCGCGGCCATGCGCGAGCTCCCCGAGCTCTTCAAGGTGGTCGCGGTGCTCGACGGCGTGGCCGAGCGGCGCGAGGAGGCGGTCCGGGAGCTCGGCTGCCGGGCCTGCGAACGCTACGAGGACCTCGTCGCCGACGGCGAGGTCGAGCTCGTGGTCGTGGCCTCGCCCACCAACTTCCACGCCGACTGGACCGTCGCGGCGCTCGCCGCCGGCAAGGACGTCCTCTGCGAGAAGCCCATGGCCCTCGACCTCGCCGAGTGCGACCGGATGATCGCCGCCGAGCGCCGGTCCGGGCGGAGGCTGGCCATCTTCCAGAACCGGCGCTTCTCGCCGAGCTTCCTGAAGATGCGCCAGGTGGCCGCCTCCGGCGCGCTCGGGCGCATCGTGATGGTGCGGGCCACGGTGACCGACTTCCGCCGGCGCTGGGACTGGCAGACCGTCCGCGCGCTGGGCGGAGGCATGCTCCGCAACTACGGCGCCCACCGCATCGACCAGCTCATGGAGTTCTCCGGCCCGTCCGAGCCCGAGGTCCGCTGCCGGCTCGACCGGGTCCTGGCCTCCGGCGACGCCGAGGACTTCGTGCGCCTGTCCATGTCCGCGCCGGACGCGCCGCTCCTGGAGGTCGACATCTTCATGAACTGCGCCTTCGGCCTGCCCGAGTGGCTGGTGCTGGGCGACCGCGGCACGCTGATGAGCGGCTCGCGCGGGAACTCCGACCCGATGCGCTGGAGGGTGGTGCGCGGCTTCGAGGCGCTCCCCCCCCACGAGGCCGACCCGGGCCCGGCCGCCGGGCGCGAGTACAAGCTCGAGAAGCTGGAGTTCGACGAGTTCTCGGCGACGCCCGAGAAGGAGTTCGAGGACTCGAACCCCGCCTTCTACCGGGCCCTCTTCCCCGCGCTGCGCGAGGGCCGGCCGGTCCCGGTCTCGAGCCGGAGCGTCCGGCGGCGCATGCTGGTCATCGACCAGGCGCTAAAGGAGCAGGACAAGCTGAAGTAGACCGGGCGCGGCAGGCGCCCCCCCGGAGCAGCCCGGTCGCCTATCGTCCGCCCGGGCGCAGGAACGGCTGATGCACCGGCTCGGGCTCGGGCGGCTTGGGCGGGGTGCTCGGCGGCGTGGGCAGCCTGGAGACCTCCGGCATCGGCGGGACGGACGGCGCCACGACCACCAGGACCAGCGCGACTATGGCGCAGACCAGCAGTATGGACAGGACCGCGAGCAAGCCCACGGTCTTCTTGCGACTGGCCTCGGCCTGGGCGACATCGGGGTCGGCCACGTCGAAGGGTTCCACGACCTCGGCGGCGCCGACAGACCTGGCCGCAGCCCCCAGAGGCTGGGCCGCCGTGTCCATTTCGCGAAGCACGGCGTCCATGTCCGCGGGACGGTCCTCGGGGTCGGCCGCGAGCATGCGCATGACCAGCTCGTCGACCGGGGCGGGGATGCCCTTGCGGACGGTGCCCGGCCGGGGCGGCTCCTCCTGGGCCACGCGGAGCAGAATCTCCAGCGGGCTCTTCCCCTGGTGCGGCGGACGCCCGGTGAGCATGTGGTAGAGCGTCGCGCCCAGCGAGTAGATGTCGTTCCCGGCGGTCGGAACCGCCCCCTTGATGGCCAGCTCCGGCGCGGCGTAGATCGGCGCCGAGCCGGCCGCGCGGGCCAGCGCCAGCAGGTTCTGCAGCGGGTTGGTGATCATCCCGTAGTTGGTGAGCTTCACCGAGGAACCCGCGGCCAACACCACGTTGCTGGGCTTGATCTCGCCGTGGATCACGCCCTGGGAGTGCGCGTAGCGGAGGATCTCGGCGATGCGCTTGGAGATGCGCAGGGCGTCGACCACCGCCAGCGGCTTGCCCGATTCCAGGACGCTGCGCAGGCTGCGGCCCTCCACGTACTCGGCGGCGCAGTAGACCCGGCCCCGGTCCCGGCCGGCGTCCACCACGCGGGCGATGCCCGGGTGGCGCAGGCGCGCGCCGTCGCGGGCCGAGGCGGCGAAGCTCTCCGCGAAACCCTTGGCCCGGGAGCGCTCGGCGCTGAAGACCTTCAGGGTGACCAGCGGGTTGTCGGCGCCCTTGCGGCCAAGGTAGAGCCCGCCGGAGGCGTTGGTACCGAGCTTGGCCAAGATCTGGTAGCCGCCGAAGACCGCCGACTGGGACGGCTTGGCGGCGGCCGCGGCCGCGACCTGTCCGGCGTCCTCGGGATCGGCGGACGGAGCCTCGGGCATCGGTTGGGCCGGCGGGCCCGGCTCCTCCTCTACGGCGTCGGCGGAGAGCACCGTGCTGCATCCCGGGCAGCGGGTGCCGACCGCGCCCTTGGGCAGGTTGATGTCCTGCCCGCAGCCCGGGCACGACTCCAGGCTCAGACCCTGGCACTCCAGGACCGCGGTCACGTGGTGGGCGCGCAATGCCCCGGCCTCGACCAGGAGCTCGCCCAGGCGCCTGGCGCCGCCGCCGGCGCCCTTCTGGGCCTTGAGCGCGGCGTCGACCGCCTCATGGCCGCAGAGCCGCAGGCGCACGGCGATCTCGCCGAACTTGCCGCCGGCCTGGCTGGCCTGGCCGTCGAGGATCGCCTGGATCTGCTCGGGCTTCAGGTGTCCGCGGGAGGCGAGGATCTCGCCGAGCCTGCCGACCGTCCGGCCGGCGGAGCGCTCGGCCGCCTGGAAGTCGAGGCACTCCTTGAGCTGGGCCTCGCTGATGAGGCCGGCGCGGACCGCCATGCTGCCGAAGAGAACGTCGCGAAGTCCCGCCATAAGCCCGCCCGTCCTATCAGTCCTTCTGTTTCCCGGCCGAAGCGGCGCCCTCGCCGTCGGCCCCGTCCCCGTCCTCGCCGACCATCTCGAGCGACAGGGTGTCGGTGAGCATGGTCAGTTCGAAGAGCTTGAGCAGCCGGGGGTTGAGCCTGATGCGCAGGCGCTTGCCGGCCTCGGCGAAGCGCAGGTGCACGGCCACGGTCATGCCCACGGTGGTGCTGGACACGCCGGGAAGCTCGGACATGTCCAGGACGCCCTCGGAGGCGCCGTCCCCGGCGCCGGCCATCTCGTACAGGGCCGCCTTGACCTGGTTGATCTCGGCCGGCTCGGGGTTGCGATGGAGGGTCAGGGTGCCCCCCTCCACTTTGAAAAGCGCTTCGGTCATGCGTGTCGTCTCCTCCGCCGGCCGGCGATATTTAACACCGCCGGACGGGGGCCGTCAAGGGTGGAAAGGGGCGGCTTGCAGCCGCTGCGCGCGCACCTATAATCCGGATGTCCCCATACAGGAGCCACGATGAAACGCCTGACCGTCGACGAGTTGCGCCAGTGCTTCCTCGATTTCTTCGTCCGCCAGGGGCACGTCCTGGTGCCGTCGGATTCGCTGGTGCCCACCTACGACCCCTCGCTGCTCTTCACCGGCGCGGGGATGAACCAATTCAAGGACGAGTTCCTGGGCCGGGGCAAGCGGACCTTCAAGCGGGCCTGCTCCTCGCAGAAGTGCATCCGCACCGGGGACATCGACAACGTCGGCGTCACCCCGGCGCACCACACCTTCTTCGAGATGCTCGGGAACTTCTCCTTCGGCGACTACTTCAAGCGCGAAGCGGTCAAGTGGGCCTGGGAGTTCTGCACCAGGGTCCTCGAGCTGCCCGAGGAGCGCCTGACCGTCTCGGTCTACAAGGACGACGACGAGGCCTTCGAGCTCTGGCGGAGCGGGGTGGGCCTGGCCGAGTCGAAGCTCGTCCGCTTCGACGCCCACGACAACTTCTGGCCGGCCGACGCGCCCACCGAAAGTCCGGAGGGCACGCTCTGCGGGCCCTGCAGCGAGATATACTTCGACCTGGGCCCCAACGACCACTGCCGCGGGGAGCGCTCGCCCATCGACTGCTCCTGCCGCCGGCACGTGGAGATCTGGAACCTGGTCTTCCAGCAGTTCCAGAAGGGCGCGGAGGCCAACGAGCTCCACCCGCTGCCCCAGAAGAACATCGACACCGGCGCGGGCCTCGAGCGCATGGCCGCGGTGCTCCAGGGCGTCTCCACCAACTTCGAGATCGACAGCCTGCTGCCGCTCGTCGAGGAGGTGCTCGGCCTCGCCGACTCGGCCGCCGGCCACAAGTACGTCGGGCGCTACGCCGAGCAGAGGAAGGCGAAGACGCCGGTCGGCGAGCTCGCCCCGGTCCTCCGCCGCGCGCGGCGCATCGCCGACCACGCCCGGGCGGTGACCTTCTGCATCTCGGACGGCGTCCTGCCTGGCAAGGCGGGGCGGGGATACGTGGTGCGCCGGTTGCTTCGTCGGGCGATCCTCGACGGCCGGGCGCTGGGCATCCGGGAGAGCTTCGTCCACTCGCTCGTCGCCCCGGTCGCGAAACTCATGAGCCGGCCCTATCCGGAGGTCGAGGAGCGCCGCGAGAACTTCGTCAGAATCATCAAGGCCGAGGAGGAAAGCTTCGAAACAACGCTCGAGCGCGGCCTCGGCATACTCCGCGACAAGATCGCCACGCTCAAGAGCAGCGGCCACAAGGTCCTGGACGGCCGCGAGGCCTTCGTCCTGCACGACACCTACGGTTTCCAGGTCGAGATCACCGAAGAGCTTCTCTCCGAGGAAGGACTCCGCCTCGATCGCGCCGGATTCGAAAAGGCCATGGAGGAGCAGCAGACCCGCGGCCAGGCCGGCTCGACGATGGCCAACGCCAACATCTTCGGCGGGGTCATGGTCGAGGTGAAGGGCATCACCAAGGGCACCAGCTTCGAGCGGAGCTGGCCGGCCGGCCAGGCCGCCAGGGTCCTGGCCATCGTCAAGGGAGAGGGGCTGCTCCCCCAGGCCTCGGCCGGCGACGAGGTCCAGGTCGTCCTCGACCGCTCGCCCTTCTACGGCGAGTCCGGCGGCCAGGTGGGCGACACCGGAGAGCTGCGCCTCTCCGGCGGCAGAGCCGTGGTGACGGACACGACCCGCGCAGACGAGATCGTCCTCCACCACGTCCGGATCGAGGGCGGAACGCTCCGCACGGGCGACGCGGTCGAGCCCGTCCCCGAACCCGAACGCCGCGCCGCCATCGAGGCCAACCACACCGCGACCCACATCCTGCACCACTACCTCCGGAAGGTGCTGGGCAAGCACGTGGAGCAGTCGGGCTCCTTGGTCGACGCCGAGCGGCTGCGCCTGGACTTCACCCACTTCGAGGCGGTCAAGCCCGACGAACTCCGCCGCGTCGAGGAGCTGGTCAACGCCGCCATCCGCGCCGGCGGCGGCGTGAAGACCACCGAGACCTCCGTCGAGGAGGCCCGGAAGGCCGGGGCCATGGCCCTCTTCGGCGAGAAGTACGGCGAGCGCGTCCGGATGGTCGAGACCGAGCTCGGCGACGGCGAGCGCTCGGTCGAGCTCTGCGGCGGCACGCACCTCGCGCGCGTGGCCGACGCCCGGCTCTTCCGCATCGAGCGCGAGGAATCGGTGGCCGCCGGCATCCGGCGCATCACCGCCACCACCGGACCGGCCGCCCAGGCCAACGCCGTGGCCGACCGCGACGCCCTGGCCGACCTCGACCGGCTGCTGGGACTCAAAGCCCGCTTCGACATCCAGTCCGACCCGGCCGGCATCGTCAGCCGCAACCGGCTGGCCGAGCTCTCGGCGCTCCTGAAGTGCCAGCGCGACGCGCTGCTGCCGCGCGTGAAGGACCTCATCGCCCGCTCGGGAGCCGGCGTAGGGGCGCAGCATGCTGCGCCCCTGCAATCGTTGCCGCACGAGGAGCTCGACCGGATCAAGTTCCTCCTCCAGAAGGCCAGGGAGGCTGAGAAGCAGCAGCAGGCCTCGCGCGCCTCGGAGCTCTCCGGCCGCGGCAAGGAGATCGCCGGCTCCGCCGAGAAGCTCGCCAGCGGCGCGCTCTTCGCCTCGGCGGCGCTCGAGGGGCTCGGTCCCGACGACCTCCGCAGGCTCGCCGACGAGGTCCGCGCGGCGCTGCCCTCCGGGGTGGTCTTCCTGGCCTCGAGCTTCGCCGGCAAGGCCCTGCTCGTCGCCTCGGTCTCGGACGACCTCGTCAAGGCCGGGAAGAAGGCCGGGGACATCGTCAAGGCCGCGGCCAAGGAGGTCGGCGGCGGCGGCGGCGGCAAGCCCAACATGGCCCAGGCCGGCGGCCCGAACGCCGCATACATCCCGGCGGCGGTCGCCGCGGCGCGGAAGGTCGCGGAGGGCTGAGCGCTGCTCTTCGGCAAGCGGATCGTCGACGACTACCTGGGCGGAGACCCGCTGGGCTTCGCCATCGGCGCCTTCTTCCTGGCCATGGCCCTGGCCGTGGCGGGTTTGACCACGCGCTATTTCTACCGGCGGCGCGGCTCCTCGGCCGCGCTCGGCTACGTGGTCGTCTTCTGGGCGCTGATCGGCGGGGCGCTGGCCCTCGTCGCCCGCGGACGGCCCAACTGGCAGTCGCTCACGGCCGTGGGTTTCTGCATCCTCGCCAACGCCGTCTACGGCGTCTACCTCGAGGCCCGGCGCAAGGACCTGCGCATGACCCCGGAGCAGAAGAACCCAACCCCGGCGCCGGCCATGCGCAAGTGCCCGGACTGCGGGCTGTCGGTGGACGCCAAGGCCCCGAAGTGCCCGATGTGCGGGGCGGGGAATCTGTAGGGGCGCAGCATGCTGCGCCCCTACGTGCCTACGGCCTCACCGCCGCGTTGGTCTCCGCCTCCGCCGGCTTGATGCAGTCGATCACCGGCCGGATCAGCCGGCCCCAGTCGGCGGCCCTGGCCTGGGCCTGCAGGTCCGGGTTCGGCGGCAGCTTCCCGCTGGCCAGGAGCGTGTCGAGCTGCTGTTTGAGTTGCTCGCCCGTGTCCGGCTGCATGCCCACGTGCACGGCCTTGACCAGCCCGTCCTTGCCGATGACCATCGTCTGGGGGATGGCCGTGACCATGTAGCTCTTGGCCACCGAGCCGTCCTTGTCCAGGGCCACCGGGACGTTGAGCCTTTCCTCTTTGAGGAACTTCCTCACCGTCTCGGCGTCCTCGGCCAGGTTCACCGCGTAGAAGACCACGTCCTTGCCCTTGTAGCCCCCGACCACCCCGGCCACGGCCGGCAGGGCCTTGCGGCACGGCGGGCACCAGGTGGTCCAGAAGTCGAGGACCACCACCTTCCTGCCTTTGAAGTCGGAGAGCTTGAGCTTGCCGCCGTCGATGAGGTCCAGGCTGAAGTCCGGGGCGGGTTTGCCCACCAGCGTGGTCGGCCCTTCCTCGGTGAAGCTGGCCACCTGTTCGCAGCCCTCTGGCGGGACGAACTTGAAGGTGTCCTCGGGGAGCTCGGCGTCGAGGGCCCAGTTCTTGAAGTTGAACGTGACCTCCACCTTTAGCCCCGGGGGGGTGCCGGCCATGAGCGCGGCCATCTTGCTCTGGTCGAACCAGGCGCGGTGCAGGATCGGGCGCTCGCCCTCCTCCACCCAGATGGCCCAGTCGACGCGCTTCTGGACAAAGCGGATCTGTCGGCACCTGACCCCGTCGATCACCTCGACGGGCAGAACCGCCGAGCCTTCGGTGTCGCGGCCCAGGGTATCGAAGGCCCCCTGGTTCATGAGCACGGCCAGGAAGCCGCCGTCGAGCGCGTTCCAGAGGCGCGCGTGCAGTCCCGAGTCGTCCAGGAGCACGGCCAGGTCCGCGGGCGCGTCGCCGGCCATGTACTTCTTGAGGCCGGCCACGTAGATCCAGGCCTTGCGGCCGTCGCAGATGGTCGAGGCCTCGCTGGCCTCGTGGCGGATGCGGGCCGCGAAGAGGTTGGGCCTCCGGGCGGCGAGGCTGCCGGAAACGTCGTGGGTCTGGCTGCGCTCGCCGAGCTTGACGTCCTGGTGCGAGACGGCCTCCACTCTGAAGCTCTTGACCCCGGCGTAGTAGTCGCAGACCTTCTTGAGCAGCTTCGCCGCCTCAGGGTCGACCCTGGCGCCGGACCCGGCCGCCTCCACGGCCCGCGTCGGGGCGGCCGCGCAGGCCAGGGCCGCGACGACCCCGGCCGCCACGCGGATGGCCAATGCCTTCCTGCAATGCATGGGATGGCTCCCTTCCATATCCGGGCGGCAACTGGCGCCGCCTCAGGGCCTCCGCTCCGCCGCCGGGGAACCTCGGCTCCGGACCGACGGAGGAACGGTTCCGGCTCGATGATAAAACGAGCGAACCGTCCGGCCGATTCTCGGCGGCCGGGACAATCCACCATCCGACTCACCGCCCTTATGCATGCGAAGGCGCATTCTCAACGCAGAGGCGCAGAGGCCGCAGAGAAGACGCAGAGAGCGGCGATACGTCAATTCCTCCATTGACTGGCACCAGACAGTTCTCCGCGTTCTCTCTGCGGCCTCTGCGTCTCCGCGATGAACATGCCTGTCCGAGAACGGAGCATTCGACGATGCCGGCCCTGCGCCCGGCCCCCCCCCGGCGCTTGCGCCCCGCCCCGGACGGCCCTATACTCCCGTGCCATGGCAACCACCTTCGCCACCAGGCTGGTGGTCTCCGGCGCGACCACGGCCCCCGAGGCCCGCAAGGCCGAACAGGTCCTCGCCGCCGTCCCTGGCGTGGACCGCGCCCATGCCGACCCGGTCTCCCGAATGGTCGTGGTCCGGCACGAGGAGGCGGTCACCGTGGCCGAACTGGTGGCAGCGCTCGAGAAGGCCGGCTTCCGGGCGCGCCACGCCCTGCCCGGAGAAGGCTCGGCGGCCTACGCCTCGAGCCCCTGGGGCGTGCTGCGGCCGGAGGGACGGACGCCGGCCCAGGAGGTGGCGGTCTGCCGATTCCTGACCGTGGCGGGACTGCTGATCGTCGGCCTGATCCTGGCCCTGCCGGTCCTGGTGGTGCGCGCCGACCACGTCCGCCAGCTCGGCTTCGTGCTGGCCAGCGTCGCCCAGGCAATGCTCGGCGCGCGCTTCTATGCCGGCGCCTGGCGCGAGCTGCGCACCAGGCGGCCGGGAACCGACGTCCTGATCTCCCTGGCCACGACCTCAGCGTACCTCTACAGCGCCGCCGAGGCCTTCGAGTGGCTGCAGCCGCACACCGAGTACAACGCCCTCGGCGCGCTGACCATCTTCGGGACCTCCGCGGCAATTCTCACGATCATGGTCGCCGGGAGGCTGCTCGAGACGCTTCTGGTGCATCGCACCAACTCGGCCCTGCGCGCGCTCATCGAGCTGGCCCCGCCCACCGCCCGGGTGCTGCGCGGCTCGGAGGAGCGCCAGACCCTGGCCTGCGACCTGGTGGCGGGCGACCTGGTGGCGGTCGGACCCGGGGAGCGCTTCCCCGCCGACGGCACGGTGGTCGAGGGCCACAGCGCGGCCGACGAATCGGTGCTCAGCGGCGAGGCCCTGCCCGTGCCCAAGTGTCCCGGCGATCAGGTCCTGGGCGGAACCGTCAACGGCAACGGACGGCTGGTGTTCCGCACCGAGAAGGTCTGCTCGGGAACGGCGCTGGCCCAGCTGGTGCGGAGGCTGTCGGAGGCCGGGCGGGCCCAACCGTCCTCGGCGCTCGCCGGAGAGCGGCTGGCCCAGGTGATCGTGCTGGGCGCGGTCCTGATGGCCGTCGCCGTCTTCTTCTCGAGCTACTACGGGAACGTGCCGGGGACCGCCGCGGGCAGGACCCTGGCGGCGAAGGCGGCCATGCTCCGCGCCGTGGCCATCCTGGTGGTGGCCTGTCCCTGGGCGGTCCTGGCCGCCGTGCCCGGCGCCTACGCCGCGGCGGTGGCCCGGGCGGCGCGCGAGGGCATCGTCTTCCGCTCCGGCGGGGTGCTCGAGGCCTGCGCGCGGCTGCGCGCCGCGGTCTTTCTGCGCTCGGGCATTCTGACCATCGGCCGGCCCGACCTGGTCCACCTGGTCAAGGCCGACGGGGCCGCCGGGATGCCCGACGACGAGGTCCTCGCCGCGGCGTCGAGCCTGGCGGAAGGCGCCGGCCACCCGCTGGGCCGGTCCCTCCGCGAGGCCCTGGCCCGACACCAGGCCGCCCCCCGGGAGGTGTGCGAAACCTTCTACTTCCCGGGACTGGGCGCCAAGGGCCGGCTGATCGGAGGCGAGTCGCTGGTCTTCGGCCGCAGGATGTTCATGGCCCAGGAGGGCATCGATCTCGAGGCGCTCTCGGCCCGCGCGGCGGAAATGGAGTGCGCGGGGCTGACCGTGCGCTTCCTGGCGATCAACGGCCGGGCCGTGGCCATCATGGCGTTCTCCGATCCGGTCAGGCCGGGAGCGGGACAGGTGACGACCAGCCTCTCGGACATGGGCGTGGCCAGCTACGTCATCTCCGGCGAGACGCCCGCGACCGTCCAGGTGCTGGCCGCCCAGACGGGCATCGACCACGACAAGATCTGCGCCGAGGTCCGGCCCGCGGAACGCTCCGCGCGGCTGCGGGCCATCCGCGAGCGGGCCGGCGCCACCCTGGCGGTGGGCCAGGAAGACAAGGACGAGGACCTGCTCAGGTCCGCGGACGTCGGGGTGGTCATCGGCGCCGGAGTGGGTTCGCCCGCCGAGGCGCCGCTCATCACCCTGATCGGCGGCGGCCTCCAGGGCGTGCGCCGACTGCTGTGCCTGGCGCGGGAAATGGTCGGGAGCGCCCGGCTGAATCTCTTCGCGGCCGTGGCCTTCATCCTGATCGGCCTGCCGGCGGCCGCGGCGCTGGTCCCCGCGTGGGTGCACCCCATCCAGGCGGCGCTGGCCACGGTGCTGATGGTTCTGCTCGTGGCCCTCAACTGCTACCGGCTGGCCCGGAGATCGCCGGGGCCGGGCTAGCCGCGCCCGGCGGCCCGCCCTCCGCCCCGCGGAGTCCGCGCGCCCCGACCCAGCCGAACCAGGCGGCGAAGCCCAGCATCAGCAGTGCGCAGCCCAGGACGAGCGCCCGGTAGCTGCGATCGGTGAGCAGCCTCCGCCCCCGGAAGACGGCCGCGGCAACCAGCCAGTACCAGACCAGGTCGGCCAGGACGTGGCCGGCGAAGAAGACGGCCATCCCGATCCAGCCCCACACGGCGGCCGCGGCGATGCAGCCCATGCCCACAGTCGCCCACCAGATCGACCAGTAGGGGTTCGAGATGCTGACCAGCGCTCCGGCCGCCGCGACGCGCCAGTTCCCGGCCGGGAAGCCGCCCGCGTCCACGGTCCCATCACCGGCGCCGGCGCCGGCGGCCAATTCCGCCGCGGTTATCCGGCCGAGGCCGGCCAGCATCATGGCGGCCATGATCAGGAGCGCCAGGCCGCCGCCCAAAGCCAGCACGGCCTTGGGAAGCGGCCGGCCCAGGTAGTCGCCGATCCACCCGTAGATGAGCACCACCGCGGCGAGTTCGAGGACCCCGTGGCCGAGCGTGAGCAGCAGTCCGGCGCGGCCTCCCCGGCGCACGCCCTCGCGCACGGCCAGGACCAGCAGGGGCCCGGGCACCAGCGCCCCGGAGAGCCCCAGCACGAAGGCTCCGCCGGCCACGCACAGTAGCCCCAGCGGCCCCTCGACCCGGAACCAGCCCTCTATCCAGCTGACAACGTCGAACACTTCGGGCCTCCGCGCCGGATTCTAGCGACAGGCGTCGCGGGCCACAAGCAGGCACCGGAGCCGTCTTGGGAACAGACGTCCGTCTTTCGTGCAGTCAGCGGCTGGCCTCAACGCAGAGGCCGCAGAGGAGAGCAGAGGTCGCGGAGAGACCGGTGCAGGCTGGCTGCGTCCTCTGCGTTGGAGGGGGGAGGTCGGATCAGTTCAGCGCCTCGACGGCCGCGTCGTTGTCGCGGCACTTGATGACGATGGCCGAGTCCTCCTGGTCGTCGTGGCTCGAGGCGTACATGTACTCGATGTCCACCTCGGCGATGCCCAGTCGCTTGGTGATCTGCGCGGCCACGCCCAGGCGGCTCTTGGCCACCACCAGCAGAACGTCCTCAACGGAGACGTCGAAGCGGCTCTTGTCCAGCGCCCGGGCGGCCTTGTCGCAGTCCGAGCACTGGAGCATGAATACGCCCTTGGAGCCGATGGAGTTGGCCGTGAAGCTGTGCACGTCGACGCCGGCGGCGGCGAGCTTCTGGAAGATGCCCTCGCACATGCCGATGGCGTTGGGGGTGACGGCCACGACCTGCTGGACCCGCTTGACGTGGAACTTCATTGCCGACCCTCCTGCGTTGGTTCTACAGAGGACGCAGTGGATTTTGATTCCGGGGCCGGGGTTGTCAAGTGGCGGCCGACACGCTTCTGGGTTTTTCAGATCTCGTCGGCGGGCCTACCCGAAAGCCAAATCCAGCAGTCTGGATTTGGCTTTCGGTCAACGGCATCCGGGTGCGGGAGCGTCTCGAAGACGGAATTGGGGCCGGCGGCGATAGCACCGCCGGCCCCAATTGTAGGCCCGCCGACGAGATCTGAAAAGCCCTGCAACGTCAGTCCCCAACCATGTCCAGGATGCGCCCGGCCCGCCCCTTCCAGGAGTGGCGGGAGGCGAAGGCCGGGCCCTCGAGGCGCGCGCGCTCGCGGGCGCCGCGGGCCTCGGCCAGGGCGGCGATCATCTCGGCCGGGCCCCAGCCGGCGGCCGGGACGACCAGGCCCCGGGTCTCGCCGGCGAGCTTCTCCGCCGCCGGGATGGGCGTCGAGGCCACCGGCAGCCCGGCGGCCAGGCACTCGTAGAACTTGAGCGGCCAGCTGGCGCGGTTGAAGGCGCTGTCAGCCAGCGGCACGAAGGCCGCGTCCCAGTTCTGGAGCCAGTCGGGCAGTTCCGCGTAAGGCACCTCGCCCAGCCAGTGAAGGTGCTCGGGGCCCTGGGGCTTGACTCCCTCGACCCGGCCGAGCACCACCCACTCCCACTCGGGGAGCATCTCGGCGGCCTGGGCGACCATCTCCCAGTCCTCGCGGTTCGTGACGTGGCCCAGGAACCCGGCGCGGGGCCGGCCAATGCCCTTGGCCTCGTGCGGGTCCCGGGCGGAGCGGCGTCCGAAGTGGGCGTGGTCCACGCCGAGGGGCAGCAGCTCCGCGCGCCGGGCGGACTCCCGGCGGCGGTCGAGCAGTTCGGGGCTGGAGAAGACGGTCAGGTCGGCCCGGGCCAGCATGCGCTTCTCGACGCCGGCCACGTACTTGCGCTTCCAGCCGCTGGCGCGGATGTTGAGCGCGGCGGAGTGGTCGTCGAGGCACTCGTAGACCCGCCGCTCGCGCCACTCCCGCCCGGAGGAGACCTCCGGGAAGTACCAGCCGTAGTGCACGATGAGCACGGAGCTCTGCGCGCGGCTGGGCCAGGAAACGAAGTCGCGCATCTTCCGCGACACCCGGCCGGCGTGCCAGCGCCGGACCGGCCCCGGGAAGGACAGGCGCGTGCCCGGCAGCCGCTCGGCCCGCGCGAGATAGAAACGCTCGCGCTCCGGGTGGGCGTAGACGTCGGGCACGCCCATCTTGAGCCCCGCCGTCTTGCGCTTGAAGAGCTCGCCCGTGCCGCCGCACTCGAAGTAGACCACCTCGCAGCCGGCCTCCCAGAAGGCCTCGGCCATGCGCAGGGCCTGGGAGCTGCCCGGCGCCCAGAACTCGCCCCCGCCCACCAGGAAGACCACGGTCTCGGCAGCGTTCATCGTTCGGCGGCTCCTGCATTCGACGGCGGCAGGACCGTCTCCGGCTCGCCGCGACAGATCCTCCCGACCACCTCCACGCCCTGCATGAAGCAGTGGTCCATGTTGCCGGCCTCGTAGCGCCAGGCGCCGAAGCGCCCGCGCGGCCAGACCCCGCGATCCTCGAGCGGCGGCACGATGGCGGCCAGGGCCGCGTTCCGAGCGACGGTCGGCAGCGGGTAGGCGTGCTCCGCCCGGCGGTGCCACTGGGAGAGCACCCTGGCGTCCGCCGGCATCAGCCTCTCGGCCTTGAGCGAATCGACCACGCGGATGCCCAGCCAGGCCGGCTCGGGCGCCGGGCGGCCCGGGGCGCTCGAGACCTCGGCCATCAGCGACCAGGTCGAGTCCGGGTCCGGCACGTTGGCCGGGGAATAATGGCTGAACACGGTCACGCGGTAGTAGGGCGGCCGCTCCTCCGGGAAGTACATCCAGCACTTGCCGGCGAGCTCCGCCGGCGGCCGGCCGGCCAGGCCCAGCCCGAAGACGTCGACGCAGTTGCGGCGCAGGGCGGAGGCGGCGGAGATCAGGCCGCGGTCGCCGGTCATGGCCGCGAGCTCGTCGAGGGGCAGCGTGGCCACCAGGTTCTCGTAGGCGAGCTCCTCGCCGGAGGCCAGGCGGCAGGTGCGGCCCGCCAGGTCGATCCCCGCGACCGCCGCGCCGAAGCGCACGCGTCCGGAGGGAAGGCTTCCGGCCAGCGCCGACCAGATGGCCCCGGTGCCGCCCGCCCTGGGAAAAAGGAAGGCGCTGTTCGGGCCCCAGCCGACGTCGTCGCGGCCCGCGCGGGCCTCGGCCAGGACCTTCGCGGGGTCGGGCCGGGCGACGCGCTCGCCGACCCAGTCGGCGGAGAGCTCCTCGAGCTCGCAGCGCCAGAGCTTGCGGTTGTACGGCTTCAGGAAGTGGCGGACCACCCCGGGGCCGAAGGACTGTTCGGCCCACCCGGCGAAATCGGCCGGCCTCGCCGCGCCCGCCGCCGCCGCGCCCGCCGCCGCCTCCTCCAACCCGCGGAGGCACTCCTCGCGGAGTCCGTCCGGCAGCCGGTGGAGGTTGTTCTGCAGGGGATAGGGCACGTCGCGCCCGCCCAGACGGACGTAGGCGCGGCGCTCGTGCCGGAGGAGACCGCCGGGCAGGACCTCCTCGAGCATCCGGTTGAAGGCCTGCTGCTTCGAGAAGACGATATGGCCGCCGAGGTCCCAGGTGAAACCGGCCTCGTCGCGCCAGGAGCGCGAGAGCCCGCCCGGACCATCCTGGCCTTCCACGACCAGCCAGCTCTCCGAGCCAAGTCGGTGCAGCCGATATGCCGCGCCCAGTCCGGCCGGCCCGGCGCCGACGATCAGGAAATCGAGGCGCTTGGTACCCACGGCGTCATGTTATCGAGAAAGGCCGGAGGCGCCAGAACCTTCCCGAATTCAGGTGCCAAAAAAAGACCGGGCAGCCGGCCCCTTCCAGGACCGGCCGCCCGAGATTCTGACTAGCGGCTATTCCGTGCCGCCGCGCTGCTGCTGAAAGCAGTCTCGGCAGTAGACCGGCCTGGCGCCCGAGGGCTTGAAGGGGACCTCGGTCTCCTTGCCGCACGAGGCGCAGGTGGCCGGGTACATCTGCTTGGCCACGCCGCCGCCGCGGGCGCTGTAGGTGCCGGAGGCCTTGCGGGCCCGGCGGCAGGCCGGACAGCGCTTGGGCTCGTTGGAGAAGCCGCGCTCCTGGTAGAAGGCCTGATCCGCGGCGGAGTGCACGAACTCCGCGCCGCAATCGCTGCACTTCAGAACCTTGTCCGCAAATTCGCCGCCCTGATTCTCGTCCATCTGAATGAACTCCTGTGAATTGAACTGTGGAAAAACGACCCACTGAGATGCAATGCTGTGCTTGGCTCCTCCGATACGAACCCTCCTACCGGCTGCATGGTGCAGCTTCCCGGGCGCCCCGTCCAGCAGGACACTCCATCCTGGATTTTACGAATCTCGGCGATACCCGTCAAATGCAGGTTTTGCGCGAATCGGCGAATAGGCCGCGGCCGGAGCGCGTTCGCTATTGCTTCCGGATCATGTCCTTGATCTTCATCAGCCGCGAGACGTTGGAGCGGTCATTCTCGTCGAGCTTGGCCGCGATGTACAGGCGCGTCTCCTGGAGGTTGGGGATGAGCACGTGCTCCAGGGCGTTGGTCCGCCGGCGGGTCTTCTCGACCTCCCGGGCCAGGCGCCGCACGGCCTCCTCCTGCCGGGCCAGCTCGGCGAGGGAGGGGGCCATTTCGCGCATGGCGGTCACGGCGGCATCGAGTGAGGCGGGGGTGTCGAGGAAGCTGTAGGGCCCGGCCGGGCCGAGCGAGAGCCCCACCTCCGGCACGGGGACGCCCACGAGCTTACGCGTCCGGAACCCGACTTCGACGGCCGGTCGCGCCGACTCGAGCGCCGGGCGCAGCACGCTCGCGCCGGCCAGCAGCTCGACCAGCAGGAAACGCCCCAGCACCCGGGGCAGCTCGCCGTCGACCCGGCGGCGTAGCTCCCGGTAGCCGGCGACGCGATCCATGAACTCCTTCATGAGCCCCTCGAGCTTGTCCTTGAGGAGCTTGTGCCCGCGCCGGGCGGTGGCCAGCCGGCGGCGGATCTTGAGCAGCTCCATCCGGGTGGGGTTGACGCGGAGACGCATGACGGAAGGGGCTAGGGTCTGGGGTCTTGGGTCTGGGGTCTAGGGGCTAGGGTCTCGGGTCTGAGACCGGAGAGCCGCCCGCCTGTCCTGTCTGCCCGTCGCGCCATCGTTCCTCCCTAGCCCCTAGCCCCTAGACCCTAGCCCCTAGACCCGCCGTTCAGCCGGCCGGCTGAACGGCCTCGGCCTCCTCCGGCTTCCAGTACTTCTCGACCAGCGCGTCCTTGACGCGCTTGAGCTCGCCGCGCGGCAGCACGCCCATGAGCCTCCAGCCGATGTCCAGGGTCTCCTCGACGGTCCGGTTCTCGTCCTCGCCCTGGCGGATGAACTCGTCCTCGAAGCGGTCCGCGTACCTGACGAACTTGAGGTCGACCGGCGTGAGCGCGCTCTCGCCGAGCACCACGGCCAGCTCCTTGGCGGACTTGCCTCGCGCGTAGGCGGCGTAGAGCTGGTTCATGACGTCCGCGTGGTCCTCGCGGGTCTTCTCCGCGCCGATGCCCTTGTCCTTCAATCGCGAGAGCGAGGGCAGCACGTCGACCGGCGGGTAGATGCCCTGGGCCTGCAGCGGCCGCGAGAGGATGATCTGCCCCTCGGTGATGTAGCCGGTCAGGTCGGGGATCGGATGGGTCTTGTCGTCCTCGGGCATGGTCAGCACCGGGATCTGGGTGATGGAGCCGCCCCGGCCCTGCACCCGCCCGGCGCGCTCGTAGATGGTCGACAGGTCGGTGTAGAGGTAGCCGGGATACCCGCGCCGCCCCGGGACCTCCTTGGCCGCCGCGGAGATCTCGCGCAGCGCCTCGCAGTAGTTGGTCATGTCCGTGAGGATGACCAGGATATGCATGTCCTTCTCGAAGGCCAGGTACTCGGCCGCGGTCAGGGCCATGCGCGGCACGGCGATACGCTCGATGGGCGGGTCCTCGGCGAGGTTCATGAAGAGCACGGCGCGCTCCAGCGCCCCGGTGCGCCGGAAGTCGGAGATGAAGTAGTTGGCCTCCTCGAAGGTGATGCCCATGGCCCCGAAGACCACCGCGAACTTCTCGCCGCTCCTGCGGACCGTGGCCTGCCGGGCGATCTGGGCGGCGAGCCTGGCGTGGGGCAGCCCCGCGGCCGAGAAGATGGGCAGCTTCTGGCCGCGCACCAGGGTGTTGAGCCCGTCGATGGTCGAGATGCCCGTCTGGATGAACTCGTTGGGGTAGTCGCGGGCGAAGGGGTTGAGCGGATTGCCGTAGATGGACAGGCGCTTCTCGGGGATGATCGCCGGGCCGTCGTCGATGGGCGTGCCGAACCCGTTGAAGACGCGTCCGAGCATGTCGGTCGAGACGCCGATCTCGAGGCCCCGGCCCAGGAAGCGGACGCCGGCGCCGCGCGGGGAGATGCCCCGCGTCCCCTCGAAGACCTGGATGAGCGCCACCGACTCGCGGATCTCGAGAACCCGGCCGCGGCGGACCTCGCCGTCCTCCAGCCGGACCTCGACCAGCTCGCCGTAGCTCACGCCCGCGACCTCGTCGACCAGCATCAGCGGGCCGACGATGTCCTTGATGGTGCGGTATTCCTTGCTCATGCGGTCACTCTTTCTGCCGGCCAGAACCCGTCGGCCTCCGGGGCTTGGTTCCGGCTGCCTTGGATTGAGGGTCTGGGGGCTCGGGGCTAGGGGCTGGGAATGGCCGAGAACTCCCGCTGCGATCTTTCAGCGAAGCGATCAGCCCGCGCAGAATGCGTCCCACCACTCGAGACTGCTGCCAGCCTTTGAGTACATTCTCCCTGGAGAGGAACCCAAGTCGCTGGGCAATGATAAGATGCGTCTCAAGTTCAGCCAACGAACCGCGCGAGATCGAGAGATGATGGATGTATTCCTTACGGTGATCTCTCTCGTAACCTTCAGCAATGTTGGCAGGCACTGACACGGCCGCACGCTGCATCTGCGAACAGAGGCCATAGCGCTCCTCCTGCGGCATTGACTTGCACAGGTCGTAGATGATCTCGACCAGCTTAATGGCCTCCTGCCACACCCGAAGGTCCCGATAGCTCCTGAGCCCTTTTCCAGCATCCATCATCTCTATCTCCTTCCCCCTGCGTTCCCATCTAGCATACCTAGCCCCTAGCCCCTAGCCCCGAGCCCCGAACGTCCGGCCCCTGCTCCGGCTCCTCCCGGTTCACTCCCGCCAGCTGCTCGTCCAACTCCTTCTCCATGGCGTCGAACCGGGCGGCGTCCTTCTCCTCGATGAGCTTGCCGCGAGCGATCCGTTCCCGAACGGGAAGGGTCAGAAGCTCCTCGAGGCTGCCGCCCTCGGACAGGACCTGCCTGGCGCCCTCGTAGTAGCGCAGGATCACCGCGAGCAGCCGGAATTGCATCGAGGCCTCGGTGAAGGTGTCCTGGTCGTCGAAGGCGTTCTGATGCAGGAAGTCCTCGCGGATCATCTTGGCCGCCTCGAGGAGCAGCCGGTCGGCGGGCGCGAGCGCGTCGACGCCCACCAGGCGCACCAGCTCCTCGAGCTCGGCCTCGCGCTGCAGGAGCCGCATGGCCGAGCGGCGCACCTCGCCCCAGCGGGGGTCGACCTGCTTCCCGAGGGCCTCGTCGGCCACGTTCTGGTAGAGCGAGTAGCTGGTCAGCCAATTGATCGCCGGGAAGTGCCGGGCGAAGGCCAGCCGGTCGTCGAGTCCCCAGAAGACCTTGACGACGCGCAGGGTGGACTGCACCACCGGCTCGGACATGTCCCCGCCGGGCGGGCTGACCGCGCCGATCAGCGAGAGCGAGGCCTCGCGCCCCTCGGAGCCGAGGCACACGACGCGCCCGCCTCGCTCGTAGAAGCTGGCGATGCGGCTGGCCAGGTACGCCGGGAAGCCCTCCTCGCCGGGCATTTCCTCGAGCCGCCCGGAGATCTCGCGCATGGCCTCGGCCCAGCGGCTGGTGGAGTCGGCCATCAGCGCCACCGAGTAGCCCATGTCCCGGTAGTACTCGGCGATGGTGATGCCGGTGAAGACCGAGGCCTCGCGCGCGGCCACCGGCATGTTCGAGGTGTTGGCCACCATCACGGTGCGCTCCATGAGCGGGTGGCCGGTCCTGGGGTCCTTCAGGTGCGGGAACTCCATGAGCACGTCGGTCATCTCGTTGCCGCGCTCGCCGCAGCCGACGTAGACGATGATCTCGGTGTCCGACCACTTGGCCAGCTGGTGCTGGACCACGGTCTTGCCGCTGCCGAAGGGCCCGGGCACGCAGGCCGTCCCGCCCTTGGCCAGCGGGAAGAACATGTCGATGACCCGCTGCCCGGTGACCAGCATCTCGTTCTGGGGCAGCTTCCTGGCCACCGGCCGGGGCCGGCGCACCGGCCAGCGCTGGGCGAGCCTGACCTCGACCGGCCCGCCGGCGCCCTGCACCCGCGCGCAGACCTGCTCGACGGTGAGTTCGCCCGAGCCGATCTCCAGGAGCCTGCCCTTCACGCCCGGCGGGACCATCACCCTGTGGACGATGATCTCCGTCTCCTGCACGGTGCCGAGCACGTCGCCGGGGACGACCTCGGCGCCGGGCTTGAGCGCCGGCTCGAAGCGCCAGCGTTTGGAGCGGTCGAGGGCCGGGACCTCCACGCCGCGGGAGATGAAGGCGCCGTGCTTCTCGCGGATCTTGTCGAGCGGGCGCTGGACGCCGTCGTAGATCGAGCGCATCAGCCCCGGACCGAGCTCGACGGACAGCGGTTCGCCGGTGGCCTCGACCGGCTCGCCCGGGCCCACGCCCTCGGTCTCCTCGTAGACCTGGATCGAGTAGTGGTCGCCGCGGACCTCGATGATCTCGCCGAAGAGGTTCAACCGGCCCACCCGGCACATGCCGTACATCTGCGCGCCATGGAGTCCCCTGGCCACCACCAGGGGACCGGAGACTTTGACGACCGTGCCGGCGGCGATCTGGTTAATTGCGTTCATTCGCACGTTCCTTCGACGACACCTGGATCAGGCACACGCTGCTGTATCCTTGCAACTGCCCGGGTCTGGGGGCTAGGGTCTGGGGTCTGGGGTCTGGGGAATGAGCCGATGATAGGGGCCCGAAGTCCCGGCTCATTGCCGTTCCGAGCCCCCAGCCCCAAGACCCTCGCCCCGTCCGTCACTTCACTCCCCCTTCCCAATCACGTCCACGCCGATGGCCCGCTCCAGGAACTTCCTCATCTCGGCCAGGGCCAGCCCCTTCGATCCCGTCGCCCCGGGAAGCACCAGGAGCGCCGCGGCGCTCTTCGCGCGGAACTCGCCCACGGCCTCGCCGGCCGCCTCGGCCCGGCTCTCCGGCAGGAGGACCATGGCCACCGAGCGGTCGCGGGCCAGCTCGGCGAGCGCCGCGGAGAGCTCCGCCGGCTCGCGGGCCTCGCGCACCTCCGCGCCCAGGGCGAGGTAGGGGACGACCTCCTCGGCCGGGCCGAGCGCGATGATTCTAGCCATTGGACACCGGAGAGGGTCTGGGGGCTAGGGGCTGGGGTCTGGGGGTCAGCAACCCGGCACAACAACGCAGCTCGAGGCCGTTGTTGTTACCAGACCCGAGCCCCGAGACCCGAGACCCTCGTTTGTCAGCCACAGAACGGCTCCCAAAGCAGTTCGCGGATCGCCTCCGGCTCCACGCCCCGCAGCCGGCCGACCAGGGCCAGGCGGACGTTGCGCTCCTCGACGGCCAGCGCCCAGGCGTAGCCCCAGGCCCGCTCGACGCCGAAGGCCGCGCTGCGGAGCTCCCGCGCGCGCGCCGTCAGCCAGTCGAAGGCCGCGCGCTCCCAGCCGGTCAGGCGTTCGGCCCCGCCCTCGCCGAACGCCTCGCCGGCCAGCCGCGGGGAGAGCCTCCCGGCGATCAGCCCCGGCCAGCGCGGGAGGTCGGCCTCCCAGAGCGCGCCGGCCAGGTCGCGCGCCAGCTCTCCCCGCAGGAAGAGCCGCGGCAGCCATTCCCCGAGCGCGGCGGAGGCGCCCTCGCGCGAGACGGCCAGGCGGCCGCGCCAGGCGACCAGCGCCGAGCGCACCCGGACCTCGTCGGCGACGTGGGCCGCGACCGACTGCGAGCCGAGCCGGCCGGCGAGCTCGAGCGCCTCGAGCAGCCGCGCGGAGTCGAGCGCGAGGTCGGCGGCCAGCGCGGCCTCGGGCCGCCGGTCCGTCGGGAGCACGGGGCCGAGGAGCTCGACCCCCTCGCGCAGCCGGCCGGCGCTCAGGCCGGAGGCCAGCGCGGCCAACGCCGACTGGGCCGACGCGGAGTCGGCCGCGGCCTCGCGGACGCGCTCCTTGAGGCCCCGGCAGACCGCCGGCAGCTCGATCAGGCCGAAGAAGCTCTCGTCGGGACAGTCGGCGCGCAGCCCTTCGCGCGCGGCCGAGTAGTGGGCCTCGACGGCCGCGGCGGCCTCCGCCGGCGTGCGCGCCTCGGCCGCCACCGACCGCAGCGGACTATCCGCCAGCGCCGCGGCGGCGGCCGAGGGCGAGTCCGCCCCGGCCAGCCGGTCGAGCGCGTCGGCCGAAAGCAGCGCGCCCTCGAGCGCGGCCACGCGCCCGGAAACGTAGGTCCAGCTCTCAGGCCTAGTCACAGACAAGCCCCGCGGTCCTTCCAACCACAAAGACACGAAGACACGAAGCCAGACACAAAGCTGTTGTTCTTGGTGTCTTGGTGCCTTGGTGGTTGGCTGCGCCCGGTCATTGCGACTGGCTTCCGTCAAAGAGCTCGGCGGCGATCAAGGCGGTGAGAGCCGCGCGGCGCTCGGCCAGGCGCCCGGCCCAGGTGAAATCGAACTCGAAGCGCCCGGCGCGGACCAGCATGCCGCCGCCGCTGGACCCGGGCAGTCCTTCGTCGGAGAGGGCGAGCTTGCCCGCGCGGCCGGAGTTGACCCGGTCGAGCAGGCCGCCGGCCAGGAGCTCTCGCTCGCGCGGTCCGGCCAGCACCTCGCCGGAGAGCTCTGCGGGGACCTCGGCCAGCCACTTCGCGGCGAGCTCCCCGAATCGCTCGCGCGGCACGGCCGCCGCCCGGGCCAGCGCCGCATCGAGGACCTCCCCGACGATCCGGTTCTTCTCGGCCAGGACCGCCAGGCGCGCGGCGGTGCGCTCGCCGGAGAGCTTCCGGACGTGCTCGCCCTCGACCCGGGCGAGCTCCCGCCGGCGCCGGGCCTCGGCCCGCGCGTCGATCTCGCGCTTCTCGGCCGCGAGCTTCCCGGCCAGGGTGGCGCGGGCGGCGGCGAGAATCTCCTCGGCCTCCTTCCGGACCTCGGCCAGGACCGACTTCTCGACGTTCTCGATGCCCATCGGACCTACTTGGAATCCGAGACGGGCTGGGCGCCGCCCGGCGCGCCTGCCGGCTCGGGGGCGGTCGTCTTCGCCGGGACATCGGGAGCCGCGGCGGCGGCCGGCGCCGGCCCGGCGGCCTTCTGCGCCCTGAACCGCAGGCCGCTCTCCGGAGTCAGCCACAGGGTGACCAGGATGGTGGTCAGGAGCGCCACCACCGCATAGGTCTCGACCAGCGCGGGCAGCAGGATGGCCCGGCCGCCCTGGTCGGGCCGTCGCGCGGTCATGTTGATGGAGGCTGCCGCGGTCTCGCCCTGGAAGCTGGCGCTCTTGAGCTGGACCACGCCGCAGGCGATGCCCAGGAACATCAGGGCCACGCCGACCAGCGGCCCGACCGAGACCTCGTTCTTGAGCACCCCGCAGCGCAGGCATATCATCACCGTGGCGATGAAGCCGTAGAAGCCCTGGGTGCCGGGCAGGGCGGTGAGCACCAGCAGCTTGCCGAAGAGTTCGGGTTTCTCGCTCAGGACCCCGGCGGTCTGGCCGGCAGCCACGCGGATGCCGCGGGCCGAGCCGACGCAGCCCAGCATCATCGCCGCGGCCGCGCCGATCAGCGCCCAGCCCACGCCGCTCTGCAGGAAGTACTGTTCGATCAGTTCTCGCATGAGGTTCTCCGTTTCCTTGTCCCGCTCAGCCGGCCCGGTCCCTGACTATCTCCACCCGCTCGCTGCGGAAGGCCAGCGGCCGGAAGGGCCGGCCGCCGCCCTCGTAGAAGCGATTGAAGAACTCCAGGAGCACCAGGCGCGCCGGGTGCACGAAGGCGCCCAGGATGCTCATCATGAAGTTGAAGACGTGTCCGACGACCAGCGCCAGCACGAAGGCGAAGGGCCCGATCATGGCCCATTCGCGGGTCAGCCCGGCGATGATGTTGAAGCTCATGGCGATGATGGTGGCGGTCAGTCCCAGGGCCAGGAGCCGCGAGTAGCTGAGCACGTCGCCGATGAAGCTGGTCGCCCCGTAGCTGCCGAGGATGCCGTAGAGGCTGACCACGCCGGTGACCGACCTGGCGACCAACCCCTCCTCGTGGCGACCCTGGGTGAGCACCAGCCCCAGCGAGCCCGCGCCGAGCAGGCACCAGCCGAGCACGCTGGCCCCCCGCGGCACGGCCGTGAACAGCGGAGCCACCGTCACCATCAGACCGGGCAGGACCAGCAGCCACATGCCGGCGTCGAAGATCGCGGCCACCGGATTCCGGCGGCGGAACTCCAGCGCCATCTTGAGACCGATGCCGTAGAACTGATTGGCCACCCCCAGCCCCAGGGCGATGAGCAGGGCGACCAGCGGCTTGTTCAGAGGATCGATCAGCTGGCAGGCCTGCGCGAAGCGGACCAGCAGGTTGTCGCCGCCTACGTACCGGTGCTGGGGGTCGGTCAGGAAGTCGCCCATCCAGGTGCCGGTGACGAGGCCGAAGATGGTCGCGGAGATCCCGGAGTACAGGAAGAACTGGAAGAACCTCCTGGTCCAGGAGGCGTGGCGGTACCGGACCATCACGTAGCCCGAAAGGGCCACCAGCGCCAGTCCGTAGACCACGTCCCCGAAGCAGCAGCCGAAGAAGACCAGGAAGCTCAGGGTCAGCCACGGCGTGGGGTCGAAGCTCCGGTAGTGCGGCAGCCCGAACATGTTGACGAGCAGCTGCATGGGCCGGAGCCACTTCGGCAGCCGGATGGAGACGGGCACGTCCTCGCCGGGCTCCGGCTCCGAGAGCTTCGCGGCGCAGCACTGGAGCTCGGCCCCGAGCATCCGCTCGAGGTGCGGCACGTCGCGCTCCCGGACGTAGCCGGAAAGCATCCCGGCGCGCCGGCCCGCGACGGTGCGCGCAGCGGCGGCCTTGAGCTCGCGCCGGTCCTCCCAGTAGGCCAGGGCCAGTTCGATCTCCCGCCGGTCGGAGCCGAGCTTGGCGGCCTCGCGGCGGACGTCGTCGCGCTCCTCGGAGATGCGCTCCAGGCTGCGCCCGAGCGCCGCGGCGCGCTCGGCGGCGGTGCCGGCCAGGCGCGGACAGGGCGTCTCCTCGAAGCCGTGCGCCCGGAGCCGCGCCCAGGCGTCCTCGGGCTGCGCGGCCGGGAAGCCGGCCAGCAGCCAGACGCGCTCGCCGCGCCGGCGGACCTCTTCGATGGCCAGGAACTCGGCCGCGGCCGGGTCCAGGCGCAGGGCGTTGAACTCATCGGCGGACATGGTCCCGACGACGGCGGAGACCCGGCTCATTGCGGCCAAGTCGCGCGCGGCGAAAGGCAGGTCCACGAAGGGCTCGAGCGCGAGGAGCTCCGCGCGGGCCTCGGCCTCGAACTTGGCGATCTGCCGCCAGCGCTCGCGGAGCTTCCCGGCCTTGCGCCCCACCTCGGCGGCGTCGATGCGCGCGGCGCTGGCGCTCAGCTCCTCGGCCGCCGCGGCCAGGGGCGCGCCGAAGAAGCTTTCCACCAGCGTCTTCCGGCGCGGCACGTGCTCGTCGATGACCTCCAGGGCGGACGAGAGCGCGGCGACGCGCGCATCCACCTCCCCGGCTGCGACCGAAACCGCCTTGGCGCCGGCGGCGATCACCTCGGGTCCCGGAGGATCGAGGTGGACGATGCCGGCGCGATGCAGCGCGGCCAGGACCTCGTCCCGCCGGGCGAGCGGGAAGAGCATCTCGAGGCGCCGGACACGTTCGATGGACATTTCAGCCGAAGGGTCTCGGGTCTGGGGTCTGGGGTCTGGGGATGACAACGCGCAAGCGCACCGCCGCGCCACCTGTTCCGGACAGGTGTCTTTCCCCGATCGCGTTCCGTCTCATCTCCTGGACCCCAGCCCCCAGACCCTAGACCCCGCCGCAAAGCTCTTCCGCCACCCGGGCGGCGAGCTCGTCGAGCCGGGAGGCCGGGATTGCCCGGAGGGTCCGCAGTTGCTCCTCCAGGGACTCGCGGATGGCAGCGACCTCGGCCTTGCGCCCGGCGGCCAGCTCCGCGGCGCAGCGCTTCACTTCGGCGGCGACCTTCGCGTCGGCCGACTGGGCGGCCCGGGCGGCCTCGGCCTTGAAGCCGGCCTCGATGCGCGCCGCCTCGGCGCGGGCCTCGGCCACCACCTGCTCGGCGCGACGGTCGAGTTCTGAGAGCCTCTCCAGGAGTTCCGACGGCAAAGGATTTCCTTTCTTGCTTCTCTTGCTTCGCTGGGCGCTCCGCCGGGAGCGGAGGCCGTGAACGTCGATGCCTCTATTCTAGGGATGAACCAGATCCATGCAAATTAAAACATGCCGCCGGGACGGGCTATTTCATGGGCCGGGAACCGCCGCCGACGGCTGTTCCTCGATCGGCCGACGGGGCCATCCGTTTCCGAAGTCTGGCTGCCGCCCATCGCCATCTGGCGACTGCGTAGACGAACATGCTTGCTCCGACGCACACGGACAACCAGAAGTGCCGCCCCTCGTAACGGATACCGATGCGCAGGCCGATGGCCGCGGTGGCCGAGACGATCTCATCGCCCTGGAGCCTGCGCGTTGCCGACTCGAAGTCCGGCAGCAGCGCCCGGCGATAGAGCAACGACCACGCCCGGACCATCAGACACGGGGCAGGCAGAACCTCCCGCAGGCCGAAGCCACCGTGGCTCCAAACTATCTCACCTTCGCCCGGCCGTTCTCGATCTCGAAGTTCGCGTGGAAGAGCTGCACCGCGGTCACGGCCCTCTTCCCATCGGTGGCCGGATCGTACCAGGCGGTCTTCAAGCCGTTCACCGCGGCGCGGTCGAGGTCTGCGTGGCCCGAGGACTCGACGAGCTCGACCTCGCCGGCGCGGCCGGAGGCCAGCACCTCGACGCGCACGCCCACCCTGCCGGTGCGCCCTTCCCGGAGCGCCATCTCCGGATAGCGGATGTTGTGGTGGCTCCAGGTCGCGGCCCGGGCGCCGGAGGAGCTTACGCTCAGGGCGCCGGATTCAGAGGGCGAGGGGCTGGGGGCGGGGAGCGGGGGAGCAGGGAGCGAAACCGGCGCGGGCTCGGGGATGGCTGCAGGCGCTTCTGGCTGCGCAGTCAGCGCCGGCTCCGGCTCGGACACGGACTCCGGCTCGAGCTCGGGCTTCGGGAGCAGCACCGGTTCCTCGAGCGCGGGCTCCGGCTCGGCGTCCGGCGCGACCGGGGCCGGGCGCGGAGGCTTCGGCGCCGGCGAGGAGAGCGCGATCTCCAGCGAGGTCACGCCCGGGCTCTGTCCGGCATGCGCCGGCGAGAGGAACAGGGCCGCCGGAAGCGCCATGAAAAGCAGTGCGTGCAGGCCCAGCGCGATCCCGGCGGCAACCAGCAGGTCCCCGCGCTTCGCCCCGTCAACCTGGAACCCGGAACTCGGAACTCGGAACTCCGCGCTCACTTGCACGCGTCCCGGACCAGCCTGGCCAGCGCCTCCTGCCCGGCCTCGTTGGGGAAGCGGCCGGTGACCCGGCCGGTCGCGCCCTCCGGCTTCCAGTACTCCTCGGCGAGCAGCCCGTCGGACTTCACGAGCACCGCGCCGCTCTGGGCGTAGACCTTGGCCGACTCGGCGCAGATATCCGCGTAGGCCGCGAGCTGCTTCCCGGAGACGCTGTGCGAGAGCGGCGGGACCACCGCCACGCCCTTGGCGCCCGCGTGCGTCAGCCGCGAGATGACCCAATCGAGCCCCTGGCGGTAGGAGCGCCGGTCGGTGCCCATCTCCGGGTCGGACTGGGGCATGACCAGGACGACGAGGTCGGCGCCCTTGGCCTCGGCCGAGACGCGCGACTCCACGGCCTCGACCAGCGCGAAGATCCCGCGGGTGGGCGGGGCGGGCCTGGCCGGCGCATCCCCCCCGGCCGGCGGGGCCGCAAACAGGTCGAGCGGCTTGAGCTTCCCGTCGGCCTTGGCGCCGCCCTGCCCTCCGAGGAGGTCGAGGTAGCTCCTGGCTCCGTCGGGCGCCATGCGCGGGCCGACCACCACCACGCTCTCGGGCGTCGGCCGGCCGTTGCCCGCCAGGAACTTCAGAGGCTTCCAGCGCTCGTCCACCTGGGAAACTCGCTCGGGCAGGCAGAGAATCAGCCGCTCGCCGCCCGGGCCGACCAGGCCCGAGAGGGCCGCGTAGGCGCCGGCCGGCCAGGCGTCGTCCTCGCGGACGACTTCGGCGCGGCCCGCGCCGAGGGCCAGATCGCCGGACTCCAGCCCGTACTCCAGCCGCCTGGCGCCCTCGGGCAGCTCGAGGAACCCGCGGACGATGGCGAAACGTTCGCGCGCCAGTCCCTTCTCGTCGCCCTTGGCGAGCTCCTTGCCGTCCTTGTCGAGCAGCCGCCACCAGATCCGGAACTCCGGCGCCGAGTCGAGCCCGGGATGCCTGGCCACCCGGAACGAGTAGGCCAGCCGCTCGGCCTTGCCGGAGCGCACGTCCACGTAGACGAAGGGCGGCAGGTAATCGGTGATCAGCCGCAGGGCGTCGCGGGGGGCGGGGGGCGCGGGACGTGGGGCGGGGGACGGGGGGCGGGGAGATCGGAAGAGCACACGTCTGAACTCCAGTCACCGAATACGATC
>CALGYR010000004.1 GCA_937935355.1 uncultured bacterium | reverse complement strand
ACCAGCTTCCGGCGGGGCTTCGCGGGTTGCTCAGGTACGTCCGGCATGGCATCCTCAGCCCCCACGAGCTGTCCGGGTAATTTGCCGAAGGCCGTCGGTGCATCTTTCATTGCGAACCTCCGGTGCCCATTCTCCCCGCCACTCAGCGCGGCGCAAGGTGGCCGTTACTCGTTCCGGTTCCAGCACCAGCCTGTCCTGTGGACTTCGAACAGGCAGCGATGACCACCACACCTTGTTTGAACAAGCAGTCGGGTGTAGACGCGGGAAGGGTTCAGTTGGCCCTCCAGTAAGACGGGACCCGCATCCGCCACATCAGCAGAAGCAAGGACTTCGAGTTTCTCCGTTTCGCTGCCGGAAGAGCAGGCTACGAGTTCAGCCCTGCCATCTGTTGCCTGCGCGAATGTGGCTTCGCAGGTCACTTTCGCATGGCCGTCGGCGCAAATGTCCAGCAGGAACCTGCGAACCGTGCACCGGAACCCACGCGTCAGAAGATGCAGCACAATCTCCCGCACGACCAGCGGAGCCAGTGCAACGAGGATTGCCGGCAGGAAGACTGGCCACCAGTGTGCCCGTGTTTCCGCGCGGAAATGCCCGTTGGACTGCCATAGTGCCCAGAACACGACGGTTACCAGAACCGTGCTGCCCAGCCACAGCGGCACCGTCAACCACAAGGGAGGCAACCTGGTCGGAGCGAGAACCACCGGCTTGTCCAAGGAATACGGGGTCATACCGCCCCCTCCGGTACTTGTGGCACCCTGGTTATTTCGCCGAAGGCCGTCGGCGGCCGGGCCATTCTGTACGGCCTCCCGTACCCCATTCTCGCCGCCCTCAGGGGCGGCGCAAGGCGACTCATGGTGGCGGAACCTCAATATCGCCCCACGGGACAATCGAGTATCTGACCGAGTAGGTGTGCCCATCGCATTGCGCTGAGTACTCATACTTGAGGCCGTACTTGATCGAGAAGCTGTAGCCCACAAGGGTCACTTTCGTGTCCCTCGGATCCTTGTTGAAGTGCCGGCAGATTCGCTCCGGTGGCAACAGGAAGGTCAGTGAGAACAAGGCCATGGTCAGGCCGAGCGCCAGCAGTATCCCCGCCGTCCACGCCGCCATCGGCCGCCGGGTGCGGGCGGAAAGGGTGGGCGGAGAGACCGGATCGATCATTGCCCGTTCCCGCCGTACGCTTCACGGCCGCATTCGTCCCACCACCGCAGGAAATTGCGAGAAGCTTTCTGCGCCTCGGCATCGACCATCAAGTTCCACGCGCCGAAATCGACATGACCAACAGTCTGCGCAACGATGACCATCTGGCCTCTGACCCCCATGTCGGGCTCCCGTCGGCAAGCCTCCGCCAGCACCGGCAAGGCCCAAGGGGGGCGAACTCGAGAGATGGCTTGCAGGACAACCCCCCTGGTAGCCGAGTTGGCCAGCAGTCTGGAGGCTGCCGGAGCTGCGCGCGGCCCGGCCTTCGCCAGTTTCTCCGCCGCGTCGGCCGCGAAACCGCTGTATGTAAAGCTCCCCATGGAGCCGGAAATGGCTACCTGCGAGCTTCCGCGTTTGACTTCTCCTTCCCAATAACGGATGCTGATCGGCGTCCACAACAAGGTGCCCAGCCCCAAAAACGCGGCTACTACGCCCAAGCCGATGTAGAAGCCGAGCAGGCTCTTGCCCTGCTTGGTAGCCACGGGCTGCTCAGCTACGTCCGGCATGGCATCCTAAGCCCCCACGGATGGCCCGGGTATTTCGCCGAAGGCCGTCGGTGAACAGGCCATTGGGCAGTGTCTCCTCCCCGTCTACGTGGCCCTAGAGTTCTTCAAGCAGCACCCTATTGGTTTCTCTGACTCTGGATTAGCGCAGACATCTCTGACTTGGGAGAGAAGAAGTACTGGAGAATGTCAGCAATCGCTTCTTCCTCAGTCAAGAACTGATGATGGAAGTCACCGGGGCCGGGCCCTGGCATGAATTCCCCAACCTCCGTATGCCATTTTCCGCTACCATACCAGATGACAATCTGAGGAGCGTCCGTCTTGATGCCACTGTCTCCGATCTCTGCCAAGTACTTCGCCCCCGGGATACAGTTGCCTGCCACTGATTGAGGCTTGAAGACCGGGTATCCTTCTGGCCAGGCAATGTGCCTCGGCGGGAAGAATGGTTCGGCATCTACCAGCAGACCGCCATCTCGGAGTTTCGAGATGCTCAAGTTAGACAATTTCATCTTTGTAGGCCGTCCTCATTCTCCCCACCCCTCGGCCCCCGCTATTTCCCCGAAGGCCGTCGGTGCCTGAGTCATTGTGAGCTACCTCCTCCACCCTAGTCGATGGCGTAGGAGACATCTACCTTAGGATCACTTCCGTTCGCCGCGAAGGAGACTCGGGCTTCCGGTCCGCGGGACCCCGAGGGCCAGGACAGGTTCCAGCGACCGTCTTTGAGTTCTACGGCCCGCCAGTCCGCGGGGTGAAAGGTCATTTTCACGGGCTCGCCGCTGGCGTTGAGAGGCTTCTTGGCGACCCACGTCTCGTTGGCCAGCCTGGTGGCCAGTTCGCGGGCCTGCGACTCGGTAAGGTCAGCCTCGGCAGGTTTCGGCTGCGCCGGGGCGTCAGCGGAAGGCGCCTTAGTGGTCGCAACTGCGTCGTCGGGCGGCGGCGGATTTGTGGGCGCGGACCTTCCGCATCCGCCGAGTAACGCGACGGCCAGCGCGAGCAGGACGGCCAACAGCATCGCCGATTTCATTCCACGGCTGGGCACTTGATGTCCCTCCCGGTATTCTCCGCCCCGGCCCATTTCCCTAAGGCCGTCGGTGAATGTGCCATCGTACATCTCCAGCCGTGCCGCCATTATCCGTTGAGGGAAAGGGGACGCAAGAGAGAGGCGTTTACAGCGTCCCCGTCAGACCCCGGTATTCAGGTTTCTGCAGTTCCTCCACGAGAGCCTCTGTTGCCTCTATCAACATGGTTGGATTGCCAGCATCAGGTACGCCCTCTTGAAGTGGACGACGCCACGTACAGCGCTCCCAATCCAGATCAAAGCGTTCGGCATCGCACCTGGAAGGCTTTTCCGCCGGTAAATTGCCGTAGTCAGGCTCGAATGTCCATTGAATCCATCCATGCGCTGCCAGTTCACGTAATCCGTCATGGAGGTGCTTGTCCACTTCCCGCCGAGGCATGTGCTCTACATGGAGCATCGTGGCCAGCAGGTCATGAAGAGAGAATGCGCTGGTCGCTAAGCACCCGGCGATGTCGTATGCCTTTTTGGACATCATGAGAACAGCGCCCTCTCCCCACTCACGGCTTGGGCTCCTGGCCCCCAGATCCCGGTATTTTGCCGAAGGCCGTCGCTATTTCCACGCTCACTTCGACGACTCCTCGCCCCGCATCTTCTTCAGCGCTTCGGCGGCTCAGATCTTGTTCATGTTCTCGTGGATCACGCACTTTGGGAACCTCTGCGAGATGCGCTTCCGCTGCTGAGGAGTGAAGCTTCCGTACCACACTTCGACCTCGTCCACCGAGGCAAGGCCGCAAATCTGGTCCACGATCACCTCCTCGACCGGCTCGAAGACGAACACGTATCCATTCTTCGCTGCCTCAACATCGCTCACGTCAACGGGCACCCACCCATAGCGCTCGCCAATCTTCTTCCAGGCTCTGCCACTGCCGGACACGGACAGGACCTTCCGATCCCCGCGCCTAGAAACGCGTACTTTCTTCTTCGCCTCCATCGCGGCAGAGTCCGTTGGCTTCTGCGAAGATGGCGAACATCCGCCGCCAAGAAAGGCTGCGTAGCAGAGCGCCAGGCCAACCATGGTCATTCTCGTATTCATCGACACTCCCCGCTACACCGCCGGTCTACTCCTGCTCCTCCGCGGCCACCAGGTATTTCACCGAAGGCCGTCGGTGAACAGGACATTGGGCAATGCCTCCTACAACCTATTCTCCACGCCCCCGTGGGGACGCGCAACGACGGGGAAAGGGAAACTCTACTGGGGGGCATATTTGACCAGCGCCCACACCACCCCAATGACAGTAAGGCAGCCGCCTAAGATGGTCATGGTTGCTGCCTTTTGCCTGGCTTTCGGATGCTTGCACACTTGCAGACCGTATATCCCAACGATCAGAGCTATGCCGTTGGTGATTATGGTAAGCGCCACAATGGCGAGCCACGACGCATCGGCCATCTGCCAGTCAAACCATCCTACTCGGCGTCGTTGATGATGTTTTTGCTCCTCATCGGGGGCGAGACTGGCTTTATGTCGAGTGTAACCGACTATCAACTTAGCGATGCCCGGACCAGCCCAGAACGACATGACCGCTAACAGTCCTGCAGTGATCCAGTTAAACAAAGGCCAATGGCTCATCGGCCCATTTTCCAGACGGAGATATCGGAAGTAGAAGACTGTCATCGAGACGACCAGGAGCCCGACTACCGCTAATGCTTGCCAGAGGAACAACCTGGACTGCTTGACCGGCTCTTCCGGCATGGCCGTGGCCCTCCTGTCGCCTCTACTCTACCCCTCTCCCGCGCGCGGCGCCCCGGGCATTTCGCCGAAGGCCGTCGGTGAGCAGACCATTAGGCGAGATCTCATGCACGCAATTCTCCCGGCCCCGCAGCGCGGCATTGCTCCCGTCTCCTCCCTTCACTTCGGTGACTGTCGCCGATGTCTTCTCCGGCTCTTTCGGGGTCTTTCCTCGCGCCAATCGAGGGGCCCCACGGGAGGCTCCCAGGGATGTTCGCTCAGTGTGATCACCATTCCATTGTCCCCAACCGGCTCAAGACTACCAGGGAGGTGGCGGACGTTGTGGATGCCCAGTTTGCGAAAGTAATCCACGCTGAAGTAGTTTAGCCAGAAGAGTTGGTGTGGCATGGTCTCAGCAACAACGGCTGTCAGAACTTGGCTGAGGTCATCAATAGACTCAGCGGTAAGGTCGCTGTAGAAGTGCCCGTATCGCGCACCGAGTTCAGAACACATCCTAAGGAACAGATTCTGAAGATCACGGGACAGCTCCTCTTTATCAGGAGCTCCTTCCCAGAGCAGACTTCTAGCGACAGCGAACGCGATGCTTGGCACCCTTTCTGCGCCATAGTGGCAAGAGGCTTCCACGCCAAAGCATTGGCTGCCTCTCCACATCATGACCGTGCTGTGGTGGTCACTTGAAAGCATCTCCTGGACAAGAATCGTTGTATCCCCGTGACCTGGCCAGCCGACGAATTCCCGCTCCTGGCAAGTCTTCAGAATAGCCAGCATGTCATCTTCATCAAAGTCCGCCATCTGAGGAAAGTAGGCGCGGAAGAAGTGGGTCTTATTCATTCCACACACCCCTGCAGTTCAACCACTCTGGAGGATGTTCTTGCCAGTACTCAGTTGCCAACATCCTTTTGCGCTTCGTCATCCTCGTCGCCCCTCGGTTGCCCCGGGCATTTTGCCGAAGGCCGTCGTTATTTCCCTGCTCACTTCGGCGGCTCCCCGGCTTTTTCGGCCTTCACTAACCGTCAAGAAAACTGACCCGACGGCCTCGACCCTCACCGTCTTGCCGAGGCAAACCGGTGAGCTCAGAAAACGTCTGCGCCATCTGTTCGACTTCACCCCGATCTACTGCTCGGCTGATGAGCATGCATGAGTCCGGCAGCTGCACGAAGAGTCCGTAACCGCTCCAGTCGGCGCCTCTGGGATAAGATATGCGCATAGGTGCTACCTGCGACATTGCCTCTGCATACGGAACCTCACATCGCCTGACGCCCAGCAGACCCATGCGCACGAAAGTGATTGCCTTGCTTTGCGGGTCGCAGACAATAGTCTGCCGCCAGATCAGCAGATGGAGGCCCGCCACAGCAAAACCTCCGGCCGCAAGCACGAAAAGCCAAGGCAGAAGGTCGTGCGCATCCGTGAATTCGTCCGTAATGCCCGGCATCCCATTGTCTATGACAATGCAATAGAGCGGGTATGAAAAAACGAGCCCCAAGATCAGCACGATAAGACCCCACGCCATGCGGTCGCGCACATAGCGGACGCGACCTTGAGCATCAACCTTGGGTTTGAGGTGATTGCCTAGTAGCATTGTTTCTTGCCCGCCACCGTCAGCCTATTGCCTGCTCGCCCCTCATGCCAGGCCGCCATGCTCCCCACCCCTCGGCCCCCCGACATTTTGCCGAAGGCCGTTGGTGAGCCCCAGTTCACTTCCCCGCCTCCACTCTATGGCCACGCGTTCTCATGTTCTGGGAGGCACCGGATCCCGATTATGGACCGATCGTTTTGTTCATCATCGAAGTCAAGGATGACCTTGCTCGGGAGCTGAATCACCGTTCGCCCGAAATACTCGACGAGCGTGTGAGGAACACCCTCCCGCTTGAGCACTTCCTGGACGCTCGCAAGAGTGTGTCGAGGAGTGGACCGGAGCACCCTGGGATCGACCTGAAACCTATCTCCCTTGTACTCGACGGAATCGGGATGCTCGGGATCACAGTGGTCATTCTGGATCGCCTTGAGGCGTCCACCCTCGTCAAAGAAGAACTCGTACATCGAGTAGTGAATGCCCGTGCAGGGGCGACTGAGGTTCATTTTCCCATCAGGCTGCCCCAGTTCCTCCGTTACTTGTTCTCTGGACATGCCGATACTAACCGGCCCAAAGCGACCGCTGATCGCGAACTCCCTGATGGACACGATCACGATTCTTCATGCCTCCCTTGTCACCGGTTCGCAGTAATCCCCGCATTCGGCACCACCGGGTACTTTGCTGAAGGCCGTCGGTGGACAGACCATCGCGCACTCCCTACCTCGTAATCTCTGGCCATCTCGCGTCAAAGACATACTCAACACAATCGGTGTGGAGGCAGAACCGCCAGCCTCCGCCTGGGAGCCGCTCTGAGTCAAACCCAATGATGTCCCAAGGCAGCTCGCGATCGCCGTCAGCGTATGAATCATCTATCGAAACGATCTGAGGCTGCTCGAAACGAGCGTGAGTTGCAGCTTCCGGGCGCTCCCAAGGATGCAACGTGAGGATGAGCGCCTCCGGAGTAAGATCAAACGAACAGATACAGTGCGCGCAGGCATCGTGGAAGAGAGCCTTCTCGATCCGGGTCATGGCGCTACGCGGCCTAACAGAGATTGGAACAAGCCCACCTGTCCCTGCGGTCCACGAGCTCCTACCTGTTGTCCCGCAAGTCTCACTTTGTTCTCCCTGCTCCGCGGTGCCCCCGGCATTTCACCGAAGGCCGTCAGCGAACCTTCCATCATGTACCTCCAACCTAATTCTCCCCGCTCCTCGGCTAGGCGCAAGCTGGCCAGCCTCATCTTGGCGGGAAGATGAGTATGTCCCCAAAGTCAGGGGGGGCGAAGTTGCGCCCGTCGTGTTCGGTCAGGATCGCGATGCCGAAGTCCGGGATCTCCTCTTCGCTCTGGAAGACGACCAGGTCGCCCCGCCGCGTCTTTCGGAGCAGGCGAGGCCCGAATCTCCCCTCGACTGCCTTCTCCATCTGAACAAGCGTGAACCCCTGTGCCTCCACGCGGCGGGCGTCGAGGACGTAGTTGTAGAGCGCCGGCCCGAGCTGGCGGACAAGCTGGGCCAAGGCGTTGCGGTCGGGCGCCGCCGGAGCAGGCCCACAGCCCGTGCCAACCGCGAGGGCTATTAGCGTCATCCCCGCCGTCCACAGCACCATCGGCCGCCAGGTGCGGATGGGCGGGCTGCTGACTGGCTCGCTCACGGCTTGGCCTCCTCGCCCCGGATCTTCTTCAGCGCCTCGACGGCGGCGGTTCGGACGTATTCGTCCTCATCATCCAGTGTCTTCTCCAACATAGGGATTGCGCAGGCGTCCCCGAGCTTCCCGAGAGCTTGCACGCAAGCCTCTCGCTCGGGGACCACGTAAAGATCGCCTGCCATGCCACGACAGGGTTCGCCATTACACCAGAGAATAGGACTGAGCCTGGGATCGTACTTGGAGTTGGTCAAGGCCTGCAGAAGAGGGCTGACTGCACGATGGTCACCAAGGCGCCCAAGTCCAGAGGCTGCAGCGGCTCTCACGACTTCTTCCCGGTCGGATAGCGCGCTGATGAGTGGCTCAACGGCCCGATGATCGTCTGCATGACCTATGGCTGCTATGGTCCAGAAACGTGTTTGCAGTTCAGACGTCCTCACCTGAGCCAACAGCAAGTCGGCCCCCATTTTCCCAGAGAAGCCCAGCAAAATCGCAGCCATCTTCTTGTTCCACTGTGGTGCGATTGAATCCGGCATCCGGATGAAGAGCGTGAGCTTGCCCACGGCTGCCTCTTGCCCACCCAATTTCATTATCATCCCCCGGGCTTCTTGATGGTCGGTATCCTGGCCGATCTCGTCGGTTATTCTGCGCACCTGCCACACCGGCGCCGCCACCGTCCCAACAAACCAGGCGAGGCCGAGGGCCAGGAGAATGGCGGCGGTCCAGAGGGCCATGGGGCGCCAAGTGCGTGGCTTGGCAGAGGGGCCGGCTTGCTCGGTCACTTCGGCGGCTCCTCGCCCCTGATCATCTTCAGCGCCTCGGCGGCGGCGCGCACCTCTCTATCGGGATCGGCAAGCATGCTCGTCAGAGTGACCATTAGGTCCTTGGGCAGCGGCCGGCCGGCGCGCATTCTCTCGCAGGCAACAAAGCCCAGGGCCTTGGCAAGCTCGCACCGCACAAGGTCCGAGCGGTCCCGAGCTGCGGAGGTCAGGGCCGAGACGGCCGAGTCCTCTGTGAAGGCGATGTATTGGAGTTCACCAATAGCCTGTAGGCGCCTGACATCGTCCCCCTTCTCCAGCAGAGCCCGGAGCGGCGGCACACCCGCGGCCCCGCAGAGTTTCAGCGGGTAGAACGCCATCACCTTCCTGCGCGCGACACAGTCCGGTAGGGTCATGTACACGCTGATCTTCCGGGCAGCGGCGGGCTCGCCGCCAAGGTCCTCAATCACCGAAGACAGGTTGTAGTTAGGCTCCGGGTAATGGCCATAGCCGCCCATATATTTGGCCATCGCCCGCTCAACTTGCCACACCGGCACCACCACCGCCCCGACGAACCAGGCCAGGCCGATGGCCAGGAGTATGCTGGCGCTCCAGAGCGCGATTGGGCGCCAAGTGCGGGGCTGGGCGCTGGCGAACTCGCTCATGGCTTGGCTTCCTCGCCCCAAAGCTCTCGCGATTCGTGCAGATACCGTTCCCCCTTGACTTCCCCTGGTCCCCTAGACTTCGCATGGCAAAGCATCAGTAGAATCCGAAACTTAGTATCGGCATAAAGTCCCAGGACACAACTGGGTGAGGCTTCATGCATTCAACGAACCTCCTAGACACCAAGACGTGGTTCCTGTCTTGCAGGAGAAAGACATCACTTCCATCCCATGAACGAAGATCGAAGTGAAGCCCGCGATAGTTCACTGGACTCTTCTTGCCCGAGCGCACACTCCAGCTGCTAGCGCTCTTCTCAACGTCAAGAGCGCCGGCGCGCCCGGTTACCCCCAGCCCAAAGTACGTATCGCTAATGGGCTTACCTGCTATGTCGAAAAGCCGCACCGGCCAAGTGTGCCAGCCCGTAAGATTGTAGCTCCGCATTAGGTCGATGATGTCCTTTGACACAATAGGCAACACGCGGTTGTTCCGGATCACAGACAGCACGATGTGGCCACTAACAGCTTGAAACACGGGCGGCTTGTCGGGAAGCAAGCTCCCTCGCACGAGTTCCAGATCTCTGGAGACAGAGAGCGGTTCCTTATCCTCAAACCACACAACATCCCCATCGGAGTCGTCAGGCCACTCAAGACAAAAGAAGTCATCCAGAGTCATGGGGCGTCTCACGGTGCAGTCCAGTGGGAGTTGAACGATGGACAGCCAGAGCTTGCCTCCTGAGCAAGCCTTTCGGCAACCATTTCGGGCATTGGAGACTTGGTCGCCATGCGTTGTACTCCTGCATCAACGTCTTCCGTAGGCACCTTTGAGCGCCACGCGCCTGTATCGGCCTCCCATCCTCCCCACCCCTCGACGCGGCGCAAGCTGGCCCACAACCGAACTCAGCTCCCCGCCGTCCACGCCGCCATCGGGCGCCAGGGGCAGAGCGGCGTTCCGGGCCGGCCGGCTGCATCGGTGACTTCACCGCCCTCTCTTGGCCGACACCTCGCGCCATGAGAAGCGGTCGTTCCATCGGTACTTGCCGTCTTCAGAGTTATGTTCAACCGCACCAATGCGGTGCAGGATCTTCAGCATGTCATCCAGAGCATCGCCAAGTTGATTGCTGCTCCAGAAGACATGTTTGGCATCCGTTGTGAACGAGGTGTCTTGACTCATTACACCCAAGGAAACGGCCAAATCAAACATTGCCCCGTCGAAGTCCACCCACTCGCTGACTTGGTCGCGAAAGATCGTCATTACGCTATCTCCTGAGTGTGAACACCATTTCTTCCGCCCCCCGGCACGGCGCAAGGGCGGGTGGCCTACGGCTTAGGACTTGTTCCACCACGCCTCCATGTCGCCAGACTGATACGCCCTGATCAACTCGCACAAGCACTCTGGCGCATCTCCGGCGATCTCGCTCCCGAGGTCTGGCCTTATGAACCACAGCCACGCAAGAGTCTCCTCGCGGGATGGCGGACTATCGTTGGGGCTCCACTCGACGTACCCCATATTGACGCCGAGAGTGTTCACGTAGAGGCAGTCTATGCCTGACCGGCGCTCATCGAGCCTATCGAAGTCCACCACGTCAGCCCATCTGACGGTCTTAGGCGGGTCATGAAGGAGTTGCTGGTAGCTCTTCATCATTCCGGCTCTCTCTGTCCCGCGGCGCGCCGCATCCTGCAACGCGACTTAGCCGAGTCCAATCCGCTCCCACGCTTCGCGAAACTCAGGGCAGTCGTAGCTCGGCGGCTGCAACCAGTAGGACACTCGCCCCTCTTTCTCGCCCCGGTGGGCCCGTTTCCTGACCTCTGATGGCGGCAGAATGAAGGCGCATGGGCGTCCCGAGGCGGCCTTGTTCACGATGATCCAGTAGTCACCCATGATCCTGTCCAGAGAGATGCCCAGAGGCACCGGGTTGCGCTTGCTCAGCGCTTTGACCTGCAAGCCGACAAAGCGTTTGCCATTCTGGCTATAGGCCACGATGTCCACCCCTCGGGCGTTGCGAGCCGTTGGCATGACATTCCACCCCAGGAGGGAGAGCTTATAGCAGCAGTAGTACAGGCCTACGTTGCCGGTGACCTGAGGGGAGAGCTTATCAGGGGCGCTCGCGGGAGATGGGGCTGCCAGAGCCTTCCGGGCACCTTTTCCCATTGCATGTACCTCCCATTGATGGGGGCCATTCTCACCGCTGCACGGCACGTTGCAAGCGCGCTGCTGTACCGCTCCACCTGCCGACTGGCAACAGGCCAAAGGGATGGCGTTAGTACGTCTGCTACCCTTTGAGAGGCACGATCTCTAGGGGCGGAGGCCCTGGGCAAAGGGCAGGCCGGCGGTGGCCCACAGCCCAATGGCTCTCGACCGGCTCTTCCACGTAGAACGCGCCTGGATTATGGCAAAAGGTATATGACGACACCCCGGCTTGAGCCCCGGATTCCGATGTGGGGCTTCTCGCCCCACGCCCTCGTGACGAAGGAGAGCGGCAGCATGAAGATCCACATCATGCGCAGCGGTGACCAGTACTTCCTGGCCATCCTCAAGCGCGATAAGAGCATCTGCCTCGAGTACTGCCAGAACGGTGCCTGGCGTGGGCTTGGGTCCAGGTTCAAGTCGCCCAGGTGCCTCTTCGACTCCGATAAGGACGCCCGCGACGTGGCCGAGGCCATTGTCCACGTGCCGGGGGACTACAAGTCGGTGTTGGACGTCGTCGGGCCAGAGCCGTAGGTCGAGTCCATGGCGGCGTCGAGTTCATAGGCAACTGCGAGGCTATGCCGAGCCCCGGATTGACGAGGTCAGGCAGGCTTCCACCAGGAGGCATGGACCATGCCAAGTTTCTACGACTTCATCCCGACCGATCTGGCCACCAAGGAAACCATCGCGAGCCTGGTCCGGGAGTACGAGGTCGGCGTCGCGGCCATCCGGGAGCTTCACGAGGTCTCGGAGCGCTGTTGCAGGCTGGCCAACATCCGCAAGCGCCACGAGCGCTATGCCAGCGACCTGAAGTTCGACCTGGAGTACGCGCTCAAGGAGCACCTGAAAGAGTACTGGCGCCGGGTCATCGCCAAGATGCAGGTGCAGGAGGCCTGCTCAGCCACCCGGTGGAAGGAGATCGAGGACCAGGTAGAGCGCGGGGATGTGTTCGACTTCACCGCAGCCAACATCGAGTCACTGGCCAAGACGTTCCTGCAGGAGCTCCCCGAGATGTTTCGGGAGGCCTGCCGCGAGGTGCTTGACTGGCTGCGGCCGGGGGCGTGGGACAGCAGCTACAAGACCAACGTGAAGAACGCCCGGATGGAGATCGGGAAGAAGGTGGTCAAGAGCCTGATGGTGGAGTACTGGAGCCGCAGTTGCCCGCCATCGCTGAACTACGGCCGGGAGAAGATCCTGCGCAGCCTGCACACGGTCTTCAAGATGTTGGACGGCCAGGGCATCGCCCGCTATCCGCACGATCTTCCAACGCAGCTCAGGGAGGCCATGAAGGATTCCCGTTGCCGGGAGTTCCGCAACGAGTACTTCTTCTGTCGGTGGTTCCTGAATGGCAACATGCACATCGAGATCCTGCGCGATGACCTGCTGAAGGAGTTCAACTGCATCGTGCATGGCAACACGCTTCGGGAGCCATCGGCGGCCGAGCAGCACGACATCGTGCCGAGTTCCCAGGCGCGCGCAGGAGAGGCCGCCCCGGCCGCCAGCCCATGAGCAAGGCCGTCAAGGCGCTGCTACCCAGGCCCAGCCGGCTCAATCCTGGCAGGTGGGAAGTGCTGGTCCTGGACTCTGCTGGCGAGGTACATGTCGAGTCCCTGCGGGATAGCGAAGAGGCGGCATTTCAGGCGGCCGTCGATGCGGTGACCTGTGGGAAGTGCGAGTACGGCCCCGGTCTTCCGGGAGTCAGGGCGGAGACCTACCAGGACTACCTCGGGAAGCTTGAGAGGACGCGTTGTCCGCATTGCCATATGCATCTTGGGGGCGTGCTCATGTCCTGTGCGCAGTTGGGTGATCTCGTGGCTTACGCTCATTGGGTCGCCCGGAGCAGCCCGTGGAGATGATCGACGGCTTCCGATGTGGGGCTTCTCGCCCCACACCCTCGTGGAGGACACAGGATGAGCAATCACACCGACGAACCATGGCTTGCCGTGGGCGACGCCCTCATCCGGGGGCCACACGGCGAGCCGGTGGCCACGACCAAGTGGAGCGAGCACCCATCCGACCCCCGCTTCAAGGCCAACCGCCGGCGCATCCTGGCCGCGGTGCATGCCTGCGCGGGAATCAGCACCGAGGCCCTGGAGAAGATGGGACAGGACGCCTTGAAGATCCTTCCGGACGTGCAGTTCCTGCGAAGCGAGAAGAAGCGGCTGATCGAAGCGAGCGAGCAGTTGTACGCCAAGATCGTGGAGGTCGACCAGGAGCGCGGCTGTTGCACCTGCATTCCGGAAGCAGGGCGGGTCTGCATGATCCACCGGATTACCGGCATGGTGCTCAACCCCAACCCTTACGCTCCCGAGCGCGAGAAGCACATGACCATCAGCACGCTCTACGCGGAGCTGATGTATGCCGTCGAGCGGGTCTTCCCCAACGAGTCCAGGCACCAGACCGCTCTGCGGTACATCCGGGAAACCGAGGGCCGGTCGGGATCGGATGTGGGCCTGTCTGCCCCACACCCCCGCGAAGAGCATGGGAGGAACCCAAATGCCTAGGGGATTGGACAGGGCCGTGAAGACCGCCCAGAAGAACCCCTGGCTGCGGGTTCACATCGTCCCTTCGGGCGACCGGTACTTCCTGGCCATCCGCCGACGCGATGGGTCCAACGCCCTGGTTCTGACCACCGACAACCACTGGTGCCGTCCGGCCAGCTCCAAGAGCGCCCCCATCTGCATGTTCGACACGGAGAAGGATGCCCGAGACACGGCCGAGGCGGTGGTGCACGTGCCTGATGACTACGAGTCGGTACTGGATGTGCTGGGGCCGGAGGAGGAAGGAGGAGACGATGCAACTCATGACCAAAGAGCTCGCAGCTGAGTTCAAGAAGGTCGGCCGCCAGGAGGGGAAGCTTTTCGACGCGGTGGTGGTGGCCCGCTTCTTCGACCCCTGCGGCTCGTACACCTGGTACGCGACCGAGTACGACCCGGAGAGTCGGGAGTTCTTCGGCTTCGTCTGCGGCGCCGAGAACGAGTGGGGGCTCTTCTCGCTCGACGAGATGCAGCGGGCCAAGGGGGCCTGGGGGGTCGGGATCGAGCGGGAGCTCTACTTCGACGCGATGCCTCTGCGCGCTGCGCTTGCCCGAGACGGCCAGACGGTCCCGAGCGGCTGAAGGAATGCGCCCATGATCAGGACACTGATGACCGCCCAGGCGCATGTCCACGGGAAGGATCCTCTGGGCGAGAAGGGGCAGTACTTCGTGGTCGGTCCGTGGAGCTGGCAGGTGCTGCTCACGCTCATCTCCATTGCGGACATGCGGCGAGGGGGCAGGCTCATCTCGGACGATCAGTTTGCGGCTCTGAGCTTCAGCACTGGGCCAGGGATCGAGGACAAGGTCACCTGCAACGTTCTGGCTGATGAACTTGAGGCCATGATGCGGAAGCCAGCCATATGCGCTGAGCATGGCCTGGAAATATCCGATGACGCGGGTGAAGTGAAGCTCCACTTCACGGCCAAGATCTTCGGCATGCTCGTCGACGACGAGGGGCGGCTCTACAGCAGCGCCAGAGTGACGCCGGAGAACACTGCCAGGCTGAAACTCAGGAGTGCACACTCGATATCGAGGACGGAGGTTCTGGAGTTCGTCGGCTTTCTGCGATCGTGCAACGGGTTCTCTTTGACCTGACCGCGGCCGCACCCAACGCGAATCGGAGGTGTCACCATGGCCGAGCGGCTTACTCGGCAGGAACGCGATTTCGAGGAGGCGAGCCGATGCCTGGACGTGGAAGTGATGGCCCTGGAGCTCGAGTACAGCGAGACGCTCCGGAAGGGGCTCCTGGAGGCACTCGATCGCCGTCAGGCGGCGTTCGATGCGCTGTTGGCCGCCCATCCGAAGACTCTGGCCGAGCGCGATCGCATTCAAAGGAATCGGGCTGAGTACCAGGCCCGGAAAGACAGGCTGTCTGTGAAGGCCGCGGCCAGAAGGCTGGCCCGGCTGTGGCACGTGCCCCTGGTGGGCTAGACAGGAGAGGCGGGATGTCTGAACTCAGGCAGAAGCAGCAGGAGGCGGTCGTAGAGGCGAGGCGCCACGCGTTGCAGGGCAACTTGGTCGAGGCCCAGCAGAGTCTCGACCGGGCTGAGCAGTTCGGGCCGGTGACCGGCAACATGATCGAGCGCGCGCAGGAGTTGGTGCCCGCCCTGCAGGCTGTGTCCTGACCAACAATGCGCATCGCCGGCGCCCCTGGAGTGTCCGGGTGGTGCTGTGAGCATGCGCGGCACAGATTCGTCCGAACGATCGGACGACAAGACAAGGAGGGCGTCATGGAGATCCTGGCAAGCGTCGTGAAGTTCACCCTCGCGCGGCCGCTTGCGGCCTTGGGCATCGCGGCCGGCACCGGCATCGTGGTGGGGGCGGCTGGCCGGCACTACGGGCCGAAGATCGCGACCAGCATCAAGGGCATGCTCGCCGAGCGGGCCGCCAAGAAGCTGGCCGCGGTGGAGGCCCAATCGCAGGCCTAGCCAGCCTGGAAGGCCGAAGGGACTGCTCGGATCCGTATTGCGCGGGTCCGAGCAGTTCTCTTTCGGTCGTGGTCCATGGAGGACGCAATCGTGGGGAGCTACAGCGCCGAGGTGATAGTACGGTTGCCCATGATAGGGGAAGCCAAGGGGCCGCACCTGCGCACCTCGGAGAACGTGGCCAATGTGTGCCGCGATATGGAGGGGCTCGCGCAGGAAACATTCCATGTTCTGACCCTGGATCAGAAGAACGCTGTCATCGACCGGCACATGGTGGCTCTGGGCTCGCTGACGGGAGCGCTCGTTCATCCGCGGGAGGTGTTCCGCCTGGCTCTGCTGGATTGCGCGGCGGCGGTGGCCTTCGTTCACAACCATCCCTCCGGCAACCCAATGCCGAGCAAGGACGACATCGAGCTCACCGCCCGCTTGACGGAGGTGGCGAAGCTCCTTGGGATCCGGGTGTTGGACCATGTCATCATCGGCCGGGAGGGCCGCCGCTTCAGCTTTTGCGAGGAGGGGCTGCTGTAGCTCAGCCTTCGACAGGCATCCAGGGAGGCTTGCCATGGAGATCACTTTGGCCGTGGTCCGAGGCCTCCTACGGGAGGCGCTGAGCTCCGACTCGTTCGTGGCGGGGTTCGTCAAGAGCGTAACCGCCGATCCGGCGGTGAACACGGCCTGCATCGATGCCGAGGGTAACCTCCGCTACGGGCCCACCTTCGCACGGCAGCACCTGAAGACCCGCGAGGACCTCTTCTGCCTGGTGATGCACGAACTCTTGCACCCCTTCTTCAGGCACTACGCCTACGGGGGCGGGAAGCTTGCCAACCTGGCCTGTGACGCGGTGACCAACGCCGTGGTCTCGGTGGTGTTCTACCGGCAGTCGGATTCGGGGTGTCTCTTTCGGAAGCTCTACGCCGATGAGGGCATAGAGGCCATCCTGCGGCCGTGTCTGCAGATACAGAACAGCCGCTATGCGGGCATCCACGCCAGCCTCTACGGCAGCATCCGGCCCGAAAAGGCCACCGCCATGACGACGGGCGAGATGATCCAGGCGCTCAGGATTCTGGCGGAGGGAGTCGAGATCGGCGGAGTGGTGCTTCTGGGGAGCCACGGCGAGGGCGGGCGGGGGGCAAGCGTCTCCTCTGGCCTGCCTGCAGAGGTGGCCGAGCAGTTGGCGCGCGGGATCAAGGCCGCCTTGGGACGCGGCAACCTCGCCGGCTACAGCTCCGTCCTCTGCGGGATGTTGAGCGAGGTGCTCAAGACGCACCTGAGCCTTCGCCGCCGGCTGCTGCGGGACTTCACCACGAGTGCAGCCGTGGCGAAGTTCCGGGATTTCGGTCGCCGGCAGGCCCGGCAGAGCTCGCCCATTCCGGTGAGCCCGGGGAAGCGGGACTTGGTGCTGCTCGCGGCGGGCATCTACCCGGTCTACTTCCACAACCGCGTGACTCAGCTCAGCATGCGGCGCAGGGGGCTGGCTGTTTACCTGGACGTCTCGGGATCGGTGAACGACCACCTGCCCAAGATCGTGGGCATCTTGCGGAACATGCGTAACGACATCGCCAGCGTCTTCCTCTTTTCGAACAAGGTAGTGGAAGTCCCCTTCTCCACCCTGGTCGATAAGGGCCAGGTCGAGACCACCTACGGGACGGACTTCGACTGCATCGCCCTGTCCATCTTGGAGAAGGGCTTCGGGAAGGCCGTGGTGCTGACCGATGGCTACGCCGGGCTCAAGGCTGAGAACGCGGAGAAGCTAAAGCGCGCCGGGGTGCGGGTGTTGACCATCCTCTTTGGCACGAGGCATGGCTGCCCGGAATTCGAGCCGTTCGGGCCAGTGATGGAGCTCGATGACGTGGTCGAGGCCTGCGGGGCCGGGAGGACGACGTGAGCAGGAGCATGCGGGCGGTGAGCGTCAGTTGGGGAGAGGCGGTGTCGATCTTCATCGATCCGGAGGACTTTGAGGAACTGGCACGGGTGCTCCTGGGTGAAGAGGCGGATTGGGGCTACGAGCGGAACGGGGCTGACGGAATCTACAAGTTCTGGACCGACAACGGCACCCTCTTCCTGGACAGGGTCAGAGACTGCAAGGCGGCAGTCGTTACCGGGGCATTCAAGATGGAGAACCGAAAGGACGCCAGACGCTGCCTCGGGAACCTCAAGGCGATCGAGCCCCAGTGGAGGCAGTTCGTCGACTCGCACAACTACCTCCAGATCTGGGTGGACGAGTACTGACAGAAGGGGGAGCGCTCGCGATGAGGTCATCTGCCGAGAAGAAACGGTTCGGTGACGCAGTCCGCGATGCGGTCAGGGGCAGTCGGGTCGCGGGCATCCTTATCAGTGCCCCCGGGATCGAGGCTGGCCCATTCGATGGCGGCTGTCGGGTGCTTGCCAGGGCGCTCAAGCGCATCGTGCCTGGCGGGCGGGTGATCACGATAGAAGGTCAGGTTACAGCGAGATACCAGCCGCATCGCCTGGTGTGGCAGGCAGAACACTACGGTTTCGAGTTCTTCGGCGGGGGCGTCGTGGACGGCGACGGATATGCCACCACACGCGGAGAATGGATGCGGCGATTCATCAGAAACGAACTGGTTAACAGGCCCGTACGAGTCGTTGCCGGGGAGACTCCGAGCCAGGAAGTGCCCACGGATGCCCGCGTCGAAAGGCGGTTGGCCCTGGAAATACGGCGCCATCTCAAGCCAAAACGCAAGTGAGGCCAACATCAGGGAGGGCCCAATGAGGTGGACCATTGTCAGCTCCCGAGAGCTGCTCGGCGCGCGCTGCTGGAGGCCGGCACGGTTCCTCGGCGGGTGTCATGAGTGCTCGTCGGTGGAGCGGTGCCAATTGCCGCAGGCGGCTGCTGGGCGGATCCGGCTGGCCGAGCTGCACGTGGTCACGGCTCAAGATACCGTCGAGAAGGCCCAGCGTGAGCTGGAGGCTGCGCGGGCGGCGCTCAGGTCGCTGCTCCTGCAATCTGGCAATGGAGGGTGACATGTCATCGATACTTCCCAAGCTCGGCATCTACGGCTGGGCGTCCCATGACGAGAACCTGCTCCTGGCGAGCCTGCTGACCGGCGACCCTTTGCTCCTGGTCGGCACCCACGGGACGGCGAAGACGGGGCTGGCCGGCAAGATCGCCGAGGCCCTGGGCTGGCGCTTCATCGCCTACGACGCCTCCAAGTGCCTCTTCGAGGACGTCCTGGGCTACCCCAACGTGAAGAAGCTTCAGGAGGGCCAGGTGGAGTACATCGGCTCGCCGGTGACCGTCTTCGACAAGGAGTTCGTCCTGATCGACGAGCTCAACCGGGCGGTGCCCGAGATGCAGTCTAAGTGGCTGGAGGTGATCCGTTCGAGGCGCATCATGGGCTTCCCCACCCGGGTGAAGTGGGTATGGGCGGCGATGAACCCGGCGAGCTACTCGGGCGTCCAGGGCCTGGATGAGGCCCTGATTGGACGCTTCGCGCTCTTCGCCTACCCGCCCGAGGCTCTGTCCATGAGCGAGGCTGATCGCATCAGGGTGGCCCGGCACATCAACGGGGACGATGCTCTGGCGCTCGGCGAGTGGGGGGAAGGAGCGCGGAAGGCCACCGTGGAGCCTGCCCAGGTCAAGGCGGTGGGGGCAGACATACGCGCGCTGCTGACCTCGGCTGCGCGCCGGTACGGAGCCCTCGAGGCGGACATGACCAGCCTGGGCGAGTTCCTGGCCAAGTTCTCTGAGCTCTTGAACCGGGAGACCAAGGGCGCGGTGCAACTCGATGGCCGCCGGCTGGGGTTCATCTACCGGAACATCCTGGCCGTTAGGGCGGTGGAGATCGCCAAGGCGGCTGCGGCTGGAGAACTGGTCCGGGACTTCAAGGAAAGCGCCCGGCATGCGGTGGTCTCGAGCATCCCGGTGGGCCTGAACGACCAGTCTGTGAACCGCGAGGAGGTGGCCCACCAGGTGGAGGTGGTTTTCGACCTGCTGGCCGACTACTTCGTGGCGGGCTCGGAGATCTCCAGGGTGAACCTCATCTACGAGCTCTTCACGACTGGCAACCTCATCCGCAAGGCCGAGATCCTCATCAAGGGAGGCTTGGATGAGATGGTGAAGACCAAGGCCTGGAACGACCTGGTCAACGGCGAGGCGGACATCACGGCGCTGGCCTACGTGGCGCTCCAGGTGGAGGCCAGGCGGCCGGGGACCATCCCGCAGGAGATGATCGACCATGTCGGTGGGCGGGTGAACGCCAACAGCCTGTCCTCGGCCTGCGCGGGGAGCCTCTGGGGCGAGTCCATCGAGCACATCGAGGGGCTGGAGGCGCTCATGGACCGGTCCGGGGACATCGAAAGGCTCCTGGCCATCGCTCGGGTCAAGGAGGCGGCCTCGGGAGGCGAGATCACTCCGGCCAGGATCGCCCTGATCAGGGAGGCCATCGAGAAGGACATCCAGACGTTCAAGGGGCTCTTGGAGGCGCCTGCCGCCTGATGGCGGGCGTCCTCCCTTGCCCCGGGCGGGAGAGGGAGGACGGCCATGAAGGTCATCAAGGTGGGGCTCCGGCCCGACGCGGAGATCCCGGAGTTCGGGCGGATGGAGATCGCAGTCATCGAGCGGCCGCTCAGGGAGGTGCTGCTCGGCGGCCTGCATCCCGTGAGCCTGACGAGAAGTCTCGGCAACTACTGGGACGCAAGCGACTTGGCTGAAGCGGTGGCAGAACGACTAAACGCCGATGATCACATCCTGCCGGGGCTCAAGGAGTTCGGCCACTGCGCGAGCGTCAGCGCTCCTTCCCAGGAGAAGTGCTACCCCTATGCAGCGGGGGACACTACCAAAGACGGCGCGCTTGATGCACTAAAGGCCAACGCGGAGGAGCTCTACTTCATCGACGAGCTGAGCTATCCGGGGCTCATCGAGATCGCCCGGCGCCGGCTCCGCGGCATCTGGAATGGCGCCATTGCCCACCAGTTGCTCACCAACAAGCTCCCTGGCTTCAACGACCAGCGCCGGTTCCTCAAGGAGAAGGGGGTGAGCGCTACGTTCAAGACCTGGCGGGATCTCGCCTGCTTCGGTCTCGGCGAGTCGCTCTCGGTGGACGACTTCGAGCATGATGACAAGCTGCTGGTGAACATTGGCATCCCCGGCACGGTCAACTTCAGGCGCCCTGGCGCCCTGGGCAGCTTCACGAATGCCGAGGGCATCGTGTCGCTCGTACCGCGGATCGATCGCTTCGACATGCGCATCCCGGCGCCAGGCGTCGAAAGCGTTCACGTTCATTCGCACAACTCGGTCCGCTACCTCTGCCTCTTGAGGGATGGGGCGATACGGTTCATACCCGATCTGCCGCTGGGCGAGAGCGCTCAGTGCCGGGAGATGGCCAGGGCTATCTCCCAGGAGGTTGCCCCAGGGCGAGGGAAGTACTGCTTCAGCCTCGAGATCGAAGCGGTTGAGAAGCTCGTGCCACGGGCCTCGCTCCTCTTCCCTGAGCTCAACTACGTGAAGGGCTGCGGGAAGTCGCAGACCAGCGCCTCCATTCGGCCTAACCTCATGGTGCCGGGCTACACGGTGGGAACACTCGCCACGGCCAAGATGCACAACTACTCCCTGGCCGAACTGCTCTCAGCGCACGGCGAGAAGGTCTCGGGGACCAAGGCGGAGATGCTCGAGCGTCTTGTCGGGGCCATCGTGAAGCTCTACGGCAAGTCCAGGCGGAAGTTGGACGACTACTTCCGGGGCGGCTTCCTCAAGCTGCCTCAGCGGACAAGTGGCGGCGAGCCTTTCGCCCCGCCGATACTCGACGCCGGCCTCCGCAACAACGTCCTGGCCATCTACGTGCTGAAGCACCTGAGGGGCAGCCGGATCCTGTCCCCCGACTGGGAGAATAGCGCCTACACGGTCGAGGACCTGGCCAGGGCGCTCCTGGCGCAGCGCGTCAGTGCCGATGGGCTATTCGTCCGTGCGGTCTGAGGCGCCCCGGCAGATATAGCGGCATACATCCTGATCGGTTGCATCTTGGGCAATCCAATCGGCCCATCCACAGGGGAGCGTTTGTGTCCTACCGTCGTCGGCTGTCGGCGGAGCGGCGGTTACTACGGTCTCCGCCCGCCAAGCCACTCATCGTGCTGAGCAGCAACCATAAGACCGGGACATCCATCAACCTGCCCGTCATCAACTGCAAACCCACCAGGCGCTGCGCGGCAGCTTGCTACGCCTGCGTGGGCCCCATCAGCTGGGGCAACAGCATACGGAAGGCACTGGCCGTCGACGCCGTCCTCCGAAGCGGCGAGCTCGAAGGGCTCATCTGGGAGTGCCGGCGCTTGCGCGACGTGCGCCTCAATGGCTCTGGGGACATGACCTTGGAGCACGTGCCGGCGCTGCTCGAGCTGGCCCAGGAGTGTCCGGGGACGGTCCTCTGGGGATTCACACGCCGCCGACAGGTGGCCGAGGCGGTCAATGGCAAGCGCCGCAACCTCTCGCTGATCGTCAGCTTCGACACCACGAGTCCTGCGGGGGAGCTCGACGGCTACGACGGCCCTCTGGCCTTCGGTCCCCGGCGGCCGCGGGACAGGGTGCCGGACGACCGACGTATCGTGACTGTCTTCCCCGAACACCGGATCGGGCACACGATGCGAGGCGTGCCCTTTCATCCCAAGGATTGCCCTGCTACCCGGGGCGCCCAACGGCTGATGGCCTGCGCGCGCTGCCGGCGGTGCTGGAGGCCGTTCCTGGCCATGGGGCACAAGCTGTGAAGGAGGAGCGATGCCACGCAAGATCCACATAGGCGACCTGACTGCCATCAAGGGGGAGCCCCCGGGCGGCAATCCCTATCGCGCCGAGGGCGCCATCTGTCAGGCCCGGGTGGAGGCCCTCAGGGCCTTCAGGGACGGCTCCGACACCGGGGACTACACCTTCTGGTACGTCCCGTCGTGCGGAGGGGCCCGCCGAGTCACGAACCCGGACGAGGTGGACTGGGGAGCTCTGAACTGGGCGGACGAGCAGGAGAAGCGCGGACGATGCTACGGGAAGTCTGGGAGAAAGAAGACCCTCTAATTCAGGCCTGGCGTCCGATCATCGACATCGTCGAACGAGAACCCCTCGACTGGGGGGAAGACGGGATCGGTCCGGAAGAGATGCGGTTCTACCGGGGGGAGCTGTACTGTCAGAGCGCTCCAAACGACTACTGCTCTCGCAACGCTCGGCCCGGATGGGACCTCACCATGTTGTTCGACGGTCGCATCACTCGGGCTTGCTTGCCGGTTCGTTTCGATGGCATCAACGGGGCCATGAGCAGGTTGCGGCGCCGTGGCAGCTTCCTGTGGGCCTGGAGCCAGCCGATCATCGAAGCGCGCCACAGCGTGCCTCTTTGGATCGACTCGTGGGGACCCAACAAGCACAGGACTGACTGCGCCAACTGCGGGAAGCGGACCATGGTCAAGGCGACGGGGCGGTGCTACCTCTGTGGCGCTCTGCTTTGCCGGGGCTGAGGCGCTTGACCACAGACTGGAGGCTGCGATGGTCACCGGTGAACCAGAACAGATTGGCTGGCCCGTAGAACACTGGCTGAGCTACTGGCAGAGCTATCTCTGCAACATGCTGTACATGAAGCCGGCTCGCTCTGAGGACTGGAAAGAGGGCTTGAGGGAGATCAACCGGATTGGTGTCAAGCTGGTTCTGGGCATTGACTTGGTGATAAGACCTGGCGCGGGGAAGTGGTGAGGGCTTCGCATGTGGGGACTGCGGTCCCCCCACCCATGAAGGGGAGGTCGAGACATGCTCTTCAGTGTCATCTACACGGCGGACTGCTCGGCCGACATGAGCATCCGGAAGTTGGCCCCGCCCCGGTGCTGTGCCTGGCACCAGACGGAGCGCGGGGAATCGGAGTACGAGATGTTCTGGGGCTCCGAGAAGCTGAAGGATCCATGGCAGGTCTCGGAGGCCAAGGGCAAGCACCGCAAGTGGTGCGGGCTGCTCACCCGGAAGCAGTTCGACCACTTCATCAAGCATGTCAAGATCTACCCCAGCCAGGCGATGGGCGGGACCGTTGGCGCTCCGGGCTTCGGTTTCGGCTGCGCCCCGGAGATCGTATTCGCGGATGAGGATAGGCCGGATGCGGTGGTGGACGCCTACGTCACCCCGGTGCCGAGGAGAGCCTACAAGCGCAACAGGCCTGTAAACGACCGCGCCTGGGATCGCCTGCGGCGGGCGGTGCTGACGGCGTACAGGTGAAGGAGAAACCGATGCCCAAGGACACCGATATCTCGGCACCGAGACAGCCCAAGCCGAGGGCGCGGGACGCATCCCTCGAAAAGTACCGCAGGGAAGGCGGACCATTTCGGCCATGGAAGCCGCGCATGCCTCAAGAAACGCACAATGTCACGACCCGGGTGACGGTCGAGACCATCAAGCCCGGAACGCGCAACAGGATGCCGGCCAAGGAGCGCCTTATTCGTGAGGCGTTGAAAGCCTACGACTACCCGGAGCTGGACGTTGACTTCGATAGCCTGACATTGGCGGAGATCGTCCATGCGGCCCGACATCGCCTCTGCGGCGACACCCTGGCCGATTTCCTGGTGCTTGAGCTCGACGATTGCATCGCCGGCAACTCCACCCTGAAGAAAGCCCGAGAGGAAGCGCTCAGGGCCATCCAGAACGCCTATGGCCAACTGGACGGTCTCTTGGCCGCGCTGGGATAGGAGCCAGGTATGGGGAAGGAGAAAGTCCAGGATGCCTATGCGAAGATCGCCTGGACGCCCGGAGACATCCAGACGCTACGCCCATCATGGAGCCGCGCCCAGTGCGAGGAGTTCCTCCGCGAGAACGAGAAGTGGATCCAGGAGCGGCTCATCGAGCTCGGCTGGGACGTCATCCGGGATCTGCTGCCTCGGTAGGGAGGAGAGAAGGGATGTCAGCGACCACAGACACGCCCTGGCGCTACAAGCTGAAGTTTACCGGCCCCAAGGGCGAGACCCGCTACGGCATCTTCCGGGAGGCTGAGAAGGGCGAGCGGCGCCCCAGGAAAGGCTTCGTCTTCGTGGACGACGCCATCCTGCCGAAGTGCTTCGAGGTCTCAGAGACGCTGATCGTCGACTTGCCCCCCGACTTCGGCGGGGAGTACGACAAGTACGTGGAGGCCGAATGGAAGAAAGCCGAGGCCCACTCCAAGATGCTGCCCAAGGGCATTCGCCCGGGCAAGCTCTTCTCCGTGGGAGTGGCCGATGGCTACGCCTACTACGTGGTCACCAAGGTCACCAAGAAGACGGCCACCGTGGAGTGGCGCGGTTTCCATCTGGACCGCTGGACCGACCAAGTGCTTGGCTGGGGCGGTAGCTTCCCGCTGAGCGCCATCGAACCCCTGGTGTGCCGGGCGGACCATCCGCTCTTCGGAGGCTGAGGAACTGAGGCCACAACAATCGCAGAAGGAGGCAGCAGTGTACCCTGAAATCTGGAAGCCCCGCGATGAGGCGCCGACCTTCCCAACATCCTGCCCGTCGTGCGGAGCGCCGCGCGTGTCAGGTTCTGAACCGGGGGAGACCTCCTACCGCGCCACGGTCAAGTACGGCTGCGGAGGGACCTACACGCTCAAGACCCAGATCCAGACCCATACGGACAAGTGGTGGGGCCAGTGCGGCGCCCAAGAACAGCCCAGCGAACCCGAGAAGACCCAGGCCTGCACCGTCTGGGGCATTGCCGCGCGACGGGGCAGCACGGCCGATGCCGCACGCGGGGCTTTCACCGCCCATGAGTACCCGGACGGCAAGTTTGATCGCCGAGACTGGCTCCATGTGATCTCGGTGGTCAGGGGGTTAGCCTCGCGTGGTTACAAAGGCTGAAATCGAGGGTCGCGTCATCGTCGAGGTCCGCGGCGGCGTGGTAGTGGCCGTCCACAGCAGCATCCCGGCTCTATCCGTGTCCATTCTGGACTGGGACAACGCCGGGGAGCCCGAGGCTGATCGAGAGAACGCCCAACTCGAGGCCGAGGCCAGGGCACTGCAGGCTCGTGAGTGGCATCCAGCCGACTCCTACGTGCTCATCCACGCCCACAAGGGCATCATCCATTCGGTGACGGTCCAAGACGGGCTGGAGGCAGCCATCGAAGCTGGCAAGGCGTTGGCCAAGCGGGAGGGCTTCAATGAGGAAAACGACGAGGTCGACGTCTGGAAGCCCGGCGACTCGGAAGCCTCATGGCAGTACCGGGGAGACGATAGCTTCCCCGCGCCAGGCAAGCCACGATCGCGATGGCGTTAAGGACATGCGCGCCAGGCTTGAGCGCTTCTTCAGCCCAGCAATCCGACTCAAGAGGCTGGCGACTCCCAGCGGGATAACCGGCTTCCATGTTGACCGAATGGCGGACTGGAAGCTCGCCCGGCAGTGCGACATCCCCTGCTTCTTCCCCGAGGGAGACTACGACAAGTACCTGGCGCTGGCCGGGCGCTTCGGTGCCTCTTTCGCGGTGGAAGGGGCTCGAAAGGCCGTGGTTGGAAGGAGGGGCCGGCGATGCTCTTGAGCGAGATCCGAAACCACCACAGCTTCACGGACAAGGGCCGGCGATTCACGGTGAAGGTCGAGCCCGGTGACAACATCCTCCTGATCGCCGGCTGCCACTGGAACTCGCCCGCCTCCCGCCTGGAACATCCGGGCATCGCTGGCAAGCGCCGGGAAGTCTACAACTTCAAGCACTACTCTCGGACGCGGGGCAAGTGGTGGACCTCGAAGCCCGGGATGTCCCTGCTCTTCCTGGTCCCCAAGACCGCCATGACCCTCGTCGAAGAGGCCACCTACTCCTACGTGAAGGTGTTGATCGGCGGCCGACGCTACACGCTCGACGTGTCCGGCGGCACGGATGGCGACGGCTGGACCGACTGGGTGCATAACGAGGTCCACATCTCCGTGGGCCACCCTGTAAGCGATCTCCGCAATCTGGCCGAGCAGGCCATCCCCCGAGACCGGTTGCCCGAAGACTTGAACCTGCCCGCGGAGAGGCCTGCGGACATGGCCACCTGGGAGCGCCTGGTCCAGGAGCGTGACATCTGGGCGACACTCAAGCAGGGCGACCGGATCGTGGCGTCGAACGGAAGGGTCTACTTCTTCCTCGAGCGGCACGGGCGCAAGCAGCAGCTTCTGGCCTCCGATCGCCCGGACAGGAACGGTCCGACAAGCTTATGGCGCATCTCCCGGTCGAATGTCGACTGGGCCAGGACTGCTGAGGTGCTCAAGCAGGGCTGCCCCTGACGGATCGCCCTCCCGGAGAGCCCTATGACCTGAGCCAGGAGAAGAGCGAATGGACACCTGGTACCTGGTGGAATGCTACACGAAGAACCCCGACACCGGGGAGCGCGGCTGGGACATCCAGTTCATCTTCGTGCAGGCGCGGAGCCGGACGGAAGCGGGCGAACTGGCCAGCCGCCACCTCCCCAACCACGACGAGATGACCACCTGCGGGCAGGTCTGTGGTCCCGAGCCATTGTCCGGCTGCCAAAGCCTCGTGCTCCAGCGCGGCGCATCAACTCCGGAGTTGCTCGAGGCGAGGGCAACATGAAGCACTTCGAGCTCACCGGCCCCTACCGAGCCTACTCCTATCCATGGGGCAAGCCACTGATGCCCCGCAAGGAGTGGTTCGTCTCGCATGACGGTGGCGCGCGCCGGATCGTGCGGTTCGACAGCCGCCCCAACAGGTACATCATCAACAACACCTACCCCATTCAGGCCTTCCGATCCCTGCGCAAGGCTGTGGCCTGGGCGAGGCGTTCGCTGAGGCCGGGTTCACGACTGAGCCGGTTCTTCTGCAGCTGAACCAGAACATTCCGACCACAGCACGACAGACCGACTGACGTTCCGACCCTCGATTCACGAAAGGACTCTCGATGCAAGTCGAAAGCGACGTGCTTGCCGTATTGAGCCGCGCACAGACCAACGACCGGGCGCTGGTGCTGACCGAGCGCCTGGACAGGAAGATGTACCAGCGCACCAACAAGGTGCTCGAGGCAGCCGGCGGCAAGTGGGACCGCAAGGCCAAGGCACATCTGTTCGACGGCGATGCGGCCGAAAGGATCGACGAGATCATCCTCACGGGCTCGGTCGAGGTGCCCAAGGCCGAGTTCGGGTTCTTCCCCACCCCTTCCCCCGTGGTGAACAGGCTCCTCGAGCTGGCAGAGATCCAGCCCGGCATGCGGGTCCTTGAGCCCAGCGCTGGCACTGGGGCAATCGCACTGGCCATCGCCTGCATCACACCCCCTGACTGCATCGAGCTCATGGAGGCGAACTACAAGGTCCTGGCCGGTGAGCCCAGCCTGGGATTGGTGCGGCGTGGGGACTTCCTCGAGCAGCCGCCCGAGCCGGTCTACGACCGCGTGGTGATGAACCCGCCATTCGCCAGGCAGGCTGACATCAAGCACGTCCGGCACGCCCTCGGGTTCCTCAAACCGGACGGTCTGCTCGTATCGGTAATGGCCGCGGGCATCACCTTCCGGGACAACAAGCTGACCCGGGACTTCCGCGAGCTGGTGGGCGACCGTGGTGGCGAGATCGAACCGCTGCCTGACGGGGCCTTCAAGGACTCCGGAACCATGGTGCGCGCGGTGATCGTGACCATCCCCGGCGCAAAGGGGGGATGAAGGCTGACGAGCGCCCATACCCAACTCGCCCCACCACCTAACCGGCATCGCCGTGACATGCAAACCCACCGATGAGCAGCAGTCTCCAACTGGTCGCACCAGTCGCGTGATCACGAAGGAACCCGCACGATGATGAAGATCCCCAAGCCCGATATCGGCGACCTGGGCAAGGCCGCCGGAAAATCCATCTTGGCCGGCGCGCTCTTCGCGCTTGGAAGCATCCTGGTCCAGGTGCTCTGGGAACAGGCACTGGAGCATTTCAGGGGCTTCGAGGTGAAGGGCGAGCCTCAGCGCCTACCAGACCAGCAAGCCCAGGAGTAGAGCCAGCACTGCGCCAGGGGCACGCCGACCAGCAGGGTCGTAGCCGCAAGGCCACATCCTGAGCCACGGATGTGCCCCTGGCCTCTTCCATCCCGGGGTGGGCGGAACGGAATGCGCGCCATCGACAGGTGGCCGCGCCCGATACCCGCCAGCCGCCCACCCCAACACTACCCAGGGGGCGTGCCTGCCTGACCGGCCGAGGGCTTGGTCGGGGGGACTACCAGCGCGCCCCCAAGCTTTACGACTGACCGTGACGATGATCGCAGTTCCCCATGGCGCGCCGATTACTACCCATGGGCCTCCGGGCGCGAGATCGGGTGCCTGGAGCGGTAGCAAGCGTACAAACGGGCAGCTGCGAGGCAGAGGGCAACGTGATCGGGAGCGTGGCCACCTATGGTCCGACCGGAGCCGTTGCCTCCGCAGGCTTCACCTTGGCCTCCTCAAGATGCCTGATGGCCGCCCTGCCAGCTCTTTGAATGCGCTGGCTTGGAGACTTGAGGGCTTCCTCGAACAGCGGCCGACTGGCCTCGTCCTTCCATCGTCCCAGCGTGCCGATGGCCTGGACAGCGGTGGACTCGTCTGGATCGGTGGCTAGTCTGCGGATAGCATGGGCTTGGTCGCGCAGGTTAAGGTCTTCCATGCAGCGTATGGCTACGTCGCGCGCGCCCTCGCCTTCCTTGGCGGTCAGCCACTTGATCGCGGTCTCTCGGCCCAGAGGCTCCTGGAGGTGGCAAAGCGCCAAGAGGGCTTCCCGTCGAACGCGCGTATGGCGATCCGCAATAGCGCAGCGGATCGTGTCGGTGATTTTGGCCAGTTCCACATCCGAAGCTCCTTTGGCGTTCGTCAGGAGGTGCTGAATACAGTAGGAACGCCAGAGGGGACCTTCTTCCGGACTACCCAGGGACTTGATCAAGTCATAAGTTAGGCCGCCATAACCGGAGCGGTGGAGCAAGTTCGCTGCCTCGTTGCGAGTGGTCTGGTCCTTCGTAACGTCCAACATAATAGCCACTGTCTCGGAGAATGTCTTGATGCTTAGGGTGTCGATGAGGCGCGCAGTGACTTCTGGATGAACTTCGACCGGTGGATCCTTCTCGTTGATAAGGTAAGGCGTGGGCGCGCTGGAGGCTGGCGGCATAGGCTGTGCAGCCTCGCAAGGCTTTTGCTCCTTCCGGACCGGCGGAGTTGCAGCCCGAAGATGCCACGCTGCCATGCCCACTACCAGAACAGTGACAATAGTGCCGACGACGAACAGTGCAGTTACAGCTTTCTTCACGTTCGAGCCTCCCAACTGCAACAGCCAACAACCCGGTTTGCCCAACTAGCGAAATTGAGATCGACGAGCACCCGAATGACTACACTCCGAATCTTCCTGTGCGTCATCTATTCAGAGTCGAAACATCACCCTTGCGCCTCTGTAACTCAAGTCGGTCCAAGACACCGAGAAAGCCCAACAAAGCACTAGGACTTGCGCCTGAGCCAGTGACAAAGAGCTCAGGATTCCGTAGTTGCCCGAGATGCGGCTCCAACTGCTCAACAGCGGCAAGCATCAAGGGCATCCACCGATCCTCGTTGCATCTAAGGCAAGCAGCCAGTGATTCTAGTGGGGGCTCGCCTACAGCCCCCCCCTGGATCACGTCAAGAAGCCAAGCTTCCCAGAGCTTCGCGCTGCCTGGTCCGATTGCTCGCTCGCGAAGGCTCCTGCTTACCTTCGCTATGCGCTTATCCTTGGGATCAGCGACTATCAGTAGCTCTGCGCCCAACACGCCCAATGCATAGAGCTCTTCTTCACTAACGTCGCTCAATAACGCCTTGCGCGCAGCCGTATCGCTGCACGAATACAGCAACACTGTCATGGCTTTGACGCGATTGCTCTCATTCACCAACTGTTTCTTCAGCCAACTATTCACGGCGTCGCTCATCCTGAGCCTTCTTACTGCGCCACGCATTTGCCACAGCGTGTTGAGTGCCGCAATACTGTAATCCTGTTGCTCAAGGCTCCGTTCGAGAACCCAGTTGGCATCAGCCGCGTCAGGATAACTGGCTAGACTGCCTATGATGCTGTGCCTCTTCGAGGCTTGCCGCCAGCGCTGTGGCGTATCGCCCTCAGCAGCGACGCCCCACTCCTTCCGCCACATCTCTGGTCGCACCGTTCGAGCAACTAGCGCGCCAGACAACATCTTTCTATAGCTTGGATGAACTCTGCCATACAACGCACCCCAGTCAAATTCTACGCTGCCGAAGTCCACTTTGCCCTCAGAACGAGATAGCATCGAAAAGAGTCCAGCGAGTGCCTCAGACGGTAGTTCCGGCGCAGCTTTCAGGTAACGATCCCTATCATCGGCAACGATCCTTCCGGATGGCAAGAACCCCATAGCTACCGGGAGCACACGATCCTCAGCCCGCGGTTCCTCCATAGCGAAGGTGAACAGCAGGTTCCCAAATGAATCAGGAATCTCCTCAGCCATCACTAGTATGGCCGCTACAGCTACGGTTCTCAACTCCTTCTTAGATGAAGCGATGTGCTGCAGCGCCTCTACATCCTCCTTTGGTAGCACCTTGCGATAATTGCCAGGGGTAGATTGCAGGGCCAACAAGAATTGCCCCGCAAACAGCCCCAAGCCGTCCGACTGCGCAGGAGCCTTCGCCCATGCTATGAACTTCTTCGCGACGGCAAGGCCACCCGCCTTCCCGATCGCTACTTTGCGGATAACTTCGACAGCGGCTTCCGATCTCAGGCAGTCATCCCCCGAGATGTCTGTAATAACGGCCGAGACTACTTTGGGATCCTCTGGGTAATGCTTCGCAAGGTAGCCATAAGCCTGTCCCGGACGCGGCGATGTCTTGGCCGCTAGGAGAGCAAGATCCCTTCCCTCTACGCAATGCGGATATATGTGCTCGACAAGCTGGAGAAATTCCCAGCAGCGGGACTCGACATCGCCACCTCTAATCTGAATCCATGACTCACAGAAGGCGTGGCTGCTTGTTGAAGCATCTCCGAGCGTAGCGTAGAAGCGAGCAGCTCGTTGGCACAGGTCAGGGTTGTCCGTAGGAACCCGTGCCAACCGTTCTGCGAGCTGACACAACTCGGGCCCTGGCTTCCACGCTTTATTTCTTGTCCTGGCTTGTTCTATTTCGCTAATCCACTGTGCAAGCAAAGCGCCGCGCTTCTCAACCTGGGCATTATCCCAGGTCGCAAGACGATCATCAGCAGGCTCTGCGCCGAGTATCTGAGACATGCCGAGTGATGCGACAACAGCGATTACAGCCGAAATGCGACTCATGCCAAATCCGCTCCTGTCTTGAAGTCTAACACTGGACAAGAGACCCATCCCGTAGCGCACATGCGCTTGAGAGCGCTAATCAAGCGTGTCGTGGCTAGCACAAATCTAATATCTGTGTCCGTAAGCATGAAGATGTCACTGCCATCCCATTCCCTAGGATCAAAGTGTATTCCGTTCATCTCGGAAACAGTCTTACAACCGTCCTTGGAAATTTGCCACCGAGTAACACTGCGCTCGCGGTCATAGCAACCTGTCCGCCCGACGATGGACAGGCCGGTGTATTCCTTGCTTATAGCCGCGCCTTTGCGATCATACAGACGCACGGGGTATTCGCGCCAGCCGGTAAGCCCTGATTCACTGAGAATGCTCTTTACGGAAGAGGCAACAATGATGAGAGCCGCGTCATTGGCAATGAAATCTGCTAGCACTCTGCCCTCAACCATGTCAAGCTCCGCAGTTCCAAGTGCACCCCCATCCCCTCTCAGCAACGCAAAGTAGTGCGCGGTATTCAACACACCGCCTCTGCGCACAGCAAACCACGCCATGCTGCGGCGCAGGCTCCGCGCTGCCAGCACGTGGAAGGCGTCGAGCGTTACAGGGGAAGTGTTGGGCGTGTCCATGGGAAGTTAATCCGAGGGTCCTTGATCCCGCTTGCCAAGTCCTGGAGAAAATCCAGGAAGTTGTCTGCTGACGCAGTTAAATTCTCATCCAACCACGTTTCTACTATAGAATCGTAAAGCCATATCATGTCTTGATGTTGCTGTCTTGCCCACCAGGCTCCAAAACGAGGGTCGTGGACATGAAGGCCAAACCGCTCAGCAATCTCCCTAAAACGTCTTTTGGTGAGAACGTGGTGTGCCTCAAAATCCAGAGTGCGAGCCCCAAGGTGACGGGCAAGGTTCTTTCTGAAGTTCTTCTCAGTGAACCCCAGGAAGCCGTTGTGCCGCACGATCAGTCTGTACAAAGCCTTTGGATCCTGCACAATCTGGTATGCTGCGTACTTAGCTCCTTGTCCGGCCAACTGCAAGAATTGTCGGAACGTCACATAGGCTCCGCACGAGTTATGTACCCATATGCTTGCCTTGCCAACGAAATAGGTATGCGTGTTGGCAACAGTCAGGTTGTAAACCCGCACGCCTTCTGGATGGTCCTGTCTAACAGAATCTGTGCATACGGCAATGCCGCCATCAGCAAGAACAACAGCCCCCCGCCTCAACTCCGAAGCAGGAGTCCACCCCTGATCGACTACCCAGAAAGGATGGTCGTCGGTGGTTCTAATTGCATCTTCATCTGATGATGCCCCCTCGCCATCATCGCTTGATGCTGCTGAGTCTCTGCCCTGCTTCCGATTGATGTGCGGCGCGCGGGCGCGAGGGGCTACATGCACTGGCTTGAACTTCAGAACTCTGATGCTATTGACAGTGCGCACGAGCGTCTGCACAACTGTCGCCTGACAGATTTGCCCCCTGCCGGACTCGTGCCGACTAAGCACGTTGTCTCCCGGCGATACATCCTCTATCATCTTTTGAGAGCCGTCGCCCATTGTTACTGGCGTTCCGGACTCGAAACACATATGACGAACAAGATCGCGCAATTCCGCATTGCTGATATCGTGATATAGAGCCTTCATTTCCTGCTTAACTAATCTGCTGAACGCAGCGTACTCCCGAAGAGTCATTGGACCTTCTGCACCAGACACGAGGCTAAGAATCGGATGCTTACTTTGATCTGCCACCGCCTGTCCGGCGACGAGCGTTTCGCCCCGCACTGAGCGACGGGCCACAATTTCGAAGTCCATCAAGGGCCCTGCAGCGTCGCGCATGAGCTCCACTTCATCGGCATTAACAATCTTGCTCAATATCAATCCATCGGTGACGTCAATTACGCAGGCACGCTCCAGCGCCACCCCGGTCTTGCCAGCAATAGCTCGTACATCGGCTACTAGCCCCGAGAGGCCAGCCTTGGCAGCGTCTTTTGCGTATTGACTAGCCGCGTTTGGCCCGAGGGCTTTCAGGATGCGGGCTCCACCCTTCTCTAGTACCCCGGCCCCTTTGGCGAGTGGCACCGCCACCCCTATTACATCAACTGAAGCCAGTGCGATGTCTGCCAAACGCTCCGACATTGAGAGATTAAGCTGCTCATTCGAGATAAGATCCCTGTCAAACATTCCAGCATATAACGCATCCAGCATAACGACCTTGTTTCCTATCCATATGGCATGCACGCCAACCGTGCCAGTTGCGTCCCGCAAGTCTTGAAGCGCCTCCAGTTGTCCGCTGTCTAGATCACGCAGAATCCACCTAAGATACCACGCCTCATGTATTGCGTGGATGAATGCAAATTCCATATTACGGCGATTGCCAATGCAGCTCATGGGGTGGAGTTGTCTAACCCAATCGCGGTTGTCATTCTTCGCTAACCATTGAAGCGTTTGGTTGGGATCAACCACCGCTTGCTCGGAATAGTAGTACCCAATAGTAGTATCCACGAGATTGCTTCGCGTTCGATTGTAAACCTCATGTATCTTGTACCCACTATCCCCAACGTAGAACATATCTGTCTTCCACGCCAAATCCGGGTACACAGTAATTGGCACGTTAACAGTGGTCAAGTGAAGCCTGATATCTGCCGTCAAAGTTAGAGGGCCACCTATCTCCTTTAGAATCGCCCTCGCAAGGTCCATCCTCTGAGCGATCATGTATTTCAGTATTTCGCGAGTATAGGGATGGCTCAACCTCCAATTGCCCGCACCACTACTACTATTGCCGAACAACTCAGTCAGCGTGGGCACCGCGCTTGGCTGCACAAACCACCAGGTGGGATTGTCCCATCTGGCTTCAAGCATGTTGTGGCCAGGCAGCAACGCCTCGTAGTCAATACCGTCATCATACTGGTTGTCGCCAGTTCGCGACACGTCGCGCCAGTACTGAGCGGCGCTATACTTGAGACTTACGCGTTGCTTAAGGGCACACTGCAGCGCCATGTCAAGTTGTTGTCGTGCTATGGCTCGCAAAGCGCGCGTCATCGCGGAATTGCTGCACTTTATCTTATTGTGCTCTTGCCCATGATACTCGCTCAATCTATTGATCAGGTTAACTCGAGGCCCCATGCATCGGAAGGACAGAGGGCCAAGAAGGCTCTGAGCTTGCTGTAGCGAAAAGGAATGCGCTCCGGACGCATCAAACATGAACATATTGCGTGCCGTCAAGGGGTCGCTCGTCTGATCAACGAGCTGCGTAAACAAGTACTCCGCACGCATTTTGATTGCCTGTAGTTTCCTAATCTCCATCGACACCTTGCCGTCTTTGCCGTAGATGTTCGGCAAGTACTCGGTATTGACTGGTTGGCCATTGCTGCCCAGCTTTCTGAGGTATGGATAGCTGTCGACGTCATCAATTGGCACATCCTCGGCTACTTCGTCTTCTAAAGAGGGCCGCGCCAGATTCTGACGGATGATCTTGTCAGCGGTATCGATTTGCCCGAGATTGGGGGCGTGGACTATGGGATGATGGCAAATCACGTCCCATTCCCCAACGACGGTCGGTGGCGCATTCGCCCCGTCGGCCGCAAATAGCGCCTGCACCTTATTAGAGCCAGGTGACCACCCCTCTATCCTGACAGCTGTCTCTACACCGGGAATCGACGAACCAGAGCATTTGACAAATATGTAGTCCTTACCTGCTACGTGTCGCGGCAGCGTCTTCCACTGAAATCGCCAGAACTTCACGTCCCTCGCGGATATGTCATTGTCTTCGTTAAGGGCAACTAGCTGTCCCGTATTGCCAAGGAGGCCATATGGCTGGTCGGGCGCCTCTCCCTTTCCACCGGAATAGGCAGGCTCATCGACGGTCTGGCTCATGGCAAGGGGCGAGACAACTAAGCCGAAATCCAACCGATCTGCGCCGGCAACAACGGTAATGCCCGCCAGGACTCCCTCGCTGGCCTTGCCTAGCACCCTCACGAGACTCTTGAATGGGTACACTGCCTTAGAATCTCGACCATTGCCGGTCATGCGCACCTTGTCTGCTCTGTCTGGGTCCAGCCATATGAGTGACTGTTGGGCCTTGATGTCGAGCTCTATCTCCCAACCGGTAGTGCTAATATCGCTTGGTATGAGCCAACTACGCGCAGAGTACTCCATTTGATAGAGGCCCTTGATTGGGAAAGGAATCACTCCAGTGGTTGCCGTGGCTATGAGACTGCTGGGCTCATCCTTGGCCTCCACCTGAACATCCTGAATATCGCCATCTCGCAAGCCCAGCAATTCTACGCCCAGATACGTCTGCGAGGGCACGTATTCTTGCCGTGTCCAAATCCCATTGACCATGTTGAAGCCCGCGGCAATGGATGCGGTCAGTTCATGACCTTCCACTGGAACGCAGCGCCATTGTGTGCGTACGTTTTCAGGCGTATTGGCCGATGCCGCCGTCTTATATGAACGTAACGTTACTGCACCTCCTACTGCTACTAAGCCGCGTCGTGGTACGACAGCAAGTCCCTCGGCAGGCATGACCACAATGCGCACTTCATCACTCTTTACCTTAGTGTAGTTGCCTCCGGGAGCATATCTGAGTAGAGACAGCGTGACAACAGCTTCGCCGGGCTCGTGGGTCTGCACCCAAAGCGTTACCTCGTTATTGTCATCGGGAGCGACGAATTGGCTAGCAGAGTTCCAGCCGGTTTCCGTGTCATAAATAAGGATGCCCCCCCCCTTAGTGACCCGCAATTCCACGCGGTCTTCAGCTGACTTCTTCGTGTAACGCAGAATCAGCTTTTCTCTGGGAGCGCCCAGTTTGAGGAGTTTGCCCGGGTTGGTTTCGGAATCCTCGTCCTCACGTAGATTAGCCTCTACGTTGTGCTTGTTGCTAGAGTCAATGTCCAAATCCACCCCCTCAACCAGAGCGATACCGTTGTCCAATGCGGGATCGGAAACAGTCTGGCGGGTATCATCCTGTTGGGTGACTTGTGACGTGAAGCAGTACCCATGTTCGCCTGGAGGAATGTAGACACAAAGGTTGACTCTCGCAACAAACTCCCCCTTTGTTTCGTCGAAGACTCGCGTCAGCAGATCATCGTCTGAGGTGCTGACCGTCAATGACGTCCGTTCTTCACCTTCGTGGAGGAAACGGCTTTGATGGACGCACATGTTGAGGGTAATATCCAAGTCAGGGATATACGGCTGCATGGTAAAGCTAGAAAAGGCCTCATGAGTTGCAAGGTCGGCGACAAGACTTACTCGAGCAGGAATATCGAGGGTAAACTCGTCAATCTTCCGCAAGGATATGATGGGTCCAGTGCTGCCACCCAGACGCGCGACCAACTGCTGACGCCCGCGATGCAATGGTGTCAGATATAGGGTGGTTACTTCGGCCCCGTAGCTCTTCACGGAGACAGTCAGCATGTCAGGGTCACTTGGCTGAAAATGGACCGTCTGTGATTGGGTTGCAGGGACAACAGCTACGTTCTTCTCGCGTTTGTACCCGACTTGACACGCGATTGGTGCAGTCAGATCCACATCCACAACATGAATCGTCAACGAGCCAATTTCCTCGCCATCGATCTTGGCTATAGCCGTGAATGTTCCAGATGCTTCATAGCCTGCTGTTGCCATCTCTCCAGGAAGCCCACTGAAATCGGCTTCTCCGTCCCCGTTCTGATCGATTTCTAGCAATGTGCCAGTTCCATAAGCGGTCAGAAGAAGTGCATCACCCTTGCGGATCGTAACTGATTGGCCCGAATCTTGCGTCAGGACAGTAGGCTGCCATGTAATGTCCTGAAATGCTGTCTTGGCCCTCCCGCTAGCGTCAGCGGTTGCGATCTCAACATGTGTACCTACGTCCGGCAGGAGGCGGACACCGATGGCCGACTCTCCCGTGGTGTTCAGATACCAACCTCGCCAGCCAAGACGAGCGGCAACTACAGACTCCTCGCCATCGACAGTGGCGGAGACTTCTGCTGCGGGCCCCCATATCTGCCCCTCAACCCACGCGGGGCTGGTTATACTGCTTGCTGGAGTTGAGATGGAGATGAAGTCTACGAACTGCCAATTAGTATTATTGCCACTGTTGATACTCTCGGCAGTACAGATCGGTCTGCCTTCCGATGCATCGCTATCTCGCACGTCTACGTAGGAAGCCGTTGCATACGGACTGAACACATTGAGTTTCCATGCTACGCCCTCTTGGTTGCTGCGCAAAGTGATGAGCTTGGTGCTCTCACCGTTCAGCGCTAGAGATTCTGAGATATACGTGATCCCAGCGCTGAATATAATGGACGCCCCGGCATCTACTTGCAGCAAACCGACCACATAGAAGCCACCAACGAACGTTAGTGCTCCAGAAGGCTTACTAATCACCAGCGAAGCGATCTTCAGGCCACCAAGATCCACAACTTGGTCGCCGGTGCCGCTGACACGTAGGGTCGCTCCGCTCCAGTCAGCACCGGTGACGCAGGTCGTCGTCGCGTTGCCCTTGCACTCTATGGTGCCGCCCGAGGCGAAGTTCACGTGCCAGCCACCGTCGGCCGTCATGTCAAGATCCAGGTTATTGATGACCGTCACGGTGCCGGCAATGTCGTAGACCGTCGTCCCGGTGCCGCCATCGCGGTAGAAGGTGAGGTCATAGGCGGCGAGGTCGCCGGTGACCTTCACGCCCCCGTAGCCGTAGCCGCAGAGCCACACCGTCGGCTGCGCAGAAACCGCGTCGACCTCGGTCGCGAGCACCAGCTTCGTCTGGGCATTGGCGCTCGTGGTCGGGTCGCCGAACCGCTCGTCGCCAGCGAAGACGAGCTTCCCGGCCGGCTTATCGACCGTGTACGTCCCCGAGGTGCCCCAGCAGAGGTTCGTCTGGGTCTGGTCGCCGGCCGAGCCTGAGACCGTCAGGCTCGAACTGCCGCGGACGACCCGGCCGTTGCCGTTGATCGCGCCCTTGGCGACGATCTCACCGCCGTTCAGGTAGAGGTGCCAGCCGCCCGTGGAGTAGCCCTCGAGCGCCAGGCTGCCATTGGCCGTCACCGTGCCATTGATGACCACTACCTTGTGGTTCGACCCGGAGTTCGAATGGTAGAAACGGACGTTATTGAGACCGACGGAGCCGGCGATCTCGAAGCTCCCGTCGTTGGGGGCCAGGAAGCCGACCGTCGATGCCCCCGGAGTGATCGCGCCGCCCACTACGCGCAGGTTGTCCTTGATGGTGTGGGTAGCGCTGCCGAGCTTGAGCTCTCCGCCGGCGACCTTGAGCTCGCCGAAGCCGCGGTTGCGCTCGATGGTAATGGCCTTCGTTCCGGCATCCAAGACGCCCGCGAACCCGGCCTCCAGCCGCAGCACCTCCACGCTGATATTGGCGCTCAGCGTGCAGTTCGGGGAGTTCGCGTCGAAGATGGCGACCGAGCCCGTGCCCGGCACGCTCGCCCCACCGGCGCCGCCCGAGGTCGCGCTCCAGTTGGCCGCGCTGCTCCAGTCGGAGCCCGGCCCAACGAAGTAGCGCGTGGTCCGGAGCTCGTCCTTCTGGTGGAAGTCCACCTCCGCCAGGTTCCAGTAGACGCCGAGGTAGCTCGCCGAAACGTGCAGGCGGATCCTCGCCTCCGTGACCTGCCCCTTCTCGAAGGGGAACTGCTGCCAGGTGCTCCCGGTGAAGAGACCCTGGTAGAGGTTCTGCCAGGCGCCGCCTTTAAGGATGTCGATGTCCACCATGTCCACGTTGGTGGCCGGCGCCCAGATCCGGATGCCGTTCGACTGAAGATCGGTGCTGTAGTGGACGAAGGGGCTCCAGGAGTCAGCGTCGATCTGGTGATAGCAGCGCGCGGACGTGGTCGTGTCGTCGTCCATGGCCGCCTCGGCGCTCTCCCAGGTACCGGCGTCCGCCCAGGCCAGGCTCGGGCTCACCCACTCGACGCTGCTCGTCTCGTTAATCTTGACGGTCGTGAAGGCGCTCGCCGGCTCGCAGGCGACGATCTCGCCCTCCGCCGGGGTGGCCGTGGCTGCGAGCTGCGCCTGGTAGGCGTAGCCGGCGCCCTCGTCGAGGCCGCTCACCGCCGCGGTGAACTCCTGGTTGTTGCCGAGGTCGCTCCTCCAGGCGGTGTAGAGCCTGGTCTCGGGCGACTTCCAGTAGACGAAGCGGCCATAGCACGGCGCGCCACCGTTACTGACCACCTTGCCGTGCAGCACGGCGCTCGTGGCGTTGATGCTCGAGGGCGCGAGAGTGGTGCCGCTCAGCGGGGCTGGAGCCGCCGGGCACTGGTAGAGCTGAAGGTCGTAGAGCCACCAGTAGAAGCCGGTGCGGAGGTAGTGGAAACTGTATTCGACCGACTTGACCAAGCCCTGGTTGAAGGTGAGGGTCGAGGCGGTGACGTCGTGCACCACCGTGCCATCGTACTCCATGGTGGCGGTGCTATCGTCGCTGTAGGTCACGGTCAGCCGGACCTTGTCGACCGTGCTGTAACCGAAGTCGGTCGTGACCCGCACCCGGTCGCTCAGCACCGGAGTGGCGTAGTTGAGCTTCAGCACCGCGCCCCAACCCAACCTGTTCGACTGGTCGGTCGAGTAGGAACTTGTGTTAAGGTCGTAGGCGCTGGGCTCGGAGACCCATTTGCCCTCGGCATCGGCGTAACTCGACGCCTGGACCCAGTCCGAGGCCAGAGACCGGCCTCCACTCAGGGCACCCGCCAGCACCACCAGAGACACCGCCAGCACCGATCTCAACTGCATGGATAGTCCTCCAGCCTTCACTGACCGCACACTCTAACCTTTCACCGCTACAGTACCGGGACCAGACTGTCTGGCCGCACGGCTCTAGTTTGGACAACTCGCACCGATTGCGTGCTTCAGCACAGCTTTCGCGGACTAACTTGGAAGAAGACTTCTTGTCAAGACGCGCACTCCGTCCACGCCATTCCACGCAATCGGTACTTCTTATCCATCTCACTCATGGCGCACCGCAACCATCCCATAGTTCGCGGCGCAACGACTTGGCCGCAGATTCTAGCCGCGTCACTTCCGCGCGCAAGGCTATTTCCTGAAAATCTGCCATGGCATATTCATCATGAACCGCTAACGCTCGACCAACCCCGGTGTCATGCGCATATGGCCTGCTCCTTGCTAAGACAAGGGAGTGGATTCTTACTCCTCAAGGAAGTGGGCAGGCACACTGCACCACGACAGGTGCAGTTATGCCCAATTTCAGCAGCCTCGTGGTGCACCTTGGTAGATTGGAGAGAAGATGACAGGGCCGGTTCTCGACATCCGGGTCACACTTCATGGCAGCATAACCGTGCTCAAGCCCATCGGCTGGCTCTCAGCCACAACGCGACCCGAACTCGATTCGCGCTTCAGGGCCGCCACGGACAGCGGTGGCTTCCGCATCGTGGTCGACCTGTCGTCCGCGCACTTCTCTGACAACAGCACCCTGGCCACCTTCGCCTATTGGAGGAGCGCACTGAGCAGCCGCGGCGGCTGCCTGGTCCTGGCCTCCCCCAACGGCAATGCCCTGCGGGCGCTCAAGGCCGGTCAGCTTGACAAGTACCTGCCCATCTGCGACAGCGTGGCCGAGGCCTTGGACTTGGCTAAGCAGAAGACGGAGTCGGGGCGGTGGGCGCCTATCACCGCATAGGCGATATCGAGGAGCTCGCGCGCCAGCCTCTCCTTCTCCAGCCGGCTGAAGGTCAACGGACAGGCCCGAACGCCTTCACGTTATGCTGTTGAGCGCCCTCTCCATCCGGCACAGATTCATCTTGTGGGCACGCATGCCCTTGGAGCAGCGCTCCATGAAAGTCATAAAGCCCTTGTCCTTTAGCGCGCTGATCAGGCACTCGCTGGGCATCAGGCCGGCACGCTCCAATGCATCGGCCACCTTGCCGTCGTCGTCGCCGGCGCCACTTGTCATCAACGAAGCAGGGGGCACTCCAAGCGTTCTGGCAATCTTGATCAACGTGGCGCTGCGAAAGGCTTGCAGGCCATTCTCGAGCCTCGAAACCTGTGCTTGTGACATCCCGAGTTTCTTGGCCATAGCCATTGTGGTCCAGCGGCGCTTGGCCCGGAGTTGGCGAATCTTCCGACCGATCTCTCTGTGATCCATCGCCTGATCGTCAGCTGGCAAGGGCCTTTCTTCTCCTTCAAGAACTGGCCCTATAAGAAGGGCCTGGGCGTCCGAATCGTATGCAAACCCTGGAAGGGCCTTGCCCTGGAGCCCCAACCTGTTGGCCTTGCGAACAAGTCTCTTGAGATCGAGGGCAGTGACTTTGAGACAGAAGCTATTGCGAGGCCTGCCGGGGCGCGCATCTTGACGATTCTTCTGATCAGTCATCAGAACGGCGTCTTTGGTGATCCGCTTCAGTTGCCCAAGGCCGGCCAGCTGTGGGAAGCACCTTAGCTGCGACATCAGTCACGTCTCCTATCCCAACGACGTTCAATGCGCGGACGCCCCCAGGTTATGCTTTGTCATTATCCATGTTGCCGCCCTTGGGGGCAACTACCGCACTGAGCGCAACAGAAGCACAGCTACCTGCGGTCTCGAAACCTCTCGTCCGTCATGAATTTAGCCCTCACGGGCAAGTGATCCGACGTCTTCTTGGCCAGGGGTAGATCCTGGCCTGAGAAGGTGACGATCTCGGCGCCGAGGGCCTCCTCGTCAGCCAAGTCCGGTGACACCAGGAACCAGTCATAGCGGCTGCCTGCGTGCGTCGTGCTCGCCGTGGCCACGTTGCTTGGCGTCATGACCCTGAGCCCGCAGGAGGCGGCCAAGGCGCTGATGTCCGGCTCCTGGGTGTTGAAGTCGCCGCATACGATCACATCGGGGTCGGTCTTGAGCGCCTCGGCAACGATGCTCTTGAGCAGGCTCTTCTCATGCTCCCGCTTGGCCTTGTCCGTCCAGGAGAGATGCACCGTCACGATGGTCGCGTCGAACCCACCGCAGGACACGTAGGCCACGTCGGCCGGATGCTGGAAGCCGGCAGGCGTCGGGAGTTGCTGCAGTTCGACCTGGTCGTCAGAGAAGATGGCGTTGTCCTGGCCGTCGCTGGAGTCTTGAAAGGCGACCCGGGTGAAATGGGATTCCGTGGTCATGAAGGTGGAGACCTTGGCTTGGTCGGAGATCTCCTGGACGCAGAGTATGTCGGGAGCCAGATTGGCGAGCTCCGCCGAGAACCAACTCCTTGATGCTGCATCCTTTTCGGGGTAGCCGCGGAGGTTCCAGGTCATGATCGCGAGTTCGCGAGCAGGAGTCCCCGCCGTGGATTGCGGCGCTGACCTGCGGCTCGGAGCAGCGGTCGTCTGCGGTGGCGGGTAGTAGACCAGTACGAGCGCGACAGCAGCGGCAAGCACCAGAATCACCGCGACAGCCGCTATGAGGCGACCGCTGGTCTTGCGGGTTTTCTTGTCAGCCATGGTTGCAGAGCGTATCGCCCGTGTTCAGGGAGTCAAGGTTGGCGGCAAAGGGCCAGGACTCGCGACCACAACCGGAAGCGCCTGCAGCCCGCCGCGTAGGTCTTCGGCGCCACCTTTCTCATCCTGGTACTGCTCACGGACTCACCGCGCGCCATTCGAGCCCGAACGTCTTGCAGCACGGCCTCATCCGTCCACCGCTGCTTCTCGCGGCGCACTTGCAGGCCGAGCTGCCTCGCGGCCTCCTCCAGGGAGCCATATCGGCGAAGCGTCGCAGGGCGCACCCAGTTCCGCAGGCCGTTGAACGTGTTCAGGTCTATGACCTTGCGCTTTCCAGCGAGCTTGATGAGTGCGCGCCCCGTCTCGTACTTGGTGCGCGGCTTACGCTCGGCCAATTCGTGCCAGGGCAGCCCCAGGGCTATGAGTGCCTTGCCCCATGAGCCATATCTACCAAGAGCCGCGTTCGCCAACTCAGGCTCTTCTCGAAGAACAGCTTTGTAGCTCATCGGCTTGCCGCTCTTGGCCCGGCTGAGGACTGCCTCGGCAAACTGGTCGCCAATCCATAACTTTCGGAGGCGGCGGTGTGCAACGTTGGCGGCCGCAAAGGCCTTCTCACCATCGCCAAAGGCCCTCACGGCCTGCCTGGCAAGGACCGGATCTCGCCGTTTCAGCTCTTTGACGGTCAGATGCGTCCTGCCCTTGGCAAGACGGCGCAGGTCCACGATCACGTCTTCGGCGCTTCGGGGCACGTAGGCCGGCCGGGGCGCCTTTTTTGCCGCTTTCGCGCGCCGGACGTTGGAGAGGTGTTTCCGGGAAGCAGCCGAGTAGAACGAGAGCGGGCCGTGCTTGTCGCGGTACTCACCAGTGGTCATGCCGTGGAGCCGCAGGTGGGTGTGGGAAACATGCCGCAGCTCGCGGCCGCATTCCCTGCAGATCACGCTGTCGTCAGCACCAGAGGATGATCTGCGGTCAGGCCTACCCATCGACGCAGACCCTGAGCCCGTGGCTCAACGTTCGGCTGATCCAGATCTCCTTGTGGCCCTCCAGTATCAGCTTAGCGACCACGAACAGGTTGGTCCTGACGAACTCTCGCATCTCGACATCCTCGGGGAACTCCAGGTCCAGGTGCTTGGCCAGGGAGGCGAGGATGTTCTCGGAGCCGGCCTGGGTGGCGATGGCTTCTTTGATAGCATCCAGGAAAGCCCTCGAGCACGTGTGGCTATACGGTCGGGGGTGGGCTAGGCGCATGATCATGGCGGGGAGTATCTCCCCGGAATTGCGCATGTCAAAGACGGTTGCACCGAACCTCCGGCGCGCAGAGAATGCACATACAAGCTTTGGAGGACCCATCGATGAAGATCACCGCTCTCTTCGCGAGCCCCCGGAAGGGCATGAACAGCGAAACCATGGCCGAGACGTTCCTGCAGGAGGCCGAACGGCTCGGGGCCCAGGTCGAACGCTTCCGGCTGAGCGACCTCAAGTACCGCGGCTGCATCGTCTGCGACGGCTGCAAGACCAAGAGCGAGAAGTGCGTCCTGAAGGACGACCTGGCGCGGGTGTTGGATGCTGTCACGCAGACCGACACGCTGGTTCTGGCCACGCCGATCTACTTCGGGGACGGCTCCTCCCTCTTCAAGGCCTTCATGGACCGCTGGTACTCGTTCTTTAAGCCCAACTACTTCGCCCGGGACGACAAGAGCCGGCTCCCAGCCGGGAAGGACATGGCCTTCGTGGTCAGCCAGGGGGCGCCGGAGAACGCCTTCTGGGAGTTCATCCAGCGCTACGGCCGCATCTTCACCATGTTCGGCTTCAAGAAGATGCACCTGATTCGGGGCTGCCAACTCCGGAACGAGCCGGACGTCGCCGCCAACCGGCCAGCCTTGCTCGAGCAGGCCAAGGAAACAGCCAGACAGGTCATGGCAGGGAAACCGTCGACGTTGGATTTGCCGCCTTACACTCCGATGGGCGCCCCAAAAACGACCTGAGAGGTATGGTGACGGCGCTGTCCCGCCCGTAGTTGAAAGTTGAAAAGAAGGACGGCGGCTCATAAGGTGCTGATCTTGCGAAGGATTGGCACCAGAAAGGAGAGCCGCCGTGAAGACATCGTACCAGGTAGTGGGCAAAGAAGACAGGGCAAGACTGGCAGAGTTCCTGGCGAAGGAGGGGCAGCACCTGCTGCCGCTGGTAGGGCTGGTGGAACAGTCGAAGCTGGCGGTAGATGAGATGGTGGACGTAATGGGCCAAGCGGTGATAGAGGCGGTGTTGGCGCTTTCGGCGATCTCGGTGGCCGGGGAGCGGCATCAGGGTAAGGCTGGCGGCGAGGTGCGTCGGCATGGTCGTCAGAGGGGGCTGGTTCGGCTGAGCGAGCGCAAGCTTCGAGTGGAGCGTCCCCGGTTGCGGCGCAAGGGCGGCGGAGAGGTGGCGGTGCCGGCCTACGAGGCCATGAACGCCAGTGAGCGGTTGGGGGCGAGGATGCTGGAGATATTGATGAGCTGCGTGTCCACGCGCCACTACAAGCGGGTGCTGCCGCAGATGGCGGCCACGGTGGGGGTGTCGAAATCGGCGGTGAGCCGTGAGTTCGTGGAGGCCAGTGCCGAGGAACTGCGTCGGCTCGCCGAGCGGGACTTCAAGGACGTGGACCTGCTGGTGCTTTACATCGACGGGCTGCGTTTCGGAGAGTACCTGGTGGTGGTGGCCGTGGGCGTGGACTCCAGCGGGAAGAAGCACGTGCTGGGTCTGAGTCAGGGCTCGACCGAACACTCCACGGTCTGCAAGGAGTTGCTGGCCGGCTTGGTCAAGCGGGGCGTATCCTTCGAGGACAAGCGGTATCTGTTCGTGATCGACGGCTCCCCGGCACTGCGCAAGGCCATCGACGAGGTGTGCGGCCCGAAGAACGAGGTGCAGCGCTGCCGGAACCACAAGATCGAGAACGTCTGCGACCACCTGCCGAAGGAGCTGAAGTCCCAGGTGAAGGCGGTGATGCGCTCGGCCTACCAACTCGGCGCGGAGGAGGGCATGAAGCGGCTGAAGAAGCAGGCTGACTGGCTGCGGGTGGAGTACCCGTCGGCGGCGGAAAGTCTCCTCGAAGGGCTGGAGGAGACCTTCACGATCAATCGGCTGAACCTGTCGCCCAGCCTGCGCCGCTGCCTGGGCACCACCAACCTGATTGAGAACCCGCATTCCGCTGCCCGGCGTCGCACCAACAGGGTGACGAACTGGAAGAACGGCGAGATGGTCTTGCGCTGGGCGGCTTCCGCTTTCCTGGATGCCGAGAAGGGCTTCCGGAAAATGATGGGCTTCAAGGATCTCTGGATGCTCAAGGCTGCTCTCGACAAGAAGTCAGCCAAAGAGCTTGAAAACGAAGAGGAGGCTGCGTAGCCTCATGGTCCGAGCCGTCGCCCGTCAACTTTCAACTACGGGCGGGACAGCGCCATGGTGACCGCCATCAAGCGTGTTACCTGATGATAGGACGACAGAGTTAGCAAGTCCGGAGGCTGACTATGGAAACCGACAGGTTTGATAGGATGGCAGGCGGACGCCACATGCGCATCTGGGCCATCATTCTGATGGTCGCCGTAACTGCCGTTGCGACGGGGGCGTTCATATGCTCGCTAACGCCATGAGACCGTGCTTGGATCCATGACATACGCCTTGCGGTAGCCCAAGGCTGAGATCGTGCATCCAGAAGGGTACGTAGCGTACACAAAGGGGGTGTCCTGAGCATCACTGCGCGCCAAGCGGGTATTCGGCTGAATCGTCAGCCGCTGGGTTCTTTTCCTTGTCCTGGCAAAGAGCGGCCATCTCCTGATGCTTCAGGGCCGCGCCCAAGGATGCCAACCACCCTTCTGCCCACTCCCGCCTGGCCTTCTCTTCGTAGTGGAAGAACTTCACTCTCAGCCAAGGCAGGCTCTGCAGTTGCCGCCGGAATTCATCAATCGGCTCATCCTGTTCCAGGGCGGCACGAAGCATCCTCTCAGCCTGCTTCTTGTCCACTTCCTTCAGAAAGGCCCGCATCATCCCGAGGACGGCGTCATCGGTGACCCGGATAATGGAGAAGTAACGGGACGGCTCACTGAGGACTTCCCGGCAAAGCGCACCTTCTCGCTGTTGCCATTCCGGCAGGTCATCGAGTGGGTATCCATTCTGAGTCCGGACCAGGACGTCCGTTGACACCAGCACAATCGCCCCGGCGTCCAAATCCAGAAAGCACTGATTGACCTGGCGGTCATCAGCCATCAGGCGGGCGACTTCATCGAGATCAACCGGCAAGTTCATCATGGTCGAGACCGGTCAAGCCCTCTTCCAACCGCCGATCAGCCTCCTCCCGGGCGGCATTCGCCTCCGCCTGGGTGCGATGCCCCATCCTGAGGTTGGTCAGGATGGCCTGGGCTGACAGCAGGCCCAGGGCGCGCACGAAGGGCACCTTGTGGATGGGCATGACGTCCTCGGACAAGCCCAGCCAGGTGCGCGCCGCCAGGCGGTTGACCGCCTTGGTAGCCCGGCCGGCCAATGATTCGACCTCGAGGTTGGCGGCCATCCGGGAGAGCAGCAGCTCGCGCTCCAGCGGTGCGACCTTCTCAATGTACTCGTCGAACTGCTTGGTCCTCAACTCGCGCTTCCCGTCTGCCGTCAATTCGTCCAGGAGCCGGTAGGCCGCGTCCGACGAGAACCACAGCTGTTCATAAGCCCGATACTTGGGCAACTCCTCCGACCCCTCGAAGAGCTCCAGGGATGGCGTCATGGCCTCCAGCATGTAGGCGCCGAGGTTCGGCTTCCTGCGCCTGGGGACGATGGGTTCCTGGCCCAGGTAGGGACGGTAGATGAAAAACCGGCCTGGCAGGGGCTTGCCCAGTTCCTCGTGGAAGGCCCAGGTGTCGGCCACCAGCTCCCTTGCGAAAGCGACTGCACAAGGGGCATAGATGACCTCTTCCTCCGATGCGCTGAACTGGTCGAAGAGGTCGTCCGCGTCCTCGAACTGGCCAATGGCGTACTTCATGCCCACGCCGTCGTTGAGCAGCAGCAGCAAGGCATCAAGCCCGCCCTCTGGTGTCCTGAAGAAGAGGCTAACGCTCCGAGATCCACTGCCGTCAATGCCGCTCACCATCCCACGGGAGAACTCGCTCAGGATGGTCGCCTTGGGCTGGACGCCCTCCGATTTCATCCTGGCCGCCAGCTCGCGGGCCTTCTCTCCGACCTTGCCGGCCGACGGCCACCTACCGAGCTCGTCCAGGCACCAGGCAGCGCGCTCGCTGCCCGACTGGGCAATGCCTTCGAGAACGAGGAGCATCTCGTCGTCCTGCTTCCCATGCTCTATGGCGATGGCCACCACGGCCCCGAGGATGGCAGCGGCTGCAGTCTTGTTCCGTTCGAACAGGCTCAGCCCCAGCAGAAGCGCGTCCTTGAGATGTTCGGCTGACAGGACTTGCTCCTTGGCCCCGGATAGGAGACCGGCCACTTGCAGGGAGCGCTCGACATTCTCGGGCTGGTCGTTGATGAGCGCCGCGGCTTCCTTGTTGAAGTGGTTCGCAGTGGCCTCGAAGTCCTTGAATAGAGCGCGGAACTCCTCCGGGGACTTGGTGCCGCCCATGAGGTTGAAGATCGCGGCCAGCTTGTACTTGCGCTCATCAGATACGGCTGGATCCCGGGTGGCTTCGATCAGGATGGGAGACGCCGCCTCGACCACGCGGTTCACCAGGACCGCAGAATCGAGGACTTCCTCGCGGACCATGTGCAGCAGCGTGATGGCGCCGGAAGACATCTCCTCGTCAGGGTCATAGGCCGCCAGCCAGGCCAGGTCGCCGCCAGGGTCGCGTCCTTCCAAGACCACCTTTCGCAAGGCGTCTATGGGCTGGGCCTCCTCGATGCCGGGCATGCCTATCAGGTCGATGATGCGCCTGATGGCGTCCCGGTCCAACGAGGGCTTGGACTTGCCGCGGCCTTGAGGTTTCTTCTTGCGAGCCATGAGTGCATGCTATCAAACGGGCAGGTGAGCGACAAGCTTCCTGGCGCGCCTTTCCTTCTGCGTCGAATCCAGCTGACCCGCCACGACGGCAGGTGTATATGTCCCACGGCGGGCCAGGCTGCGGCTTCTCTGGTGTTACCGGCGCCCTGGGGAGCTGGACCTGCGCCCGCCGTTTCTGTTTCCGGCCTCCCGCCCTTCTCTTTGAATGAAACATCCCCCGTCAGCGTCACCCCACATGACGACCCATCCAGGGGCCAGGAGTCTGCATGTGGCGCAAGCGCTACTGCTTGCTTGACTTCGGCCTTCGGGATGGGTAGATTCCCAGTGCGCGCTCAATGTGCGACCTCTCTGTGGATACTGCGCGGAAGGAGGCATGTGTAGCCCGGTAGATAGTGGACTCGACGAGACAACAGAATAGTCCAAGTCCCAACGTTCGTCCAGAAACCATCACGCTGTACCGAACAAGCTACGGGACTAATTGGTGCTTGGACTCGCCCTTTGGGGCGGGTCCGAGCTGCCTTTGTCCGTAGCTACGCCGTGATGGGCGTCTGGACGGCGGAGGTCGGTTTCGGCATCCGCCCCTTCTTTTTGCAGTCAAGGTGGCTGCGGCAGGCTTCCGGAAACCGGCCTCCCCATTGAGGAGGAGGTTGCCGTGAGCGCCGGCACGACTTCGCCCCCTGATGATGACGCAAGTAAGAAGAACGTACCATCCAAGTTACAGGAATCCCTCTTCGAGCTATTGGCTAACGTGCCGACAACTTCCGAGCCTGCCGCGGACAACCCAAAGGCACGCGCGCAGGCCATAAGATCCAGGGCATCTTTCATAGCAGCGGCCATCTCCGGAGGTCTTGCTCTTCCGTTAGGCCCGCTTGGCCTACTCACCATCCTGCCCGATCTCGCTGCAGTGTGGCGGATACAGGCGAGGATGGTGGCAGACATCGCTGGCGCCTACGGAAAGCAGGCCCAACTTACCAGGGAAGCCATGATCTGGTGCTTGTTCAGATATGCAGTTGGGCAGTTGCTGCGCGATATCGTTGTCCGAGTTGGGGAGCGGGTGCTTGTGCGCCGTGCATCCCTGCGAGCAATGCAGAGCATTATTCAGAAGATCGGCATCAGAGTCACCCAGAAGTTGGTTGGGCGCACGATATCAAGATGGTTGCCTCTCATTGGCGCCGCGGGCATGGCTGGCTACGCCTACTACGACACGTCATCTGTTGGTAATGCCGCAATCGAACTGTTTGGCAGCAAGCTCGAAGTGGATAACAATTCACCTGCCCAGGACCCGGTCACTTCGAGTCAGAGCGCTGAAGGGGGGCCGTCGTGAGCTTCTGGCACCTCATGGCAGCCAAGGCGGTCTTCTGGAAGTCAAACAAGGACATCGTCCTCGGCCGGATAGCATCCATGAGCGATGCGGATTTCAAGGGAATCACCGGAAGCATCCCCATGGCCTCGAAGATCCCGCTGGAGGAGAAACGGAGGATTGCCGGCGCGGCCGTGAGGGAAATGTCCGGCTCAACGATCAAACAGCTGCTTCGAAGCCTCTGACGCTCAAGGTGAACGGCCCCCAAAATCTGGCATAAGACTCGCGACAGGGTTTCACGTCAGAATCCCAAGGAGAATCACCATGCAATGCCCCAAGTGCAACACCACCCTTTCCGAGCAGGCCAAATTCTGCACACACTGTGGAACGCCCCAGGAGCGCGAGATGTCGGCGTCGACCACACACCCAGACTCCGACACATCTCGCACCCGTTCCACCCGTAATGCAGAAGATGGGGCCTTACGGATCAGCCTGAATAGGAGAACGCTCATAGTGGCGATGGCCATCGTTTCGGTGAGTCTCATCCTGGTCGTGGCCCTCAGCTGGAGCGCCGGAGGTGAAGCGCACCAAGTAGAGATTGTCGCTGATCTGGGCCCGGCTAGCGCGCCTGATCCGAGCGACGCCGCTATGGGTGAATCCATGGCCAGCCAAATGATCGCAGAGTTCCGAAAGCATCCCCGCGGCAACACCATCTGTCAGTTCTACATGAAGAAGGGCAACACTATGGCGCACTTCTATCGAGTCGAATGGGTGGAAAGCCGCAAGCGAGAACTCCTCGATAACCGAGATCTCCAGGAGCGTTTGCCGGCCATTCTCGTGACTGTTGCCCGAGAACGCTTCGCGCAGATGACGGGAGACCCGCGGTTCCGGCCGAAGTAGGGCCAATTCATGGCAAGCTGATGTTCGACTCAATAACCCCAAGCCCAAGGTGTGGGCGCTTGAATAGGAGGGAGCAATGTTCTGTGAGAAGTGTGGAACGCAAGTCCCAGATGGCGCGAAATTCTGTTCTGATTGTGGGGGCCAGCTTCAGCAGGCCGAGTCTTCGACCACTCCTGGTGGGTCATTAATAGCACCAGCCAGCGCCCAAGGGCGACCTGGGAGCACGTCCCCCACGAGACGCGTCAAGTGGTATGCCGGCGCCATGGTGGCGGTCTTGGTCGTCTGCACAGGCCTCTTCTGGCATCTTCGCAAACCGACAACAGCCCCCGAGGCTAAGGCGCCTCCCGCAAGTGATGTGTACTTCGTCGCACAGCTAGACGGAGCCAAGACACTCTACAACGCCAATGGGGCTTGCATAGCCCCGTCGGTAGACGATGCTCAGCCGCTTGGTTTCGGTTTTGTGGCAGTCGCGATAAAGGGAGAATGGAAGATCCTGAAGCACACGGGCGAACAACTTGCCGTAGGCCCGTTCGAGGAAATACATGCCTTCTCTGAAGACTTGGCGCCGGCCTGCCGTGGCAAGCGGTGGGGATTTGTGGGACGAGACTTCTCCTTCGCGATAGAACCACAATACGACGCGGTTAGCAGTTTCGGCAGCAACGTGGCGCGAGTCGAGAATGGCGGGAAGTGGGGCCTTATCGACAAGGCCGGCAAGTACATTACTCAGCCTCAGTACGAAGACATTGGCCCCATGCAGGATGGCTTAGCCGCATTCAAACAGAAGGGCAGATGGGGCTTCATGGATGGAACCGGCAAAGTAGTTGTTGAGCCTACCTATGCCAAGGTTGGAGCCTTTCGCGAATCGCTGGCGCGCGTAACGAGGGATGGCAAATGGGGCTTTGTCGACAAGACCGGCAACATAGCGATACCACTCACCTACGAGGATGCTCGCGCCTTTCATGAAGGTCTGGCCGCCGTTAAAATGGACGACAAGTGGGGGTTCATTAGCACAACTGGCAAGATGGTTATCAACGCCCAGTACTGGGACGTTGTGCACGACTTCTCCGGTGGCATCGCGCGTGTGGAACGGACTGCTCCGCCCAGGCAAATAGGGCCTAAGAACTACAAGCCCCCCATGAACATAGACTTGCAGGGAACCCCGATCCCCCTTCCCGAGGGTGTGATTCAGTTGTCTTTCACTATGGACCACGCCGATGAGTATTCGGAAGGATTGTCTGCCGTTACAACGGACTCCTATGTCTTCATGAACGACAGTGGCAAAAGGGGCTATGCTGACATTCGAGGGAAATGGGTCATACAGCCACAGAACTTCTCAGCCGCTGGCTCTTTTCACGATGGGCGAGCATTGGTGGCTCAGAATGGCAAATATGGATTCATAGACCGTTCTGGGAAGTTCGCCATTGCCCCCGACTACGACTTGGCCTGGGACTTCTGGAAGGGGTGCGCCCTAGTAAACAAAGGATATGAGTTCGACGAGCATGAACAGAATTCTCCACAAGCGAAGGAGATGACCAGGTCCGCCATCCGGATTCTCGCGTTGATGGGCAAACGTCCAGGACCACAATGCGGCAAGTTCGGAATAGTGGATGTGAACGGGCGAATGGTTCTTAGTGTCGAACATGACTGGATCGATGCGCTTGCACCCAGCGTGTGTGGTGTCTATGGAAATGCGGAGTGTGAGAGAACAGAGCACCTGGATGAGGAGTGATTGCTGCCCACCAGCGTCGGGATAGCTGAAGCCATCTCCATACGCGGGCTATATCCTGGGGGCGGGTCGGCGCACACCGGCCCGCCCCAACTCTGTACAATGGAGGGCATCCATGCGGTTCACCGTCGATCTTGCGGCCGAGCCTAACTGTCGCTGGGATGGTGTGATCAGCCAGAGACGCGCCGGCGCGAAACGGCTGATGGAAGCGGCCTGGGTCAATGCCGGCGAGCAAATGCCGATCTTATCCAGACTCATGGGGCCGGCGTCATGGCTAATCTCTCTGGCCCACCGCGTGGTCGGCGGACTCTACAGGGAGGAAATGGAGGCATGGGCCGAGGCCACCGGCACGCCTCTAGCGCGCGTTGTCAGTCTGAACCTGTCCTACGAGCTCAGCCACGGCTGCACCAGTGTGGTCAAATGGTGCCCAGGGCTCGGCATGGTCCACGTCAGGCACTTGGACTGGCCGATCGACGGACTGGACAAGCACACCATCGTAGTGGACTTCAAGAACGGCCCTGCAGGCCCCTTCTCGGCCGTGACTTGGCCAGGCTACGTCGGGGTCCTCTCCGGGGTAGCAAAGGGGCGCTTTGCGATCACCCTCAACAGCGCCCCGCACGGTCCGGGCCTTAACCCCAGGCGCTGGCCACCCACGGTGATCATCCGCAGGGCCTTCGAGGAGTGCTCCGACTTCGACGAGGCCGTGGAGTTCATCATCAGTCATGAGTTGCTGGTCAACGCCCTGATCACTGTCTCGGGACCGAAGCGCGGTCAGGCCGTGACCATCGAGGCGCTCCAGGATGACCACGAACTCCGCTGGATGGAACGGGGAGTGCTGGCTACGGCCAACCACTTCGAGTGTGAAGAACTTGAGCATGTCAATGACGAAGGCATCGACGATGGTGGCGACTCCATCCTGCGAAGCGAGGCGGCCTCAAGCCGGGCACGGGGCAAAGCGGTCCGTAAGCTCAGCGATGGATTCGCGCTGCTCAACCGGGAACCGACTCTGCACGCGGGGACCAAGCAACGGATGGTGCTGTGTGCCAAGGGTGGGGATGTGCTGGTACGGTAGCTGCTCTCTGGTGGCCTGGCATGGGCGCGAAAGCGGGGAAAGGAGGTCGGCGATGTATGACAGGCTCTGGTTGTTCTGCGCCCTGACGCTGGATCACATCGACGATCACGTCTGCTACATCCGGCGCCTGCTCTCCCATCTGTGGTCTGGAGCACACCCCTCCGGAGCGATGGAGGCGGCAGAGGGCGACGTCAACGCCTTCATGGCCGAGCGCAAACGTCGTTTGATAGCTGATGTCGAGGCGGCGAGCCACAAGCTGGTCAGGGAGATCGAGGAGGTGTGGATCCCAAGGGACACCAGGGCCGCGGCAGAGGCGCCCGTTGACGAAGTGCGTCGGCTGCTCCGGGAGTGCGAGATGGCCGTGGCGCTCAGACCGGACGACGCCAGGGTGTGCGAAGCTCTAGAACGGTGGGCCGAAGTGGTGCGCCAAGCGGCGGGAGAGCGAGTCGGTGATCAGCGGCACTTCCCGCCAGGCTCAGGCCAATAAGAAGGAGCGGTCCACCCACTCTGCATCATGGTTCCGCGCGCCGGTTTGGCGGTCCATGATGCCGCAGGCTTTCCGCTCCACATATCACAACAAACCGCGTCTTACGGCTATTCACCATTAGCGCTAATAATATTGAAGCGCGGCGGAAGGGCCACTTCGGGGACCTGCTACAAGACTTGCGTCCCAGTGCCCTCGTCCTCGGGCGTCACAATGTCGGTGGGTTGCTCCAGCTCGTTGACGTCAACCGGTTCTTCGTGCGGCTGCACAAAAGTCTCCCCTGCATCCGCGTTGCCTTCGCCTCCGGATGCAGCCTTCTCTTCGGCTTGAGCCTTGCGCAACTTCATCAGCCGGTCTAGAGCTCCGAAAACAATATGACTTTGCTCTTTGGCGATTGCGGCGCCTTGCGGGCCACGTAGGGCCCATTCCTTGTAGCCGAGCATCGCGGTGGCCGCGATCAGGTTCAGGCCTGCCTCAAAGTCCACCTCTGGCGAAACTTCGAGCGCAAGCTTGGCGGCGTCTGGATTGCCCCACGCCCTCCTCTTGGCCTGAGCCTCCGTGGCGTTAGTGAGCTTGCCCAGGTAGGCCTGCACATCCTCAGAGTTGAGGCTGTAGGTGTTGAAGAAGAAGCGAGCGTAGAAATCGAGCGCCTCCTCGGTCACCTCGAAGGCGTACTTGCCTTTCATGATCTCAATGATTTCCTTGTAGGGCACGCGGCCGCACAATAGCACCTCAAGGGCGATCCTCTTTTCCGACGAGTCCTCCAAGATGTCGCGGCACGGGAGAACGATCTGCTCGAACAGCGGGGCGATGCCCAACTGCGCGACCCATGCATCGAAGCCCTTCATTCCCCAATGCACAGCCATCTTCGCCTCGAGCTTTCGCCGGATCCAAGGAGGGGCCGAGTTGAGGATGGCCGCCCACAGGGCGTCGAGGTCGTTCCGGTCGGGCATGACCAGCCGGTAGTTCACCAACTGACGGTTGATTTCAAACGCGTCGTTGGCCGTCGTTACGAGCAGAAACTGGTAGTATGCCATCGTCGGGTAGTTACGGCCGCTGTACTCGAGGTTAGCTGAGGTCCGTTCGTTGGCCATCAAGATTCGCTTTACTTCGGAGCCCGGGACGCGATTCCAGGAACCGACACGGATGGACTTGATGATGCCCCTCTGGATCCAACCGTGAACAGTGGAACGATGGGCTCCGATGATGCGGGCTACTTCGCCTGGCAGGTACAGGTGCGTCTCCTGGATCTGATCCAAATTGGCGGGGGTGGGGTTGGGCAACACCATGGTCATGCTCCTACATCTTTCGACATCTCGCCACTGGGCTGAACTGTGGGGTCGGGTGCGTTCGCCTGAACAACGTCTCGACTCTCGCCTGCTTGCCAGGACCGGTTTCGCATCATGGACACCACGTCTTCGGGAGCCACGCGCGTAACCTGAACCACCAGCCTGCTGGTCGTGGCCGGACTCGAGTGGCCGAGAACGGCTTGGATCGCGCCGATGGGTAGTCCCTCAGCGGCCAACTGGGCAGCGAGGGCGTTCCGAAAGGCCATGGCGTGGACGCGCTTCTTGATGCCGGCCTTCTTGGCCAGCCGAGGCAACAGCTGGCGAATGTAGGCGGGCTCAAGAGGCTCCCCTTTTAGCGTGCAGAAGGCCGGTGCCCCGCTCGTGTCGGAGATGCCCCATTCTTTCCGAGCGGCCATCCAGCGCGCGACCGATCGGAATGCGACCGCATCTAGCCCCACAAGCCGAGCCCGGTCGCCCTTGATGCTGATAGCCCCGCGCTCCTGATCGAAGTCATCCGGGCGCAAGGCCAGGGCTTCGTCCAGCCGAAGTCCAGCACGGGCCATGACAGTGAGCATGGCATGGTTCCGCCGCCCAGCGGTCGACTCGGACGAGCAGACAGCCAGGATGGCCGCGACTTCCCTGGGGGAGATCAAGTTCGCTGGCTCGCTGCTAGCTGGTTCGCGCCGCATCGGAGTCACGATAGACCCACAGTTATACTTACGTTATTAATCATAACCGTAATTCTATCATGTTTATAATTACTTTCAAGTGCAAAACCGTAATTATAATACAAGGGCGATCTCTACCAGCTCCATGCTGCTTGCGGGGCGGCGCGCCCCCCCCCGACCTCGATCCCGATTACCCCTGGGACTTCATCGGACTACGCCTGATCTGCACTTTCGCGGTGTCACCACTACCTGTCTTCGTGGCAGGTCCGTGAGCTACTCCGCTGCCAGTCTCTGATTTCTGAGAACTCCGGCTCCACGGGCTCTTCTGGTCCCGGAGGTATAACCGCTCCTTGCGGGTCTTCGACGACCTTCTTTCAACGAACTCATTCTCGGGAGCTGGCCGCATCTGCCACCCCTGCTTCACGGTCGCGAACACTGCCTCCGTCATAGGCCCAAGCGCGCGCAACAACTCCATCAACCGCCGAGCTGGCCCAGAGGGTTCTGATTCACCGCGTTCCCACCCACTGACGGCAGCAGGGGTTGTCCCCAGGATTTTCGCAAATTCGCCCTGCGACATAGAGGAAGCGGGCTTCTTGGAAGAGAATATTGCTCCTGGCGTAGCTGCAGCCTGCGATGCTAGCTGCCTGCGCAACTGAATTATCTCCGCCGGCGCAAACATGCGCGGGGGCCCCAGATCCACCTGCACGTTGGCCGTTCCCTTCGGCCTGCCTCGCAGTCTCTTCTCGGAATGCGTTTCTGTCGTAGTCATGGCGTTGTTTCCCTTCACCAGCGAGCATACCTCTTGCGCCCCTATTGTCAAATAGCAAATTGACATTTAATCCACGCTTTGTGGCTCCACTGAATATGCCCTGCGTGGCAACAGAAGCCGCGCACAGGCTATGTCTCGCGGCCATTCGTATAAAGGCGCTTGACATTTAATAAGCCGTGAATATAATACGGCCAAGTTTGAGGAGCCACATCGAGGAATGGCAATGCCGGAACAGAGAAGACGACAAGCGCGAAATGGTCTCCACGAGTCGATTTCTGGTCTTCAGCCGGCTTCCATCTTTTGTGGCTCCACGAGTAGACGGCAGCCGCCGCCAACGGAGGAGACAATGAAACTGACAACTCGACAGTTACTGGAACACCTGCAGGCAGACGGGTTCACCTGCAGCGAGGCGTATCTCGGATATGCGCTACGAGCGCGCCCTCTACTGAGACCGGCCGAGAAGGTCGGTTCCCTTTTCGTCTGGAGCAAAGCCGACACTGAGCGGGTGAAGTCTTTCTTGTTTGAACGTGGTCGTGGTCCCCGTGGCAACAAGAAGGCACAAGCATGAGCCGTTCGCAGGGCGTGCGCGCCAACCGGAAAGAACCATGAAACGCCTCGCCGACATCCAGCCCGGTGAATATCGGGATTGTGTCGTGGACCTAGTCATGAACGGTCCGCGTAGCAGTCGTGTCGACGATCAGTTGTCGTGCATCCATTGGATAACCGCCGAGCTTCGAGCCAGGGGCTGGACTGCTGGCCTGGTCAAGGATCTAGTCCGCGCGCAGAACTCCACCTGGCAGTACCCCATTCCCAAGGGCAAGCTCAAGAAGCGCATCAGCTACATCGACTGGGCCTTTTCCCGGGATAGGCTGCCAATATCGTGTAAGCCCAAGACGCAGACGCCTTCGCATGACCAGCTCTGTGATCGCCTTCAGACTCAATGCCTGTATTTTGAGCGCAACAGGAACATCTGGAACAGTCTAGTTGCGCAGGGCAAGGTTCAGGTCTTCAGCAACACCAGCTGGCCAGAGTACTTGCGCTACAATTACCGCCGGACGGGCCCACTGACAATCGAGGTCATGCTGGCCCTTGATCGGCTCCGGCAACGCCGAAACTTGCCGCCTGAGGCCGAAATCTTCGCTGGGCTGCGAGAGATCGCGGCGGAAATCAATACGCGACGTGATATGTCAACAAGCCCAAGGGCGGTCGCGGCGGCGGTCCGAATCCTCGAGGACGAGGAGTTGCTGGCCGTCCGACGTGGGAAATCCGGATCAAAGACTCGTGAGGCCAACGCATACACCTATCCGCTGATATTCCCCTTGCCACCGGCCGGACCCAGTACCCCCCATACTCACAGTGGGAGATATTGTGTGCCACCTACCCGTGAACACGGTCGCCCGAAGGTGATGAAGAGCGAGCCCGCTCAGCCAGCCTCTTCCAGGACAGCCCCAGAGGCCAAGTCATCCCAGGACTTCTTGGCGACACTCAGCAGGCTGGCTGGCTACCGCACAAACGCGGATGGGCATCTGATCGACATGAAGGGGCACATCGTATTACGTGGTCAGCCGAAGCAGTCAGAGACCGCAATCCCTGAGGATCTAGAGCCGTGAATGCGATTGCGTCGCTCTTGATGTGCCTCGCCCGAGCGCCCCCTGCGCTGATCTTCCGAGGTGTTGTATCCCTCCAAGCGCGAATACATAGATCAGAAAGGAGTGGCTCACGATGAACCTTACTGACAGACACAGAACCCTGGTGAAGATTCTCGAGCGGACAGGCCCCACGACATTGGACCTAGTCGCCGAAATCCTTAACTCCCAGCAGGACCTTGAGGACGATCCTGAAGGCGATGCCACCTTCGAAGCCTGGCAGGACGAAGCCGAAGGCCTCCTGCACGAACTGCGGGAGGAGGTCGGACTGACTGACGACATCCAGCTCGGGATCGATACCCCCCTTAAGCGTCGGCGGCTGACGCAACGAGCCTGGGAGCTAACCCGGGAAGGCCTTGCTCTGGCCAAGACCCTCCCCGATAGCTTGGTGGCCAACCTAACCTTCCCTGAGTCAGCCAAGAGGAAGTTCACAAGAGACCCGGTTTTGACCAAGCCCAGCAACAACTACGAGGAGGAGATGAATCCATGACGGATCTGCATCCCGAAGGCACTTTCGACGCCGTAATTGCTGACTGTGGGTTGAACCTGTCTCCCAAGAGCCGGATCCCGCAGGTGGTGGTCATTTTCAAGACCGACTGCGGCTTCTTGTGGGGCCATTTCGTTTTGTCTCCGAACGCGGCACGCTTTTCCATCGAGCGCCTCCGCAACGCTGGTTTCCGAGGCAGCGATTTGGCGGACCTCAACAAGCAAGGCGCGCTGGTAGGTAATCGATGCCAGGTACAGGTCCGCCACGATCAGTACAACGGGCAAACACGAGCCACCGTGGTCCGGATCTTTGCAGAGCGGCCCGCGCCGCAGATCACCAAGGATCCTGCAGCGGCCTCTCAGTCTCGCCGCTACAACGCTCTACTGGCGCAGGTTCCCGTAATTGGCCAACCTGGGATGCCTTCAGGTGCTCGGCCTGCACCTGCAAGGACTACCACCTCCACAGCCGTCGCAGACGACGCTTTTGAGACCACAGATGGTCCCCGATTCTGACCCCCACTCCTACGGGCCCGGCATTGGGCTGTGCCCCGACGCATTGGAAAGGACAACATCATGACATCACCTGCGACCCCGACGCTCACCAAGGAGCATCATGAGCTGCTCCAGCAACTTCGGGAGGCCGGCCCAAGACTGGCGCCGGCGCTCGCGACAATGGCATGGCCGGACCGTGCGGCCGATGACGACGAAGAATTCGGATACCACGGAGAAGATCAAGCTGACCGGCTTGCCGAACTCCGAGAGCAGGGCCTTGCCGTTGAGGAGCGGCGCGTCATCCAACTCGCCCTCGACTCCTGGGAGAGACTCGATGTCGGCGAGGAGTTCCTCGAGAGCGGCGCCAATCTTGCCGATGAACCCGACCTCCACCCCGAGGATGTCGACACCCTCAAGCTGCTCCCGCAGCTCGACGCCATCAGCACTCACGACCTCGCGCGGTCGCTATGGCCCGCGGCAGACGATGCGGACTACCGCAACAAGTTCGACGCCCTGAGACAGTCCCTCTGGCGCCTCGCCTGCGCAGGCCTCGTCGAGCACATCTACCAGACCATCCGTATGCCGGTCAGCACCTGGAGTGCTGTCCAGCTGCTTTCTGAAACAAGGAAGGAGAATAAGCCGTGCACTACGCAGTCCTAGTCGTTGGCCCAGATCCAGATGGACTACTCGAACCGCACCGGGACACCTCCGGGATGGACCAGGAGAACGGACACTGCCCAGATGAGCCGCTCTTCGACTGGAGATCAATTGGTGGTCGCTGGTGCGGTTTCCTCAGGCTAAAGCCTGGGCGTACTGGATGGGCAAACGATCACACAAAGAAGACATGCCCGCCAGACCACGTCGATTCTGCTCTCAAGGAGGATATCGACTGGGATCACATGCGACAGCACCTTCGGGAAATGGCAGAGGCCAGCTGGCAGAGAGCCATGGCCATAGCCCCAGGGCAGCGCTCCCTCTTGTGCCCCAGCATACTACCCAACGAACGAAAGGAGGACTACATAGCGCACGCGAGCTCAATGAGCTTCTTCTGCGCAATCCTGACGAGCGACAAGTTGTACAACTTCTGCGATCGGCGGCCAACGCCCGACGAGCAGGCCGAAGTGGAAGCGCTGATCGAATCACTTCCGGGTGACGCTTTACTGACAGTAGTGGACTGCCACTATTAACCAAGAGAGCCTATCGTGACCCCGCTCCCGCCCCAGCACCGCCCCGGCGCGCGCAAAGCGCCGCGGGCGGTCGTTGGCGCGGCGGGGAGAGGACAACAACCAAGGCCGTCCAGCCAGCCGCATGCCCCGATAGGTAGACGCCCCGATCGCGGTCATACGGTGCCACGCTGGCGTGCCACAAGACGGAACCTGGAGGTGGCCATCCCGCGGCACAGTTGTACCGCCCACACGCACGTGGGTGTCCTGGGCTTTGACCTTCTTAGGAAGGGCGGAGCGCCAGCATGTCTTTCCGAACGAGCCGAGGCGGAAACGGCGAGCATCAGCTCGGCCACGGGGATTGCAGCGCAAGATAGCAGGCGTCGCCCTTCCCCGGGGCAAGATCCTCGGCAGTGGAGACCCGCACAGTGCTGAAAATGCCTGCCATTGCAGACACTCAAGCCGCAGGTCGTAGCCGTATGCGCTCGACACCGCGGCTGAGGTGCATGCGCACCATATTTCCACTGGACTCAACAGCCCCGGACGGGACGGGAGTTGGGCCAAGCACCTCCGCAGACCACCACTACGACGATGAGGAACGCTAGCCTTAGAGACGACGGCAACAACAGCCAGCTGAGTGCCCACGAATCGCGAAAGAGAAGTCGGCCCCCGAACGGTGCTGACAGTTCGACGTCGATTCCAACTAGATACGGGCATAAGTATACAGAGAGCGCATTCATTGCAGAGAGGCCGGCTCCCACCCCCCGCAACTCCTTGCCCAGGCGGCCGCGCGCTGCAGCCAATGAGCCCAACGGCAGCAAGGTATCGCAGACACCTACGGCGCTACGAGGAGATGGCTCGCAGAGGGGCCACCGTCAGTACGCCTACCATGAATCGGTTCTTACGGCCGCTCCACCGGCCGTGAAGGAGGCACAGGAACTTGCGGTGCGTCTTGCAGCCATGCTCACATTGAGGGAGGTCTTAGCTGAGATGTCCAGATCGAGCCATAGCGACTGTCCTACGGATCAGGTCCCAAACATTCTCGACTTCCTGAGAAACAGGCCCGTTCTCTGATCGGAGGTCTTCACCGTGCTGACAAAACTGGCATGCGGATACATTCGTCGCTCAACCGACGACCAGGCAGGCAGCCTGCCTGCCCAGAGAAGGCAAATAGAGGATTACGCCAAAACGAACGGCTACGAGATCGTGCAGTGGTTTGAAGACGACAGTATCACAGGCACTGTTTTTGATCGCCCCGGTCTCAAGGCTCTGGTGGCGGCGGCCAAGAATGGACACGCGTGGCAATACGTTCTGGTGTGGGACCGGTCGAGACTAGGTAGGCCAGAGGATCCACGAGAGGCAATCGTGGTGACCTACCAGATTGAAAGCGCGGGCAAGAGCATTATCCCACTTCATGGCACAAAGCGTACGGATGACCCGGTCATCAACACCATTCTGGAGGCCCTGGAGTTCGGGCAGGCAGGAGAAGAGAGCATCCGCAAATCGAGAGACGTGCTCAGGGGCCAGATGGAGAGTGCCTTGAAGGGTAGTGTACCCAACGGTCAGATCCCATACGCTTGTGATGCCATTTACAGCCTCAACGGGATGCCGACGCGACGTGTTCGGTGGATGTCCGACAGGTCAAAGCTGGTCATGAACATCGATGGCAAGACCGTCAGGACAACCATGGCCAGGACACAGAAGCTCCGCAAGGCCGATGAGGAAACACTTATGTTGGCCCCTGGAGACCCAGCCAAGGTGGTCGTCGTCCAGCGGATATTTGCCGCGTTGCTTGCAGGCAACTCTCCGAGGTCAATCGCTCACAGGCTCAACCGGGATGGAGTCCCCGCACCACGAGGCAAGGCGTGGGGCCGCTCGACGGTCATCCGTGTCATCACGAATCCTGCCTACAAGGGTACATTGGCTTGGAACCGCCAGACGTGGTCGAAGTTTCACACAGTCCAAGATAACGGCAAGATCGAACGCATAACCAACCCCAAGAAGAAATGGCGCGCAAAGCCTGCACGTCAGTGGGTAGTCATTGATGGCCTTTGGGAGGGATTGGTCAGCGCTGCGGACTGGGACAAGGCGAACGCAATACTCAGCAGCACAAAGCCGAAAGCCATGCTGGGAAAGGGTGCCATATCCAAGTTCCTGGCTTCGGGCTTGCTCAAATGCACCTGCGGTTCGCATTTCGCAGGGTGCAGCTCGGCCGACAAACGTAACCCCAACCGTAGGGATGAACACTACCGATGCGTTGGCAGCAATGAACGAGGTCCTGCCCTTTGCTCGGCGAAAAGAATTCGTCGTAGTGTTGTGGACGCCTATCTGGAGCAGCGGCTCCGGGAGTTGTACTTCGAGCCCGCGGCGCAGAACGCCATCTGGCGGGAGATGGAGAGGCAGCTTGATGTGGCTTTGACACAGCTGAAGGATGACGCAGGCCAGATCAAGGCGGGGGAGCGGATTGCCGAGATCAAGCAGGAAATCGCCAGATTGGTCAAAGCGCTCGCTAAGGGAACGTTGACAGAGGAGGAAGCCGACAAGGAGCTCCTGTCCCTCCGCAAGGAGAGCGAGCAACTACAGGCCACACTCGCCCTGAAAAGCAAACAGCCTGTTGCCGATCCCAAAACGCTCCGCAGGACGATCCTTGATGCCTGCAAACAAAGGCTTCAAACAGAGGTTGACCTTTGGCCAGCAGCTACCCTCGAGCAACGTAAGGCCATCATCAGAGCCCACGTGGCCACCATGACCGCAGACTACGCCAGTGCAACAATCACAACCGAATTCTATCCGCTTGTCAGCCCGTCGTTTATGGAAGATGCCCAGCCCGGCATACGTGACACATCATCAGCAAGTTGTGCCCGCCGGCCGCGGCGATGGCCAGCGCCCGCTTGGCCGCGGCCTGGCCTTTCACGTCGGCCAGGTCGCCCGCGCAGGCCAGGGACTGGCCCATGATCGCGGCGAGGTCCACCCGCCGGCGATCGAGCGGCAGCTTGCCGGACAGGAAACCGACGGCCTCGGCCAGGTTCTTCGGCGAGTAGACCTCGACCCCGTCGACCACCGCGGCCTCGGCGGCGCACTCCGGAGGAACCACGATGCCCTTGAGCCCCTTCTGGCGCGCGCAGAGCGCGGCCGGCAGCACCCCGCGCACCGGCCGGAGCGCGCCGTCGAGGGCCAGCTCGCCGAAGAGCAGGAACTCTTCGAGCCGCACGAGCTCGGCGGCGCCCTCGGCGGCGAGCAAGCCAACCGCCATGGCCAGATCGTAGGCCGCGCCCTCCTTGCGGAGGTCGGCCGGGGCCAGGTTGATGGTGATACGCCGGTTCGGGAACTTGTAGTGGGAGTTGGCCACGGCCGACTTCACCCGCTCGCGGCTCTCCTTCACCGCCGCGTCGGGCAGCCCCACGACCGTCACGGCGGGCAGGCCGCCGGAGATGTCCACCTCGACCTCGACCGGCGAGGCGTCGAGTCCCTCCAGGGATGCGCTCCAGGCTTTGGCCAGCAAAGGTCCATTCTCCCGTCCAGGTCCAAAGATCTTACGGTGTCAGTATGCACGGGACGCCGGCAAGTTCAACGTAAGATTCGCCGGACAACCAACAACGGGGGCATCTAAGACGAAGGGCGCGGCTTGGGTGACGGCAGCCGCCACAAGCACCTATTGTCGACCTGACCCTCGTGCGAAGATGACCTTGGCACACTTGGCGACAATCAGGGCAACCCATGTCACGAAGAAGAGCAGGAGAACAGCCTCTGGCCCTCCGAACATCCCGGCGGCGTACATCCCTATCGCAATGCCGATGCCGCCGATAATCGCCAGCAGGTGCGACATAACACCGGGCCGCCCAGTTGCAGCAGGAGTTGCAGCGCCTTCCTGCTTTGCGCTCCTGGGTCCGCAAGACGACGGCTTCAAGAACGACCTGGAGAACTTGAACGGCACCTCCAACAGCAGCAGTCCCGTGACCAAAGGGAAGACCGATACCACAGCCATCATGGCCAACGTTTGAGCGTTGGCGCCCATGATCACCAATATCACTGCCATAGCGATAGCAGCCCAGCCAGCGGCATTGCGGCCAAGCCACTTACTCAAGGATTCGCCCGGGGCTGTCCGGTTCGACGGCATAGTTGCCGCATAGTGCCGATTGGGATCCAGCTGCGCAACAGTGTTCTTGAGCGGCGACCCACACTGGAAGCACGAGTTGAATCCAAGTGGGTTGAGCACGCCACAAGTGACGCACCCGCGCATACCCGGGTCGAAAGTCCCATCGGCATTGTCATTGAGATTCAGGCGCCAATCGCCGGTCAGATCAAAGCCGCATTGCTCGCAGACCGGCCCGTCGCCCACGACCGGCGCAGAACAGAACGGACACTTCTCGGGGCGATCTGCCATGGCTTGAGGTGTCCGGAATGACGCCAAGAGGCTGACTGGAAGCTTACCCGCGATACATGGCCAGCGCTTCGCTCTCTCCCGGGGCCGCCGGCCGCAGGAGGCCTGCGCGCACCGCGTACTTGTGGAAGGTCTGCAGGCCACCCTGCTCCACCCGGCTCAGGTCGTAGCGGAAGCGCGACAGCGCCTGGCTGCACTCGGAGTGGGAGACGCCCAGGCGGTGGGCCTCGACCTCGCAGATCTCGGCCACCCGGCGCAGCCCCTCGCGCTTGGCGGCGAGCAGGTCCTTGTCCAGGTTGTCGAGCGCCGTGGCGGCCCTCGCGGCCCACACCGCGTATACGAAGGGCAGCCGCGCGAAGCGCCACCAGAGCTCGCCCAGGTCGAAGACCTGGCCGCCGGGCGGCGGCTGGGGGCCGCGGATCTCCGCGGGGGCCACCCAGGCGTCGAGGGTCTTGTCGCCGGCGGCCTCCTCCGGGGTGGCGGCCACCCAGTGGGGCTTCAGGCCCGCGTTCTCATAGAGGAAGATGGCGGCCAGCGCGGCCAGGGCCGGCTCGTTGGGATCGATCCCCACGCTCTGCAGCTTACCGATGCCCGTCCGGGCCGACAGGAACCCCACTCCGGCGGCGCCCTGCGCGGAGACGGACATGTCCGGGAGCAGCACCAGGCCGGGATGCCGGAAGAAGTCGATGGAGCTGATCAGGGCCACGTCCAACTCGTCGGCCATCAGCCCGGCGGCCAGATCGGCGGCCGGGGCGAAGACCACCCGGTGCCGCGGCCCCTCGACGCCAAGCGCATAGACCAGCACGCGCGCGTAGTACTGCGGCTGGCATCCTATCAGGTATTTGCCGGCCACGACCGTCCCTCCGTGTCCGGACACAGTATGCACGGCCGACTGCCAAGTGCAACCAAATATCGGCGGCCTCAACGGAGAGCCCCGGCCTACCGGAGAGCGCCTGCGCTCGTTTTCCGCTTGCGCGCCACAGCCCGACTACTATTATTTCGGGCAGCGAACGACACCCGTGTATGGCAAGTCCTTGGAGGAGGGACTCTTTGTCCGGAAACGCGGCCACGCCCCTTTCTGCGCCTCCCCTGGAGCCGACGAACCCTCCCGCGGATTTCGTTGCAGCGCAGGCCGGGTCCGGTTGCGACTTCAAGGCGCTGGTCGAAGGCCACGGCGACGGCATGCTGATTACCGACGACACCGGCACGGTGCTCTACGCCAACCCGGCGGCCGCCCGGATGCTCGGACGCGAGCGGACGGAAATGATCGGGTCGCCGCTGGGCTTCCCGGCCATCGACGGCCACGGCTTCCTCCTGGAAATGGCCAGGACCGCCGGACCGGCGTCCATCCTGTGGTCCCGCACCGAAAAGGCCACGTGGCACGGCGGCCGGGCCCGGCTGGTCACGCTGCAGGACGTCACCGCGCGCGAGCAAGCCGAGGAATCCCGCCGCGCCGGGGAGGCCGAGCTGCGGCTGATAGCCGAACGCATGCCCTGCGCGGTCTGGACCACCGACCGGCAGCTTCGGGTCGGCTCGCTCTCCGGAGCCGCCCTGGGCTTCCTGCATCACGCTCCGGGCGAGATCGTCGGCCAGTCCCTCTACGCGCTGCTGGATTCCGACCGTCCCTCCTTCGTGGCGGCGGCCAGGCACGTCCAGGCGCTCGCCGGCGAGCCGGCGGAGTTCGAAATCGAGGTCTCCGGCCGCCTGCTCGACTGCCGGGTGGAACCGCTTCGCGACGGGCATGGAGCGGTGATCGGGTGCGTGGGCTCGGCGCTCGACGTCACCGACCGCCGGGCGCTGGAGGAGCAGCTCCGCCAGGTGCGCAAGCTCGACGCCATCGGCCTGCTCGCCGGCGGCGCGACGCACGACTTCAACAACCTGATCGCGGTCATCAACGGCTACTGCTCCAGGCTGCTCAGGCGCCTGGACCTGCCGGAGGCCGCCCGCCGGGAGCTCGCCGAGATCGGCAAGGCCGGAGAGCGCGCCGGCCAACTGACCCGCCAGTTGCTGGCGTTCGGCCGCCAGCATGGTGCGGACACGAAACCCCTGGACCTGAACGCGGCCATAGGCCGGCTCCGGGAGATGCTCCAGCGCATGCTCGGCGAGGCCATCGACCTGGTCGTCGACTGCGCCCCGGAACTCGACCCGGTGCAGGCCGACTCCGCGCAGATCGAGCGGGTGATAGTCAATCTGGCGGCCAACGCCCGGGACGCGATGGGGGCCGGCGGCCGACTGACCGTCGCCACGCGCCAGACCCACCTCGCCGCCGCGGAGGTCCGCCGCCTGGGGCTGAGGAACTCCGGACCGTGGGCGGTCCTGACGGTCAGCGACACCGGCTGCGGGATGAGCGAGGCCGTCCGCGAGCGGCTCTTCGAGCCGTTCTTCACCACCAAGGCCCCCGGACAGGGCACGGGGCTGGGGCTGCCCACCGTGCACCGGATCGTCAAGCAGGCCGGCGGGGCCGTGGACCTGGACAGCGAACCCGGCCAGGGTTCCACCTTCCGGATCTATCTGCCGATCGCCGGCTCCCTCGAGAGACCCGGCGAAGAAGCCCCCGCATCGGACGCAGCCCCCGGCGGCACGGAGACGGTGCTGCTGGTCGAGGACGAGGAGGAGCTCCGCGAGCTGATCCGCCAGGAACTCGCCGGCAGCGGTTACCGGGTGCTCTCCGCGAGCGACGGGCACGAGGCGCTGGTGGCCTGCGAGCGCTATCGTGCGCCGGTGCCACTGCTGATCACCGATGTGGCCATGCCCCGGATCCGCGGCCCGGAGCTCTTCGAGCGCCTCAGACAGCTCTTCCCGTCGTTGAAGGTGGTCTACATTTCCGGCCGCGCCGGCCCGGAGGAACTGGGCGGCCGGCTTGCGCCCGACTCGGCCCTCTTCCTGGCCAAGCCCTTCCCGCCCGGACGGCTGCTGCGCGCCATCCGTGAACTGCTCGGACCGGCGGCCAAGGACCCCATCGACAACTGACCGGCCCGGTCCATGCGGACCGGCCCGTACGCCCCGACCTCACTGCAAGAAAAAGGGAGCGCCGACTCTGACCCAACCGCCAGGCGGGCCCGTGACGACCCATGGGCGGAGGGCGAGCGGCGCTCCCAATGGCCGCAGCCCGGGAAGGCCCCAAAACCAAGACTTTGCCCATGGGTCATGCAAGGTGTCGACGCTACGGTCACGGTTCGCCTGGCGGCACCAACGCCTATTTTAGACCCTGCAGCTCCGAAGTCAAGGGGCTTCAGGTATAAACATACCTGGAATTGTCCAGTCGAGCGGAGCGCCGCGCCCCGCCTACGCTAACGCCCCTCGAATCCGCAGGATGCCTCGACGGCGTAGCCCAGCCGGACCCGGATTATCCGGCATCCCGAGCCGTCGGCCACGTAGACCCGGTCGGCGGCGGCGGCCACCCAGCCGGGCTCGATCAGGCCGAGCTTCTCCGGCGGGGTGTCCAGGTTGCCGCGGCTCCCGAACCGGCAGAGCACGTTGCCGGCCGAGTCCAGCACCGTGACCCTCCGACGGAGCGAGTCGGGCACGAAGACCCGGTCGAACTCGTCCAGGTCGAAACGCAGTCCCACGCAGACGCAGCGCTCCACGTGGGTCACCCCCTGGTACTGGGCCGGGGCCGGCGCCGCCCCCTGGTACTGCCACAGCGCCCCGGACACCTTGACGCGCTGGCCCTGGAAGGGCAGCCACTGGACCCCGGGCGCCGGCCTCCACAGGTCGCCGTCCCGTCTGGGCCGGCTGTGGACGAGTTCGAGCTCGGCCTCGGGCATCCCGACCACCCGGCCGCCTTCGGGGCCGAACTTGAAGACGCTGCCCATGTGCCGGAGCAGCGGGTCGAAGCTCCCGTCGGCCAGCCGCGCCGGATACGCCCGGCGGAGCGGGTCGGGCAGCCGGCCATCGAAGTCGCGCGGGTAGGCGTAGCCCATGGGCATGACGTTGTCGGCCACGTAGACGTTCCCGGCCCGATCGGCGCGCACGCACTGACCGCCCGAGCGCAGGTGGGCGACCAGCCGCGGGTTCACCAGCCGTCCGTCGCGGTCGTACTTGGCCACGGCCTCGGTCATCAGGAAGCCGCGGTCCCAGGGTTCCGGCGGCAGCAGCCCGGCCGGGCGCCTGTCGTCGTAGTAGAGGACATAGATGGAGCCGTCCGGCCCCACCGAGAAGCCGCGCGCCGAGTGGCCGCCGCCGCCCTTCATCACGTGATCGACCCTGACCTCGCCGGCCGGCAGGGGCAGTTCCCGACCCTCCGGGTCGTAGCGCATGACGTAGTTGTCGCGGTACTTGTACTGCCTGAACCCCAGCACGTAGACGTTGCCGTCGGGGCCGATCGCGACCTCGGCAATGTGGTGGCGTCCCTGCTTCTTCTCGGCGGTCTTCTTGCCGGTCTGGGGGTCGGTCTTCTCGACGGTCTCCTCGAAGGCGAACCGCAGCGGAGGAAGCGCCCGGCCGTCGCCGGTCAGCCGCCGCAGCTCGTTGTCGCCGTTGAGATAGACGATGTCCCGCTCGCGGTCGAGCGCCATGTGCCGCACCGATCCGGCCAGCACGCCCTCGGCCGGTCGGGGACAGCACTCGCGAGGCTCGCCGAACCCGTCGCCCCGGTCCTCGATGCGCAGTAGCGACCACTTGGCCCACAGCGGGTCCGGCTGGGCCAGGCCCAGCCAGATCACCGGCCGCTCCCCCGAGAAGTCCGCGGCCATGCAGGCGCGGAACTCCGGCCAGGTGCCCTCCTTGCGGGTCCTGACGAAGGCGTCCTCGATCTTGATCTCGAAGTCGACCTTGCCGTCGGTGCTCAGGCGCAGGAGCCGGGCCTCGCGCATCGAGGCCGGATAGTCGTAGCCGTACTTGGTGAAGTCCTTCTCCAGCCCGGCCAGCACGTAGATCTTCCCGGTCCGGGGGTGCACGGCCACCTGCTGCGGGTCCTTGACCGCATGGGATCGGATCATGCCCCCGTGCGGCGTGTAGACGGCGATGTTGCCGCCGCCGTTGTTGCAGACGTAGAGGTGTCCCCGGGAGTCGGTGGCCAGCCCCCTCGGCCGGTTCACCGAGAAGTCTGGCCCGCCGCTGTTCTCGTCGTCGCCGGTGAATATCTCCGCCGGGCCGTCGGCGTCCAGGCGCAGGCGGTAGACCGCCTGACGGTAGCAGGCCTTGCGGGCGTCGTCGCCCTTGTAGCCGGCCTCGGCGCCCGCGAAGTAGACGGTCTTGCCGTCCGGGGAGACCGCCATCGAGAGGTAGCCGACGTCGGCCAGCGCGGTGAGCCGCCGGCCGAAGGCCCCCTTGGTCACCGAGCCGTCGGTGCCGATGCGGGTGAGGTTGCGCGGATACCTCCCCGGGCCGGGCAGGAAGAGCTCCCTGCCGTCCGGCGAAATGGCCATCGAGCCGATCATCTCGCCGGGCAGGGCGTAGCCGCGCGCGAAGTAGGTCGAGCCGTCGGCGAGCTTCACCGGCTCAAGTCCGGCGAGCCGGTCCTCCGGCATGTCGGCCGGCGCCGGTACTATCTGGCGCCGGTACCGGCCCTCGCGGTCGAGCACGCAGATGCCCCGGCCGGTGTAGGCGTAGACCTCGCCCTTGCGGCCGACGGCCAGAGCGCGTATGACCCCGAGCCACTGCGGGTCGGAGCCGATGGTCCGGCCATATTTCGGCTCCAGGCCGAAGCCGACGCGCACCGCGCACCCGGCCGCGTCGGCCACCGGCCGGCCGGCGTCGTCCCGGCCGTCCCAGAGGATCGACTGGTCGAGCCTGCCGGCCGCCAGCGGCGCCGGCGCGTCGGGCCCGAGCATCCCGGCGGCCAGGTGCCGGACAGTCTTTCCGTCCGGTCCGGTTACCCAGACGGCGCAGTCCGTGAACCCCGGCGCCTTGAAGTCGATCCGGAAACCCTGGCCCTCGGCGACGGCCCGCAGCCCGGACCTTTTCGCGGCCCCGCTCCCGCCCGCGGAGGATGAACCCGTCGCGGCGGTCGGAAGGGCGGCTCCCTGCCGCCCGGCGCATCCGGGACCCGACAGCAACCCGGCAAGGCCCAGGCAACAGGCGGTGGCGACGGCGGCGGCAACGGGGTTCTTCATGACACGTGTCCTCCGCGGGCGATTCTACGTGCTCCGGGAGAGCCCGCAAGCGGCCCGGGGCTCCGGCACCTTGCATTTCCGCCGCCGCCGGAGAAACTCTCCCTCCGTCATGAGCAAGACGACCCCCTCCACCACCAAGTGGGCCAGCGCCGCCATCGTCGGCCGGCCCAACGTCGGCAAGTCCACCCTCTTCAACGCCCTGGTGGGCATGCAGGTGGCCATCACCGACGCCATGGCGGGCACGACCCGCGACCGCCTGGTGCACAGGGCCGTCCACAACGAGCGAGCCTTCGACCTGATCGACACCGGCGGGATGGGCATCGTCGACGTGCCCGAGCTGGCCGGCCGGGTCGAGCGCCAGATCGACCAGGCCCTGGAGGAGGCCGCCATCCTGATCCTCCTTTGCGATGCGGCCGCCGGGCTGACCGCCGCCGACGAGGAGGTGGCCCGCCGCCTGCACCGCTCGGGCAAGCCGGTGATCCTGGCCGTCAACAAGGTGGACACGCGCGCGCGCGAGGCCGCCGCCGAGGAATTCAGCAAGCTGGGATTCGGACGCCCCCTGGCCATCAGCGGGCTCCACCGCCGCGGCCTCGAGGAACTGCTCGACGCCCTGGTGGAGACGCTACCCGAGGAATCGGAGAGCCGGCCGGAGGGCGAGTTCTCCATCGCCCTGGTCGGCCGCCGGAACGTCGGGAAGTCCACCTTCCTCAACGCCCTGGCCGGCTCCGAGCGCGTGGTGGTCGACAACCGCCCGGGCACGACCCGCGACTCGGTCGACGTGGTCGTCGAGCGCGAGGGCACGAGCTACACCATCGTGGACACCGCCGGCGTGAGGAAGCGCGGCCGGCCGGAGAACGCCCCGGAGTACAAGAGCATGCTGCGCTCCGAGCGGGCGCTGGAGCGCGCCGACGCCGCCGCCCTGGTAATCGACGCCATGGAGGGCGTGGGGGCCATCGACAAGCGCCTCGGGCAGATCGTGGCCGAGAGCGGCAAGCCCTGCGTGATCGTGGTCAACAAGTGGGACCTGGCCAAGGGCACGGACACGCCCACCGGCGAGTACGACGAGTACCTGCACGAGCAGATGCCGGGGCTGTCCTACGCGCCGGTGGTCTTCACCGTGGCGACCGAGGGCAAGCGGATCTGGGCGGTGATCAAGATGCTCCGCGAGCTCTGGGAACTGGCCGGCATGGACATCCGCACCGCGCAGCTCAACAAGGCCGTGCAGCGGGTCGTCAAGTTCCAACCCCCGACCTCGGCCAGGAGCGGGGCCATGCCCAAGATCTACTACGTGGTCCAGACCGGCCGGCACCCGCAGCGGCTGACCGCCTTCTGCGCGCGGCCGGAGAGCATCCCCGACTCTTATCGCAAGTTCTTCTCCAAGATGCTTCGTGAGGAGCTCGGGCTCTCCGAAATCCCGGTCAAGATCCGGTTCAAGGCGAGGTAGAAGCCGCGCCGGCGTTCAGCTTCCATCTTCAGCCCTGCGAACAAGCCCCCAACCAGGAAGACACGAAGCCACAAAGAAGGCACGAAGGACAACCGGCCCCGTCGGCGTCCGCGGCGGGCAAGCCATCCTTTGCTGGCAGGAAGCCCGCGTCATGAAACCCGGTTATGGCCTTGGTGGCCTCTTTGTGGCTTCGTGTCTTTGTGGTTGATTCAGTCGATCGCCCCAAATGAACGGGGGCGTCCCCCCGACGCCCCCGCGAGCGCAGCCGTCGCCGGCCGCGTTCTGCTTCCGCTATCTCTTCACTGGTCGGTGGCGCCGAGCAGGGCGCTCCCGGCCGAACCGGGCTGATTCTGGGCCACCTGATCCGCGGCGGAATCCGCCGGCGAGTCCGGGCGCGGGATGCGCAGCACCTGTCCGACGCGCATCTTCCGCGGGTTGAGGCCCGGATTGGCCTCCTTGATCAGGCCCCACTTCCTACGGTCGCCGAGCGTCTTGGCGGCGATCTTCTCGAGGCTGGTGTCGCCCTTCTTGACGATGTACTCGCGGTAGGGCGGCGGCGGAGGAGGCGGCGGGGGCGGAGGCGGAGGAGCGGACTGCCCCTGCTGCGGGTCGTCGGTGATCGGCGTGGGAGCCTCGTCCCCCCGACGAGGCTCCGGCCGACCGCCATCCACCGCCGTGCCCGGCGGGTACCACTTGACGATCATGTTGGGCTGCTCTTCCTGCAGCACCGGCTTGGGCTTGGCCTCCTGGCCCCGGTCCCAGCAGAGCGTGACCACCAGGATGGCCAGCGCCGCCAGGGCGAAGAGCCCCAGCTTGAACTCGCGGAAGAGCTCGCCCCGCTCGGCGTTGCTCAGAGCCCTGCGCGGTTTGGAGTTCGGATCGCGGATGATCACCCGTCTGGACATCGTGTATCGCTCCGGCGCGCTAGCCGCTGCCTTGGGCGAGCGGGCTGCCGCCGGCCGAGAGTTCTTCGCGGATCTGTCGGAGGGTCTTGCCCCGCCTGCGGAGCTCGGCGATCTCGGCCAGCCGGGCGAAGACCCGCCCGTCGTACAGCCAGCGCCCGTTCCCCGTGCGGCCGGCGGGCTCGATGAGCCCCATCACCCGGTAGAAGTACAGCTGCTGCCGGCTGACGCCCCGCGCGTTGCGGATGACCTGCCCCGTCCTCCAGTTCCCCAAGATTCCCCCAGGCGACTCGGCGGCGATGACACTTCGGTCAAAGGCATCCGGGACCTCCCCGGACGCCGGCACCACCCAGCAGCCCCCGCGCCGAACAGATTATCGGAGACGGGTGTGTCCAGCCTTTAGGGAATTCGGCTTCTCCGGGCGGGGAATTCGCACCGGGGACGCTCTGTTACTTCTGTGCCCTGCAGAGGGGCCGGGGAGGTGACGCCGGACATGAGCCGAACGGCGCCGGGCTTTCCCCGGAAGGGAGGTCAGACATGAAGGCGCTGATCCTCATCGACATCCAGAACGACTTTCTGCCCGGCGGCGCGCTGCCCGTGCCAGACGGACACCTGGTCATCCCCGTGGCCAACCGGGTGCAGCCCGGTTTCCCGCTGGTGGTGGCGAGCCAGGATTGGCACCCGCCGGACCATCGCAGCTTCACCACCCGGCACCCGGGCAAGAAGCCGGGAGACGTGATCATCATCAACAACCTGGAGCAGGCCCTCTGGCCACCGCACTGCGTCCGGGACACGCCCGGCGCCGAATTGGCCGCCGCGCTGGACGCCAGGCGCATCGCCCGGGTCTTCCGCAAGGGGGCCGACCCGGAGGTGGACAGCTACAGCGCGTTCTTCGACGTCGACCGCGTGCACGCCACCGGCCTGGCCGAGTTCCTTCGGGAGCGCATGGTCACGGACGTCTGGATCATGGGCCTGGCCACCGAATACAGCGTGAAGTACACGGCCCTCGACGCTGCGCGTCTGGGCTTCTCCGCTACCGTGATCGAGGACGGCTGCCGGGGATTCGAGCGCGCCCCCGGGGACGCGGCCCGGGCGCTCAAGGAGCTGCGCCAGCAGGGCGTGACCTTCGCCAAGAGCGACGAGGTCCAGTACTGAAGGCGCTCGGAAAGAAATGCCTGGCCGGGCCTACAACGTGAATCGGCCCGCGCGGAAGCGCTCACCCCGTTCGCAGGTAGTGACGGCTGAGGGCCAGCAGCCACCGGTTGACTTCCTCCAGGCCCGGGCGGGCGAGCTCCGGCGGGGTCCGGCAGGCCCCGTGGACGCAGTCGACCGGCTTGGCGGTCAGGTGCGTCGCGCTCTGCTTCCCGTGCAGCACGCAGCCTCCGAAGGTCCGGCCGCCGCCTCCGGGCAGGGGCAGTCCGCCGTTCCAGAAGACGCAGTGCCAGTCGTAGGGCAGCCGAGCGCGCGCCGCCTCGCGGGCCGCGTGGTACTCATGCAGGGCGAAGGGCCGCTCCTCGCGCGGGCGGTCGCCATCCAACGGCGTGACGTGGGTGAGGGTCGTGCCCCTGACCACCGAGCACGGGAAGAAGACGAGCAGCGGACCGGCCAGGCCCGGACACTCCCCGGGGGCCACCTGGACGACGTCGTAGTAGGTGTGCAGGAACTGCTGGGCGCTCAGGCCCGGCTCGAACTGGAAGTTGAGCCGGCCCGAGGCGTACTCCTGGTAGGCCAGGGCAACGTTCTGGATGAGCGCGAAGCCGCTCACCGCGCAGCAGCCGCCGCTGCAGGCCAGGCAGTCGTTGCTCCCGCCGGAGCGCGCCAGGTTGCCGTCGATGAGCGCGAGCACGTCCCCCGGAAACGGTTCGATCTCGAGCAACGCCTGTTCCTCCCTGTCGCCGGTCAGCCGCGCCGCCGGCTGACGGCGCCCTCGACCCGGAAGACCCCGCCGGACCCCGCCGGAAGCTCCGCCGCGATCCGCCGGAGCACCCCGGGCTCGCCCCCGTGGGTCTTGAGCTCGAACTCCTCCAGCCTGAAACGCGCGCCGGCGGGCTCGATCATCCGGAGAGTCAGGACGTTCTTCTCTCCGCGGACCACCGCCGTGGCGCCACGGACCCGCACCGGCAGCCAGGTGACCAGGGCCTCTTCGACCGGCAGGGGCCGGCCCCGGAACGCGAAGCCATCCTCCATGACGAACCGGCCGCCCGGGGCGACCTCCAGCCTTCGCCGCAGGGAGCGCATCCCCCCTGCCGGGTAGGCACCGGCGAATTCCAACTCGACGGACTTGCGCGGCCCGGCCGGATCGAAGCGCTCCACGCTGCCGCGGAAGTCCCGGCCGAACTCCTGGAGCCGCCCACCCACCACCGGCAGGCTGTGCCCGCGGGACTGCGCCTGCAGGAAGAGCTCGTAGCGCCTGGGACCGAAGAAGTCACGGTTGTAGGGCGGCGCGCCCGGGTCGCAGAGCAGGTCCTCGCCCTCGGCGTGGAGCACGAAGCTGCCCACGTCGTTGTGGTTGTGGCTCTCCCCGTTATGCCCGGCCTTGCCGGCCAGGACCAGCGGCCCGGAGCGAAGCCGGAAGACGCCGGCCGCCGGCAGCAGCGCATCTCCCACCTTCGGAGCAGGCCGCGCCCGGCCGTCCCACCAGAGCAGCGAGCGCAGCGTAGCCGAGAGGCGTGCGCCGGGCTGCAGCCTCCTGGCAGCCAGGCCGGGCAATCCGTCGGCACCCGCGCGCAGGGCGAGGCAGACGGCCAGCCCCGGGTCCAGACTGACCGACGGGGCGCAGTCGGAGGGATTGAACACCCGCCCGGGCGAAAGTTGGACGGCCAGCGGGAAGCGGGCGACGGCCCGCATCCTGGGATGCGACAACAGATCGACGCTCCCGCCGGTCCGCTCCCTGAGTAGCTCGGCGAAGGCCACGAAGTTGATCAGGCCGTACTGCCAGTAGCCCGCGCCCTCGTCGCTGGCCCCGTCGGCGCAGAAGGCCGTTTCCAGGAAGCGCTCCAGGCTGGAGAGCAGGGCGTTGACGCCGCGCGCGAGCCTGCGCGGATCGCGCTCGAGCCAGAGCATGGCTGCGCCGGTCGCCCCCGAGCAGACCCCGTTCCAGTTGTTGTGTCCGCCGACCCACCAGAACGCGTGCTTGCCCTTCCCGGCCACGAGCCTGGCGAGGTTCTCCTCGCCGTCCGGAACGCGCCCGGCCGGAGCCCCGTCCACGAAGGCCATGAAGGGGCCCACCACCTGGCGCTCGATCTCGGAGCGCACCCGCTCGGCGACCTCCGGGGCGACCGCGCCCTTCAGAACCTCCAGCGCCTCGGCCAGCCACAGGGCGGTCTCGCAGGCGAAGAGGTCCACCCCGCCACGCTCGTGGGCCGGCAGGATCCAGGTGCTCTCCTCGCAGATGGCCCAGAGGTAGTCGTGGGCCGCGTCGAGCAGCTCCGGGTCCGGCCGGAGCAGGTGGCCAAGCGCCGTAACGGTCAGGTTGCGCCGGCGCAGGAAGAACTGCCTCTGGAATCGCTCGCGGTCGCCGGTGCGGACGAAGAGCCGGTAGAGGCTGTAGGGCGCGTCCGGTATGGGCCGGAGCCCGGCCCGGAGCGGCTCGATCGCGGCCAGCAACTGCCGGCCCGGACGGCTGCGGCGCAATGCGCCGCGGTGGCGCCTGGCTCGCTCAAGTTCGGGCAGCATCGGCCGCCCCGAGGCGAGCGCCCGGGCGGTGACCCGGGGGAAACGGACCCTGGTGGATTCCGCTGAACTGTCTCCGGCCATGGGGACTTCTTCCTCCTTGGGCGAGGAATTCTCGGGCCGGAACGCGAGGAAATCAAGTAGAGCGCCCGGACTGTCCGGACAACAGCGCGGCGGGCGCCCCCACCTCGAGGCGCCCGCCGCCGTTTGGACCCTGTCGCGGAGTCTGGACCAAAGCCTACTCGACCAGGAAGAAGTACCGGTTGAGCAGGTCATTGTACTGCGCCTGCAGCCGGGCGCGCTCGGCCGCGGAGAGGTCGGCCGTGGCCAGCCGGTGCTTCAGGGCCAGCATCTGGTGGAAGTCCTTGGCATAGGCCCGGGCCTCTTCCTTGCTCAGCGTCCCGTCGGCCAGCTTGCCGGCCACGTCGTCGTTGACGCGCACGTCCTTGCCCAGGCGGTAGACCGGCATCTGATTGCCTTCGGAGTCGTGCTTCTCGGCCCAGATGCTGCGGCTGGCCTCGCCGAGGGCTTGCTGCAGTTGCTTGAACTCGTTGGGAGTGAGCTTGCCGTCGCCCTTGAAGGACTCCTCCATCGCGGCGATGGAGGCCTGCTGGGCCTGGAGCTTGGCGGCCTCGTCGGGCGTGAGGTAGCCTTTGGCGATGCCGTGCTCGATGCGCTTGTCCTGGCGGTTCTCGCGGCGGTCGACGCTGTTCTCCCGGGCCTGCTCGCGCTCAGCCGGGGTCCTCGGGGCGTTGAGGCGGTCGCGGACGTCCTCGCGGCGGTCGCGGACATCCTCACGGCGATCCCGGACGTCCTCGCGCCGGTCCCGAACGTCCTCGGCGCGATCGAGCGGGCCGTTGTTGCCGTTGGCCCGGTCGCGGACGTCCTCGCGGCGGTCCCGGACGTCCTCGCGCCTGTCCCGCCCGTTCTCGCGGCCGTCGCGGACGTTCTCGCGGCGGTCGACGCGGGCCCGCCGATCGTTGGCGTCCGCACTGCCCGAGAAGCACCACCCTGCCACCACCACCGTCAGACCCGCCGCCACCCATCTCGTCATGCTGATCATCTTCATTCTCCTCATCATCCTGCCTGTCTGCCCCCGGAAAGCTTCGCCCGCTCTTAAGCAAGCCAGGTGCCACGGCATGCAGATCGCCCGGAACGACACGCAACCATCGAACTGACAGGCGTATACAGACAAGAATCGACCGGTCTGCGATCGCCTGGCAGTGTGGGCAAATCCCACACCCAAGAACCCCCTCAAGTTATCCGCGAATGAAGCGCTTGCCTCACAGCTTTCCCGAGCGATAGATGGACCAAGCCAGCCCAAGCCCCATGAAGCCCGCAAACAGGTACCCGGCCAGCCCCAGGATCGAGACTTTGTTGACTCCGCCGAGCGATACCACCGGGCCGATCTGCGCGCCCATGATCAACGATGAACCCACGATGACGGCCGCTATGATCAGCGCGAAGGAGATCCGGTTCGAGGCCCGGTCGAGCTCCTTGGTCAGGTGCTCGAGCCCCTCGTGCCGGAAAGTCAGGGCCAGCCTTCCAGCCTGGGCCTTCTTCATGAGCATGCGCAGGTCGCGGGGCAGCGAGTGCAGGAAGCTCGCGATGTAGTAGAGGTTGGCCCCGGCGCGCTTGATCAGATTGCGCGGGTCGAGCCGCTGCAGGAGCAGCCTCTCGGCATAGGGCCGGACCGCCTCGGCCACGTTGACCTCGGGGTCGAGTTGGCGCAGCAGGCCGCTCATCAGCACGAAGGAGCGCCCGAGCATCACGAAGTCGCGCGGCAACTGCACGTCGTGCCGCCGGGCCACGCGCAGGAGGTCGGAGAACACCGCGCCCATGTCGACCTTCGAGGCCGGCAGCCCGTAGTAGCGGTCCAGGAACTCGATCAGGTCCAGGCGCAGAGCCCCGATGTCGGCGCCCTCGCTGAAGATGCCCATGTCCGTGTAGACGCTGATGATCAGATCCAGGTCCCCGCGGACCAGGGCGATGAGCGTGGTGGCCAGCTGGCCCTTGAGCTCCGGGGAGATGTGGCCCACGGCGCCGAAATCGAGCAGGCCCACCCGCCCGTCGGCGAGCGCCAGAATGTTGCCCGGATGCGGGTCGGCGTGGAAGAAGCCGTGCTCGAAGAACTGTTTGAGGAAGCACGCGCCGATGTCCCCGGCCAGCTTCTTCGTGTCCGTGCCGGCGGCCCTGAGTCCCTGGAGGTCCGATAGCCGCCGCCCGTCGAAGCGCTCCATGACCAGCAGGCTCGGGGTGCACAGCGCCCAGTGGACCTCGGGGACGCGCACCGGGGAGTCCGGGCCGAGAATCTTGGCGAACTTGACCATGGTCCCGGCCTCGGTGGTGAAGTTGATCTCGCGCCGCAGGTTGCGGCCGAACTCCTCCACGATCATCCGGGGATGGAACCGGGCCAGCTCCGGCAGGTGCTTCTCGGCCATATCGGCGAGCAGCCCCAGCAGGTCGAGGTCGGCGAGGAAGAGCTTCTCGGCGTCGGGGCGCTTGATCTTGACGGCCACGCGCCGCCCGTCGAGCAACTCGGCGAAGTGCACCTGGGCGAGCGATCCCGAGGCGGCCGGATCCTCCTCGAATCGGGCGAAGACCTCGCCGACCGGGCGGCCCAACTCCTCCTCGACGATGGCCCGGGCGGCCGCGCTCGGGAAGGGCGCCACCCGGTCCTGCAGCGAGGAAAACGCCGATACGTACTGTTCGCCGATCAGGTCCGGCCGGGTGGCCAGCAGCTGCCCGAACTTGACGAAGGTGGGCCCCAGATCCTCGAAGGCGTGCACCACCCGCTCGGGGGTGGGCACGGCGATGGCCAGTCCGTCGGCGCCGCGCCCGGCCCGGGCCAGCTTGTTGAGCACCGGCACGTAGCGTCCCAGGTGCAGGCGCTCGACCAGTTCGCCGAAGCCGTGGCGGCTCAGGACCACGGCGATGTCCTTGAGCCTCTTCAGGCTGCGATAGTGGCGGACTATCTCGAAAACGCGCACGGCGCCGGCGCTCTCCGCGGCCCTTCCGGGCTACTCTTTCGAAGCGAGCTTCTTCTCGAGCTCGGCGACGCGCTTCTCCAAGGCAGCCAGGTCCCTGGCGCTGGCCAGGTTAGCCTTGGCCATGGCCTTCTCCACGGCCCGATCGACGTGGGCCTGGACGGTCTTCTTGACCTCCTCGCCCCGGGCCATGATGTCCTTGACGAGCTTGCCCGGCTGTTCGCTGCGGGCCTCGCCGCGCTTGACCAGTTCGTCGGCCAGTTCCCGCGCCTTCTCCTCGGTGATGTCGAGCAGTCCCAGACCCAATACGGCCAGCTTCTTGACGGCGTCCATCATGACCTCCCTCTGCAATGCGTCGCCCAGTCGGTCCTTCCGGCAGCCCGGGATGATACCCGCCGCCGAGAACGGGCGCAAGGGCGCGCTCATGGCAGGTACGGCGCCAGGAACTGCCGGATCACGAACCAGCCCAGCACCAGGAAGAGCGCGGCGGTGCCGAACTTCACGGCCGCCAGGTGGCGCTTGAAGAGCCCGGTCAGCCGCTCCGAGGACACGCCCAGGAAGGCCAGCAGGAAGACGCCCACCAGGGGCAGGATGAACATCGCGTTGTAGGCCAGCAGGAAGCCGGTCGCGCGGACGCCCCGGCCTCCTTCCGATCCCACCACCATCTTGATGGTCGGCAGATAGACCTGTCCGGTGCATCCGAACTCCAGCACCGATATGGCCAGTCCCATGACCGCCGCCGCCACCGCGATGTTCCGGAACCGGCCGCCGGCCCGGATCACCTGGTGGATGCGCCGGTGGATGAAGTCCGGCAGGCGCAGCCCCATCTCGGCGGAGCGGCCCTTCAGGCACAGCACCCCGTCGCGAACGCTGGCCGCCCCCAGGAGCACGGCCAGCCCCCCGATGGCCAGGCCGACGGCCAGGTTCAGCCAGCGCAGCTTGGCCAGCCCCTCCAGCGCGGCCAGCAACCCGAAGCCCATGGCCAGGTAGGCGGCGAACACCGCGACGGTGAAGCAGACGCCGGCGATCAGTATCTCCCGGCGGCTGCGGCCCAGGTAGGTCAGGTAGCTCAGCAGAAACAGGATGGTGGTGAAGGCGCAAGGGTTGACGCCGTCGAGCAGCCCGGCGCCGAGCACCACCGGCAGGGTGAAGCGGTCCACCCGGGAGACGATGGCCTGCCGCGCCGCAGCCACCTCCTCGCCGCGCACCTCTTCCCATGGAGCCGGCAGGCCTTCGGCGGCCTTGATCAGCTCGATCAGGCGAGCGCGGTCCAGGGCGTCGTCCGTGACCAGCGCGCCCCTGGCGGTGAACACCGCCGGTCCCACCAGGTGCAGATTGTCCGGGACCATCGCGCGGCGGCACAGGACCTCGTTCAGGTCCTTGGAGCCCGACTGCTCCAGGTTGTACTCGCGGATTTCGAGCCCCGGGAAGCTGCCGGCCTTGAGGCGCTCCAGCTCCTGCCGGACGCGCACGCACTTCCGGCAGCCGTCTTCGAAGAAGAATGCCACTGCGTGGCGCCCCGGGCCGCGCGCACCGGAGGACGGCCCCTGCTCCGGCTCGGGTTCGGGCTCGACGGTCGGACCGGCCGGCTCCTCGGCCAGCCGACCCGGACCGTGGGCGGCGGCCTGGGCCATGAGGCGCTGGCGCTCGCGCTCCGCGGCGGGAATGCGGGCGATAAGCTTCTTGAGGTCGTCGCGGTAGTAGCTCTCGGACCGACTCAGCAGACCGGAGAGATACTGGTAAAAGGCCGCCGGAATGGGCCCGCGCCGGGCCTCGAAGGCCTGCCGGGTCTCCCAGTCCCAGTCGTCCGCCAGCCGCGAGGAGAGGTCCGCGGCCAGCCCCGAGAAGTCCACGTTCTGGCCGGAGGCGAGCAGCCCCAGACCGGCCACCACCCGCACCGGACGGCTGGAATCGCCGTAGAGCTGCGCCAGCGCCGCCCGGCCCGGCTCGTCCAGTCTCCCGGAACCCGCCGCGCCGCGCCGCGAGGAGCGGCTGCCCCGGTAGGCCTCCCCGTCGTATTCGTCGCGCACGTAGTCGGCCAGGTCCGGCACCGCCGCGGCGCTCAGTATCCGGGCGGCCACCAGGCGCACGTCCACGACCGGGTCGGAGGCGCGCCGCGCCGCCGCGGCCAGCCCCGCCCCGACGTCCATGCGCCAGAGGCTGACCAGGGCCGTCTTGCGCTCCGCGGGATCGGCGGATTCGAGCATGGCCGCGGCCCGCTCGCGGAACGCCGAGACCACGTCGGGACAGCCCGCGAACCCTCCCGCCAGGAGCAGCGCCGCCCGCTTCACTCCCGGTTTCCCCGACGCCGAGAGCCTGTCGAGCCTCCGGGCGACGGACAGGCCCAGGGCCCTGTTCCCGGCCGCCGCCTCGGCCAGGTCCGAGTCCAATCCGCCGATGAACGTGCCCGGGCTGACCGCCCCGGAAACCAGCAGATCGAAAAGGGCGTCGACCGACCCGGGCGTCCTGGCCATCGATGCCGAGGAGAGCGTCTCGATCGCCTGGACCCTGGCCCGCTCCGAGCCCTTGGAGCCGATCCTGGCCAGGAGCGACAGCGCACGGCGGTCGGCGACCTGGCCCAGGGCATCGGCAACCTCGTAGTCGAGCGGGGGAACCAGCCAGCCGTCGCCGCCGGCCAGTTCCGCGAGGCCCGCATCGCGGCCCAGCCAGGCCAGCCCCAGGGCGGCGCGCGCGCGGACCTCGCCGTCGGCGTCCGCCAGAAGCCCGGCGAGGGACTTCTCCAGGGTCCGCCAGGGACTCGCCGGGGCGGCCTCGTCCGGCGACTTCTTGAAGCAGTCGATCAGCGCGGAGATCTGCTCGAGGTCCACCTGCGGACCGTCGCTGCCCCGCATCTGCTCGTAGCGTCTCTGCCCCGCCGCCCGGGCCATGGCCTTCAGGGCCGCGCGGCGCACGGCGGCCGGTTGATCCGGCGCGGAGCGCGCGACGGCCAGCCCCAGGGCCGCTGGGTCGGGCATGTTGCCCTGCCGGCCGTTCATGCGCACCGAGCCAAGCGCGGCGACGGCGATGCTCTCGTCCCGGTTGGCGGCCAGCACGCGCACGATCTCCTGCGACGCAGCCTCGCTCCTGTCCAGCTTGTCCACGGTGGCCACCACGATCTCCGGCGGGGCCTTGAGCAATTCCTCCAAAAAGCCTTCGGGGAGCTTCGCCAGGCTCATGCTGCCGAAGGCCTCGGCCACCACCGGCTTGAACTCGTGGTCCGCCTTGAACAGCTCGAAGAGCTCCCCGACGCACTCCTTGCGGCTCATCCGGCCCAGGGCCTTGACGGCCAGCTTGCGGACGAACGGGTCCGGGTCCTTGAGCCCGCCCCGGACCTCGCTCAGGAGGTCCTCCAGCTTGAGAGCGCCGGCCGCCTCGGCCAGGGCGGCGCGCACCCGCCAGCGCCGGTCGGAGAAGAGCGGGCGGAACGCGGCCGACACGGACCGGCCGTAACGCTTGGCGGCGGCCTCGTTGCCCAGGCACTTGGCCAGCGCCTCGATGGCCGTGACCGTCTCGGTCTCCGAGCCCGACAGGCTCTTGAGCAGCAGCGGCAAGGCCCTCGCCGAGCCGGCCTCGCCGAGATTCTGGAGCAGCGCGGTGCGCACGTTGGGGTCGCGCTCGCCGTCCAGGGCGAGCAGCACGCCCAGTCCTTCCGCGCCCCCGCCGACGCGCAGGGCCTTGATGGCCGCCTCGCGCACCAGCGGCTCGTCCTCGGCGAGCAGCTCCTTGAGAAGCCCCAGGGCATCGGAACCGCCCAGCCCCTCCAGCCGCCGGACGAGCTCCGTGCGGGTGTCGAGCGTGCCGTAGACCAGCCCGTGGGCGAAGGAGAGGGACCGGGCCTGCCAGGCGGCCGGGGTGAGTATCGCCCAGCGCACCTCCTTGACCTTCAGGCGCCGGGAGGCGTCCAGTTCGCCGGAGGCGGCGAACTCGTCGATCACCGGCATGGCCGCCCGGGTGGCGCCGGCGAGCATGAACCGGGCCCGGGCCGCGCGCTCCTGGTCCGCGCCCACCAGGTCGCGGAGATATTTGCGGACCCGCTCGGCGGTCAGCGCCACCTGGACGCGCTCGACCTTGCCGGAGCCGGCCACGCGCCCGGCCCAGGCCTTCCAGGCGGCCACGCCCGCGGCGCGAGCGGCCGGATCGGCCCAGGGATCGTAATCGCAGCGGTCGCCGTTGAGCTCCTCGAGCGCCTCCAGGGTCCCCAGGCGCACCGCCAGGCGCGGGTCCTCGAGCGCACCCACCAGTTCCGCGGCGGGGAAGGGCCGGCGGGCGAGCAACCCGGCCATGACCAGCGGCCGGCGCTCGCCGGAAGCCAGCGCCTCGCGGATGACGCGCCAGTCGGCCTCGGCCAGATCGTCCTTCTTCAGGACCGCCAGCAGCTGCTCGTTCTCCCGGCCGGCGGCGTCCGGCGCGGCGCCCAGCCTCTTGAGGACGTCGCCCAGAAAGGCGGCGAACTCCTCCTTGGGAACGTAGCCGCCGCGCTCGGCCAGCGTCTGTCCCTTGGGCGTGAGGATGGCCACCAGCGGCACCCCCCGCACCCCGTAGCGGAGCGCGAAGGCCCGCTGGTCGTCGATGTCCACCGAGAGCAGCACGAACGAGCCCAGCGCCTGCCGCACCGCCGCGTCGGAGAAGACGTCCTGCTCCATGCGCCGGCACCAGCCGCACCAGGTGGCGTGGAAGAAGGCCAGCACCGGCCGGTCGTCGGCCGCGGCCCGGGCCATGGCCTTCTCCGGCCTGGAGTGCCACTCGGCCTCGCCGGAGTCGGCCTCCGCCGGCGCGGCGGCCAGCGCCAGGAACAGGAGCAGGCCGAGGCCGGCGGGTCTAGTGCAGGAGCGCATAGGCCAGGATGTTGACGTTGACCTGCACCGAGTTCTGGATCTCGTTGCCGCCGCAACAACAGCAGCCGGACATGTGGGCGGTGTCGTTAAGTCCCTCCGCGGAGTAGATGGCCACGATCTTGCCGTCGATCTCCAGGCCCTCGAGCTGCGCCCGGCCGCCGTGGGAGAGCTCCAGGCCCTTGACTTCGAAGACCGTCTTGAAGAGGGCGTGGTCCATGGGCAGCTTCCTGAGCGGCTTGTCCGGGAAGATCCGGGCGAGCTCCCGGCGGAAGCTGGCGTCCCACTCCTTGCTCGAGCAGCCGGCCGAGGCCAGCAGGAAGCCGCCGTTCTCGAGGTAGGCCTTGAGGTTGTCGCGCTCGGCCTGGCCGAGCGTGAAGGCCGACTCCCCGGTCATGATCGCGAAGGGGAAGCCGTAGAGCTCCTCGTCGGCGAGCTTGACGCGCTTGAAGCGCCGCTCGGTGCGGAGCGTGCTCTTCTCCTCGGCCAGCCGCAGGAACTCGTCGCTGAAGCACTTGGAGGTCTGGGTGCCGGCGTAGACCAGGTTGGCGCACTGAATGACGCCCTCCTTGGCGAAGGCCAGACAGCACAGCAGGACGAGGACCGACGCCGAGAGCAGGGCCGTCCTGACCGCCGGAAAGACCGCCCGGCGGTCCCTTCGGACCGGGGCGCGCCCTTCGCACCAAGGCTTCATCCGTCCGGCCCTGTCGGCCCTCATGGTTTCTCCTCCTCGTTCTCCATCCGCCCGAGCAGCTTGAAGTACTCGACGAGCTCCTTGCGGTACTGCCGCGGGAAGCCGGCCGCGGGGTTGAACCGGAACCCGCGCGGCTCGCCCGGCCTGACCGCCGGTCCCGTCGGACTCGAGACCACCCGGACCGGCTCGGTTCCGCCGCGGCCGGCCCCGCCTTGTCCGGCGCCGCCGCGGCGCAGGTCGCCGGTGGTGCCCGGGCCGTAAGCGTGCACGTTCTCGAGCGTGTTCGAGCCCATGGAGTAGCCGGACGAGCCGGCGGCCCCCGAGCCCCTCGATCCCAGGTTCATGCCCGGGCCCAGTCCCCTGGCCTGCAGCAGCTGCCGGAGCGACTCCCCCTCCGAGGGCCGGAAGCCCTGGCACCAGCCGCCGCCGCCGTTCTGGGGAACGCCGTCGCACTTGGCGACGAGCTTCTCCATCTTCTCGGCGGCAAGCTGCGCCCGGCCAGCCGCCTCGGCACCGGCCAGGGCGCGGGCGTACTTCGCGGCCGCCTCCATGTCCGGGGTGATCCCGGCCTTCTCGACCTCGTCGCCGAAGGCCAGGGCGTTCTGCTTCAGCTTGGCGAGTTCCTCGGGGAGCTTGCCGGCCTTCTCGCGCAGGTCCTTCATGAAGCGCTCCAGGTCGCGCTGCACCGCGGCCTGCTCGCCGGAGAGGGCCTCCATGGTGGCGCGCTCGGCGGCGACCAGCGTCGGGCGCTCCTCGAAGCGGCGCAGCCGGCCGGCCAGCTCTTTCTGCAGGTGATAGAGGCGCACGAACTCGCCCTGGAGGGCCATGACCTCGGCGGCCTCGGCCAGGAGCTCGACGCCCTCGAGCATCGGGGCGTACTCCTCCTGTCCGCCCTTCAGCATCTTGACGGCCTCCTCCAGGTCCTCGGGGGTGAGCTTGGCGGCGGCCTCGTCGGTCTCCTTGCGCAGGACCTCGAGCTCCCGCTGGTAGTCCTTCTCGATCTCGTAGAGCGGCAGGGCCGCGCACTGGGCCGCCAGGTAGGCGGAAAGGCCCCGGGCCGAGCCCTGGAGCTCGCCCAGCCTGGCCTCGGCCTCCTTGTCGCGGCCCTGGCGCATCATCTGCCTGGCCTCCTCGGCGCCCTCGGCGAGCCGGCGCATCTCGTCGGCCACCGCCCGGTAGCGCTCCCGGAAGTCCTCCAGGCGGGCCTTGGAGCGGGCGATTTCCAGGTACTGCTCCTTCGAGATGATCACGATGCGGCCGACGGCCGAGGAGCCCACGCCCGCGCCGGATGGGTTGGCGTCCTGGGCCTCGAGGTAGAACTCCACCTCGTCGCCGGGCACCACCCCCAGGTTGGCGAAATCGAAAGCCCCGTTGTGATCGATCTGCCGGGGGCGCTCGGGCGGGGCGGCGAGCTCGCGCTCGCGGTCGCGGAAACCCTTGAGCCCGCGGATCAGGCCCAGCCGGGCGACGCCGTAATCGTCGGCGGCCGCGGCGGCGAGCCGGATGACGCTATCCGGGGTCGCCAGGCACACCGGCGGCGGCTCCGAAACGGTCACCTCCGGAGGACGGTCGGGGAGGAGTTCCTGGCCGAGCCGCACCGGGGCGCCCTCGACGCCGTCGACGTCCCGCAGCCGCAGCTCCAGCTCCCCGCCGCGAGAAACCGGCCAGCGGAAGCGCACCGCGCATTCGCCGGGCTTTCCGGCGGGCACGCCCCGCCAGGAGCCGAGCTCCGCGCCCCCGGCCGAAACCAGTCGCAGGACCCCGCCCTCCAGCGGACGGTTGGAGCGGGCCAGGAGCTCGATTTCGCTGCCGGGAAGCATCCGCAGCGGTTCGGCCCCGACGTTGACGGTCCGGGGAGCCAGGCGGGCGTAGGCCGGGGCGCGGACGGTGGCCTCGAGCCCGGTGAGCCGCGGCGTGAGCGCGAGCGTCAGCCGGCCCCGGCGGCTGCGCGCCCGCGAGCCGGCCTCGAACCAGAAGACCAACGGCTTGGTCAGGTTCTCGACCTTCTGGGAGTAGCGGCCGTCCTCGCCGCGGAAGCAGACCGTCCGCTGCCGGCCGCCGTCGTCGGCGGTGACCAGCGCCACCACTCCGGGGTCGCCGCCGGTCACCCGGGCCGAGAGCGCGGCCGAGCCGCCGTAGTCCACCCGGAGCTCCGCGGGCTCCAGGGCGAACCCCAGCCGCGAGTACGGCGGGTGGTCGCCGAAGGGGTCCAGGTAGCGGGGGATCACCGCCTCCGCCACCGGCACGAATAGCCCGAAGAAGCCGAGCGCGGCGAGCAGCGTCCAGAGCAGGATCCGCCGCGAGCGGCGCGCGGCCGCCGCGGGGACCACGACCGCCGGGTCGACTCCGCGGGCGGCCTCGCGGGCCGAGGCCACCTGCACGGCGATGAGCCCGGCCTGAAGCTCGTCGGCGGGCTTCAGGCGCGAGAGCTGCAGCGCCGAGAGCAGCCCGTGGTCGCGCCGCCCGGCGCCGCGGTCGGCGAGCCACGCGACCCGGTCGTCGCTGGTCCGGAGCGCCCGCCAGGGCCCGGCGAGAGCCAGCCCGAGCACGCCGAGGGCGAAGAGCGCCGCCAGGGCGAGCCGCGCGGCAAGCGGCAGGGCCAGGAGGGCGTCGACGGCCACGAGCAGCGCCGCGCCGCCCGAGGCCGCGGCCAGGGCGAGCGCCAGAGAGGTCCCCGAATGGGAGACGAGCAGGCGCAGTCTGAAGGGGCGCAGCGCCGATCTCACAGGAGTCCTCCCCTCCGGCGCACGGCCCACTCCGCGCCGATGGCCAGGGCGATGAAGAGCAGCACCGCCGCACGGTCCCACAGCGGCCGGAAGCGGCGCTCCTCGTCCGAGCGCGCGGCGCGCCCGGACAGGCGCCGGCCGACGAAGGCCGTCGCGGCCCCGACGTCGCCCGCGGCGCCGTCGGACATGGCCGCCAGACGGACGGCCAGCGCACGGTCGGCCGAGAGCTCGTCGGTCTCCCCGCGGCGCGCGGTGACGGTCAGCGGCAGCTCCATGGTCGCGGGCTCTCCGGCGTTGTTGACCAGGACCGCCCGGTACTCGCCGGGCGCCTCGAGCGCACAGGCCGCGCTCCACATGGCCGCCTCCCCCGGGGAAGCGCCGGGCGAGAGCCGCACGACGTCCTCGGCTCCGCGACGGACCACGATCTCCGGACGGTAGCCCTCGAGCTTCTCGCGCCGCACGGCAATCGCGAACCGGAAGGGCTGGCCCGGGGCGACCGCCGCGCTCGAGCTCGCGAAGGAGAAGTCCTGCCCGGGCAGGAAGTCGCCGTTGCCGGCCACCCAGCGCAGGAGCTGCCCCCAGAAATGCGGGTAGACCTCGGCCAGGTCCTTCTTCGCCGGCGGCAGGAAGGCCCAGCGCCAGAGCCCCTCGGCGTTGACCAGGCAGACTGTGCCCATGCCGAAGCGGCGGGTCACGATGGCCGGAGTGGCCGCCTCGGCCGCGGGGGTCGAGGGTGTCGAGGGGGCTGCGGGAGGCGCGGGAGGCGCGGGGGACGCCGCCGGCCCCGATGCGGGCGCGGCCCCGGGCGTATCCGCAACCGGCGCCGCGACCGCCGGGCTCGTCCTGGCCAGCACGCGGCAGAACGGCTTCACCCTCTCCACCTCCTGCCCGAGGATGATGGGGGGAAGGCGGCCGGAGAGCTCGGCCATGTCGCCGCCCGAGGCCGGGTGGAAGAATGGCATGGGCGCCCCCAGCTCGGTGGGCGCCAGACGCCCCTCGCCGCTCGCCGGCCGGGCCCAGACCACGGGCTCGAGCTCGGCGAACTCCGGCATGTCCGTGGCGCAGGCGCGCCCGCGGGCGAGGATCAGTCCACCGCCGCGCGCAGCCACGAAGTCCCTGAGCAGCGTGGCCTGCTCCGGGGTGATGAAGTACTCGACGTTCCGGCCGAGGATGACCACGTCGTAGGCGTCGAGCGCCGCGCGCGTCGCCGGGAAGGCGGTCTGCTCGCCGCCGCCGTAGTACTTCCCGGATGCCGACTCGACGCAGAAGAAGCGGCCCTCGGCCAGCCGCTGGATGGAGCGCAGTTCCACGTGCGGGTCGGCGCGCAGCGCCTGGACCAGGAACTTGCTGTCCCAGGACGGGTTGCCCTCGATGAAGAGCACGCGCATCTTCGCGTCGATGACCACCGCCCCGACCGTGCAGGAGTTGTTGGCCAGATCGAGCTCGCCGGGGAAGGTCGCCACCCGCACCTGGTAGGCGCCGAAGCCGGGCTTGAGCGCCTTCCGGTCGAAGCTCACCCGGCGGACCGTACCGGCCTCGAGCTGGACCTCCCTGCGGTCGAGGACGCGGCCGTCCTGGAGGAGCTCGACGCCCAGCGAGAGCGGCCGGGTGTTGCGGGCCGCGACCTCCGCGTCGATGCGCAGTTGCTGGCCGACGAAGGCCATCCGGCGCCCGCCCGGCGCGCTCACCGCCACGTCCGGAGGCTCGACGCGCCCGCCGAAGACCACGGGGAGCAGCGCCACCCGCGCCGCGCGCGCGCGCCGGGCCGCGGCCAACGGGTCGGCTCCGGCGGCCTGGATGCAGTCCGAGAAGATGGCCGCGGCCTCGAGCGGCCGGCCGAAGCGGTCGAGCGCCCCGTCCACCGCGGCGGCCAGGTCCGTGGCCGCCTCCGGCCCGGACGGCCGCAAAGCCTCGCCCCCGGCGGGGTCGAAGGCCCGGACCTGGCGGTCGAAGGCCAGAAAGCGCACGTCGCAGTCGGCCGGCATCTTCCCGGCGAACCTACCGGCGGCCTCGACCGCGGCCTCGAGCCGCGTGCGGCCGCCGGCGTCTGACGTGGCCATGGAGGCCGAGGCGTCGACGAGCACGGCGACGACCGGCCGGCCGTCCCCGCCCGAGCCGCGGACCATCCGGCCGGGATTGGCCAGGAGCGCGACGGCGGCGAGCCCGGCGACGGCCCGCAACGCGGCGAGCAGCACGCGCCGGCCGCGCGGGGCCGCGGCGCTCGAGCGCCAGCCGCACCAGACCGCCAGCGGCGCGGCCGCGACGGCCAGGAGCGCGACGTAGCGCAGCGGCAGGAGCGGCTCGCAGACCAGACCGGTCATTCTGCCGCCCCGATCACCCGAGAGACGCAGTGATGCAGCGCGAGCCGGCCTCGGGCCCTGTGAACGACGTCGGTCCCGGCCCCCAACCTTCTCATCGCTCCACCTCCGCGTCTCTGCGCCTCGGCGGTGAAGCGGTCCGGCTTTTCGCGGCTCACGTCAGTTCTCCGTCTTCCACAGCCCCAGCACCAGGTTCTCGGCCGCCAGGGCCAGGAGCGCCAGCGCCAGGAGCGCGGGCCACAGCGGCGTGCCCTCGCGCAGACCCCGCACCGACTCCTCGGCGCCGACGGCCAGCGCTCCGGCCTTCTCGAGCGCCTCGCCGGAGAGCTGCCGGAGGTCGCTCTCCGACTCCGGGACGTTGACGGCCAGCGCGGCGATCTCCCGGGCGCCGTCGCGAACGCGGCAGATGCCCGGCCGCTCCACGCGGTCGACCTCCAGCCGCGCGGACGCCGCGCCCGGAACGATGCGGAAGGGCGCGGCGGCGCCACCGGGCGCCTCGATCCTCAAGCCCGCGGGATCGGCCGAGAGCGGCACCGCGATGGACGCCGGCGTCCCGGCCAGGACCGAAAGCGGCGCGGCCGCGCCGCGGTTCTGGCGGACGATCTCCCGAACCAGGGGCAGCAGGAAGTTCGAGCCGGCCAGGTCCCCGCCGGCCGCCGACAGCGGCAGGTTCCAAATGAAGAGCGTCCCGCCCTTGGGGTGCTCCGCGCGCACCAGGGCGGCCGAGCCGTCGTCGTAGGCCAGCACCGTCCGGCCGCCCTCGACCGAGAGCCGCCGATGGCGCCGGAAGGCCACCGACGAGAGGTCCCCGGCATCGCCACCCCGGAAGATCGCGAGCAGGGGGTCGTCGGTCGCCGCCGGCCGCAGCCGTCCGGGAGCGCCCTCCCCGCCGGTCACGACCGGACCGATCTCCGCGCGGAAGCCGGGCAGGGCGTCCGGGGCGAGGCGGGCCTCGCCCTGTTCGGGGAGCACCCAGACCAGAGTCTTCCCGGCGGCCAGCAGCGAAGCCGCGCCCGCGAAGCCGGCCGCGTCCGCGCCGGGCCAGCCGCAAAGGAAGATTGACTCGGCCGGCTCGGCGGAGCGCCCCGCCCAGTCCGCGGCCGGGAGGCTGTGGACGGAGACGAAGGTCGGCGGGGCCTCGAGCGCAGCCCGCAGGAATCGTTCGCCGTCGGGCGCGCCCCCGTCCCTGCCGCCGACCGGCGCGGCGCCGGAGGCGGCCACCAGTCCCACGCTCACCGCCGCGGAGACCTGCAACACCAGGAAGCGGCGGTTGTCGGCCGGCAGCGCGTCCTCGCCGATCACCGCGGAGAGTTCGAGCCGGCCGCTCTCGCGCGGGACGATCTCGAACTCCGCGGTGGCGCGCGAGCCGGCGGGGAGCGTCAGCCGGCGCTCCTGGCGGCTCTCGCCAATCTCCAGGACCACGCTGCGCTCGACCGCGGCCGCCGAGCGGTTGGCCACCTCGGCGGTGACGGTGCAGCGCTCGCCGGCCACCGGCCGCTCGGGAGAGGCCGCCAGGCGGGCCACGTCGACGTTGGCCGGCCGGGGGTCCTCGCCGATGAGCACGTCGAAGACGCGCGCCCCGCCGGCCGCCTCGCGCTGGTCGACGCCGTCCCAGTTCGAGGCCTGGAAGTCGCTGATCACGTAGATCTCGCGCGGCCGCGGGAGGCCGCTCCCGCCGGAGGCCCCGGCCGCCGCGGACCTCTCGAGGATGGCCGCCGCCCGGGCCAGCGCCGCGGCCGGCGCGGCCGCCGAGAAGCCCGGCTCGGCCCCGGCGAGTTCCGCGCGCAGGGCCGGAAGGTTCTCGGAGACCGCGCCGAAGACCGGCTCGCAGCCGGCGTCGAGCCAGACCACGTCGGCGCGCGAGCCGGCCGGCAGCGAGTCGAGCACCTCCCGCGCGCGGGCCGAGGCGGCCGCGAAGCGGGAGAGGCCCCTTTCGTTGAAGCCCATGGACAGCGACCGGTCGACGACCAGCACTGCGTCGCGCGCCCCGCCGGCCGAGCGCAGCAACTCGGGGCTCACGAAGGCCTGCGGGCGGGTGAAGGCCGCGGCCAGCGCCAGGATGAAGAGCGTGCGCAGGACCAGCACCACGATGTCCCGCGGCCGGCGGGCCCGGCGCGTCTCGGTGCTCGCCCGGCGCAGGAAGCGCAGCGTCGGGAAGTCGAAGAGCCGGGGCCTGCGGCGCATGACCATGTGGAGCACCACCGGACCGGCGGCCAGCGCCAAGAGCGGCAGCAGCGCGGGGTTGGCGAAGGCCAGCGCGCTCACAGCACCCCCCGGCGGGTCAGATACCGGTCGAAGAGGCTGAAGTAGTGCGTGTCGGTCCGGGCGAGCACGTAATAGGCGTTCTGCCGGCGGGCGAGCGAGCGCACCGTGCGAACGTGCCCGTCGAGCGCCGCCGCGTAGGAGCGCCGCACCGCCGAGCAGTCGGTGGCCAGGTCCTCCCCGGTCTCCATGTCCCGGAAGCGCAGGAAGCCCTGGCCGGGCAGCTCGATCTCCGCGGGGTGGAGCACGTGAAAGATGATCACCTCGAAGCCGCGATGGGTGTAGAGGTTGAGCGCCGAGAAGACCTCGGCCGGCTCGTCGAGCAGGTCGGAGACCAGCACCAGTATGCCGCGGCGCTTGAGCAGCCCCGCCGAGCGCGCGAGCGTCTCGCTCACCCGCGTGGTGCTGCCGGGCTCGTTGTGCTCGAGCGCGTGCATCAGCATGGTCAGGTGCCGGCCGGTGGAGCCCGGCGGGATGTGCCGGCGGACCCCGGCGTCGAAGGTGGTCAGCGACACCCGGTCGCCCTGGCGGACGACGAGGTGCGAGAGCGCCGCCGTGAAGAACGAGGCGTAGTCGAGCTTGCTGGTCCCGGGGCGCTCGCCGCCGCCGGCACCGGCACCGGCCCCGCCGCCCCCACCGTCGAAGCCCATCGAGGCGCTCGAGTCGAGCACCAGGTGGACGAACATGTCCGTCTCGGTATCGAAGAGCCGCACGTAGTGCCGGTCGGTACGGCCCAGCACCTTCCAGTCGATCATGCGGATGTCGTCGCCGGGCGCGTACTCGCGGTAGTCGCTGAACTCCACCGACTGACCGCGCCGGTTGGACAGGTGCCGGCCGGCCAGATAACCGGCCACCAGGGCCTCGGGGGCGAACTGGTAGTTGCGCAGGCCCTGGAGGTCCTCGACCTTCAGGTAGCGGCCGAGGGGGGAAGAGGGCTTTTCGTTTTCCGGGGGCGGGGGCACAAATTCAGACCCGACGGCCGCAGGCCGGCGGGCGTGAATTTCGTTCTTCCCGTTGCCGTCACGCGCACCGGACAACGACGAATCCTGACCGCGTGAAGAAACACTGCGTGTTTCTTCACCGCGGGTGCCCCCGCCCCCGGAAAACGAAAAGCCCGGACGCGGCCCGGAGGGACGCTCCTCAGGCATACGTCGGCTCGCCCACTTCCTCGAGGATCCGGCCGATCAGGGTCTCGACCTCGATCCCCTCGCCGGTGGCGTTGTAGTTGGGGATCACCCGGTGGCGGAGCACGGCGCGCGCGGCGGTGCGCACGTCCTCGCAGGACGGCGCCGGCCGGCCGGCGAGGATCGCCAGGGCCTTCGAGGCCAGCACCAGGTTCTGCGAGGCCCGGAGCGACGCTCCCCACTCGACGTACCGCCTGGCCGTCTCGGTCGCCGCCGCGTCCTTCGGGCGGGTGGCGCGCACCAGGCCGAGCACATACTCGACCACGTGCGGCGGCACGGGCACGTCGAGCACCATCTCCTGGAGCTCCAGGATCTCCTCCCGGGAGAAGACCTGCGAGACGCTCGCCGCGCCGCGCGCGGTGGTGCGCAGCACCACGTCGCGCTCCTGATCGAGCGCCGGATAGTCGATGAGCAGACAGAAGAAGAAGCGGTCGAGCTGGGCCTCGGGCAGCGGATAGGTGCCCTCGTGCTCGATGGGGTTCTGGGAGGCGAAGACCAGGAAGGGCTCCTCGAGCTTCAGGGTGTGGCCGCCGGCGGTGACCTGGCGCTCCTGCATGGCCTCGAGCAGCGCCGCCTGGGTCTTCGGGGGCGTGCGGTTGATCTCGTCGGCGAGCAAGAGGTTCGCGAAGACCGGGCCCTTGACGAACTCGAAACGCCGGCGGCCGGTCTCGGCGTCCTCCTGGAGGATGTCGGTGCCGACGATGTCCGTGGGCATCAGGTCCGGCGTGAACTGGATGCGCCGGAAGCTCAGGCCCAGGGCCTGCCCCAGGGTCTTGACGAGCAACGTCTTGGCCAGCCCCGGCACGCCGACGATGAGGCAGTGGCCGCGGCAGAGCATGGCCACGAGCATGTCGCGGACCACCTCGTCCTGGCCGACGATGACCTTGCCGATCTCGGCCTTGAGCCGGGCGTAGCCCGCGGCCACGCGTTCGAGGGTCTTTGCGGCGTTCTCCCTGTCGCTCATTGCGTTCTCCCGTTCTCCGGCGCCGGCGCCGGCGCCTCCGGCACGGCCTCTTCGCCGCCGTCCTCGCCGTCCCCGTCCTTGTCCCCGTCCCCGGGGGCGTTCCCGGCGGGCTCCTTCGACTTGCTCTCTCTCGGCGTCTCGGGCGGCTTCACCTTCAGGCGCCGCAGCAGCTTCTTCGCCTGGTCGGCCTCCCACTTCTCGGAACCGGCGGCCAGTTCCTGGATCATGGGCACCGCCAGGTCCCGATCGAGCCTGGCGAGTTCGTCGAGGAGGCTCAGCCGCTGCCAGTCGTCCAGGGCCATGAATGCATCCCGCACGGCGTCCCGGTACTTGGTCTTGTCCGCGGCGTAGAGGGCGCGCACCGCCACCATCATCTGGCCGGGATCTCCCTCGGCCAGATACATGAGATTCATCTTCTCGGCGCCGAGGCTCTTGTGCTCGTCGTACCAGGCGCGCAGCGTCGCCGCGTCGGGTCTGGCCGCCTCGTCGCCGCCGTAGTGCACGCGCGATCCGCCCCGGGGCATGGTGTGCTGCATGATCTGCCTGGCGAGCTCCCCGCGGGTCCTGGGGGCGGGCATAGGCTCGTCGGAGCCCCGCCAGCGGGACGCGATCATCATGTTCATGTCCGAGCCGCCTCCGCCGGGCAGGCCCGCCAGGCAGCAGGTGTCGTCATCCACGACCGCCAGGAGCGCCGGGAAGGCCGCCAGGCCCATGGCCGCGAGCCGGGCGGAGGCGTTCCCGGACCCGGAAGGCTTCGGGCCGGCCCGCTCCCCGGCGCGCACCACGGAGGGCTCCGCCGGCCCGGAGGAGCCGGGCATGCCCGAGAGCTCCCGGAGCAGCTTCTTCATGTCCTCCGGCAGGTCTTTGGCCGCCTCGGGCAGGTAGTCCGGACCGCGCGCGGCGGTCCGCTCCATGGCTTCGGCCAGTTCCTTGATCCGGGCCGAGCCGTCCCAGGCCGGGAAGCGCCCGGCGAGCTTACGCGCCTCGCCGGCGGCGCGCTTCCAGTCGCAATCGCGCCCCAGGCCCTCGAGAACGCCCCGCCAGAGCCTCGAGCCCAGTTCCTCGTAGAAGCCGGCGACTAGCTCGGGGCGCTCCTTGCGCTCGTAGTCCTCGCCCTTCTCGTGGGCCTTGAAGATCCGCTCGATCATCGCGTCGGCCTCGTCGGGCAGGTCGCGGGCGTAGAGCATCGCCGCGAAGAAGAAGCGGTTGGCCGCCTGGCTCCTGACGTTCTCCAGTTTCTCGCGCCCGTACTTGCCGGCGAGTATCTTGACGTCGACCTCCCGGTAGCGGGTGTAGGAGCGGGCCTGCTCTCCGGGGGACAGGTCGGCCGCGGCCTTGGGCGCGGTCACCACGGTGAAGTTCGACGTCCAGACGCGGAGCGCGCCGGTCGTGGCGTCCTCCTCGATCAGCCAGACGCCCTCGGAGGGCGACCATCCTGGGCCGGTGATGGCGATCAGCCTGCATTTGGACGTATCCGGCAGGCCCAGTTCCAGGAACTTCCGGGCGCCGGCCTCGTATCTGCCGTCCTTGCGCGGATGGACCGGCGGCGCGTCCGGACCGCCGGGGACGGTGGTCCCGACCCCGGCCGGGGTCGGGACCGGGACTGTGCCCGGGGGCTGGCCTTCCTTCGGAGGCGCGGGCTCGCCGGCCGGTTCCTGTGCACCGGCGGAGAGCGCCGCCAACAGGATCAGCAGCGCCAGAGTCTGCGGCCGGGCCATCTGCGGAGTCTCCGCCTCAGCCGCCCACGGGGGGCATCGGCCCCAGCCGCGGAGGAGGCGGCGCCTCCAGGCCGTCGCCATCGTCTACGTCATCTCCGTCGTCTCCGGCGACGCCGTCGTCCGCCCCGAGGCCGTCATCCTCGACTTCGACGTCGTCCACCATGGCGGGGGCGGCGGCCCCGGCACGCATGCCCATCATCATCAACCACGGCGCGGTCATCCCGCCGGACCCGGCGCCGCCCAGCAGACTGCCCATGTGGGGCACGAAGCCGAACGGGCCGAAGCCGTCGACGAGGATGCCGCCCTCGACGGAACTGGTCGTGGCCACGGCCGGGAAGAGATGTTTGCTCACGGCATCCACGGGAGGCATGGCCGCCGACTTGGCGATCACGGCGAGCAGCCCGCCGAAGAGCTGCTCCAGGCTCTCCTCCTCTTCGGCGCCGGAGGCGACACGCTCCACGCCCTTGGGCTCGACGGGCTTCACCTCGCGCCCGGCCTCCTTGAATTTCGCGGCCTGGGCCTCGAGACGATTCCTGAGCTCCTCGGACTTCATGGACTCCACGTGGCAGTCGACGTGCAGCACGTTGACCTTGCCGTCCGCCCCGGCGGCGACCTCGTAGGCCATGACCGTCCCGCCCTCGTCGGAGGACTTGAGGCCGGCGACGTAGGCGTAGTCCACGCCATCGGCTGCGTGCCTGGAGCAACCCGGACAGAGCAGCAGCTTCTTGTCGGCGACATAGTCGGGAATCAACTCGAGCATGCCCGCCGGGAAGGCCTCGTCGTTGTCCTCGGCCCACATCTGGCAGGCCAGGCCGATCTGGCGCAGGTTGTTCTTGGAGGCGCTTCCGGCGCGGCGGGAACTCATGCCGCCGAAAGTGGTCAGGAGCCCGCTGGCCATGCCCAGCTTGGGCAGGAGCCCGCCGGCCAGGGCGACGCTGTCGACGTAGCTCACGCCGGAGGCCTTGGCCGGGTCCAGTTTGGCCGCGACCATGGCCTTCTTGAACTCGTCGGAGTCGACCAGGGCGTCCGCGCCGGCGCCGTCGGCGCCGACCAGGCCCGAGAGCAGCCGCTTCATGGCCCCGACGTTGGGGGTGATCAGCAGCAGCTTGTCGGTCACGGCCACGGCCGGCGAGACCATCCCGCCGGGCACCGCGAAGGTGGTCACCTTCACGCCCTTGTAGTCGAACTCGGAGACCGGCCCTTTGGCGGCGTCGCCCTTGCCCGGCGGCGGAGGCTTGGGCGCCTCCCCGTCCCCGGCGCCGACGTCCTCCAGGTTCACCTCTTCGCCGTCGTCTCCGGCATGTTCCCTGACCAGCCCGGCCACCTTGGCCACGACCGCGCGCACCGCCGCGGGGTCCCTGACCTCCACGGCGGCCATCAGGCCGTTGACCTCGCCGAGCAACGGGTTGCCGCCGACCATTTTCGGCGGCAGGACCATCAGGCAGGCCTGGCTGCCGAGCTTCGAGAGCAGGTCCCGGTCCACGTCGAAACCCAACTCGCCGTTGGCTGCGGCGAGCACGTCACCGTCGAAGTCCGCGCCGACCGCCTCGCCGAGTTCCCGGAAGAGCGGGATGACCCGGTCGAACTTGAACCGCCCGGCAAGCATCAGGAGGCTTCCGGCCGGCACGGCCCTGAGGAACTCGGGGGCGAGCGGCTCGCCGTCGCCCAGGCTGGCCAGGCCCTTCGGATCGGGCTTCCAGGCCACGAAGGTCCGGGAGCGCAAACCCGGCGGCTCCACCGCCACCGCGCCGGCCACGGCCGGCATGGACGCCAGCTTCATGGCGTCGAGGATGGCGCGGAACTGCTCGCCCTCGTTCTCGGGCACCAGGGTCGCGACCTGATCCATGAGCGACTTCACGCTGAAGAACCAGAACAGGTCGGCGCGCTCGCCCAGCGCGGACCGGCACTGCCGGAAGTGCGGCGCGGCCGATAGCGGGGCGGCGCACCGGCCGGCGGCGAGGCCTTCGGCCGCGGCCTTGATCAGGGCCTCGCTGTTGGAGAAAGCCATCGCCTGGTATTCACCGGCGCGGAAGAGGAAGAGCCCGGGCTGGTCGGGGTCGTCCTCCTCCGGCCCCAGGCGCAGGGCCTTGACGGCTCCCAGCTGCAGGACCGCGGAAGCCTTGCCGTCGGCTTCGAAGGACTTCTTGAGGAGCGCCTCGAGCGCCGGCGTCACCCGGCCGGCGGCCTCGGCGTCGGTGACCCTGGCGGCCAGGACCAGCGCGAAGGCCGGAGGATCGAACTTCCCGGCCTTCGCATGCCTGGCCAGGCCGGGCATGAAGACGGCCAGCTCCCCTCCGAAGGCCTTCCTGACGTCCTCGCGCTTGATGCCGCCCCGCTTCTCGAGCGCCGCGGCCAGCTTGTCCCAGGACGCCAGCGGCCCGGCCAGGAAGTCCCTGACGGCCTGCTCGCCGGCGATCCTGCCGGGAGCGGCGGACTCGAGGTCCGCAAGCGCCTTGGACCAGTCGGCCACCTTCGCGAAGAGGAAGGCATCCTGGGAAACGGCCGCCTCGAGCCCCGCGGCCGGCTCGCCGGCGCGCGCCGAGCGCCCGGACAGGACCGGCAGCGTGAGCGGAAGGACGACGGCCAACAGACGGACGAGACTTCTCTTCATCGAAAGCTCTCCCAGATCAAGCCGATTCGCACGCCCGGGACCGGAACGGCCGTAAGCGCAGACGTCCCTGCAGTCAAACGCGGCGCCGCGCTCCGCACGGCCCCGTGACACTACGCACCCTGGATAGTCCGGCGAAGATTCTAGGCAGCCCGTCCGCGGCTGTAAAGGACACAAACGCAGCCGGAGAAAGGCTCCCCGCCGCCCGCCTCGAATCCGGTTCGGCCGTCCTGCAAGGCTCGGGAAAACGCCATTCCGCGCAGCATCCGGTCTCACCGGTCGAGGCGGCTGTTTCTGCGGAGCAGGCTGCTGCGCCTGTGCTTCTGCGGTTGCCGTGGTTTATCCGCGTGCATACTCGGCCTGAAGCCGTAAAATCTCCCCCATGACCGACGAAGCCCGCACGCCCCTGCCCCCGGGCATCTCCGAACCGGGCCGGACGCCGGACCTGGTGGCCGTCCGCGAGTGGCTGGCCGCCGAGCGCGAGCGCGCCGTCGATTCCGCCCGGCGCGACCCGCGCGCGGGCCTGGCCGCCGCCGCCGACCTGTCCGGATCCTACGACGCGCTCCTCGCGGCGCTCGTCGGCCGGCTGAGCGGCGCCGCGGCAGTCGCCGGAGCGGGCGCTGGCTCGGCCCTGGTGGCCCTGGGCGAGTGGGGCCGCAGCCTGGCCGCGCCGGCCGGTGCGATCGAGGGGCTGCTCCTCACGAGCGAGGCACCCTCCGGCGAAACGGCCGACGCGCTCGACGAGCTGGCCATGTTCCTGACCGACGCCGGGCTGGAATGCCGCCTGGCGGCGCGGACGATGGACGCCCAGAGGGAGCTCGCCGGCGGCTCCGCTCCGGACGCGGCCGCGATGCTCTTCGCCCGGCTCGTCCGCGGCGACGGGGCGCTCTTCGCCCGGCTGCGCGAGGAGGCCCTGGCGGCCTTCCCGAAATTCGCCCGCCCCGGCTCGGAGGCGGTGGTGGCCGCGGCGCTCGCGCGCCACGCCCGGGAGGGCGGCAGCCCCTGCCGCTCGGAGCCCGACCTCGTCGAGAACCCCGGCGGGCTCGCCGACTACCTGGCCGTCGAGTGGCTGGAGGAGGCCCGGCGCCTCGCCGGCCAGGCCGACCGGGGGTTGCTCGCCGAGGAGGACGTGGAGGAGACCCGCGAGGCCGCCGCGCTCCTGGCCGGCTGCCGGATCGTGGCCCACGGCCTGGCCGGCGCGCGTGCCGACCGGCTCGACCATGAGCTCCAGGGGCGGCTGGCCGCCGCGCTCGGCTACCGCCCCGGCGAGGACCTGGGGGCGGCGGCCCTCCTGATGCGCGACGTCTTCGCGGCGCTGCGCACCGTGAACCGGGCGCTCAAAGCCGCCGCGCCCGAGTACGAGGAGGAGTCGGCCCTGGGCGGGCGCCGCAAGTCGGCAGCCGACCGCCGCCGGAGCGTCGCCGGGGACTTCACCCGCATCGGAGGCCGGCTGTACCTCGCCCGGCCCGACCTCTTCGAGGGCCGCGACGGCGGGCTGCGCATGATGCAGGGCTTCGCCGCCGCGGCGCGCTCGCGCCTGGCGCTGAGCCAGGAGTTCCTCAAGCGCGTCCGCGACAACCTCTACGCGGTGGGCGAGGACCTGCGCGAGAGCCGCGAGGCCGCCGGCCTCTTCCGGGAGGTGCTCCGCACCCGCGCCGGGACCGCGCCGATCCTGGGGGCCATGCGCGAGTGCGGCTTCCTGGGCGCCTACCTGCCCGAGTTCGCCGAGATCGAGGGGCTGATCACCACCGACGTGTACCACGAGTACACCGTCGACGAGCACTCGCTGATGGCCGTGGCGGCGCTCGACGCCGCCGAGCGCGGGGCGCCGGGCGTGCCGGAGCTCGCCGCGACGCTTTCGGCCCAGCTCCCGGCCGTGGACGTGGTCAAGCTCGCCGCGCTGCTCCACGACCTGGGCAAGGCCAAGGCCGGCGCCGCCCACGAGGAGCGCGCCGGGGTCATGCTCCCGCGCATCGCCAAGCAGCTGGCGCTGGCCGAGGACGAGGCCAGACTGGCCATCTTCCTGGTCGAGAACCACGCCGTGCTCGGGAGCACCGCCGGCTCGCGGCTGACCAGCGAGGAGAAGCTGCTCCTGGACCTGGCCGAGCGCGTCGGCGAGGGCGAGCGCCTCGACGCGCTCTATCTCGTGACCTACGCGGACCTGTGGTCGGTCGGCCGCACGCCGCCGCCCGCCTGGCGCGGCGAACAACTGGCCGCCCTGCACAGCCGGCTCGGTGCCCGGATCTCGGCGCGGCCGGCCCGCAGCCGCGGGCGCCTGGCCGAGGAGCTCCGCGGCCTGCTCCCGGAGGGGGTGAGCCCCGCGGACATGGAGGACCACCTGGCCAGCGTCCCGGAGCGCTACCTGCTCGAGGTCTCGCCCGAGGAGGCCGCGCTGCACCTCCGGCTGCTGGCGGAGATGGCCGCGGAGCGCTCGCGCCCCGGCGGCGCCGCCGAGCCGGTGGCCGTCGACTTCCACCGCCGCTCGGCCCACGTGCACTTCTGGGTGCTGGGGCCCGACCGCCCGCGGCGCTTCAGCCAGATCGCCGGGGCGTTCCTGGCCGCCGGCGCCTCCATCTTCGGCGCGCGGGCCTACACCCGCTCCGACGGCGTGATCATCGACCAGTTCGACGTGGTCGACGCCGGCGAGCCCGACTCGGGCGGCTCGGACGGGTTCTGGCGCGCGGCGGCCGAGACCATGCGTGAAGTGCTCTCCGGCCGCGCCGACCTCGACGCGCTCGTGGCCCGGGCCCGCGCGCGCCGCTCGGCGGGCTTCCCGGTCCGGCGCGACGTGCCGGCGCGGGTGGCCTTCGACAACGCGGTCAGCGTCGACTGCACGGTGGTGGACGTCAGCTGCGCCGACCGGGTCGGGCTGCTCTACGACCTGTGCGCGGCGCTCTCCGACGCCGGGGCGGACATCGCCTTCGCCAAGATCGCCACCGAGGGCGGCGTGGCCACCGACTGCTTCTACGTGACCTCCGGCGGCGCCAAGATCGCCGGCCGCGAGGAGACCAACCGGATCCGCTCGGCGCTGCTCAAGGCCTGCCGGGAGCCGGCGCCGTAGCCCCCCCGGGGCCATTTCCAGAGACCGTTTCACCGCGGAGACGCAGAGTCGCAGAGCAGGCTTGGGAAAACGGCGGATGGTCCTTGGCAAAGGAGAGTCCCGGCCGCGGACGGCGATTTCGCCTCTGCGTCTCGGCCTCTCCGCAGCGAAGTCATCTTCTTGAGAAGGCCACGTGGCGCCCCCGCGCATCTTGACGGCCCAGACCGCCAACTTATAATCGGCCGTCGAGGTTGATGGCGATGTTGACGAAGCGCACCGGCCGGCCGCGGCTCGATGAGCCTGTCCTGGTACTTAACCGTTCCTGGCTGGCGGTCAATGTTGCCAACGTGCGCCGCGCGGTGTGCCTGGTGGCCCTGGGCCACGCCTGCGTGGTCGACCCCGACCATTTTTCGACCCACAGCTTCGAGGACTGGCTGCGCCAGTCGGCCGGCGGCAACGGCAACTGCCTGCACTCGCTGACGTGCGCCTTCCGCGTGCCCGAGATCATCGTGCTGACCCGCTACAACGGGCGCCACACCCGGGGGCTGAAGCTCAGCCGCCGGAACGTCCTGGAGCGCGACGAGCACAACTGCCAGTACTGCGGCAAGCACCTCGACGGCGCCAGCCTCACCCTCGACCACGTCATGCCCAGGAGCCGCGGCGGGCAGACCGTCTGGGAGAACGTGGTCGCGGCCTGCAACCGCTGCAACGACCGCAAGGGCGACCGCACCCCGGAGGAGGCCGGCATGGAGCTCTTGCGCGCCCCGCGCCGCCCGCGCTGGGCCTCGAGCGTCACCGTGCGCCTGGCCGGCCGGGGCAAGCCCAGCTGGCAGCGGTTCCTGGAGGGGACGCCGGGGGGCGGGGTGATCGTGGCCTAACATGCCCGCCTCGCGATCGAACGGCGAACCGCAGAATGTCGAATGCCGAATAACGAATGTCGAAGTAGGGGCGCAGCATGCTGCGCCCCTACCGCGCCTTCCCAGTCCTTCGACATTCTGACTTCGGGATTCTGCGGTTCTGCGGTTCGCCGTTCGTAGGACCTACGATTCAGCCAGTTCCTTCTCGATCTGCTCCACCGTCGGCAGGCTGCCGGGCAACTCCTCCGGTAGCCGCTTGACGAGTTCTGTCTCCCACTCGGCGACGCCGATGGGCTTCTGGAAACCGCGCAGGACGTACTCGGCTACCAACCTGTTCTTGGTCTGGCACAGAAGCAGGCCGATGCTCGGCTTGTCGTCCGGATGGCAGACCGGGCATACCAGAGGCGGGCGGACGTGTCCGGAACTCGCTCCAGAAGAACCCATTCAGGCCGAAGCCTGAACCGAAGAAGTTTTCGGGACGGGGGCACTCCTGGTGAAGAAACGCGCCAGCGTTTCTTTGCCAGGGTCCCGTTCCCCTTCGTGCCACCTTGCCTGGCCTTCGACGAGAAAGCCGATTCAACCCCGTCGGCCCGCGGCCGACGGGGTTGAATCGCGCCCCCGCCCCGAAAACTTCTGGAAGAGATTTTGAGATGTGGCGAGGCAGTAATACAGTTGTGGAACCAAGGCAATTGTGCAGCAGGTTGCTGCACAATTGCCTGATCAGGCCAAGCTGCCGCGAAAGCCCTCATGTACTTGAGGTTGCACGCCTCGAGATGCGGTTCCATGTGGTACGGCACGCCCACAACGCGCGGAGGAATGGTTGCCGCTCTTGTGTCGGTTTCAAGGATGCCACTGGACTTGACCGTCGGTGTCGGCCTACCTATTATCCGCGCTGAGGAAAGGATCTCCCCGATGCAGCTGCGACGCCTCGACCAATGGCGCCTGGAGCTCCCCCGCACCGGCTCCATGCTCGTGCCGGCGACGGTCTACGCCTCGGAGCGCCTCAAGGTCGAGGCCGAGGCCGTCGGGCAGCTGGCCGCCGCGGCCTCGGTGCCGACGGTCGTCCGGGCGCTGGCCACCCCCGACATCCACATCGGCTTCGGCGTGCCCATCGGCTGCGTGATGGCCACCGAGAGCACGGTGGTGCCGGCCGCGGTCGGCTACGACGTCAACTGCGGGATGCGGCTCATCGCCACGCCGCTCTCTCGCGCCGACCTCGAGGGCAAGCTCCGGGACCTGGCCCGCAGCATCGCCCGGGACATCCCTCTCGGCGAGGGGAAGAGCAACGTGGAGCTCTCCCGGCGCGACTTCGAGGCGGTGCTCGCCAGGGGGCTCGCGGCGCTCCCCGAGGTGAAGAGCGGCTCCGACCGCTGGTTGTCCTGCCGGCGCGAGGACGAGGAGCGCGCCGACGCCGGGCTGACCGAGGACTCGGGCTCGATGCCGGGGGAGCTCCGGGCGGTCTCGAAGCAGGCCTTCGAGCGCGGGCTCGAACAGCTCGGCACGCTCGGCGGCGGCAACCACTTCGTCGAGGCCCAGGTGGTCGAGCGCGTCGACGACGCCGGGACGGCCGCGACCTGGGGCATTCGCGAGGGGCAGATCGCGGTCATGATCCACTCGGGCAGCCGAGGGCTCGGGCACCAGGTGGGCGGGGAGTTCATGAAGACAGCCAGGGGCGAGGGGCGGGGAACGAGGGGCGAGTTGGCGTGCCTCGAGGCTGCGAGCCGCGCCGGGCGCGACTACATAGGGGCCATGAACGCGGCGGCGAACTTCGCCTTCGTCAACCGCCAGATCATGGCGGCGCTGGTGCGCCGGAACTTCCGGCACTTCTTCGGCGAGATCGCGATGCCGTCCGTCTACGATGTCCCCCACAACATGGCCAAGCGCGAGGAGCACGGCGGCCGGCTCCTCTGGGTGCACCGGAAGGGCGCCACGCGCGCCTTCCCGGGCTCAAGGCTCGGCGGAAGCCTCGCGGCGACCGGCCAGCCGGTGCTCATCCCCGGCTCGATGGGCACGGCGAGCTACCTGCTCGCCGGCGTCGAGACGGGCGAGGAGGCGCTCTGGAGCGTCAACCACGGCGCCGGCCGTGTCATGAGCCGCACCGCTGCCGCCGGCCGCCGCGGCCGTGGCGGGGCCATCTCCGAGCACGACTTCCGCCGGGCGATGGAGGGCATCGAGCTCGTGGCCGCCAGCCGCGCCGGCGCGCTCGAGGAGGCGCCCCAGGCCTACAAGGACATCGACGCGGTGGTCGAGGTGGTCGCCGGCGCGGGCCTGGCGCGCGTCGTGGCGAGGCTCAGACCGCTGGCGGTGCTCAAGGGGTGACTGCCGGCATTCGGCTTGCGGCATTCGGAACCGAAAAGACAGAACTTCGGCTCACTACAGAGTACGGAGCACGGTCAATCAAGGTGCGTTCTCCTGGCAGTGGCGCACGGTTCCCGGCTCGCACGGCTCGTTGCGCACAAGGCGGGCGAGGATTGCACCGCTGCCGCGCACCGCGCCAGTTGCCCGTTGTGCCGCGGGCCGGGCAGTCCCTGAATGCCACGTTCCGCTCTGAAGAAGGCGATGCGCACCTTGTCCGGAATAGCGCCGATGAGGCGCGAGTCATGTTCGACGGCTTCTTCCAAGCCTGGCAGAACCGCAGAGGATTTCGACATGTTGCAGGGTAGTAGTACGGAGGACGACAAGCTGCTGCTGTGACGACGAAGCCTTGTTGTCGTCCTCAGCGTCCTCCGTGTACTCTGTGGTGAGCCAGCGTTCTGTCGTTTCTGTTTCGAAAGCCGAATGCCGAGAGCCGGCTATCCGCAGTTGCCGGTTGGCAGTTGCCGGATAGACTCTCCGCGGAGGAATTAGGGAGGCCGGACTATGAAGACCCTCGCCATTGCAGTGCTGTCAATCGTCGTAGCTGTACTGCTCCTGCCCATCCGCTATGCGGGTGGAGCTGAGCCAGAACAAGCCAAGGACGACGGCAAGCTGGTCCTGCCGGACATCACCGGTCTGGCCGGGCCCGATGCCGCCGGACCGGAGACGATCAACGGACGGGGCAAGCAGATCTCGCGCCTGAGCGTGCTCGTCGACAAGGCCGGCAGAGCTAGGTCGGAGGGCCAGGGCGCGGTCCAGCCCTGGCGGGGCGTGAACCTGCCTAAAGGAACCGAGCCGCTCAGGATTGAAGCCGGTGAACAGGCTGAATACGTCGTCAGGCTGACCATGGTCGACGGCAAGATGCGCATCGAGGCCGACGGCAAGGCCGTGGCCGATTTCGCCCTGCTCGGCAAGGCCTTGACCGATGCCAAGCCCAGAGGCATCGTCGTGGACGCCGCCGGCGACGTTCCGCTTGGGGCGGTGGTCAAGACCGTCGCTGTGGCCGTCGAACGCAAGCTGCCCGTGGAGTTCCGGGCGCCAGCCGAGCGGAACGACAAATGGCGCGACGAGGCTCTTCGCAGACTGCTCGCCGGCGAGGCCGCCAAGCACGGAAGCCCCGACGGGCTCTCCGAACTGGGACTGCGGATCAGCGCCGACGAGCGCGCCCCCTGGGCTTCGGTCCAGGAGGTGCTGATGGCCTGCATGATGGCCAAGGTATGGCGGTTCTCCTTCGCCGCCAGGCTCGACGGCAAGGAGGTGGTCGTCGGCTGGGTAGAGGGCAAGGCGCCGAAACACGGCACAGTCCTGGCCAGAGACAAGCTCCCGGAGTTCGACCCCGCCAAGAAGCGGGACATCTTCAGGGAGCCTGCGGATGCCGTAGACAGAAATGGCGCCAATGCTCCCGAAGCACCGGGCATCGTTGGCGCCATTGGCGTCGGCGAAGGATTGGCCGGCTGCTTCGGCTACCGCGACGGCGGCGGCCGGAAGAAGGCCGTCGGGCGATTCGGCGGCTCGGCGGCGACGGAAAGCTCCGTCGAGGCGGCCCTGCGCTGGCTGGCCCGCCACCAGAAGGCCGACGGCTCCTGGGAGGGCGAGGTGGCCGCGGTGGACGCGCCGATCGCCACCGGCAGGCTCTCGCCCGAGGAGGCGGCCGCAGCCGCCGGGCTCATCCGCCAGCTGGGCGACAACGACTTCAACCGCCGCGAGGAGGCCACCAAGGCGCTCATCGCCAGGGGCCTGTCCGTCCGGGAGCTCGTCGAGCGGGCCACGAGGAGCGCCGACCCGGAGGTCAGCCAGCGCGCGGTCAAGATTCTCGAGGCCATGGTCTCGAACGCGAGCGAGCGCCCCGCCGCCGACAAGATCGGCTGCACCGGGGTAGCGCTCCTGGCCTTCCTCGGAGCCGGGTATACCGCGAAAAACGGCCAGTACCAGGACAACGTCAAGCGGGGCTTGGCCTGGATCGCCAGACAGCAGAAGGACGACGGCTCCATCGGCTCCGGGGCCGACCATGCCATCGCCGGACTGGCCCTGGCCGAGGCCTATGGCATGGGCAGGGACCCGGAGATCGGCAAGGCCGCCCAGAGAGCGGTCGACTGCTCCGTCAAGGCGCGCCAGATGGAGTTCTCTGGGTGGGGGCGCGAGCCGCGCAAGGATCCCAACCTGGCCACCACCGTCTGGCACGTGATGCAGCTCAAGAGCGCCAAGATCGCCGGGCTCAAGGTCGAGGGCACCGGCTTCCAGGGCGCCTACTCCTTCATCGACAGCGCCACCAACGACGAGGGGCTGTGCCGGTTCGCGCCCGGCAAGCCGTCGTCCGCGGCCATGACCGCAGCCGGCGCCTGGGGCCGGCAGATTATGGGCACCCCGAACACCGAGCCGGTGCTCCTCAAAGCCGCCAAAGCCATCGGCCGCGACCTGCCGAAGGAACAGTCTCCGGGCGACATGCACTACCTGCACTTCGCGACCCTGGCCATGTTCCAGATGGGAGGAGAGCCATGGACCCGATGGAACGACGCGCTCAAGCCGCTCCTGGTCAACCAGCAGTCCAAGGGCGGCCCCATGGACGGGTCGGCCCGGGACCTCGACGGCTCCTGGAGCGCAGGTAAGAGCGAGGCGGCGGACAAGGCCCGCGTCCACACCACCGCCCTGGGCGCGCTGTGCCTGGAGACCTACTACCGCTACCTGCCGATGTACGCGAAGTAGGGGCACGGCATGCCGTGCCCCTACCGGCATTCGGCCTTCGGCTTTCGGCCATCGGAACAGAAACGACAGAACGCTGGATCACCACAGCCACACCTGATCGTCTCGCTGTCTCGATGTGGTCCGGTTCGTGTCGTTGTTCCGAAAGTCGAAAGCCGATAGCCGAATGCCGGCCGTTCGCGCCTATAGCAGCAGAATGTCCGCCCGCGGAACCCACTCGCCGCCCCACTCGATCTGGGTGGTCGGCCAGTCGACCGGATAGGTGAGCAGCTTCGGCGCCGCGCCGCCGGGCAGGGCCAGGACGGTGTCCTCGCTCTTCGTGCCGGTGATCGACGGGTTCCAGGCGAAGGCCTGCGGCGCGACCACCCTGCGGGCCTCGCCGGTGCGGCCGCGGTAGCTCCGGCCCTGGTAGCCGGTCGGACCGCCCTGGTGGTGGAGCTTCCATTCGTCGCGGTAGCCGTTGGCGTCGTAGGACTGCAGTCCGCGCTCGAAGACCTCCCCAACCGTGCGCCCGTCGCGGGTGTTGAGGATGAAGGCCGAATCAACGGCCTGCACCGCGCGGTGGCGGCGGGCCAGGTCCTCGGGGAGCTTGCGGCCGAAGTAGACCATGCGGGTGAGGCTGGCGATGAGCCCCCAGCGCCGGGCGCAGAGCACGACCATGAGCAGGTCGGTGATGCGCTTCTCGGTCGGCAGCGGGTGGCGGTACTTCTGGATGCGCTCGTCGGAGGCCACCAGCACCACCGTGGGGATGAGCCCCCGGGCGTAGGCCTCCTCGGCCAGGACCGCGGCGACCTCCTCCTCGGTCATGCCCGGCTCGGCCCGGCGGCACGCGCCCTCGATGGCGTAGCTGGCCTCGCGGCCGAGCTCCTCGTAGCGCTCGACCTCCGGCTCCATGAGCCGGTAGGTCAGCGCCCGGACCTCCTCGGGCAAAGCCGGGAAGCCCCACTGGCCGGTGTCGCTGACGAACTTGCGGCCGGCCGCGAGCTCGGCGAGCTTCGCGGAGGTGCGCTCGCCGTCCTCGGTCCAGGGGAACTCGAGGACCTTGATCCCCGAGTTGCCGGGCAGGGCCTCGACGGCCACGCGCGGCGCCTCGATGTTGCTGGTCAGAACGTAATCGGCCTCGGCGGTGGCCACGATGGTCGCGGCGCCCGTTTCCGAGGCGGTGACCACCCGGTTCTCGCCGCCGGCCGTGTACCAGCTGAACATGGCCTGGCTGGAGAGCACCGCCCCGTCGAGACCGAGCGAAGAGAGCGCGGCGCGCAGCGCGGCGCGCTTGGCGGCGATCTCTTCGACGCGGTTCATGGCCCTACTTGCCGGCGCGCGCCGGCGTCAGATAGACCAGCAGCCGGCTCAGGGTCTCGCGGAGCTTGCCCCGCGGGACGATCATGTCGATGAGCCCGTGGCGGAGCATGAACTCCGCCTCCTGGAAGCCGGGGGGCAGGTCGACCTTGAGGGTCTCCTTGATGACCCGCGGCCCGGTGAAGCCGAGCATGGCCCGCGGCTCGGCCAGGATCACGTCGCCGAGCGAGGCCCAGCTGGCCATGGTCCCGCCGTAGCTCGAGTTGGTGAGCACCACGATGTAGGGGAGAGAGGCCTCGCGCAGCCGCGCGATGGCCGCGCTGGTCTTGGCCATCTGCATCAGCGAGTACATGCCCTCGTCCATGCGCGCGCCGCCGCCCGAGCCGCAGACCACGGCGCAGGGCAGCCGCCGCTCGAGGGCCAGCTCGCACAGCCGGGTGAGCTTCTCGCCCACCACCGAGCCCATCGAGCCGCCCATGAAGAAGAAGTCGGTCACCCCGAAGGCCAGCTCGCGCTCCTCGATCTTGCCCAGGCCGGTGACGGCGGCCTCGGGCAGCCCGGAGCGCGACTGACTGTCCTTGAGGCGGTCGGCGTAGGGCTTCTTGCCGCTGAACTTCAGCGGATCGCAGGACTGGAGGTCCGCGAAGAACTCCTGGAAGGAGCCGGGGTCGAGGGTCAGCTCGATGCGCCGGCGGGCGTTGATGCGGAAGTGATGGTTGCACTCCTTGCAGACGCCGCCGCGCTCCTCGGTCTCCTTCATGACGATCATCGCGCCGCAACCTTCGCACTTCATGAAGACCCCGTCGGGCAGGATCTTCTTGTTGCGAAGGGCCAGGCGCTTCAAGCCGCCGAAGGCCATCTCAGGTGCTCCTCTCTGCGGCGCGGAGGCTCTCCACGGCGGCGGCGAAGTCGCCGGCGCGGAACAGGTACGTGCCGGCCACCAGGCAGTTGGCACCGCAGCCGACCGCGTGGCGCGCCGTCTCCGCGTTGATGCCGCCGTCGACCTCCAGCCAGGCGTCGGCCCGGGCCTTGCTGCGGATGACCGCGAACCGCTCGGCGCCGGCCGGGATGTACTTCTGCCCGCCGAAGCCGGGGAAGACGGTCATGGCCAGAATCAGCCCGGCGCGCGCGTAGAAACGGTCGCCGGCCTCGGGCGGGGTGTCCGGGTTCAGGGCCACCCCGGCGCGCCGGCCGGCGGCGAGCACCCGCTCGAAGGCGCCCAGGGGGTCCCCGGGGGCCTCGGCGTGCACGGTGATCGCGTCGGCGCCGGCGTCGATGAAGGGCCCGACCATGCTCTCGGGCCGCTCGACCATCAGGTGGGCGACCACCGGGACCCGCGCCACCTTCTTGACCGCGGCGCAGACGTGCGGTCCGAAGGTGAGGTTGGGCACGAAGTGGTTGTCCATGATGTCCAGGTGCAGCACGTCGGCACCGGCCGCCTCGGCGCGGCGGACCTCGTCGGCGAGGTTCGCCGCATCCGCCGCGAGCAGGCTCGGCGCGACCAGCAGGCTCATCCTTCGTTTCCCGGTTCCGGCCAAGGGACGAAAAAGCCGGCCCCGCCGAGGCACTTCCCCCGGCGGGGCCGTCGATCCCTTAGAGCATCTTGGCCGCCAGGGCCATCAGGTCGACCATCCGGTTGGAGTAGCCCCACTCGTTGTCGTACCAGCTGACCACCTTGACCATGCGCTTCTGCATGACCGTGGTGAGCTTGCTGTCGAAGATGGAGCTCGACTTGGTGCCGATGATGTCGGAGCTGACCAGATCGTCGGTGCTGTACTCGAGGATGCCCTTCATGGGGCCGTCCGCCGCAGCCTTCATGGCGGCGTTGACTTCCTCGACGGTCACGTCCTTCTTGACCATGGCGGTCAGGTCGACCACCGAGCCGTCGACGGTCGGGACGCGCAGGGCGAAGCCGTGGAGTTTGCCCTTGAGGGTCGGGATGACCTCGCCGACGGCCTTGGCGGCGCCGGTGGAGGTCGGGATGATGTTGACCGCGGCGGTCCGGGAGCGGCGCAGCTCCTTGGGGTGCGCCATGTCCAGCACGCGCTGGTCGTTGGTGTAGGCGTGACAGGTGGTCATCAGGCCGTACTCGACGCCGAAGCTGTCGTTGAGGACCTTGGCGACCGGGGCCAGGCAGTTGGTCGTGCAGCTGGCGTTGGAGAAGACCTTGTGCTCGGGCTTGAGGGCCTCGGTGTTGACGCCCAGCACGACGGTGGCGTCGACCGGGTCCTTGGCCGGGGCGGAGAGCAGCACCTTCTTGGCGCCGGCCTTGAGGTGCAGCTCGCAGTCGGCCTTCTTGGTGAAGACGCCGGTGGACTCGACGGCGATATCCACGCCGAGCTTGCCCCAGGGCAGCTCCTGCGGGTTCTTGATGGCGGTCACCGGGATGGCCTTGCCATCGACCACCAGGTTGCTGCCGTCGCCGGCCACCGTGCCCTTGTAGCGGCCGTGGGTCGAGTCGAACTTCAGCGTGTAGGCCATGCTGTTGGTGTCGAAGAGGTCGTTGATGCCCACGACCTCGAACTGGTCCTTGCGCTCCATGAGCACGCGGAAGACCAGACGCCCGATCCTGCCGAAACCGTTGATCCCTACCTTGACCTTCGCCGCCATGGCACTGCCTCCCTCTTCACAAGTGATTTCGCTGACCGGCCGGATACAGGGCTCGCGGCCGGGATGTTCCCATCGGCGGCGAATTGTAGCGTCGGCGGGGCCAGCGTCAAACGGAATTCATCGCCCCCGAGGACCGGCCGGCCCTTCGGGTGGGCGGCACTGGCGCCCGGCGGACGACGTGGAACAACCAACAGCCAACAACCAGCAACCAACAACCAGCAACCAACAACCAGCAACCAACAACCAACAGACAATAATGAAGACATGTAGGTGGTGACAGGAGCCGGCCGAGGTCGAGACTGGCCAATGGCCTGTCATTCCGCCGTCTTTGCTCGGTCCCATCCAAGAGTGTTGGCTGTTGGCTGTTGGCTGTTGAGCCTTCTGGCTCCCGCCGACCTGCCACCTTTGCCGCCTTCGAAAAGTCCTTGCCACGCCGGGAACGCCTGACTATAATCCGCGCCATCTGTGGCGGTCCGGATGGCCGGGCGGCCGCAAGTGTCGGTGTTGCGAGAGCGTTGGGAGGTCGTTCGTGAGACGCCCCACGTGGCTCGAGGCTCTGCTGCTGGTGGCGCTGGCCGTCGCGCTGACGGCCGTGCTGGTTCGGGACGGGGGCGTGATGCCTGCGGCCCATGCCGGCGGCGGCGGCGGGACCAACGGGTTGGTCGCTCTGACTGTCCAGAACGCCGGCAACGGCCGCGCCGAACTGATCTATCTCATCGACACCGCCAAGCAGCGCATCTGCGTCTACAACTGGGACGGGTCGCACCTGGGCCTGGTCGCGGCCCGGGCCTTCGACTACGACCTCGAGATCCTGGATTCGTCCGGCGACCGTACCATCGAGAGCGCCGCGGGCGCCACCCGGGGCTACGTCAAGGCCCAGGTGGAGCAGTACCGCAAGCAGAGGGAGCTTCCGCAGCCCAAATAGGGCCGCGGACATAGGGAGGAACGACGATGGCTGACGAGATGATCGGCTTCGAAGATGCGTTGCGGCGGCTTCAGCTCAGCGAGGACGAGCTGCAGAACCTGGTAACCAGCGGCACGCTGCGCGCCTTCCGCTCCGGCGGCGAGATGAAGTTCAAGGTCGCCGACCTGGACGGGCTCAAGAAGGAGCGCGAGACCGAGCCGACCATCATCATCCCGGCGGCCACCGGCGGTCCGGCCCCGGCCGGCCAGGAGATCAGCGTCGAGATGCCCGAGGACCTGGTCGTCGACGAGTCGGCCCAGACCGTGGTCGGCGGCGGCGAGGCGGCCACGCCCACCGTGGCCATCCCCGAGCAGGGCACCGAGGAACTGGTCTTCGACGACAAGGAGCTCGAAGTCCTGCCGCTCGAGGAAGAGGCGGCCGGGACCCAGGCGGCCGGCGAGGCCGCGACCGTGGTCGAGGACGCCGGCACGGTGGCGGGCGAGATCACCGTGGCCGAAGAGGGCCAGGTCGAGGCCGCGCCCCGCAAGAGCGGCTCCGGCCGCCGCCCGCTCTCGAGCCGGATGAGCTCGGTCAGCCGCCGGCGCTCGGCGGCCTTCGAGGTCCGCAAGGGCTCGCCGATCATGACCGTCGTGCTCGGCCTGACCGCCGCGGCCTGTCTCTTCACCCTGAGCGTCTTCGGGGTGATCGTGGCCAAGGGCTATCGCTCGGGCGTCGCCCCGACCGACTCGGCCTACGTGCCCGGCTACCTCAACACCATGTACGAGAAGCTGTCCGGCTGGGGCGAGAACAAGTAGCCCGGCCGACGGCCACCGCCTGTCGCTTTCCGCGGAGGGGAATTAGGAGGACATGGGGATGTCGCGTTTCGGATTCCTGACCATGATCGGCGCGCTGCTGCTGGCCGCCGGCTGCGTGCCCAGCAACCAGTACGCGGACATGAAGTACAAGTACGAGGAAGAGGCCGCCAAGTCGCGGCGCCTGGCCGAGGAGAACGCCAAGCTCCAGGCCGCGCTGCGGGCCAAGCACGTGGACGTGGACGCGCTCATGAGGGAGCTGTCCATGCTCGAAACGGCGCCCGAGAAGGGCAGCGGGCGCACCTTCGCGCCCATCTCCGGAACCGAGGTCACCATCCTGGAGAAGGGCGGCATCCGCCTGGGCGGCCTAAACTTCCGCTCCGGCTCGGCCGAGCTTACCGACAGCGGCAAGGCGGCGCTCTCCCAGGTCGCCCAGCAACTCAAGGCCAAGCCGGGCTTCATCATGGTAGTCGACGGCCACACCGACAGCGATCCGATCTCCAAGAGCAACAACGCCTCCAACTGGGAACTCTCCGGCAAGCGCGCCGCAGCAGTGACGGACTACCTCGTGAAGGCCGGCGTCTGCGACGGCCAGAACGCCTTCCTGCGCGGCTTCGGTGAGTTCCGCCCCATCAGCAACGAGAAGGCCAAGAACCGCCGCGTCGAGATCTACGCCTTTGACGCTCCGGGCCTGTCCGGCGGCAGGACCTCCTCCGCCCCGGCCTCGACGGGCATGGAGCCTGACGCCGGCGTCCCGGCCGCCCCTCCGACCCGGCCGGCGCCCAGGGCTGACGATCCGACACTGAAGTAACCGCCCGGCAGCTTCGTTCCGAGCCCCCGGCCCTCGAGAGCCGGGGGCTCTTCTTTGTGCGCAATGCTGCGACGATCTTAATGTGACGATTTTCTCGACAACCATGCGCCTCGCACGGTGTAAAGAACCGGTATGGGACCGGTTGCAGAGGAGAAGCGAAGATGCCACGCCGCCAATCCAGCATGACCCGCCTGCTCCCCGCCGGACGCCCCAAGGCGGCCGGACGCAGCCTGGCCGACTCGCTGGCCAGCGCCCTGGCCGAGGCTATCGCCAGCGGTGAGGTGGCTACCGGCCAGATGCTGCCTCCCGAGAGGCAACTCGCCGGCCGCCACCGCGTGGGGCGGGTGACGGTGCGCTCGGCGCTCTCCAGGCTGGTGCAGCGCGGACTGGTCGACTGCATTCCGGGCGTGGGCTACGTGGTCGCCAGGCGGGAGGCGGCCGAGGTCGACGCCCGGCCCGTGGGGCTCGTCTACGGCGACCTGGGCGGACGGACGCTCGCCGCCTCGCGATCGGTCGCGGCCATCGAAGGGCGGCTCGCGGCCGCGGGGCGGGCGCTGCTCGTCGGCGCATCCGGGCTCACCGGCGACGGGGAGGACGGATGCATCCGCCGGTTCCGCGCGGCCGGAGCGGGGGCGCTGGTCGTCGCGCCGGCGACCTCGGGGGCGCGCTCGGCAGAACTCGAAGCCTGGATCCGGCGCGGGCTCCCGGCCGTCCTCGAGGGCCACCCCGGCCGCTGGCTGCTGTCCGACGAACTCGCCGCGCGCTGCGACCAGGTGGACGTCGACAATCGCGACGGCGTGCGCCAGGCCATGGACTACCTCTGGAGCCTGGGGCACCGGCGATTCGCCTTCGTCTCCGCGTCGCCGGCCGAAGGCTCCGAACGCACCGCGGCCTTCGCCGAGTTCCTGAGGGAGCGCGGCCTGGCGGAGCGGCCGGAGTGGATACAGACCGGTCTGGGCGGCTCCGACGCGCGCGAGGCCGGACGAGAGGGCTTCAGGCGGCTTCAGGCCGCGGGCGAGATTCCCGGCGCGGTGGTCTGTCCGAACGACGACCTCGCCCTGGGCGTCATCGAGGCCGCGCGCGGGGCCGGGCTGCACTGTCCGGAGGATCTCTCGGTCACCGGGTTCGACAACGAGTCGGTCGACGGGCCGGCCGCGCTTGCTGAGCTCACCACCGTGGAGTTCTCCCGCGAGAAGCTCGCCGCCGAGATCGTCCGGCTGCTTGCGGCCGCCGCCGCGGGCGACGAGCGGCGCGGCCCCGAGCGGGTGCGGATCCCCGCGCGCCTGGTGGTCAGGAAATCCTGCGCGGCGACTCGGGTCGCCGCCGGGGCTTGAGAGGAGGAGAAAGCCGTGAGACACATCGCCATCACGATACTGCTGTGCGCCGCGACCCTGGGGTCCGCTCGCGCCGCCGAGGCACACGCCGCAGGGAAGCCGGCGCCCAATCCGCAGATCGCCGCTCTTGGCGACGGGCAGGCCGTGCAGCTCAGGACCAACGAGCCGACGCCGCTGGGCCGCGGCTTCTGCCAGCGGATGCCCTACGACCCGCGCCACAAGGTCGGGCTGGTCTATGGGTCGTGCCACAACCCGGGAAGCATCGCCCAGAACGACGTCTGGAGCTTCGATGCCGCGACGGCGACCTGGACGGAGCTGGTCAAGACGGACCCTCGCAAGCAGGCCCTCAAGCTCAACGAGTTCGGGGTGTCCATCCCGGTCGAGGGCCCGCCGCGCCCGCCAAGCGTGGGCCACACCTACGGAGTGATCTGTTTCGATACCGACGCGAACAGGATGATCAGCCTGCGCGGCGGCACGCCCGACTGGCTGCTGGCCTGGCCCGGCAAGGAGGCCGCGGCGCTGGAGAAAGCCAGGGCCGACGGCGTCGGCGAGGATGCCATCAAGAATGCTCGTCGGTGCCTGCCCTGGACTTTCGACGTGGAGAAACGATCCTGGGAACTGGCCTGCCCTCCAGAGGGCGACACGCCCAATCACACCCGGGCCGAAACCTGCGTGTACGATCCCAAGAACAAGAGGACCCTATACTGGTCGGTCGACGTCATCGTCCAGCGCAAGGGCGGGGTCTTCGCCTATGATGCTGGAAAGAACGTCTGGAAGTTCAGCCCGACCAAGGGCACTCCGGCCAGCGGCATAGAATCGCTGGGGTGTTGGGACCCGGTCAACGAGCGCGTGCTCTACTTCTCCGGCAACTACACCGACACGCGACAGGTCAAGGCCTTCGACTACGGAACGCTCACTTGGACGGACCTGGAAGTCAAGAACTGGCCGAAGCTCGAGACGCCCCACCCCAAACGGGGTCCGTTCCGCGCCTTCTCGAGCAACAACGCCTGTCTGGCCTTCGACACTGCCAGCGGGGTCGCCCTGGTGTTCGCCCGCGAGGCCGGTGCGGTGCGCGTTTATCCCTTCGATGTACGCACGAATGCGTTCCTGCCCGAAGGCGGGATTCCCTGGGAGTCGCGGGGGGCGATCAAGTGCTACTACGACCCCGACCAGAACGCCGTGATCCTTAACGGCGGCGGCGATCTCCAGAAGACCCAGACGTGGGCCTACCGCTACAAGCGAGTCGAGGAAAAGAAGCCATGAAACGCGCGAGCGCGATCTGCATGCTGTCCCTGCTATGTCTGGGTCTGGCCCTGGCCGGCATAAAGGGAAGCCTATGAACAACCTCGACCGTCACGGGAATGATCCAGAAATGAGCAGGCGGGCGAGAAAGCGGGGAGCGAGGAGTGTGACTACCATGCGCGCGGCTACGGCCGCGGTCTTGTGCGGCATGGTTTTGGCGGCGGAGGGAACGGCTGTGGAGAGCGTCCAGGTGCCGAAGGTCAGACTGTCCCAGGGGCCGGTGGCCCGCAAGGGGTATCACTGGAACATGCCGGCGGAGAACCCCTCGGGGACCAGGATCCTCTATGTCCGCTGGCCCGATGGGCTGAAAGGCAAGGCCCAGATCGTGGCCTGCAAAACCGACGGCTCGGAACAGCAGGTGGTGGTGGACGACTCCTTCGGCAGCACTCACACCGGCGCCATGATCCATTGGCTGAACGACGGGCAATTCGTCCACCGGGGGAAGGACCGGGACATCGTCGTGCGCAACCTCGCCGACGGCTCGGTTGTCCGGCGGATCGATTGCGGCACGGTCGGCCCGGTGGACTACAACGAGAAGACCAGGAAGATCCTCGCCGGCAGCTACGAGAACGGGGACGTCTGGGCAGTGGACCCGTTCACCGGGGACAAGCGCAAGATCCTGGACCTTGCCGCCTTCGAGCCCTGGAAGGCCAAGATGAAGGGAACGGTCCCGAACTGCATCTGGCACCGCTATTGGAATCCCTCGGGAACCCACGTCTGGGTCAAGCTGGAGCGTCCGGAATACGGATTCACCTTCGCGGCGGATGGCTCGGAGGTCCGCTTCTTCCCCGACGCGGGGAGCCATCCCGCGTGGTGGGACGACCGTCGGATCTACCGGGGAGGCCGGCTCTACGAGCCGGGCAGGCGCGACACCAAGATCATCGTGGCCCGGTCGGAACGGGACCTCTGCCATCCCGGCTACTCGCCGGACCGGAGATGGGTGGCGGGGGAATCCGACTACGACTCGAACCCGGTGGTCCTGGCGGTGGATTACGTCGGGCCCGACGGCAAGCGGAAGCAGTACCAGCTCGACGAGACCCGCCAGGTGAAGTGGATCTGGCAGCACAAGTTCCACGTGGACGCCAGCTTCTCCCGCGACGGCAACCGGATCTACGTGAACTGGCCGGTCAGCGACACCGAAAACGGGGTCTTCTGCTACGATATCAGCGCCCTGCGAAGGGCCAACCAGGCCGTCGGCGACAAGCAGCGCCGGTAACTTTCCCGGAGCCGCCGAAGCGAGCGGGTGTTCATCGATCCGGAGACGACGCTCTACACCGAGGCGGACGTGCCCGGCTAAAGAGGGCGGCGACCAGACCTGGGCCTGCTCGGTGGAGAAGAACCGGTGGAGCAAGGTGAACTTCAAAGGCGACGCGGGCATTGGCTGCGACCTGGGCGGCCCGCTGGCCTACTCGCCCAAGCACGACGTGCTCGTCACCATGGCCAAGTGACACACCCACATGATGCGCTACCGGCCGGAGGAGTCAGCGAAGTGAAGGAGAAGATCATGTCGAGGGCGTTTGCGAGCATGCTGCTGGCGACCATCTGCATGGCGCCATGTGTCACCGCTGCCGGAGAAGAGCCGGCCAAGTTCACCGTCGAGCCGAAGGTCGCGGCCGAGAAGAACGGTTTCAGGATCGAGTTTGCCGTCGACCGCGCCACGGACGTGGCCGTCGAGATCCTCGACGCCAAGGGCGAGACGGTGCGCCATCTGGCCGCGGGGGTGCTCGGCGACAACGCCCCCGAGCCGCTGGCCAAGGGCCTGGCCCAGTCGCTGGTCTGGGACCGGAAGGACGACCTGGGCAGGGACGTGCCGGCGGGCAGCTACTCGGTGCGCGTCGGGCTGGGCCTCAAACCCGTGCTCAAGAGGATCGAGAACTTCGAGCCTCTCAACTCCGGGGCGATCCTGGGGCTGGCCTCCGCGCCGGGCGGCGGCTTCGCCGTCGTGAACCTCGGCGGCAACTCGGACAACCTGCCGCGGCTGTTGGTCGTCGACCGTGATGGCAACTACCTCCGGCAGGTCTTTCCGCCGCCGGCGACCCTCGATCCGGAGAAGTCCCCGGGCATCAAGGGCTTCCGCCGCGGCGATGGCCGCTGGGTGCCGCTCTTGGGCGAGGCCGTGGCCCGGCCCAAGGACTCCCCGGCGATCTGGCCGCTGGCCGGCGGCGGCGCGAGCCTGGCGGCCGTGCCCTTCGGCGCCTCGGGCGTCCGGGTCTTCGACGCCAAGACCGGCGCGCTGGCCGCGCCGGCGGCGGCGGAAGCGCTCGGCCAGGGCAAGGGGAAGATCGCCCCGCGCGCGGTGGCGGTGAGCCCCGACGGCAAGTGGCTCTATCTGACCGGCGTGGAGGCCGTGGGCAAGGAGCCGCGCGCGCTCCACGCCGTCTACCGGCTGCCGGCCGACGGGAGCGCGCCGCCCAAGCCGTTGGTGGGCGAGCCCGACAAGGCCGGCAAAAGCGAGGCACTGCTGAGCGCCCCCATCGGCCTGTCAGTCGGCAAGGACGGGGACCTGCTGGTCGCCGATGCCGGCAACGACCGCGCCGCGGTCTTCTCGAGCGAGGGCAAGTTCCTACGCGCCGCCGAGGTCAAGGCGCCGGTCTTCGTCGCGGCGCTCCCGGACGGCGGGACGTGCGTCCTCTCGGCCGGTGCCTCGGCCGGCGGGGCGCGGACCTTCCCGGCGGCGGGGATGAAGCTCGTGCGCCTGGGTGCCGACGGCAAGCAGCTGGGCTCCGAGGAGATCAAGGCTCCGCGCGGCGTGGGCAAGCCCTGTGTCACCGGGTTGGCGGTGGACGCCTCGAAGGAGCCCGCCGTCGTCTGGGTCTCGCTCTCCGGCGAGGCCTGGCCGGCGGCGGCCGGGGCGCTCGTCCGCTGGGAGTGCCGCGGCACCGGACTCGCCGCCATCGAGCCGATGGTCACCAACTACCTGAAGCCCCAGACCAAGGGGCCGTACGACCCGCGCACGCTCTACAACTGGGGCGTCAACGACCCGAGCTACCAGAAGTACCAGGAGGTCTTCGACTGGAAGCAGCTCACTGACGATGGCGTCCCGTTCTACAGCTTCGGACCGCTCGACGCCAAAACCGGCCTGTGGGCCGACGGGCGGATGTACAGGTGGACCGACTGGGTCTGGTACCACAAGAAGCGGGCCGACTCGAGCTTCCAGCGCCTGGCGCCGGACAAGACGCCGCTGCCCTTCGAGGAGGCGAAGACCCACGAGCTCAAGGTCGGCCACGAACCTCGCGCGCCCTGGTTCGCCCAGCGCGGCACGATGGTCGACCGGCGCGGGCACGTCTACTTCCGCTACAGCTGGGACGTGCCCGAGGCCAAGCAGGGGAACCTGGGCAAGCGCAACGAGTGGGTCACGGGGGTCGAGCATTACGACGACGCCGGCCGGAAGGCTGGCGAGATCGTGCTCTCCCACGGGACCTACGGGCTGGGCGTCGACGTCCGCGGCAACATCTACGTCGGCGACAAGCCCCGCCCCGCCGGGGCGCTCGTCCCCGAGGACGTGGAGAAGGCCTTCGGCGGCAAGGTCCCGGAGAGCATCTCCGGCTGGTACGGCGCGGTGGTCAAGTTCGGGCCCAAGGGCGGCGGATTCCTCTTCAGGCCGGGCGCCCCCAAGGACAAGGAGCCGCGCACCGCGGGAGACCTCTTCAAGCCGGCCCCGAAGAGCATCGACGCCGACTACGGTTGCTGGATCACCCAGCCGCACTCCGCCGAGCTCCACGGCGCCGAGTGGATGTGGGTGGGCATCTCGCCCTTCGTGCCTCAGCGGGCCTGCATCTGCTACGGCACGAGTCTGGCCGTCGACCCTCACGGCCGGACCTTCGCGCCCGACAAGCTGGCCTGCCGGGTGGCGGTGCTGGACGCCGCCGGGAATCTCGTGCGCTACATCGGGAGCTACGGAAACATGGACTCGCGGGGCAGGGACAGCGCCGTCCCCGACCCGGAGATCGGCTTCGCGCTCATTCGCGCGGTCACGGCGGCGACCGACCGCCAGGTGCGCGTCGCCGACAACGGCAGCAACTGGGTGTCGGTGATCGACCTGAGCTACGAGCGGGAGGCCAGGGTGCCGGTTCCGGCAGGGAGATAGCCATCGTCCGGCGGTCGTGGATGCTGGGAGGAAACTCATGACTCGGATCGACACGTGGGTGCTGGGGAGCCTGGGGTTCGCCTTCCTGGGGACGGCGGTGATCGTGGCGGGGTGCCGGAGAGAGACCGGCAGCGGTGTCGCTTCGAAGGAGAGGCCTATCGACGAGGATGGCCTGGAAACTCCCCGGACGTCCTTCGCCACGCTGCTGGCGGCGCTGAAAGCCGGCGACCAGGATCGCCTGGCGGCTTGCTGAACCCCGGATGGGTTGCGCCGGCTGGCGCAGGTGCGCAGGGAGCCATTCTTCGTGGACGCGGGACGGCGTGTGCCGGCCTGCGCGGACGCGGCTCCGGACAACGGCCCTCTGACCGACGCGGAGTTGGCGACGGCACTCGCGGGCGCGTCGCATGCCTGGGACCGGTCGCAAGAGGCGGACGGCCTGGTGATCATTGGCGGGAGCCAAGGCGCTGACACGTTCGTCCTGGTCGCATTCAGGCGGGTAGAGCAGAGGATCCTCTTCCACGACATCAATGCCGGCGGCGGCTTCTGAAAAGCAGGGAGCCTCGTCTTGGTCCTTGACGGTCGACCGATTCATTGCGCGTGTCGAGGGACGCGTTGCATGTCGAGCGTTGCCGCCATACGCCTGGCCTACAGCTTCAGCTCCCTGACGATCAGATCGATCTCCTCGACGGTCACGTCGGCCAGGCTGTCGGTGACGAGGTTCGCCCCGGCGGCCCAGAGGTCGCCCATGTTGTCGAAGCGCGCCACGGCCAGACACATGAAACGCCCGCCGCGGGCCGCCCGGACGCCGCTGGTGGAGTCCTCCACCACGCAGCACTGGCCGGGCCTGACTCCCAATTCCGCGGCGGCGGCCAGGAAGAGGTCGGGCGCGGGCTTGGCCGGCAGGCTGCTGGCGCTCAGATCCGCGTCGAAGAGCTCGCGGAGCCCGAAGGCCTCGAGGATCTGCGAAGCGTTCCGGGAGCTCGACGCCGCGGCCACCTTCCAGCCGGCCCCCTTGGCGCGCTTCAGGAGATCGACCCCGTCCGGGTATGGCCGGAACTCGCGGCGCTCGAGCATCTCGACATAGCGGCGCTGTTTTTCGTCGAAGAATCGGTCCCGCAGCGCCCCCTCCGGATCGGGGATGCCGAAGTGGGTCAGCAGCGAGCGCGCGGCGTCGCGGCGCTCCCGGCCGGCGCAGAACTCGAGGTAGAGCTCGCGGGTGAAGCCGCCCGGCTTCCAGGAGCTCGCCGAGATGGCCCCGGCCCAGTCCGGCCGCGCGCAGAGCTCCTCCGTGGCCAGACGCCAGCTCTCCTCGTGAGGAGTGTCGGCCAACACCCCGTCGACGTCGAAGATCATCGCCCGCGCAGCCGCGCTGGAACTCATCTCAGGAATCCCCGTAGCCGCCGTATCGCGCGGCGTCCTTCAAACCAGCAGCTCCCGGACCTCGTTGAGCGAGCCGATGCGCAGGTCCGCCTCGGAGAAATCCTGACCCTGGGTCACCTCCGCCGGGACGGCCACGCAGCAGGCGCCGGCCGCGACCGCCGCGGCGACGCCATTCTCCGAGTCCTCGAAGATCACCGTCTCCGCGGCCCGGACGCCCAGCTCCTTGAAGCACTGCAGATAGACGTCGGGCGACGGTTTGGGACGGAGTCCCTCGCCCGAGACCACCGCGTCGAAGTCGAAGTCCATGACCTCCAGCGCCCGGCTCACCCGGTCGCGGGTGGAGCTCGAGACCAGCCCGAGCTTGAAGCGTTCCCGGGGCAGCACGGCCAGCAGTTTGCGCGCGGCGGCCACCACCTCCACGCCGCGCTCGGCGAAGACCGCCGGTTGCTCGGCCTCGCGAAGGTCGGCGAGCTCCTTGGCCGAGACCCTCAACCGGCAGTGGTCGACGATGGCCTGGCAGGTGGCCATGCGCGAGAGGCCGATGAGCGTCTTGTAGAACTTGAAGGACAGGTCCGTGCCCAGGCGGTCGAGCGCCCGGCGGTAGCTCTCGTACTTGAGCTTGTCGGTGGAGACCAGCACGCCCTCGAGGTCGAAGACCAGCGCTCTGGCGCCGTCGAGGATGGCGGCCAGCGGACCGGGGCGGGCCGGAGCCGAGCCGGGCGCTGCAGCGGGCTTCGGCGCGGACGCCGCGGGCTTCGCCTCACCCTTCCTGCGCTTCGCCTTGCCCATGAAGACTCCCGACGCTCTGCGGCGGCCACCGTCCGCAACCGGTGTTAGGATAGCAGCGGCCCGGGAATTGTCCAGTGCTGTGCGCTCCGATGATGCGACGCGGAGACGCGGAGACGCGGTGACGCGGTGACAAGGTGACAAGGTGACAGGGTGACAGGGGGACAGGGGGACAGGGCGACAAGGTGACAGGGAGACAGGGGGCACTCACGAGAGTGCCGATCCGCCCTATCCGTCGGGTCAGCTCAGCTCCACGTCTCCCTGTCCCCGTGTCCCCGTGTCCCCGCGTCACCGCGTCCCCGCGTCGCCGTGTCGTCGCGTCAGCGTCTCCGCGCGCGGTCGCGCTCCCGGAGCAGCTTGTACTCGATGGAGTCGACCAGCGCCTGGAAGCTGGCCTGAATGATGTTCTCGTTGACGCCCACGGTGCGCCAGCGCTCGTGGCGGTCGGAGCTCTCGATGGTCACGCGCACCCGGGCGGCGGTCGCGGCCTTGGCGTTGATCACCCGGACCTTGTAGTCGACCAGCTCCACCTCGGCGAGCGCCGGATAGAAGGGCAAAAGCGCCTTGCGGAGCGCGCCGTCCAGGGCGTTGACCGGGCCGTTGCCCTCCGCGGCGGTATGCTCCCGCCGGCCATCGACCTCCAGCTGTATGGAGGCCTCGACCATCCCCGAGCCGGCGGTCGAGAGGTCGGCGAAGATCCGGAAGCCGTGCAGCTTGAAGAACGGGCTCCAGTCGCCCATGGCCTTGCGGACCACCAGATCGAAGCTGGCCTCGGCCGACTCGAACTGGTAGCCCTCGTTCTCCAGCTCGCGAACCCGGTCGAGGATCTCCTTCATCTTCGCCGGGTTCTTCTCGAGGTCGTAGCGCCCGCCGGCCAGGGCCAGCACGTTGCTCCGCCCCGAGAGCTCCGAGACCAGCACCCGCCGGACGTTGCCGACCGCCTCGGGGCTGACGTGCTCGTAGGTGCGGGAGTTCCTCTGCACCGCCGAGACGTGCACTCCGCCCTTGTGGGCGAAGGCCGAGCGGCCCACGAAGGGCTGGTTGTCGCGCAGGTTCTGGTTGGTGATCTCGCAGACGTAGCGGCTGACCGCGGTGATCTTGGGCAGGCTCCCGGCCGGCAGGCAGCGCTGGCCGAGCTTGAGCTCCACCGCCGGGATGACCGCGGTCAGGTCGGCGTTGCCGCAGCGCTCGCCCAGGCCGTTGATCGTGCCCTGGACCATGGTCGCGCCGGCGCGGACCGCCTCGATGGAGTTGGCCGCGGCCACCCCGCTGTCGTTGTGGGCGTGGATGCCGATGGGCAGGCCGAACCGATCTGAGACCGTCGCGGTGGCCTCGTGGATGAACGCGGGCAGCGAACCGCCGTTGGTGTCGCAGAGCACCAGCCACTCGGCGCCGGCTCCGGCGGCGGCCTCGAGGGTCTTCAGGGCGTATTCGGGGTTCGCCCGGTAGCCGTCGAAGAAGTGCTCGGCGTCGTAGATCACCTCGCCGCAGCGGGACTTCAGGTACTTCACCGAATCGGCGATCATCCGGAGGTTCTCGTCGAGCGTGGTGCGGAGCGCGTCGGTGACGTGCAGGTCCCAGGTCTTGCCGAAGATGGTCACGACCGGGGTCTTGGCAGCCACCAGGGCGCGCAGGTTGGCGTCTGCCGCGGCGCCGATCCCGGCACGCCGGGTGGAGCCGAAGGCCGCGAGCCTCGCCGCGCGGAGCTTGAGCTTGCGGCCCTGCTCGAAGAAGGCCACGTCCTTGGGGTTCGAGCCCGGCCAGCCGCCCTCGATCCAGGCCACCCCCAGGTCGTCGAGCTGGCCGGCGATGTCCAGCTTGTCCTCGACGCTCATGGACACGCCCTCGCCCTGCGAGCCGTCGCGGAGCGTGGTGTCGTAGATGAGAACTCCCGGTTCCTGGTTCCTGGTGCCTGGTTCCTGGTTACGCGCGGCCCGCCCCGCGCCCCGCGCCCCGCGCCCCTGCTTCGTCATGCCTTCATCCTCTTGCTGTCGGCCTTGGCTTTGCCGCCGCTCCTGCCCGGCGCCTGATCGAGCCCGAAGGCCCGGTGCAGCGCCTTCAAGGCCCTTTGCCCGTCGGCCTCGGGGACGACCACCGAGATCTTGATCTCGCTCGTCGAGATCATCTGGATGTTGATCTTCTCCGCGGCGAGCGCCTTGAACATCTTCGCGGCGACGCCCGCGTGGGTGCGCATGCCCAGGCCCACGGCCGAGAGCTTGGCGATCTTCTCGTCGGCGACGACGCCGCGGGCGATGCCCCGGGAGGCCAGGTCCCTGGCGCAGTCCACGGCCTTGTCCAAGTCGGTCTTGGCCACCGTGAAGGTCACGTCCGTGCGGCCGGTCTCGCCGGAGACGTTCTGGACGATCATGTCCACGTTGACGTGCCGGAGGCTGAGCTCCTCGAAGATGACCGAGGCCATGCCCGGCTCGTCCTTCACCGCCTGGACGGTGACCTTGGCCTCGTCGTCATTCAGGACCAGGCCGCTGACTACCACGTCCTCCATCTCGGGCTCCTCCTGGCAGATCAAGGTCCCGGGGCCGGTGCCGAAGCTCGCGGCCACGAGCAGCCTGACGTTGTGTTTCTTGGCCAGCTCCACGGTGCGGGTCTGCATGACCTGCGCGCCCATGCTGGCCAGCTCCATGATCTCCTCGTGGGAGATCCTCTCGAGCCGCCGCGCGGCCGGCACGGCCCGCGGGTCGGCGGTGTAGATGCCGTCGACGTCGGTGAGGATCTCGCAGCGCTCGGCCCCGAGCACCGCGGCCAGGGCCACGGCGGTGATGTTCGAGGCCCCGCGCCCGAGGGTGGTGACGTCCAGGTCCTCGGTCACGCCCTGGAAGCCTGCCACCACGCAGGCCTTGCCGTCGGCCAGGGCCTTCTTCACCCGCGAGGCGTCGATGCCGGTGATCCGCGCCTTGGTGAAGACGCCGTCGGTGCGGATGCCCACCTGGTGGGCGGTGAAGCCGGCCGCCGGCACGCCCAGGCCCTCCAGGGCCATGGTGAAGAGCGCGGTCGAGACCTGCTCGCCGGTCGCGAGCAGCATGTCGAGCTCGCGCTCCGGGGGTTTGGGGTTCACCTGCCGGGCCAGCGCGATGAGCTCGTCGGTGGCCGGCCCCATGGCGCTGACCACCACCACCGCGCGGTGGCCGGCATTGACGAGGTCGGCGGTGCGCCGCGCGCACTTCAGGATGCGCTCGGCGGTGCCCACCGACGTGCCGCCGAACTTCTGGACGACCAGGGGCTTGGACATGGACCCTCCACGGCGATCCGGTCGAGGGCTCCCGGATGCGGACGCACCGGCTGTGTTCTGGGAAGCTCGCCCGGAGACTCTCCGGAATTGTACCCGGAGGAGGCGAAATGCAAGCGCGGACGAAATCCAGCCACAGATGCACACAGATGAACACGGATGCCAGGCCCGACTCCAACGCAGAGGCCGCAGAGGAGCGCGGAGGTCGCGGAGGGAAATTTCAGCACTTTCGACCCGAAGCTGGGCGCAAGGCCGCACAGCGTCCGGTTTGCTATGCGTCTATCATTCCGGACGTTCACGCCCGGCGATGAGCGGCGCACAGCAAGCTTCTCGGCTTCTCTGCGATCTCCGCGCTCCTCTGCGGCCTCTGCGTTGGAGTGCCCAGGATCTGTGTCTATCTGTGTCCATCTGTGGCTGCCTGCGGCCTGGGTCGTCCAGGCAGTTGCCGTGGGCAGAGGAGGAGCTATGATGCCCCCCATGTCTCGCTTCGCGCGGTTCTTCCGCGGCGCCGGATTCCTCTTCCGCGGCTTCGGGCTGCTCTTCTCCTGCCCGCGCGCCGGGGTGCTGGCCCTGGTGCCGCTGGTCATGAGCCTGGTCGCCTTCCTGGCGATCGGGGCGCTGGGCGTGTGGCTGGCGGGCCACTACGGCGGGAAGCTCGCCGATGGCGGCTGGGGCACGCTCTGGGCCTGGACCGCCGGGGTGCTCGCCTTCCTGGCCTTCCTGGTCGCCGGGTTCTTCACCTTCGGGATGATCGCCTCGCTCGCCGCCGCGCCCTTCAACGGGCTGCTCAGCGAGGCCGTGGAGAAGCACCTCACCGGCGGGACCGGCGAGCTCCGCGACCGGGGCCCGGCCGCCGAAGTCCTGCGCTCGGGCGTCTCGGCCGGGAAGCTGCTCGCCCTGGAGTTCGGCGTGATGATCCCGGCGCTCGTCCTGCTCCTGGTGCCGATCGTCGGGGCGCTCGTCTACGCGGCCATGGCCGGCTTCTTCCTGGCGCTCAACTACCTCGACTCGCCGCTCGACCGGCGCAAGCTCGGCCTGCGCCGCAAGCTCGCCTTCTGCAGCGAACACCGTGCCGAGGTCATGGGCTTCGGGGTCGTCGTATACCTGGCCATGCTCGTGCCGCTCGTCAACCTGCTCGCCGTCCCGGCGGCGGCGGCGGGGGCGACGGGGCTGTTCGTGGAGCTCTGCCTTGAGACCGAGAGCGAGAGAGCAGGCAACGGCTGAGGCCGTCCGTTTTGCCGCAAAAAGGCGCAAGAGTCGCAAAGGGTAACGAAAGACCGCCAGGGCGAGAACAGGGCGCCGACTCCTCCACGTCCAAGCCCCTTGCGCATCTTGCGCATTCTTGCGGCTGAATTCCTCTACGCTCCGCGGACGCGCCCTCAGCCCTTCTTCCGCTCGAGCAGCCTCCACCCCAGGAGCGACGCGATCAGCCCCTCGGCCACCTTGGCCGCCTCCGGGGCGCCCTCCTTGGCCGGGTCGATCTCGGAGAGGTCCGCGGAGATGAGCCGCCGGGTCTCGGCGATCATCTCCATCGCCAGGTGGGCCTCGCGATAGCTGATTCCGCCGGGCTCGGCGAAGGACACGCCGGGCACCTCGCGGCCGTCGATGAAGTCGAGGTCGATGCTCACGTGCAGGCCGTCGACCGCGGCCGCGGCGGTCTCCAGGCTCTTCTCCATGACCTTGACCATGCCCAGGCGGTCGACGTCCTCCATGGTGAAGACGGTGATGGCCGAGTCCTCGAGGAGCCGCTTCTCCTCCCCGGTCAGGTCGCGCACGCCGACGATCACGAAATTCTCGAGGGACAGCGGCAGGTCGGATCTGCGCCCGCCGGCCTCGAGAGTGGTGATCAGGTCGCCGTGGGCGTCGAAGCAGATCAGCCCGAACTCGTCGGTGTGGCGAGAGAGGCCGGCGAGCTCGCCGTGCAGGATGGAGTGGGTGCCCCCGAGCACGACCGGGATCTCCCCGGCCGAGAGGATCTCCCGGACTGCGTCGGCCACCGCCGCGTCGGCGCCGCCCGGGCCGAAGGCGACGTCGCCGCCGTCGACCGCATCGATCCCCACCGCGGCGAGGTGCGCGAGCAGCCCGGCCTCGCGGACCAGGTGCGGGACTTCGCTCGTGCCCGTCGCCGCCTCGGCCGAGGCCGCCGGCACGCCGATCACCCGCACCCGCCGCCGCGCGCCGGCCGCGGCGCCGTCGGCCGCCCAGATCGCGTTCTTGTGGACGTACTGCGAGGTCATGGTCGAGAGCACCCCGCCGTAGTCCAGGGAGAAGGCCATCTCTCCGCCGACGGCGAGCTCCCGGGCGACGGCGGTGACGTCGACCACCAGATGGTCGGAGCTCGCTCCCAGCACCGCCGCGCCGGCGTCGCGGGGACGCAGGCTCTCGGGGGCCGCGTCCTCGCGACCGACGCCGAGTATCGCCCGGCGCATGACGCCTTTGTCCTCGAAGTCGGGCTTCCGGCCGAAGGCGTCCTCGCCGCGCTCGCCGTAGGGCGCCGAGGGCTTGTCCTTGAGCTCGAGGATCTCGGCGCGGAACGTGAAGGCGTCCTCGTGGAGCTGCGCCCGGAGCTTCCCGGAGATGGGTGGCAGGGCCATCAGCAGCCCCGCGCCCAGGCGCAGATGGTTGACGCCGGAGGGCATCCTCCCCTCCTCCACCAGCGGGATGTTGAAGGTGTTGCCGCCCGAGACCACCGGGAGCGCGATGCCCAGCCGGCTCCGGAGCTCGCCGGCGATGTAGACGAGCATCTCCATGTTCTCGGGGCCCGGTTGCACGCCGGAGAGGCAGGCCAGGTTCGTGCCCACCCCGTGGAGCTCGACCCCGGGCATGGCCAGGACCCCCTCGGCGAAGGAGAGCGCGTCGGCCGGGAGGATCCCCTCGCGGAGGTCGCCGGTGTCGATCATGAGGATCACCCGGTGGCGGCGGCCGGCGGCCGTCGCGGCGTCGGAGAGCGCCTTCACGACGGCGAGCTCCGAGTTCAGGCTGATGTCGGCGAGCTCCACCGCGCGCGCTGCCTCGCTGATCATGGGGATGCGCAGCAGGATCATCTCCGCGCGGATGCCGTCCTCGCGCATCCGCGCGAGGTTCTCCAGGCGCGAGTCGGCCAGCTGCCTCACACCCCCGCGGAGCATGGCCCGGGCGACCTTGGGCAGCCCGCAGACCGCCTTGGTGACCCCGGCGACCTCGATGCCCTGAGCGCGGCACAGGCCGGCGATCATCCGGCAGTTGTGCTCGATCTTGGCCAGGTCGATGTCCAGGCAGGGGTACTTCATGCGCTCATCCTACGCCCGGCCGTCCGGCGCGTCAACCACGGCGCTTCGTCAGCCACAGATGCACACAGATGAACACGGATGCCTGGCCCTACTTCAACGCAGAGGCCGCAGAGGGTCGCGGAGGTCACAGAGGACCTTTCCGATACTTTCGGCCAAGGCCGGGAAGCACAGCGAAGCTGAGCGAAGGACGCGCAGCGTCCGACGTGATGCGCTCCCGGCCCCTATGCGTCCTCCGCGTTGGAGTGCCCAGCATCTGTGTTTATCGGTGTCCATCTGTGGCTGACAAGCCGAGGCTGGCCAGCATGAGCGCCAGGGCCAGGTCGGGGGAGTCCGCGGCGAAGGCTCCGCAGGCCGCGAAGACGTAGTCGCGGTCGAGCCGGAGCTCCGCGTCGGCCGGCGGCAGGAGCGCCTCGCGGCGGCGGGCCTGCATGGCGCGCTCCAGGCTCTCGAGCCCGCCCTCGAGCGCGGCGAGCGCCCCGCCGGTGCCGACGACGAGCCTGGCCGAGCGCAGGTCGCGTCCGCGCACCGGCACGCGCCCGTCGGGCAGCACCGCCCCGGGGATGAAGCGCCCGGCGTGGCGCACGAGCCCGAGCTCCGTGCAGCCCATGGCCAGCTCCCGGGAGACGGCCCGCTCCTCGCCGGACGAGGGCAATGCGGCGAGCGGCGCAGGAGCGCCCTTCCGGCCCATCGCCCTCCAGGCCGAGTCGGCGCTCGCGAAGAGGCCCAGGTCGCCCTCGACCGTCCGGCGGGAGACGACCTGGGGATCGACGGAAAAAGGTGTCAGGAACCTTTTTTGCGCAGCACCCTGTTGGGCCGTTCCGGAAAAAGGTTCCTGACACCTTTTTCCGATCACCGAGTGCACGTCGGTGGTAGCGCCGCCCACGTCGACGACGACCAGGTCGCCGACCTCCTCGGCGAGGAGCTCGGCGGCTCGGAGCACCGCGGCCGGCACCGGGCTCACCCGGCCGCCGGCCAGGCGGCGGAACTCGTCCATGCCCGGGGCGAGTACCAGCCGTTCGGCGAAGAGACGCTGGATCACCGCGCGCACCGGCTCTACGTTGAGCTCGTCGAAGCGCGGATAGACGTTCTCGACCACCTCCACGTCGCGCCCGGCCGAGGCGAAGATTTCGCGGACCTCGTCCTGAAGGACAACGTTTCCCGCGTAGACCGCCGGGCACTCCAAGCCCAGCCCGGCGATCGCCCGGGCGTTGGCGAGCACCGTCTCCTCCTCGCCGTGCTCCACGCCGCCGGCCAACATGACCAGGTTGGGAAGGATGGCCGCGATCTTCTTGAGATCGCGCTCACCGAGCCGTCCGGCGGTGACGAGCTTCAAGTTCGCACCGGCGCCGAGGGCGGCCTCCTCGGCGGCGCGGGCGGTGAGGTCGCGGGTCAGGCCGTGGACGGTCATCCGCAGCCCGCCGGCCGCAGAGCTCGTGGCGTAGATCCGTCCGGCGTCGGCGAGGGCGAGCCCGCAGGCGGCCCTCAGGCGCTCGCCGGCCTCGCGAAGGCCGGCCGAGACGTCGGCGGGAGTGGTCAGTGCCGTCGCCCGGCCGAGGATCCGCCCATCGCCGAAGGCCAGGGCCTTGGTGATGGTGCTGCCCACCTCGACGGTGATGATTTCGGCGGAGTGCGTCATGGCTATGCATCGCCTCCGCGGCGTTCCGAGGGACTCATATGCATTCCGATCATGGCGCTTGTCCAGAGAGGGTGAACCCCTCACCCCGACCCTCTCCCCCAAGGGGAGAGGGAGTCGTAGAGCTCCGGCCATTCCCTCTCCCCCTGGGGGAGAGGGCCAGGGTGAGGGGTGTCGTCTGCCTGTGGGCTAATGCAGGCGTTCCGTGATTGCCAGACATCACCGCGCCTCGCGTAGCCGCCGCACAATCAGGCTGGCCACGTCCAGGCCCTTGGTGCCCCGGCCGAAGCCGGCGTCGAGGCCGCACTCGCGGGCGAAGTCGTCGGTCACCTGCGGGCCGCCACCGACCAGGAGCAGCCGGTCGCGCACGCCCTTCTCGACGCAGAGCTCGGCGAGCTTGGAGAGGTTCGCCCGGTGGACCTCGCCGTGGCTGACGATGGTGCTGGCGAGTAACACCTGGGCGCCGAACTCGACTGCCGCGTCGACGAGCTTGCCCGGAGGCACGGAGGTGCCCAGGTTCCGGCAGGCGAAGCCGAACTTCTCGAGGCCCCCGTGCTTGATGTCGATGATCTCTCGGAGCCCCGCCGAGTGCTCGTCGTTGCCGAGCGTCCCGGCGACGGCCTTCAGTCCCTTGGAGCGGGTGAACGCGGTGATCTGCTCAGGGGGCAGGAGCTCGGGCTTGGCCTCGAACTTGAGCGCTGAGCGGCTCAGGCCCCGCGTAACCCTCCCCTTCACCTCGACGAGCGTGCCCTCGGCCGGGTGCATCACCGCACTGTGGACCACGGCCGCGTCGGAGAGATTCATCCGCTCGGCGAGCGCCAGTGCCGCCGCGCGCGCGGTCTCCTCCGGCTCGGGGAAGAACATGCTCACGGACACCAGCCCGTCCCGGGCCCACTCGGCCTCGGGCATGATGCTCGATGGCCGGCCGACCGCGGCGAGGCGCCTGGCGGCGTTGTCCTCCGGGTCGAGCTCGTCGATGTAGACGATCTTTCCGGGGTCGCAGAGCGTGCAGCCGCCGATCAGCGAGCAGGGCTTCTCTCCCGGGACGTCGGCCGGCAGGTGGTTCTCGCCGAAGTGGGCGCAGACCGGGGCGAGATACTCGGGCTCGCGCCTGACCACAGTGCCCGCGCCCACGCCGCCGGCGAGCTCCCGGCGGATGCCGTCGCCGGCGCGCTCGGGGTAGAGACCGCTGTCCACGAAGAAGCCGGCCTCGACCGCCTTGAAGTAGCCGCCGGCCTCGACCATCTCCTCGAGGAAGAGGACGGCGCGCTCGGTGATCTCCCGCGCGGCAGCGCCCAAGGGCCCCGAGCGGTCGAGCTTGACCAGCTCCTTCAGGCCGTCGAGGCCGACGAGCGTCTCCTTGGCCGTGTCCACCGCCCGGACGTTGTTGACGTGCCAGGGCACGTGGCGGGCCTCGTCGCAGGTGATGGTGCTCTGGAGGTCGGCGCTGGTGAGGCGCGAGATGAGCGTGTCGAGGAAATGCAGCGCGTCGGTCTGCGGCTCGTCGGCCGTGGCGTAGCGGGTGTTCTGCTGCGCCCGGAAGCGGTAGCCCTCGAAGAGGTCGCGGAGCGCCACCGCGTAGGGCAGGTCCAGGCGCAGCTTGGGTGCTGGCGGCGCGGTCGGCGGGACGGTCGAGAGCGCGATGAGGTCCTTGCGCATCCCGACCTTCACAGAGAACAGGCTGTTGACCGCGTGCTGGACGAGGAGCTCCGGCGCGATCCGCCAGGCCTCGCTGGCCGTGGCGTTGGCGTTGTGGGCGCCGTCGATCTGGAGCATGCCCGCCCAGGCCATGATGCCCTTGGCCTCCGCCGCGTCCACGTAGGAGCGCAGCATGTTCACGTTGCGGTAGAGCACGTTGTACTGGGGATCTTGATGGGCGCCGTTGACGCCCTCTTCCGCAAACAGCACGGCGATCTCGGGGCCAGCCACCCCGCTCACGTAGGAGTGGAAGTTGACGGGCCGCCCAACCTCGTCCTCGATGAGATCGAGGGCTTTACGGGTCGCGCGGAGCTGCTTCCGGGTGATGGGCACGCCGCCCACGCCCTCGGGCGTGCCCTCGATCAGCCCGTCGAAGTGGCTCTGGCCGAGCGTGCGGATGACCATGATGTGGTCGGCGCCGTGCCAGGCGGCCATCCTCATCCGGCGGATGTCGTCCTCGAAGCGCCCGGAGGCGATCTCGGTGGTGATCACGCAGTCGGACTGCGGGTCGATCCCGCCGAAGGCCGGGGCGGAGGCTAGCGCCTGTCCCGCCTTGAGCGGCTCGGAGCACTGCTCGTAGGTGAAGGGGCCGAACTGAGAGCCGCCCGGGGCGCGCCAGGTCCAGCCGCGCCGGCGCGGGCGGTACTTCTCGAGCCCTTTGAGGAGCTTCTTGATGTCGAGCTTCTTGTCGGGCTGGAGGCTCATGAGCCGACCTCCTCCCAACCCTGCCCGGCGGCCAACATCCGGCCCGCCTCGACGAAGGAAACGCCGCGCTTTTTGGCCAGGCGCAGCACCAGGCCTCCGGCGCCGAGGCCCAGCAGACCGCGCTCGACCGCGCCGGCAACCACCCGGCCGGCCTCCACCGAGGAGAGCCCGCCGCGCAGGAGCACCGAGCGCTCGATCGACGGCGTGGTATGCGTGCGGGCCAACTCCACGAGCGGGTCCACGACCTGCTCGGCGAGCTGCCAGAACCGCTCGCGGAGCTCGGCGTCGGAGAGGCCGGCGAGCTTCTTGCGGCGGGCGTCGAAAGTTGTGTTGCTCACGGTCTATCCGGCTCCATTGGCCCCATCGGTCCTGTTGTGCCCTGCATCTGCCGCGCGAAGTCGCTCTCGGGCCGCGTCAACGAGTGGTTGAAGTTTCGCCCGGAAACTCGGGATCAGGAACCAGGCGTTCACCGTGCCGGCAAGGGTGGCGAAGGCCGCCAGAATTATGCCTGCCGGAATGGCTGCGGTGAGATATCCGCCGGCCACCCCGAGCACGAAGAGGCCGGCGACGATACGCCCGAGCCATGGCTTCCAGGCGTCCGTCTTCGCCAGCGCCAGGAAACCTCCAAGGAGAATCGCCGTGCCCCAGAAGGCACCCGGGCTCCACATCGTCCCGATCTTCCAGGGCGGGAAGGCCAGGAGCGCCACAGCCGCCAGATTCGCCGCGGCCCAGGCAGCGAGGCCCACGGACCAGCGCCGTACCGTTGCCGGCGGCGGAAAGGTCGTCAACAACGTAACCAGCGCCCAGGTTATGAAGAGCGCGCCGAAGGCCGCGAGCGCCAGCCCGGCGCGGCGCCCCTCGGCGCCCGTGAGGATTACATTCTCGCCCCCCTTGGCAAAGGCGAGACGGTCGAGGCCGAAGAAGACTATGCCCCAGTCGGGGCTGTGGTAGTCCAATTCGTAGCGCGCTTCGCGGATAGGGGCAATGCCCTTGTAGAGGCTGCCGGAACCAGCGGCCAGGCAGATAAGGGCTATCAGTATCCCCGCCGCCTTGCCGACCCAGGCTGGCTGCTGAGGCTTGGCGCCTTCCATGTCAGCTGACACTTCCCGTGGGCCCTCTCACAGCGCCTCCTCGACAAACTCGCGTGAGGTTCGGATGTCCTCGGCAATGAAGTCTAGGTCGGCGGCGGCTAAGTTCTTCCCGGCGTGCTTGACCGCGTTCTTGATGTACGACCGCCGCAGATGGTCCAGATCCATCTCCCGCACCCGGAGTTGCTCGAACCGCTCGGGGATGACGATGCTCTGGCCCGGGACCTCGTCGGCCGGGTCGCCGAGCCGGACCTCGATGCCGTTCTGCCTCGCGAAGCTGAGCTGCGCCGTGGGATGCTTGCCCGCGCCGGAGTACTCGGTCTCCTGGACGACGATGGTCTCCTCCGCGGGCATCTCGGCGGCGAGAACCAGCGCCGCGGCCAGCGACGTGTTCCCCGCCGGCCCGCGCTCCAGGCCCTCGAGGCACCCGAGCGCCTCGGTGGCCCAGAAGACCTGGCCCTGGGTGACCGAGACGTAGCGGTCCATGTAGCGCAGGCTGCGCGCGGCATTGAGCGGCACGTCGGCGCGGTCCGGCCAGGAGGCGAAGGGCACGCCGAAGCCGGTGTGGCCGGTGGTGCAGCTCTTCTTGTTGAAGGCCTCATCTGAGGCCATGTGCAGGCCCTCGATGTCGATGCTCGCGGCGACGACTTTCGTCCGGTCGCAGCCGAGTTTCCGGAGGCCGCGGGCCGTGCCGGTGACGTTCCCCCCGCCGGCGTGGGTGATAATCACCGCGTCCGGGTCGCGGCCGGTCGCGGCACGCACGCCCTCGGCCACCTCGGCGCCGAGCGTCTCGATCCCTGCGACCGATAGCGGCGTGTAGAGCGAGGCGTTGAAGAAGCCGGTCTCGTCGAGGACGGCCAGGAGCATGGCGAAGAGCTCCGGCCCCACCGAGAGCTGGAGCACCTCGGCGCCGAGCGCCTCGCACTTGCGGCCCTTCTCGACGATCTCGGGCTGCCCCACCCCGCGCGAGTCGAAGACCTCCTGGACCACAACGCAGCGGAGATTGGCGGCCGCGGCCTGCGAGGCCACCGCCGCACCGTAGTTGCCGCTCGTGGCGGCCGCGACTCCTGGGAAGCCGCGCTTCTTGGCCTCATGAACAGAAAGCGACGCCCGGCGGTCCTTGAAGCTCCCGGAGGGATTGGCGGCCTCGTCCTTCAGGAAGATCCGCGCGCCCTTCCCCGGCGCGCAGTGCCTCCGGACGAGCGCGGTGAGGTTCTCGAGCTCGAGAAGCGGCGTCGAACCCACGTGCGCGGCCTTCTGGACGGCCCGGACCTGGTCGAGCGAGTAGCCGGACGCGGCCATCATGCCCTCGTAATCGAAGGCCAGCTTGCCGCGGCGGAAGCTCGAGTAATCGACGGTGGAGGACTTCCGGAGGATCTCCTCCCGGCGGGCCATGATTGCAGACCACTTCATGAGAGCCTGCTTTCATGGGTGGGGGCATGCAGGCGAGGGCTCGTTTCCGGGCGTCGGGGGCACTTATTCAACCCTGGCCGCCATAGGCGGGCAGGGCTGAATAAAGCGTCTCCTGCAGGCGTGGCGGGCCTGGCGATACGCCCCGGCGAGGAACTACCCGAGCGCTCCATAACAGGGTGTGCCCCCGACGCCCGGAAACGAGCCCGGTGGCGTGGCCTGTTGCTCACCGGTCGCCTCCCAGCATCTCCTCCGTGAGTCGTCGCCGAACCTCGATGAGCTCCGGCACGCAGCCGCCGAAGTCGTGGTCGAAGCGGGGATTGACGGCGAGTAGCGTCCCGGCGAGCACCCGCCCGGCCTGGGTCCTGACCGCGACCTCCGCGCCGACCTCGGCGGCCGCCTGGGCCCAGCCCCGGACGCGCATCACCAGCGGCACAGCCGCGGTGTCGGCCGGCAGGTTCGGCGCGCGCTCGGCGGGCGAGAGCAGCACCGCCGAGATTTCCACCCAGTCGCCGGCCCTCGCCGCGGTCACGACGACACCCCACGTTCGCCACAGATGGACACAGATGAACACAGATACGACCGGGTCCAACGCAGAGGACGCAGAGGGGCGCGGAGGTCGCAGAGGGGCCGGGAGACGCGCTGCGCTCCGCTCGCTGCCGGGCGCGAGCGCCCGGATCGACCGGAGCGCAGCACGTCGGACGCTGCGCGTCCATCGCCCGGCTGCGCCGGGCTTCCCGGCCTTGGGCCGAAGGCGTTCATCGAAGATCCGCCCGCCCTTGCAGTCCTCTGCGGCCTCCGCGCCCCTCTGCGCCCTCTGCGTTGGAGGCCGCCCCATCTGTGTTCATCTGTGTGCATCTGTGGCTAACGCCTCAGCGCCGCCAGGCGCGGGACGGGCAGATCCTTCATGGAGACCAGCCCCGGCGCGGCGGCGGCCACCAGCGGCACCATGTTCACCGCGAGCGACGCCGTGCCGATGCCGCCAGCCATCTCCGGCTCGACCTTGAGCTCGATGTTCGGCTCGCCGCGGATGACGATCCGGTCGAGCGTCGAGGTGCCCTCGGCGCCGGGCTCGATCTGCTGGGGGTGAACGAGCTCGATGACCTTTCGGCCGCGCCTCAAGCCCACTGCCGTGTGCCGGCAGCCTGCGACCATCCCGGGCGGGACGACGATGTGCTCGCCGCGGCGGCGCTTCTTGGCGACGATCGGCGCGCGCTCCTCGCGGACCGCGTCAAGCTCGAGCCCCAGGGCGTCGGCGATCATGGCCACCGACTGCTGGAAGCCGATGTGGCCGAGGACCTTCCCGTTCTTGAGTCCCGCGCGAAAGGCCGCCGGGGTGAGGCCGATGCCCTGGGTCCCCATGACCATCCCGCCGTAGGGCGAGAGGTCGTTGATCCGCTCGGCGTAGATGCTCTCCACCCGCCGGCACACGCCGGTGAGCGTGATGATGAGCAGGTCGAGGACGAACCCGGGGTTGATCCCGGTGCCGAGCACCGTGACGCCCTTGCGCCTCGCCAGCCCGTCGATCCGTGCGGCGGCCTTCGGCGCGCGCGCCGCCGGGTAGGCCATCTCCTCGGCGATGGAGACGACGTCGAGCCCCGCCCCGATGGCCGCTTCGATCACCGGGAGTTCCTCGGCGACGAGTGAGCCGGTGGCGGTCATGACGAGTTGGGCCTTCGTCTTCCGTGCCGCCGTCGCAATGTCCGGGTAGATCCTCCGGCCGCGAGCGGCGGGAGCCTTGAGGTACTTCCCGAGGTCCGCGCCGTGCAACTCCGGCCGCCGGGCCACGGCGCCCACGAGCTCGATGCCGCGCTTCTCGAGGGCGATCCTGGCCATGAGGCTGCCCATGGCGCCGAGGCCGCACTGGAGGACCTTGATCATTTCGCTCTCCGTCCCTTCCGGCTCTTTGCATCCTTCGCCTGGATATGCGCCCCGATGAGGTCGAGCAGCATCCTGGCGGCGGTCTTCGCGGTGATGCCCGCGGGGTCGGCCTCGCCCGAGACCTCGACCAGGTCGGCGGCGTCGACCCGGCCGCCGAAGAAGTCCATGGCCCAGAGCGCCTCGCGCGCGGTGATGCCGCCGGGCTCGGGGTTCTCGACGCCCGGGACGCTCGCCGCCTCGAGGGTGTCCATGTCGATGCTCAGGTAGACTCTTCCGCGACCGGCCACCTGCATGGCCCGCCGGCAGGCGGCCTCGATGCCCCGCTTCTCGATCTGCCAGCAGGTGATGGCCTCGACGCGGTGCCGCGCGAGCCACTCGACCTCCTCGGCCTCGGGCGCGCGCATGCCCAGCACCACCGTCCGGCGCGGGTCGACCCGGCCGGACTCGACCAACCGCCTGAGAACGCAGGCGTGGGAGTCCCGGTCTCCATCGTAGGCGTCGATGCAGTCGGGATGGGCGTCCACGTAGATGAGGCCCCAGCGCCCGCCGGCCGCTTCGAGAACGTGGCGGGTCACCGAGTGGTCGCCGCCGAGCATCACGTTCAGTCGCCCGGGCTCGACCGGCGGAGCCGCCGCAGCGATACGGCGGACGACCTCGGCGCGCCCGGTCTCGGCGAGCTTCACATCGCCGAGGTCGACGACGCTGCCGTGGTCGGGGAACTGAAATCCCGATGAGGTCCGGACCGTGTTCCAGATGTTGCTCGCCTCGCGGACGGCCCGCGGGCCGCGCTTCGCGCCCAGCCGCCCGGTGCCGGCGCCGCAGTCCGTGGGGATGCCCCAGATGAGCGCGTCGGCCTCGAAGGGCCTTCCCGGCCGGTTGCCGGCAAAGGCGGGCTGGGGCTTCCTGAATCGCGCCATTGCGGACCGCTCCTTGCTGGCTACGCCTGGTCCTCCACGGGCAGCTCCGCGAGCGTCTCGACGATGCGCGTGGGGCGGTAGGGGAAGCGCTCGACGTCCTCCCGGCGGGCGATGCCGGTCAGGACCAGGACAGTCTCCAGCCCGCCCTCGGTGCCCAGGATCACATCGGTGTCCATGCGGTCGCCGATCATCACCGAGTTCTCGGAGTGCGCCTCGATCTTGCGCAGCGCCGTGCGGGTCATGAGCGGATTGGGCTTGCCGATGAAGTAGGGCTGCACGCCCGAGGCCGAGGCGATCAGCGCCGCGACCGCCCCGCAGGCCGGGATCACGCCGCCGTCGCCGGGGCCCGAGGTATCCGGATTGGTGGCGATGAAGCGCGCCCCGGCGGCCACCAGCCTGGTGGCCTGGGTGATGCGCTCGAAGCTGTAGGAGGTGGTCTCGCCGACCACCACGTAGTCCGGCCGGTGGTCGGAGATGATGTAGCCGACGTCGTGCAGCGCGGAGGTCAGTCCGGCCTCGCCGACCACGTAGGCGCTGCCCCGCGGCTTCTGGTCGGAGAGGAACATGGCGGTGGCCTGGGCCGAGGTGTGGATGGCCGACTCCGGGATGCGCAGGCCGATGCGCGCCAGGCGCGCATGCAGGTCGCGCGGGGCGTAGGAGGAGTTGTTGGTGAGCACCAGATACCGGGCGCCGGCGGCCTCAAGCCGGCCGATGAAGTCGGCGGCCCCAGGGATCAGCGAGGACCCGCGCACCAGCACGCCGTCCATGTCGAGGAGGTAGTTCTTCGGCCTGGTCATGCCGGGATTGTAGCTGGCCACTCCCGCTCTGCAACGCGCAGGACTCGCGACGGGCCTCAGCGGGCGGCAAGCTGCCCGCGGATCCAGCCCGGGCGGTTGGTGCTCAGGTAATCGATGCCCGCCATCTGCAGGCGTTTGGCCGTCACGGGATCGTCCACAGTCCAGACGTTGAGCGTCATGCCCGCGGCCCGGAGCCTGGCAACCAGCGCGGCGCCGATGGCCTCCGTGGAGTTGATGCTCAGCCCGTCGAGCCCGGAGCCCATGGCCTGCGCGATGAGCTCGTCGATGGCCGGCCGCCACACCCCCGAGGCCTGGTCTCGGCTCATCTTCACCAGCCATGAGACGTGGTTCCCGGGCATCGCCGCCTTGGCGGCCCGCATCGTCGCCAGGGAGAAGCCGATGATGACGACCTGCCCGGGCTGCCCCCCGAGGCGCCGGATCGATTCCTGGATCTTGCCGACGGCCTCGGCGCCGCACTTCGCCTCCACGAAGAGCTTCTTGCCCTCGGGCACGGCGGCCAGGACCTCGTCGAACGTCGGGATCTTCTCGCCGGTCCACTGCGGCCCCTTCCAGGCGCCGACGTCGAGCGCGCGCAGTTCGGCCAGGGTCCGAGCCGCGACCTTGCCGGGCTTACCGGCGACCCGGAGCGTGTCGTCGTCGTGGATCACCATCAGTTCCCCGTCCGCCGCAAGGTGGACGTCGATCTCGACGGCGTCGGCGGCCTGCTCCCAGGCCAGCCGGACCGCGGCCAGGGTGTTCTCCGGGGCGTCCGCCGAGGCCCCGCGGTGGGCTACGATCTCCATGCTTGGGATTGTACCCCGCCTGCCATCGGCCTCAACCTCCGCGGCCTCTGCGTTGGAGTCGATTCCACCCGTGTTCATCCGTGTGCATCTGTATGCATCCGTGGCTGGACTGACGTTCCGCGGATGCCCGGCGCGCCGCGCGGGCTTCGAGTAGAATTCCGCCCGTCTTGTCCGACCGGAGCCAGCCATGGCCGAGCCGACCAGCCAGAGCCAGAGCCCAAGTCCGCCCCGCCCCCCCCTTCTCGACGTCCACGTCCACGCCGTGGGCGCGGGCGACTCGGACTCGGGCATCTGGGTCTCGCCGCGCTACCGGCGCTCGCCGGTGTGGCTCTTCGCCAAGTGGCAGCTGGGCCTGCTCGGCAGCGACGGACGGATCGACCGGACCTACGCCGAAAAGCTCGCCGCCGCGGTGCGCGAGTCGCCGCTCGACGCCGCGGTGGTCCAGGGCTTCGACGGATTCTACGACGCGCGCGGGGAGCTCGACCGCCGCCGCACCGACTTCCTGGTGCCCAACGAGCACGTCGCGCGGCTAGGCGCGGACTTCCCCGAGATTCTCCCGGCCGCCTCGGTGAACCCGCTCCGGCGCGACTGGGCCGACGAGCTCGCGAAGTGCGCGGAGTTCCGCTGCCTCTACGTCAAGATCAACCCCTGCGCCATGGGCTTCGACCCCGGCGAAGAGCGCCTGCGGACCTTCTACCGGAGGATGGCGGAGCTCCGGCTGCCGCTCATGTGCCACATCGGGCCGGAGCGGGCGCTGACTTCCTTCGGCCACCGGCTAGCCGACCCGGCCGGGCTCGGACCCGCCCTCGAGGAGGGCCTGGTCGTCATCGCCGCCCACGCCGGCACCTCGGCGGCGGTCGTCGACCGCCACCCCTACTTCGCGAACCTGGTGCGGATGATGGAACGCCACGAGCGGCTCTACGCCGACAGCTCGGCCATCGCCCAGCCGCCGCGCTGGCACTGGATGCGCCGCATCGCCGGCAACGAGCTCGTGCGCTCGCGGCTGCTCCACGGCAGCGACTACCCGCTGCCGCCGGTCGCCCTGCCCTGGGGCGGGATGAACTGGCGCAAGTGCCGGGCGCTGCCGCGCGGCAACAACATCGCCCGCGACTTCGCCATCAAGGAGGCCTTCGGGATCGGCCGCGAGGCCGCCGAGCGCGCCGGGGCGGTGCTGATGCCCGCCGCCCGTCCCACGCCGACGGACTGAGAGTCCTATTCCGACCTGGCCGCCGCGCTGGCCCGATCGAGCTTGCCCTGAGATCGGAAGAGCACACGTCTGAACTCCAGTCACCGAATACGAT
>CALGYR010000003.1 GCA_937935355.1 uncultured bacterium | reverse complement strand
GGCTCCAGAGGCGTTCGTCTTTACTACTCATTCAGATTTCCCGGCAACTTGTGTACGTAACTCCCCCGGCGGAGCGGCCATTCCGGGACGCCGGAAGCGCATGCCGCGATGCGACTGGGGAAAGGGGGCATTCTACTTTTCCGCAGCGGAAAAGCAGAATGTCCCCTTTTCCTCACGACATCCTCCCGGTCAGCTTGCTGCAGTCTCCGATCCCGCCGGAATACCGGCCGGCCCGGGGCGGGTTCACATTGCGGACCGCCGAGGGATATGGGTATCCATGGACCGCGACAGACGAAAGTGTCCGTCGGGCTGCCGCCCTTCCGACGACATCCTGGCGCAGTACATCTCGCGGCCGTCGCGTCGCGCGCAGATCCTGGAGGTCTGCGCCTTCCTCTTCCTGATAGTGCCGGCCCTGTCCATGTCGTTCTTCGCGGTCCGCGGCCCGTCGATGGGCATGGCCCTGGCCGGCGCCATGACCATCCTGCGGGACCTGGCCCTCGTGGCCCTCATCGCCTTCTTCCTGTGGCGCAACCGGGAACGCCCGGCGGCCGTCGGCTGGACCGGGCGACGGCTGTGGCTCGAGGTCCTGTTGGGGCTCTTCCTGTTCCCCTTCGTCTTCGCCGGGGCTGCGGCGGTCGAGAGCCTGCTGCGGGCCGCGGGCCTCTCGGGACTGACCGCCGTCCCCGGCTTCCTCCGGGTCGCGGGCGCCGCCGAGATCGTCCTGGCCGCGATCATGGTCGTGGTCGTGGCCTTTGCGGAGGAGATCGTCTTCAGGGGCTATCTGCTGCTCCGGTTCCGGGCCATCCCGCTGCGCCCGGTATGGGCGATAGCGTTGTCCTCGGCGATCTTCGCCCTCGGCCACGGCTACGAGGGCACGGCCGGCGCGGTCACCGTGGGCCTCATGGGCGCAGCCTACGCGACCGTCTATCAGTGGCGCAGGAGCCTGGCGGCGCCGATCGTCATGCACTTCCTGCAGGACTTCTCGGGAATCGTGCTCCCGCCGCTGATCGCCGCCGGGACGGGGAACTGAACGAGTGGAGGACCGCATGCAAGGAAAGATGCGCACGGCCCCGGCGGGCCTGCCGCTGCTGCTGCTGTCGATGCTGCTGGCCGCGGCGGCCGGCTGCGGAAACGGCCCCATCTCCGGACGGTACCGCCAGGAGGCCGGGGCCGACCCCGTCGGCCTCAGGTCGGTCCAGGCCGACCCGGCGGCCCATCGGGGCGCGATGGTCATCTGGGGAGGAGAGATCCTCAAGGTCGTCAATGGCAGGAGAGACGCCGAGCTGTACGTCCTGGAGACGCCGCTCGACGCGCACGAGCGGCCGGTCAACACCGAGCTCTCGGCCGGCCGCTTCGTGGTCCGGACCGACCGGCCCCTGAACGAGCACCTGTTCAGCCGGGGCCGCCGGGTCACGGTCGCCGGGCGCATCGAGGGCCAAGCGACCGGAACCATCGGGCATGCCCGATATCGCCATCCCCTGATCGTGCCCAGACAGATCTACATCTGGCCCTACCGGCCATATTATCCGTATGCCTACCCGTACTCCTACGGGCATCCCCCCTACTGGCACTACCGCCCCCGTCCCGGATACTACCCGCGCTACAACCCCGGCCTGCCCTACCCGTACAGCGACCGCCACTACTACCCCCGCTGGTGGGGCTCGTACTACTACTACCCCGACGACGGCGCAATCGTGCCCGATGACGCCGATGGAGATGGCGAGGACCGAGGCCAGGGCTACGGCGGGGGCGGCGGCGAGGACTACGACAACTATTACGACGACAACGAGGACGGGGACCAGGGCTTCGACGGAGGCTTCGACGAAGGTCTCGGCGGCGGCGAAGGCGATGACGGGGATGCCGACGGGGACGACGGCGACGACCGGTGAATGCGTCCGCCGGGACGAGGACGAGGAGGTTATCTGCGATGCTGGCTCGAGTTCATCTTGCGGCCCTCTCTGCACTGGCAGTCCTCCTGGCCGGCGCGACGGGATGCTGCCCGGACGTCTTCGCCAAGCACTACCGCCGCGAAGCCAGGCGCTCGGGGGTGACCCTGCCCATGGCGCTGGCCTGCCCCGACGGCTGCAAGGGCGCCACGGTCATCTGGGGAGGGTCGATCCTCAAGACCGAGAACACCGACGAGGGCACGGAGATCACCGTCCTCGAGGCGCCGCTTGACCGGTGTTACCGCCCCGAGAGGCTGCTGGCCTCCCGGGGACGTTTCATCGCCGGGACCAACGGGTTCCTGGACCCGGCCGTCTACAAGCCGGGGCGGAGGGTCACCGTGGCCGGGAGGATCGTCGGCCTCGAGACCCGGCCCCTCGGAAAGACCCAGTACGCCTACCCCCTGGTGGACATCCACCAGATCCACATCTGGCCCCGCGTGGTGTATGTCCCGGCCTACTACCCCCCATATCCGCCCGGCTGGGGCTGGTACGGCCCTTACTGGGGGGACATGAACGCTCCCGGCAACGACTTCTTCCTCGACAGCGAGGCCGTGGGCAACGGGGGCTTCTTCCCCTCGGACCAGGCCGGGGAAAGGCGAGAGAGAGGCGAATAGCAGGGGGACCGTCGCCAATCGCCGGCGCCGGGCGTCCGGTTGGTTGATCGAAGGGCAACAGCCGGCAGTCGGCAGCCAGCAGCCAACGCCCACCGCAATGGCGGATGCTGGGTGCCGAATGTCGGCTGTCGGCTGTCGGCTGTTCGTCCGCCGCTACTCTTTCTCCAGGTCCTTGCAAACCTCCTCGATCAGTTCGCAGGCGTGCTTCCGGCCCTCGGGATGGGCCGCCAGGTCGCCGACCGACAGAACCCCCACGGGCTTGTCCTGGCTGTCGGCGACGAGCACCCGGCGGACCTTCCTGTCCTTCATGATCCGCACGGCGTCCTCGACCGAACTGTCGGCCTTGCACCACACCGGGCCCTCGGTCATGGCCTCGCGGACCTTGGCGATCTTCGAGTCCTTGCCCAGGGCCACGGCCCGGACCACGATGTCGCGGTCCGAGATCACGCCGGTCACCTTGCCGGCCTTCATGACCGGCAGGATGCCCACGTCGTACCGCTTCATGCGGTCCGCGGCGTCCATGAGGCTGGCCTCGAACTCTACCGAGTGCATGTTCTTGCTCATGACCTCTTCGACCTTCATACCCATGGCTCCATCCTCCCTTCGATGCTCCATAGTCCGCGACCGGCCGTCCCGAGGCGGCCCGGTTCGCCGCAGATCTCCGATCGGACATCATGAACGACGGTGGCCGCGTGGCGATTCCATTGCACCGTCAGGCTATCTCTCCAATTCCAGGCGGCAGAGCAGCCCCACGAACCGGACCCGGCCCCGTCCGAACCGCGTGCCGCGCACGATGGCCTCGAGCCCGGCGATCCGCGGGAAGGGTTCCACCAGGAACCGGAACCTGAAAAGCACCAGCTTCCAGCGGCCGAAGGTGCGGGCCATCCGCTCGACGGTCTCGGCCGGAGGAGCGTCCAGCACGATGTCGTAGATGAGCGCGCGGCCGCCGGGCTTGAGGACGCGGTGGATGCCGTCGAGCCCTGCGGCCGCGTCCTTCCAGTGATGCATGGACGCCGTGCTGATGACCGTCTCGAACGAGCCGTCCGGAAAAGGGAGGCGGCCGGCGGCTCCCTGCACGACCTCTATGCGCCCGGCCAGGCCCGCCGCCGCGATGTTGGCCTTCGCCCTGGCCACCATGGCGGCCGAGATGTCCGCGCCCACCAGTTCCATGTCCGGGCGCAACTCCCGGAGCCTGAGGAGCAGCCGGCCCGGCCCCGTCCCGACGTCGAGCAGCCGGCCGCCGGGGGCCGGACAACGGGCGGCGACGTCCCCGGCCACGAGCTCGTAGTGGTGCCGGAAGAGGCCGGTCCGGCTCCACCTGTCGTAGAGCAGCGACGCCGGCCAGGGAATGCCCTCCGGGCGAAGGACGTCCAGCAGCCTGCGGGCGAGCGACGGCATTGTGGGACCTCCACAACCATTGATCGTTCGCGACCCCGTACTATAACGGGCGCCCCGTCCAACTCATTTGCCATCGAGGGGCGGATCCCGCGGCCCTTCCCCGGCCCTCCCGGCGGCCCGGGTTCAGAGCCGCACGCGACTGAGCCGCAGGGCGTTCGCGATGACCGACACGGAACTGAAGGTCATGGCTGCGGCGGCGATGATCGGGCTCAGCAGGATGCCGAAGAACGGGTAGAGCACTCCGGCGGCGATGGGGATGCCGAGCGTGTTGTAGACCATGGCGAAGAACAGGTTCTGGCGGATGTTCCGCATCGTGGCCCGCGAGAGGAGCCGGGCCTTGGCTATCCCCCGCAGGTCGCCCTTGACCAGCGTCACTCCGGCGCTCTCCATGGCCACGTCCGTGCCCGTGCCCATGGCGATGCCCGCGTCCGCCTGGGCCAGGGCCGGGGCGTCGTTGATGCCGTCGCCGGCCATGGCGACCCTGCGACCCTCGGCCTGGAGCCTCCGGACCGCCTCGTTCTTCTGCTGAGGCAGGACCCCGGCCTCCACCCGGTCGATGCCCAACCGCCCCGCGACGGCCAGGGCCGTGGTGCGGCTGTCGCCGGTGAGCATCACGATCTCGACCCGGTCCTCGCGCAGCAGCCGGACCGCCTCGGACGTGGAATCCTTCACCGGATCGGCCACGCCCAACAGACCGGCAAGCCGACCGTCGAGGGCGGCGAACATCACCGTCTGGCCCCCGGCGCGGAGCTCCTCGGCCCGGCGGACCAGGGGCCCGGGGGCGATCCCTGCGTCCTCGAGGAGCTTCAGGTTGCCGAGCAGCGCCCGCCGGCCCTCCACCATGCCGGCGACGCCCTTGCCGGTGACGGACTCGAAGTCCGCGACCTCTGCCGGCCCGATTCCGCGATCCCCGGCCCCGGAGACGACGGCCGCGGCCAACGGGTGCTCGCTGCCCCGCTCCAGGCCCGCGGCCACGCCGAGCAGGGACCGCTCGTCGAAGCCCTCGGCCGGCTCCACCGAGACCAGCCTGGGCCGGCCCTCGGTGAGCGTGCCGGTCTTGTCCACCACGAGAGTGTCGATCCTCTCGAGGACCTCGAGCGCCTCGGCGTTCTTGACGAGCACCCCCGACTGCGCGCCCCGGCCCACGCCGACCATGATGGACATGGGCGTGGCCAGGCCCAGCGCGCAGGGGCAGGCGATGATCAACACCGCCACGGCGTTGACCACGGCGAAGGCGAAGGCCGGGGGCGGGCCGAAGACGGCCCAGACCACGAAGGTGGCGACGGCGACCAGGACCACCGCCGGCACGAAAATGCCGGCGACCGCATCGGCGACCCGCTGGATGGGCGCCCGGCTGCGCTGGGCCTCGCCGACCATCCTGACGATCTGCGCCAGGAGCGTCTCGCCGCCCACCCTCCCGGCCGCCATGACGAAGCCGCCGGTGGCATTGACCGTCGCGCCGATGACCCTGTCGCCGGCCTTCTTCCCGACCGGGACCGGCTCGCCGGTGATCATCGATTCGTCGACGTTGGAGCGGCCCTCCAGGACCTCGCCGTCCGTGGGCACCTTCTCGCCCGGCCGCACCCGGAGCCGGTCGCCGGGCTTCACGGCATCGATGGGCACGTCCACCTCGGAGCCGTCGTCGCGCACGAGCCGCGCGGTCCTGGCGGCCAGGCCCAGGAGCGCCCGGATGGCCGCGCCGGTGCGCCGGCGCGCGCGAAGCTCGAGCACCTGCCCGAGCAGCACGAGCGCCGTGATCACGGCCGCGGCCTCGAAGTAGACCCCGACGGTGCCGCCCTCTCCGCGGAAGGAGGCCGGGAAGATGTCCGGGGCCGCGGTGGCGACGACGCTGTAGACCCAGGAGGCCGTCACGCCCATGGATATGAGCGTGAACATGTTGAGCTTCAGGGTGGCGACCGACCGCCAGCCGCGCACCAGCAGCGGCCAGCCGCACCAGAGCACCACCGGAGTGGCCAGGGCCAGCTCCATCCAGGTCAGGGCGCGCGCCGGGACCCAGCGGGCGCCGATCTCGTTGGTGATGGCCAGCGCCAGGAGCGGGGCCGCCAGGCAGACGCCGACCCAGAAACGCAGGGTCATGTCCCGGAGCTCGGAGGCATCCTCTTCCTGCCCCCCGGCCGGCGCCGTCCGGGGCTCCAGAGCCATGCCGCACTCGGGGCAGGCCCCCGGGCGCGGCGCCCGGACCTCGGGATGCATCGGGCAGGTGTACTCTGTCCCGGACCGGCCGGCGCCCCCGGACGAAGCCCGCGGCGGGGGCGTCTCCGGGCGCCCGTCACGCGGCGCCTCCGGGTCGGCGTACTGCTCCGGATGGGCCCGGAATTTCGCCCGGCATCCGACGCTGCAGAAGTAGTACTTCCTCCCGCCGTAGTCCTCGCTGCCGACGGCTTTTCCCGGATCGATCTCCATGCCGCAGACCGGGTCGGCCGGCAGGCGCTCCGCGCCGTTTCCCGACTCCCTCTGCGGAGTCATCGGCCCGTCCCCGGGCCGGAGGCCGCGTTCCGGCCGCACCCTCTTCGGGCTCGGACGACTGCCCGGTGTTTCATGGTTTTCCCGGCGGAGGCTCGAGAGTGCCGGTCGCCTGTTCGAGAGCCAGTTTGGCGTTCGCGTACTGGCTGAGCGACTGCACGTAGTTGAGCTCCGCCTGCTCGAGGGCGTTGCGGGCATCCTGAACGTCCAGCTCGGTCCCCGCGCCGGCCTTCTGGCGGGCCTCGGCCATGCGCAGCGCCTCCCTGGCCTCCTCGACGTTGCCTCCCTGGCTGGCCACGAAGTTGATGGCGCTCTGGAGGTTCAACACCGCCTGGCGCACCTGCAGCTCGACATCCCGGCGCAAGCCCTGCTCCTGCCACTGCGATTGGACCAAGCCCGCCCTGGCCTCGGCCACCCGGGCCCTGGTCAGCGCCCCGTCGAAGATGTTCCACTGCAGTTGCGCTCCGACGCTGCGGGTGTCGATGAAGTTCCCATCCCGGAAGGGGTCGGCCAGGGCGAACCCTCCGATGGAGGCGTTCGCGGAGACCGCGGGGAAGTATCCGGCCCGCGCCGCGCCAACCGCGTTGCGCTGCGCCTCGGTGCCCAACTCGGCCGAAGCCAGCTCCGGCCGGCACTTCAGGGCCGTGGCCAGGGCGCCCTCGACGGTCTGTCCGACGGCCGTCGCCGGTCCGGGCTCCTCGAAGCCGTCGACCAGTTCCACCCGGGCGTCCAGCGGCAGGCCCGCCTCGCGCAGCAGGGCGGCCATGGCCAGGCGCGCATTGTTCTCGGCGCCGATCAGCTGCGACTTCTGGTTCTGCATGGCCACCTTGGCGGTCAGCACGTCGTACTTGGTGGCCACGCCGGCCTCCATCCTCTCGCGGACGTCCTCGTAGTGCAGCCTGGCGAGGTCGTAGCTCGATTGGACCACGGCCTGCACCTTGGCAGTCAGCACCGCATTGTAGTAATCCTGCCTGGCGTTGAAGATGGTGGTCTGGCGCGCGGTGCGCGCGTCCTCGAGGGCCGCCGCGCGCAGGCGGCGCGCGGACTTGACCCCGTAGTAGACCGCCCCGCCCGTGAAAAGCGGCTGGGTCAGCTGCAGGTTGGCGTCGTAGAAGTTCGTGTACTGGCTGCCTCCGGCGGACAGGGCCCCGGTCGACCCGGTTGTGCCGGTCGCGGCGCCGGCGAACGCCCCCCCGAAGAAGGGGCCTCTCGTCCGCGTGAAACTGGCGTTGGCGGAGAGGCTCGGCAAGGCCCCGGAGAAGGCCTGCAGCACCGCGGCGTCCGAGCGCTCGTAAGCGGCGCGGGCCTCGCCGATGCGCTGGGCGGTCTCGAGCGCGCCCGTGACGGCGTCTTTCATGCTCAGCCGCATCCGGCCCGCCGCGGGCGCCGGGGACGGTCCGCGCTTGGCTGCCGATATGCCCGGGAACGACGCGGACGGAAGACCGGTCGGGCCGGCCTCCTCGGCGCTCCGTCCGACGGAGGCAAGAAGCGCCGCGGCGGCCAGGAGGAACGGACACGCCCTCAGGATTTCCATATGCCGAACATCCCTCCCCCACTGGGCCGGTCCCGGCGGCTGCGCATAGCACTTCTTCAATCGACGTCCGTATCTGCCTGCTAACGATGATCGGAGGGCGCCGATTTCAGGCAACAGCGCGGCAATTCGCACCATGGCCGGAATGGGGGGCAGTGGGCGCGCCGTTTCCAGATGAGACACGGATGTCTCCGCCGGGGAGAGCGGCTATGGAAGAGGAAGCGCGATGATGGCAGACGACCTGGACGCACTGTGCGTCAACGCCATCCGCTTCCTGTCGGTGGACGCGGTCCAGAAGGCCGCCAGCGGCCACCCGGGCATGCCCCTGGGAGCCGCGCCCATGGCCTACGTGCTCTGGACGCGATTCCTCAAGCACAACCCGGCCAACCCCGGATGGTTCGACCGCGACCGATTCGTGCTCTCGGCCGGGCACGGTTCCATGCTGCTCTACAGCCTGCTGCACCTCACCGGCTACGACCTGCCCCTCGGGGAGCTCGAGCGCTTCCGGCAGCTGGGCAGCCGGACGCCGGGGCACCCCGAGCGCGGACTGACCCCGGGCGTGGAGACCACCACCGGCCCGCTCGGCCAGGGATTCGCCAACGGCGTGGGCATGGCCATCGCCGAGGCCAACCTGGCCGCGCGCTACAACCGTCCGGGCTTCGAGGTGGTCGGCCACTTCACCTACGGGATCGTCAGCGACGGCGACATGATGGAGGGCGTGGCCTCCGAGGCCGCGTCGCTGGCCGGCCACCTGGGACTGGGCCGGCTCGTCTGCCTGTACGACTCCAACCGGGTCTCGCTCTCGGCCGGCACGGACATCGCCTTCACCGAGGACTGCGCCGGGCGCTTCGAGGCCTACGGCTGGCACACCGAGACGGTCGCCGACGGCAACGACCTCGCGGCCATCGACGGGGCGCTACGCGCGGCGATTCGGGAATCGGACCGGCCCTCGCTGATCGTCGTGCGCACCCACATCGGCTACGGGTCCCCTCACAAGCAGGACTCCTTCGAGGCCCACGGCTCGCCGCTCGGCGAGGACGAGGTGCGCCTGACCAAGGAGCGGCTCGACTGGCCGGCGGAGCCGGCCTTCCTGGTCCCCGACGAGGTCCGGTCGCGGTTCCTCCGGGCGCAGGACGCCGGCCGTCGGGCCGAGGACCGCTGGCGGGAGCTCTTCGTCGAATACGAGCGCGTCCACCCCGAGCCGGCCGCCGAGCTCCGCAGGATGATCGCGGGCGAGCTCCCCCACGGCTGGGACCGCGACCTGCCCTCCTTCCCGGCCGACGCCAAAGGGCTCCGGACCCGCGGAGCGTCCGGGAGGGTGCTCGGCGTCCTGGCGCCGCGGCTGCCCGAGATGATCGGCGGCTCGGCCGACCTGGACCCGTCCACCCACACGGCCATGAAGGGCCTGGGCGATTTCGAGTCGCCCGAGGAAGCGGGCGGGGACAGGCAGGGCTCGGCCGGAGGCGGCTGGAGCTTCGCGGGCCGCAACCTGCACTTCGGGGTCCGCGAGCACGCCATGGCGGCGGTCCTCAACGGGCTGGCCGCCCATGGCGCCCTGCGGCCCTTCGGCTCGACCTTCCTGATCTTCTCGGACTACATGCGCCCGGCGATCCGGCTGGCGGCCATCATGAGGCTGCCGGTGATCCACGTCTTCACCCACGACAGCATCGGTCTGGGCGAGGACGGCACCACCCACCAGCCGGTCGAGCAGCTCGCCGGGCTGCGGGCCATCCCGGAGCTCATGGTCATCCGCCCGTGCGACGCCAACGAGACGGTCTTCGCCTGGCGCACGGCCATCGCGACGCGCGACCGTCCGGTGGCTCTGGTCCTCACCCGCCAGAACGTGCCGACGCTGGACCGCGACGAGCTCACGTCCGCCGAGGGGCTCTTCCGCGGCGCCTACGTGCTGGCCGACGCCCCCGGCGGCCGGCCCCGGCTGGTGCTGATGGCCAGCGGCTCGGAGGTGCACCTGATCGTCGAGGCCCGTCGCCGGCTCCTGGAGCGCGGCATCCGGACGCGCGCCGTGTCCGTCCCCAGCTGGGAGCTCTTCGACGCCCAGCCCCCGGAGTACCGCGACGCGGTCCTCCCGCCGGACGTCCCGGCACGCCTGGCGGTGGAGGCCGGCTCGAGCCAGGGCTGGCACCGCTACGTGGGCGACCGCGGCGGCGTCGTGGGGCTCGACCGCTTCGGGACCTCGGCTCCCGGAGAGGCGGTCATGCGCGAGTGCGGCTTCACCGTCGAGAACGTGGTCGAGCGCGCCCTGGAACTGCTCGGACACGGCGCGCATGGGCGGGGTTGATCTCCAGGCGGCATCCGATCCCAGAACGGCCGCCCCCTGTCGGAACCGCCCGGGCTGAGCCGGCGCGCCCTTGGCGGGAGACTGGGCCTGGAAATGCCTCTTCGCGCTGGCCATCATGGTCACCGGGTTCCTCGGCGCCAGCCTGGCCTGGGCGGCCGGCGCCGCGGGACGCGCCGGCCGGGGCCTGGCCCTGGGCAACACCTTCGCGGCCGGGGTCCTCGGAGGCGCCGGGCTCATCCACCTGCTGGCCGCAGGCATGGAGGGCTTCCGGACCGGCGCTCCCGCCATGCGGTATCCGCTGGCCCTGCTGCTGGCCGGCGCTTCCTTCCTGTTCATCCTGCTGATCGAAGGGGTGATCCTGACCGGGCGACTCCCGGCCGAGGAGCATGGGGCCGGGCAGACCGGCCTGCATCACGGGGTCCCTCCCCGACTCTTCGTCCGCGGCGCGAGGCTCCAGGCCCTGGTCCTGCTCGTCGTCCTGTCGATCCATTCGATCGTACTGGGAGTGACCCTCGGGGCCCAGACCTCGCTGAGCCGGCTGACGGTGATCTTCGCGGCCATCATCGCCCACAAGGCGTTCGCGGGCTTCGCCCTGGGCATCGGCTACCGCCGCAGCGGCCTGAGCCTCCGCCGCGCGGCTCCGGCCATCGCCGTCTTCTCGCTCATGGTGCCCCTGGGCGCCCTGCTGGGGGCGGCCATCGGCGACCTCGCTTCGACGCGGGCGGGGACGTGGTTCGAGGCCGCCTTCGACTCCATCGGCGCCGGCACCTTCCTGTACATCGCCTCGCTGGACATCCTCCGGACCGAGTTCGAGCCGGCGGCCGGGGACCGGGGCCTGAAGTGGCTGCTGACCGCGGCCGGTTACGGCCTCATGGCCCTGCTGGCGCTCTGGATCTGAGGCTCCAGATCGCCCATGGCTGAGCACGACCGGCAAGGCGGTAAGAAGCCGTCCTCCGACGGGGGGCCCTCCCGCCGCAGGAAGACCGTCCGCCGCATCCTGATCGCCGCGGGAGTGCTGGTCCTCGCGGGCGTCGGGGTCCTGGTCTACTGGCTGCTCTTCGTGCGCGGCAAGGTCTCCACCGACGACGCCAGGATCGACGGTCATCTGGTGGACCTCGCCCCCGAGATCGGCGGCACGGTCCGGGAGGTGTCCTACCGCGAGGGGCAGTTCGTCGCGCGCGGCGCGGTCGTCTTCCGCCTGGACGCCCGGGTGCAGACGGCGGCGCTCGCGGAGGCGCGCCACGCCGAGGCCGCGGCGCGCTGCGACCTGGCCAACCTCGAGGCCCAGTACCTGCGGGCCGTCAACGGCCCGCGGCCGCAGGAGATCGCCGCGGCGCGCGCCGCCGTCGCCGTGCAGGAGGCCCAGGAGAAGCTCGACGAGATCGAGCTCCAGCGGTCCGAGAGGCTCTACAAGGCGAACGTCGCGACCGAGGACGCCCTCGACCGCGCCCGCGCCGCGCTCAACGCCACCCGCGCGTCCCGCCGGCAGGCCGAGGAGAGCCTCCAGCTGCTCCTGGCCGGCACGCGCCCCGAGGACATCGCCGCCGCCCGGGCCGCGGCCGAGGCCGCCCGCGGCCGCCTGGAGCAGGCCGGCTCGGCAGTCAGGTCGGTCGAAGTGGACCTGGCGCGCACCTCGGTGGCCGCCCCCTTCGACGCCTGGGTGGTTCGCCGCTGGCTCAACGAGGGGTCGACGGCCTCCCCGGGACAGCCGGTGGTCACGGTCTTCGACCCGGCCTCGCTGCGCGTCCGGGCCAACATCGAGGAGGGCAACCTGCACGACGTGGCCGTCGGCGACGAGGTGGACGTCTCGGTCGACGCCTACCCCAGCCTCAGCCTCAAGGGCCGGGTGCGCGAGATCCTGCGCGCCACGCAGTCGGAGTTCAGCCTGATCCCCGCCGAGGGCGTCTCCGGCACCTTCATCAAGGTCGCCCAGCGCGTGCCGCTGATCATCTCGGTGGAGCCGCCCGATGGGCTCTACCTCGGCCCGGGGCTGTCGGTGGAGGTGACCATCCACGTCGGCTCGGCGCGGAAGAAGGGGACGTGAATGGAGCCCTCGCAGACGAGAGCTGCCAGCAAGACACCACGCATTGGGTGCGTGACAGCTTTCGCTTGCCCGGGAGACGAACAGCCAACAATCAACAACCAACGTCCAACACCGTTGAGAGGGGCTCGACAGGACTGGCAAACGACAAGCCCAGCACAAATCCGACCGCTATGGTCGGCACATGTTTCAGCTTACAGGCCTTGGTTGTTGGCTGTTGGTTGTTGGCTGTTGGCTGTTGGCCGATCGAGCTTCGGCCATTCGGAAGCGAGCCGCGCCTGGCGCATCGCGCACTCGCACGCGTCTTGGCTGCGCCGAAAGGCCATGAGCTATGAATAGCGGCACTGGCCCCGAGAGCGCAGGCGCCCGCCGCGCCCCCGCCCCCTTCTACCGCTGGACGGTGCTGGGCATCGTCATGACCGGCACCTTCATGGCCATCCTGGATACCAGCATCGTCAACGTCGCCCTGCCCTACATGATGAGCGGCTTCGGGGTCACCCGCGACCAGATCGAGTGGGTGGCCACCGCCTTCATGCTGGCCTCCGCCTCGGTGATGCCGCTGATGGGCTGGCTCTCCGGCCGCTTCGGCTACAAGCCGCTCTATCTCGTCTGCCTGCTGATCTTCACGATCGGCTCGGGGCTCTGCGCGGTGGCCTGGAGCTACGACGTGCTCATCGCCGCGCGGGTGGTGCAGGCGCTGGGCGGCGGCGCCATCCAGCCGGTGGGGCTGATCATCGTCGCCGACCTCTTCGAGCCCCACGAGCGCGGCCGGGCGCTGGGCATCTGGGGCACGGGCGCGATGGTCGCGCCGGCCGTCGGCCCGGTGCTCGGCGGCTACCTCACCGACCACTTCACCTGGCGGAGCATCTTCTCGGTGAACCTGCCCATCGGCGCAGTGGCGCTGATCGCCGGTCTCATGATCATGCGCCGGGGCGGCGCGGCCGGCCGGCGGACGCCGCTGGACGTCTGGGGCTACGCCTTCCTGGCCATGGCCCTGGTGGCGGGTCTGCTCGCCGTCTCCGAGGGGCAGCAGAAGGGCTGGAGCTCGACCTACATCCGCACGGCCGAGGCCATCGCGGCCGTGGGGCTGGTCATGTTCCTGGGCATCGAGTCCGGCGTGAAGCACCCCATCCTGGACCTGGGCCTCTTCCGGGCGCGCAACTTCACCTTGAGCCTGGTGCTGGCCGTCTTCCGGTCGATCGGGCTGTTCGGGAGCGTCTTCCTCCTGCCGCTCTTCCTGGTGAACCTGATGGGCTACACCACCACCGACGCCGGGCTCTGGATGATGCCCGGGGCGGTCGCGGTGGGGGCGACCATGCCGGTCGCCGGCCGGCTCGCCGACCGCTACGGCCCGGCCTGGCTGGTGGCCTCGGGCTCGCTGCTGGTGGGCGTCTCGCTGATCGCCTTCGGCCACCTCGACCCGCTGAGCGGCTGGCGGACCATCGTGCTGCCCCAGGTCGCGCGCGGGGTGGGTCTGGCCCTGATGATGGCGCCCTTGCTCGCCGCGGCGCTCAACTCCGTGCCCCGGGAGCGCACCCCGATGGCCTCGAGCTTCCTGAACGTCGTGCAATTCTCGGCGGGCGCCTTCGGCATCGCCCTGCTCAACAACGTGGTCACCGACGCGGTCCACCGCCACGCGGTGCGCGCCGGGGCGCTCACGCCGCTCCAGTCGGAGACCTTCGCGCGACTGGCGGACAAGGCCGCGCACGTCGTCGTGCGCCATTCGCCGGGAAAGGAGCTCACCGCGTATGGCAAGGCCGAGTTCCTGCTGGCCCGCACCGTGGACGGCCGGGCCACGGCCCTGGGCTTCGAGAACGGGTTCGTCTTCGCCGGGATCCTGCTGCTCTGCGCGGTGCCGCTGTGCTTTCTGCTGAAGAAAGCGCCGCATCACAGGCGATAGCCACCGCGCATCTGCGTCATGCCCCTTTCCCCTTCCGGACCCTGCGCAGCACGAACCAGACGACGACCGCCAGGACGATCGCCCCGGCGACCGCGTAGAGCAAGTAGCGCTCGTAGCGGCCCAGGGCGGCGGCCACGGCCGCGCCGAAGAGGTAGCCGAGGGTCGAGACTCCTACGGCCCAGACCGCCGCGCCCACGGCATTGAGGACCAGGAAGCGCCGCCAGGTGACGGCGCTCGCTCCGATGACCAGCGGCGAGATCGTGCGCATCCCGTAGATGAAGCGGAAGCCGACGATGAAGGGGTTCTGCCAGCGGAGGAGCAGCCGCTCGGCCTTCGCGGCGCGCGAGCGCCAGGCCGGCCGCCGCTCGATGGCCCGCCGGCCCCAGCGCTTGCCGGCCAGGAAGAGCGCCTGGTCGCACAGAAAGCTGCCCAGGAAGGCCATGAGCATGACCAGGGGCAGCCACAGGTAGCCCTGGTGCGCGGCGAGGCCGCCCAGGACCACGACGGTCTCGCCCTCGAGCAGCGTGCCCCCGAAGACCGCGAAGTAGCCGTACTGGCTGATCAGTCGCTCGAGTGTGCTCATCGCCGGACTGTCACGTGACGGCCCCGCCGCTTCTCGATCCGTAGAACCTGGTCAGCGGCGTCGCCGAGGCGCCGTGGGCCAGAAGCGAGGCGGCCACGATCAGCGAGCCGAAGACCCAGGCCCGGGAGTCCCCGGTGCGGCGCTCGGCCAGCAGCGCGTAGAAGATCGCCGAGACCCCTATGGGCGCGAACCACCCGGCGAAGAGGGCCTCCCGCCGGCTCCCGATCACGCGCATGAGCGGCCAGAGGGCCAGCATGGCCGGAAGGCGCCGGAAGGCCAGGATGGCGGCGGCCAGCACGGGAGCGCGCCAGCCCAGCCGGCCCCACTCGCCCCAGGGCAGCATGACCCCGAGCATCAGGAAGACCGGCAGGAAGAAGAACTTGTTGACCACCTCCTCGACGCTCTCCTCGGAGGAGCGGTCGGCCCCGCTCACCGTGACGCTGAAGGCCAGGCCCGCGGCGAAGGTGCCCAGCACTCCGTCCGTGCCCAGGAGCCTGGTGACGCCGATGGCGGCGATGGCCAGGGCGATGCTGTAGGCCAGGAAGGAGCTGCGCATGATGCTGCCCTTCCTCTCGGCGAAGAGCAGCATCCTGGCGGCCAGCAGGCCCATGGCCGCCCCGACGACCGTGGCCACCCCCACCTCCCAGAGGATCACCCGGACCACCCACTCGCCAAAGGCCGACGAGTCCGCCCCTTTCATCATCAGCACGGGGAGCATGACGAAGGCGTAGGCCAGCCCGTCGTTGGCTCCGGACTCCGACGAGATGGCGTGGCGCAGTCGCCGCGGCAGGTTCCTCTCGGCGGTCTCGCCCGTGACGATGGCGTTGGCCACCACCGGGTCGGTGGCGGTGACCACCCCGCCGAGCAGCAGCGCGACCCAGGCCGAGGCCCCCGCCACCAGCCAGACGACCAGCGAGGAGACGGCCCACATGCAGGCCATCATCAGAATCAGGAGCAGGAGCACGCCGCGCCACCGCTCGAGGGGGAACCTCCCGACCCGAAGGGCCACGTCCATCAGCCCCACCGCCAGGGTCAGGCTGGAGGCCTCCCAGAGCAGGCCCTTGGCCCCGGGCCATTCCGCCGGCCGCAGGATGCCGAGTCCCACCGGGCCGAGCAGTATTCCGAAAAGCAGCGCCGCCAGGGGCTCCGAGATCCAGAGCTTCCTCTTGGTCCACTCGGAGAAGAGGCCCATCACCAGCACCGCCGTTGCGCCCGCGGCCATGCCCAGCACGAACTGGCTCAGTTCCCATTGCGGCTTCATGCGGCCCTTCCCGGCGCCGTGCCGCCGGGGGCGGCGGGCTGCCCGGGCCGGCCGGCCGGGCGCCGGAAGGCTCGCGGGCGCGCGCCGGGCATCTCGCCGGTCCCCGACGCAGGCTAGAACCGGACCGCGCGCCGGCTTCTTCCGCGCAGCCTCCGGCGTCCTCGGCTCTCCGGGGGTGCACCGTTAAGAGTGCGTCCGGAAACCTGGATGGGGCGCGCCGGGGGTGGCTGGGCGCCGGCCGAGGCGCGAGGAGGAAGCTTGCCCGCCATCTGTGTGGCGG
>CALGYR010000002.1 GCA_937935355.1 uncultured bacterium | reverse complement strand
GCGGTGGGCATGCCTGGCATGCCCAGGATGCACGGCACGTGCATCCGAGGGCAGGATGGGCTGGGCGTAATCCGGGCACTCGTGTCCGGCTTACGGCCTGAGCACTCTGCACCGCCCCCGTCGTAGCCAGCCGTTGTTATCTGTGTTCATCTGTGTGCATCTGTGGCTCGTCACTCGCCGTTGTTGTTATCGGCGTGCATCTGCGTGCATCGGCGGTTACAGAGCCCTGTTGTTGTCATCTGTGTGCATCTGTGTGCATCTGTGGCTGGTCACCAGCCGTTGTTGCCGTCCTTCGCTCCAAGCATTTGACCCTTGACGTTTTGCGTCATCCGGTCATAATTATTACCGGTTTGGCCGCAAGCTGGTAATAATTGTGGCCGGGAGGGCGGGTATGCTGGAGACTATCAAGGCGATCATACTCGATTTCCAGGAGGCCGTTCTGGAGACCGGCGTTCCCCGGCGATTGGATCTGCAGGCGGTGCCCGGCAAGGCGGCCGTCTGCATCGGCGTGCGCCGCGGCGGCAAGTCCACTTTCATGTTCCAGATCGTCAGGAAGCTCCTGGACGCCGGCGTCTCCCGCGAGAACATCCTGTATCTGAACTTCTTCGACGACCGGCTTCACGGCCTGCAGCAGGTCGGGCTGGGGATGGTGACCGAGGCCTACTACTCGCTCCATCCCGAGAAGAAGAACGCCGAGAAGGTCTACTGCTTCTTCGACGAGATCCAGGCCGTGCCCGGATGGGAGTCCTTCGTGGACCGGCTCCTCCGGACGGAGCTCTGCGAGGTCTACCTGACCGGGTCCTCGGCGCAGATGCTCTCCCGCGAGATCGCCACGCAGATGCGCGGGCGGGCTCTGGCCTGGGAGCTCTTCCCGTTCTCCTTCCGGGAGTTTCTGGACAGCCGCGGGGTGGAGTGCGCGGGCGAGCTTTCCACCAAGGGGCGGCTGCTCGTCCAGAAGGCCTTCGAGGAGTACTGGGAGACCGGCGGGTTCCCCGAGGTCGTCGGCCTGGACCGCCGATTGCGGGTCAAGGTCCACCAGGAGTACCTCCAGGCGATCCTATTCCGGGACCTGGTCGAGCGCCACGACGTGCCCCACCCCCGGGCGGTGGCCGACCTGGCCCACTGGCTGATCGACAACGTGGCCTCGACCTACTCGGTCAACCGCCTCACCGGCTATCTCAAGTCGCTGGGGCACAAGGTGCCCAAGGCCTCCGTCTCGGACTACCTGGCCTGGATGGAGGACGCCTACTTCCTGTTCAGCGTGCGGCTCTTCGACGCGTCGGTGGCCAGGAGCCAGACCAACCCCAAGAAGATCTACTGCATCGACCACGCCCTGGTCGGTTCGGTCTCGTCCGGGGTCCTGGTCAACTCCGGCCACCTGCTCGAGAACCTGGCCTTCACGGCGCTGCGCCGGGCGCACGCCGAGGTCTTCTACCACAAGACCGCCTCCGGCCGGGAGGTCGACTTCCTGGTCCAGCCGGAGAGGGGCGGACGCACGGCCGTGCAGGTCTGCCAGTCGCTGGCCGATCCGCAGACCCGGAAGCGCGAGCTCGCCGCCCTCGACGAAGCCATGGCCGAGCTGGACCTGACGTCCGCGACCATCGTGACCCGCGCCGAGGACGAGCGCATCGAGACCGGCAACGGCACCATCGCGGTCGTCCCCATGTGGCGCTTCCTGCTGGACATGGATGAACACCGATGCGGGGCTTCCACCGCGGAGGACGCCGAGTAACGCAGAGGACAACGGCTCTGTAACCGCAGATGCACGCAGATACACGCCGATGTATTCCGGGGACACCATCCGTTATTGCCACAGATGAACACAGATGAACACAGATGACAACAACGGCCACAACAACAGCGTATCAACCGCCGATGCACGCCGATTAACGCCGATGACAACAACGACAATTACTCACACGGAGCCGCCAAGCCGCGAAGGACAACAACGGCCTGGTCCTGCCGTTCTTAGCGGCTTTGTGGCTTTGCGTGAGAAACAACGACCACAGCAAAGGCCATCGGCCACAGATGGACACAGATGAACACAGATAACAACAACGACAGGCACGGGGCGGCGCGGGGCGCCTCGGCCGAGACCCGCGCACTCGTGCGCGGCCTTCGTCCGACTCGCTCCGCTGCCGGACGCGCCGGCGGCCGCGCGTCCTGAGTCCGGCTGCGCCGGCCTCGCCGCCCTTGGGCACTACGGGTTGCTCCACGCAATTTGAGGGTTGAATTGGAGGGCGAGGCTCCTGCCGAGCCGGCCCGGCAACGGTCGACGGCTCGCCGGGAGGCTCGCCCTCCAGAATGCCTTCACGGGCGACCCGGCGGGTCGCCCCTACGGTCAGGGCGGTGGGCATGCCTGGCATGCCCAGGATGCGCGAATAGCGCATCCGAGGGCAGGGTGGGCTGGGCGTAATCCGGACGCGCGTGTCCGGATTACGGCCTGAGCACCCTGCACCACCCCCGTAGTAGCCAGCCGTTGTTATCTGTGTTTATCTGTGTTCATCTGTGGCTCGTCACTCGCCGTTGTTGTTATCGGCGTGAATCGGCGGTTGCAGAGCCGCTGTTGTTGTTATCTGTGTGCATCTGTGTTCATCTGTGGCTGGTCTCCCACCGTTGTTGTCATCTGCGGTTGCCGAGGCCTGCGCGCGCGCCATGCTTGCCAGTCGCGCATCGCCGCGTATAATCGCCCTCGGAGGCGGGGATTCACCCGCTTCTATCAACGGTTTCCTCCCCGGAGGCGAGGGTGGGCGAGAGCGCGGCGAGCGGCGGCAGGGTCCTGGTCGGCATCGACCTGGGCGGCACCAACATCAAGGTCGGGCTGGTCAGCCCGGAGGGGCGGCTGCTCGGCGAGAAGCGCGCCCCCACCGACGTGCCCGGGGGCGCGAAGGCCGCGGCCGATACCATGGTCCGGCTGGCCAACGAGCTGCTCGTAGGGCGGGGCCTCGCCGCGAAGGACGTGGCCGCCGCCGGCATCGGCTCGCCGGGGCCCCTGAACACCCGCACCGGCCGGATCGTGAAGACCCCCAACCTCGTCGGCTGGGACGACGCGCCCCTGGCTTCCTGGGTGGCCGAGGGTCTCGGCGTCCCCGCCTTCCTGGAGGGCGACGCCAACGCCGCCTGCTGGGGCGAGCACTGGATCGGCGCCGGCCGCGGCGTCGAAAACATGGTGATGATCACCCTGGGCACCGGCGTCGGCGGCGCGGTCATCGTCGGCGGCGAACTGGTCCGCGGCGTCGACGACACCGGCGGGCACATCGGCCACGTGGTCGTCGAGCCCGGCGGCTACCAGTGCGGCTGCGGCTCGAAGGGGTGCCTGGAGGCCTACGCCTCGGCCCCGGCCACCGCCCGGCGCTTCCTCGAGGCGGTCAAGCGCGGCGAGGCCTCCAGCCTCGCGCCGACCGAGGGGCTCACCGCCGGCGACGTCCACAAGGCCGCGGCCGCCGGCGACGCCCTCGCCCGCCGGACCATCGAGCTCACCGGCTGGTACCTGGGCATCGTCCTGGGCGGGCTGGCCAACGTCCTCAACCCCGAACTGTGTTGCGTCTCGGGCGGCATGATCAACGCCGGCGAGATGCTCTTCGGCCCCATGCGCGAATCGGTGCGCGAGCACTCCTTCCCGCTGCCGGGCAAGCGCCTGAAGATCGTCCCGGCCGAGCTCGGCGAGCCGGCGGGCATCATTGGAGCGGCAGGATGCGCGCTGACTCGATCCGCAACTTCGCGATAATCGCCCACATCGACCACGGCAAGAGCACGCTGGCCGACCGGTTCCTCCTGAAGACCGGGGTGGTCAGCGAGCGCGAGTTCCAGAACCAGATCCTCGACGACATGGACCTGGAGCGCGAGCGGGGCATCACCATCAAGGCCAGCCCCGTCACCCTGCCCTACAAGCAGGGCGCCAGCAGCTACACGCTCAACCTCATCGACACGCCCGGGCACGTGGACTTCTCCTACGAGGTCTCGCGGGCGCTGGCCGCCTGCGAGGGGGCCATCCTGCTGGTGGACTGCTCGCAGGGCGTCGAGGCCCAGACCGTGGCCAACGCGTACCTGGCCACCGAGGCCAACCTGGACATCGTCCCGGTGATGACCAAGACCGACCTGCCCGGCGCGCACCCGGAGGAGGTCGCCGAGGAGATGAACCACGTCCTGGACATCGACCCGGACGACATCCTGCGGGTCAGCGCCAAGACCGGCGAGGGAGTCGACGAGGTCCTGAAGGCGGTGATCGCGCGCATCCGGCCGCCGGCCGGCACCGAGGACGGCGAGCTCCGCGCCCTGATCTTCGACGCCGAGTACGACGACTACCGCGGGGTGGTCGTCCACGTGCGGGTCTTCGACGGGCGGCTCAAGGCCGGCCAGCGGATCCGCATGATGCAGACCGGCCAGGTCTTCGAGTGCACCGAGGTGGGCCGCTTCGCGCCGCGGATGCAGTCCTGCGCGGAGCTCGCCGCCGGCGACGTGGGCTACATCGTCGCGGGCATCAAGCGGCTGGCCGACGTGCGTGTCGGCGACACGGTCACGATCCAGGACCGCCAGGCCGCGACGGCGCTCCCCGGCTACCGCGAGGCCAAGCCCATGGTCTTCTGCGGCCTGTACCCGGCCAACAACACCGACTTCGAGTCGCTGCGCAAGGCCATCGAGAAGCTCGGCCTCAACGACGCCGCCTTCCACTGGGCGCCGGAGACCTCGGGCGCCCTGGGCTTCGGCTTCCGCTGCGGCTTCCTGGGCCTGCTGCACATGGACATCGTCCAGGAGCGCCTGGAGCGCGAGAGCGGCCTGGACGTCATCCAGACCGCCCCCAACGTGAGCTACGAGGTGGTGCTCCGCGACGGCCAGGTCGTCACCGTGGACAGCCCCTCGGCGCTGCCCGAGCACGGGGACATCGAGGAGTTCCGCGAGCCCATCGTGCGCACCGAGCTGATCGTCCCGGCCGAGTACATCGGGGCGATCATGAAGCTGGCCGAGGAGCGCCGCGGCAAGTACGTGCGCACCGAGTACCTCTCGCCCAAGCGGGTCATCCTCGAGTACGACCTGCCGCTCGGCGAGATCGTCTACGACTTCTACGACAAGCTGAAGAGCGCCACCCGCGGCTACGGCACCATGGACTACTCGGTACGCGGCTACTTCGCGGCGGACCTGGCGCGTCTCGACATCCTGGTGTCCGGCGAGCGGGTCGACGCCCTGGCCACCGTGGTCCACCGCTCGACCGCCGAGCGCCGGGGCCGGGCGGTGCTGGTGAAGCTCAGGAAGAGCATCCCCCGGCACCTCTTCCAGATCGCCCTCCAGGCGGCCATCGGCGGGCACATCATCGCCCGCGAGAACATCGCGCCGCTGCGCAAGGACGTGACCGCCAAGTGCTACGGCGGCGACATCACCCGCAAGCGCAAGCTCCTCGAGAAGCAGAAGGAGGGCAAGAAGCGCATGAAGAACATCGGGTCGGTGACCGTGCCGCAGGAGGCCTTCCTGGCCGTGCTGCAGTCGGGGGAGGAGGAGTAAGGACTGACGCGGTGACGCGGGGACGGGGAGACACGGAGACACGGAGACACGGAGACGCGGGGACAGGGAGACAGGGAGACAGGAAGAAATGGCGCTTCCGCAAGCCCTGTGAACGGAGAACCGCAGAATATCGAATGTCGAAGTCAGAATTACGAAGGACGTGGAGCAGCCGGGAGCCGCACTTCGCCATTCGCCATTCGGTGTTCTGCCATTAGACAAGTCCCCTTGTCCCCTTGTCTCCGCGTCCCCGCGTCCCCGCGTCCCCGCGTCGCCGCGTCCCCGCGTCCCCGCGTCGCCGCGTCGCCGCGTCGCCGCGTCAGCCCTCGCACCCGAACGGCCCAGCCTGCCCGTGCAAAACCCAGTCGCTCCGGCTAGAATGGGGCCGTCGGTCGTTTTCCGGAGAGGTTCTTAGGAGTTCGTCCCTTGGCTGACCCCGAGAAGAAGGCCCCCCAGACGGGCGACAAGCAGGGCAAGAAGGACGGGAAGTCCAGGAAGCAGCGCAAGGGCAAGACCCGCGAGCTGGTCGAGTGCCTGCTCGTGGCCGGCGTGCTGGCGCTCGGCATCCGCACCTTCGCGTTCCAGATCTTCAAGATCCCCACGCGCTCGATGGAGCCGACGCTCATCGGCAACGAGGACTACGGCGACCGGGTGGTGGCGGCGATGTGGTACAACCGGGGCGGAGCCTTCCTGCCGCTGAAGCTGGCCAGGCCGGACCGGTGGGAGGTGGTCGTCTTCAAACACCATGCATTCAACCAGAAGACCAGAAGAGAGGAGCCCACCAACTTCATCAAGCGGCTCATCGGCCTGCCCGGCGAGCGTATCGAGATCCGCGACGGGGACATCTGGGTCCGGAAGCCGGGCGAGGAGAAGGCGGAGATTCAGCGTAAGCCGGCCAAGGTTCAGGAGCAGCTCTGGACCAAGCTTTGCGACCTGAACTTCTCCGCTCCCTGGCGCACTGCGAGCTACTGGCGGACCGAAGGGTTCGACGAAGAGAAGCGGATCCTGGGTCCGGGCGGCTCGCTGTGCTGGGCCGACCGCCACAGGCTGGATAATCGCTTCATCCGCCCCACGGTCCGGGATGTCGAATGTCCCAACCGGGGTTGTCCCGGGCGGATCAAGGACCCTGGTCACCCTGACGATCCCGGCCGGCCCTTTAGATTCCGGGGAGCATTCGACACCGCCAGGCCGGTTGTCTTCTGCCCCAAGTGCCACACGCCGGTCGTCGGGGTCTTCGACGACGGCGGCGAGGGCGCCCTGGTCTTCCGCGCCACGGAAGAGCGTCCCAACGATTACTGGGCGCAGGGCGAGAACGCGCCTTCCGTTCCGGACCTGAGGCTGGCCCTGGACTTCGAGTACCTGACAGGCGCCGGCGACCTAGTGGTCACCCTGCAGGGGCGCTCGGAGCCCTACACGTTCAAGCTGCCCCTCGGCCGGCCCGGCGCCGCGACGCTGGAGGCCGCCCGCATCGGACAGCCCGAGTCCAGGGAACTGCCCGTCGCCCGGGGCGCGCCCCATCATCTGGAAGTGGTGAACGTCGACGGCACCTTCTGGGCCGCGCTCGACGGCGTCGTCATCGGTCCGCGGCAATACGTACCGAACAGCAAGCCGGGCAACTCCGACGCATCCCTGCAGGTGACCGGCGGCGCGAGCATCGCGCTCAGAGGCATCAAGCTGTACCGGGACATCTACTATGGGTACAGCGGAACGCAGATGAAGCCCTTCGACCCGAACGACGTCAGTGCCGTAATAGCGAGAGAACGGGACGGCGCCGGCAAGTTCGAGATGTCCACGCACACGAGCTTCATGCAGCTGCCCGACGACGGCTACTTCTTCCTGGGGGACAACCAGCTGGCCTCGGCCGACAGCCGCGAATTCGAGGAAGTCAAGCGGGAGAAAGACATCGTCGCCCGCGGCATCTTCGTGGCCTGGCCGCCGAGCCGCTTCCATCTGGTCTGGTAGCCGCCGCCGCGGCAGCAGGAGAACGGACCCATGTCCGAGCCGGAAGCCAAAGCCGAGGACAAGGCCGGGAAGACCGCCGCATCCGCCGGCGAGGCGCTGCTCTTCACCGAGAACCTGCGCAAGACCTATGGGGCTCGCGAGGTGGTCAAGGGCGTGTCGCTCCAGGTGCGCGCCGGCGAGATCGTGGGGCTGCTCGGCAAGAACGGCGCGGGGAAGACCACCACCTTCAGCATGGTGGTGGGCCTGGTGCGCCCCTCGGTCGGCGAGGTCCGCTTCATGGGCAAGGTCATCAACCGCCTGCCCATGTTCAGGCGCGCGCGGCTGGGGATCGGCTACCTGCCGCAGGAGAGCTCGGTCTTCCAGAAGCTCTCGGTCAGCGACAACCTGCTCGCCGTCCTCGAGACCATGCCCTACGGCCGCGCCGAGAGGAAGCGGCGGATGGGGCTGCTCATGGAGGACCTGGGGCTCACGCCCCTGGCCTACTCGGCGGCCCACACGCTCTCGGGCGGCGAGCGTCGCAGGCTCGAGGTGGCCCGGGCGCTTGCTCTGCGGCCCAAGGTCATGCTCTTCGACGAGCCCTTCACAGGCATCGACCCCATCACCGTTGCCGAGATTCAGTCGATCATGCGCGGCCTGCGCGAGAAAGGCATCGGCGTCCTGATCACCGACCACCGGGTCAGCGAGACCATCTCGATCACCGACCACTCCTACCTTATCGACTCCGGCGTGGTCTTCTGCAAGGGCACGCCTCAGGAGCTGGCCGTGAACAAGGACGCCCGCGACCGCTACCTCGGAGAGAACTTCTTCCTGATCCCGCCGCCGCCGGCGAGGCCGATGCGGGGAGACTAGACGATGGGGTCTCGGGTCGAGGGGCTCGGGGCTAGTGAGGGACCGAGCGGCGAAGGCTGGCGCGAGGAGATCGCCCGCTTCAGGGGCGCCTCGGGCCGCGACCTTGTCGGCATTCTGACCCTGCCAAGCCCCAGGCCCCAGCACCTAGCCCCTAGCCCCGAGACCCAAGCCCCTGCTGTCGTGGTTCTCCACGGCTGGGGCACCTACCGCTCCGGGCCGCACCGGATGCTGGTCGAGCTCTGCCGCGCGCTCGCCGCCGCGGGACTGCCCGCCCTGCGCTTCGACTTCGCCGGGCGCGGCGACTCGTCGGGCGACTTCTGGTCGGTGGGCCTCGACGAGATGATCGCCGACGCCCGCGCCGCCGGGGACTGGCTCCTTCAGGCGACCGGCGCCGGGAAGCTCGCCGCCGCGGGGCTCTGCAGCGGGGCGAACGTGGCCCTGGGGGCGGCCTGCGGCGATGAGCGCTTCGCGGCGGTCGCGGCGCTCTCCGCCCTGCCCTTCCAGAAGCAGCGCGGCGCCAGGCAGGCCGCGGCCCGGACGGGCGGTGCGCTCCGGGAGCTCGCCGGCAAGGCTTTCTCCCTCGAGACCTGGCGGCGCGTCCTCCGCGGCGAGGTGGCCGTCGGCCGCATCCTCCGGAGGCTGCTCGGCGGCGAGGGCGGCAGGAGCGGGAAGGTCGCGGTGCGCTCGCCCTCCCCGGAGGTCGCCGGGAGGGGCAAAACGGTAACTGTCCCGAATGGCGCTTCCTTAAGACCTACGAACGGAAAACCGCAGAATATCGAATATCGAAGTCAGAATCACGAAGGAGGTGGGCCCGCCCCCCTGCAGGCCCGCAACCTCAAGGACTCCTCCCGCGACATCCAGGCGGAACTCGCCGGCTACAAGGGCCGGCTGCTCTTCGTCCACGGCGCGGCCGACGCCGAGGGCCTCTCCGGCTGGAGCGACGTCTTCGAACCGTTCCTCATGAAGTCGGAGGCCGATTACCGCCACCTGGCCGTGCCCGGCGCCGACCACGACTACCACGACCTGGCCGGCAAGCGCGCTGCCATCGGAGCGGTTGTTGACTTCCTCAACAACCGCGACGCGCAGACGCGGTGACGCGGTGACGCGGGGACGCGGGGACGCGGGGACACGGGGACGCGGGGACACGGAGACGCGGGGACGCGGGGACACGGAGACGCGGGGACACGGGGACACGGAGACACGGGGACATATAGATGGGCAACATCCGATCTTTCAGAGAACTGCGGGTCTGGCAGAATGCTATGGATGCCGCCATGGTCGTCTTCGACATGAGCAAGCGCTTTCCTGCCGAGGAGCGCTACTCTTTGACCGACCAGTTTCGCAAGGCATCGCGATCCGTCGCTGCCAACATTGGCGAAGCATGGCGCAAGCGTCGCTACCCGGCGGCCTTTGTCAGCAAGCTGAGCGACGCAGAGGGAGAAGCATCAGAGACGCAGACATGGATCGAGTTCGCCCGACGTTGTGGATACTTGCGCCAGGCCGAGGCGTCTGATCTTGACCAGCGCTATGACCTGATCCTTGGCCAGTTGGTGGCCATGATCGAGAAGCCTGAAGACTGGACTGTCGGGGCAAAGCGGACAAGCAAGCGCTGAGAAACGGGGCAACGTCCCTGTGCCTGCGTCCTCGCTTTTCCTGCCCCACGTCCCCGCGTCTCCGTGTCTCCCTGTCTCCGTGTCACCGAGTCTCCGTGTCCCCGCGTCCCCGTGTCCCCGCGTCCCCGTGTCCCCGTGTCTCCGTGTCCCCGCGTCCCCGCGTCCCCGCGTCAGTCATCCCCGCGTCAACCCGCCCTCAGCACCGTCCTCAGGTACCGCCCCGTATGACTCTCGGCCGCCCGGGCCACCTCCTCCGGCCGGCCCTCGGCCACCACCCGGCCGCCGCCGGCGCCGCCCTCCGGGCCCATGTCGACGATCCAGTCGGCGCACTTGATGACGTCGAGGTTGTGCTCGATGACGATCACCGTGTTGCCGAGGTCCACCAGGCGGTTCAGGACGTCGAGGAGCTTGTGGATGTCCGCCAGGTGCAGCCCTGTCGTGGGCTCGTCGAGGACATAGACCGTCCGGCCGGTGTTCTTGTGGGACAGCTCGGTGGCGAGCTTCACGCGCTGGGCCTCGCCGCCCGAGAGCGTGGTGCTCGACTGCCCGAGCTGGACGTAGCCCATGCCGACGTTGACCAGGGTCTCGAGCCCGGCTTTGAGGCGCGGCACGTTGCGGAAGACCTCGAGCGCCTCGACGATGGGCATCTCCAGGACGTCGGCCACCGAGAAGCCGCGGTACTTGACCTCGAGCGTCTCCGGCGAGAAACGCCGGCCCTTGCAATGCTCGCAGGTCACGTACACGTCGGGCATGAAGTGCATCTCGATCTTGCGGGTGCCCTCGCCCTCGCAGTGCTCGCAGCGGCCGCCGCGCACGTTGAAGCTGAAGCGCCCCGGGCCGTAGCCGCGGACCTTGGCCTCCGGGACCATGGCGAAGAGCCGGCGGATGTGGTCGAAGACGCCGGTGTAGGTCGCCGGGTTCGAGCGCGGGGTGCGCCCGATGGGCGACTGGTCGACGTTGGCCACCCCGGCCACCCGGTCGGTGCCCTCGATGGCCTTGTGCGGGTAGGGCTTGCCGCGCGCCCCGTGGAGTTCGCGGGCCAGCGCCGGGTAGAGCGTCTCGCTCACCAGCGTCGACTTGCCCGATCCCGAGACCCCGGTCACGCAGGTCAGGCAGCCCAGGGGGAAACCGACCGTCACGTTCCGGAGGTTGTTGCCGCACGCTCCCCGCACGACCAGCCGGCGGTTGGCGAGCACGTGCCGGCGGGTCTTCGGGACGACGATGCTCCGCTCGCCCGAGAGGAAGTGGCCGGTGACGCTCTTCGGCTGCCGCGCGAGGTCCTCGGGCCGGCCCTGGCCGACCACTTCGCCGCCGTAGCGGCCGGCGCCGGGGCCGAGGTCCACCACCCAATCGGCCGAGCGGATGACCTCCTCGTCGTGCTCGACGACCAGCACCGTGTTGCCCAGGTCCCGCAGGGCGTGCAGCGTGCGCAGCAGCCGCGCGTTGTCGCGCTGGTGCAGCCCGATGGTCGGCTCGTCGAGCACGTAGGTCACGCCCACCAGGCGAGAACCGACCTGGCTCGCCAGCCGGATGCGCTGGGCCTCGCCGCCGGCGAGCGTCGAGCTCGTCCGGTCGAGCGAGAGGTAGTCCAGGCCCACGTCGGAGAGGAAGGCGAGCCGCTCGCGGACCTCCTTCAAGGGCACCGCCGCGATCCGCTCGCGCTCGCCGGCGAGCCCGATCGCCCGGACGAAGGCCAGCGCCCCGGCCACGGTCATCCCGGTGAGCTCGTGGATGTTCTTCCCGCCGATGGTCACGGCCAGGGCCTCGGGCTTCAACCGCGCGCCGCCGCACTTGGGGCACGGCAGCGGCGACATGTACTCGTGGACCCGCTGCTTGACGAACTCGCTCTCCGAGGTCTCGAAGCGGTACATCAGGTCGGGGATCACGCCCTCGAAGGCCCGGCCGTACTTCTCCTTGTCGGCGGCGGTCGTGCCGTGGAGCAGAATGCGCCGGACGTCCGCGGGCAGGTCGCGGAAGGGCGTGTCGGTCGAGACCCCGAAGTGCCGCGCGAAGCGCTTGATGGTCTTGTTGTAGTAGAAGTTGAAGCGCGCCCCGTGGTGGCGCCAGGCGGCCACCGCGCCGCCGGAGAGCGTCAGCGACTGGTCGGGGACGATCAGGTCGGGGTCGAGCTCCAGGCGGTTGCCGAGCCCCGCGCACTCCGGACAGGCGCCGTAGGGGCTGTTGAAGCTGAAGGAGCGCGGCTCGAGCTCCTCGATGGAAATGCCGCAGTCGACGCAGGCGTACTTCTCGGAGCAGGTGGCATCGAGCCACTTGCCCGAGCCCTCGCCCTCCTCGCAGGAGACGGTCACGAGCCCGTCGGCCAGGCGCAGCGCGGTCTCGATGGAGTCGACCAGGCGCGTGCGCACCGCCGGCCGGACGGTGATGCGGTCGACGAGGGCCATGATTTCGTGGCGGCGCTTCTTGTCGATTTTGGGGTCGCCCTCGAGCTCGACCATCTCGCCGTCGATCCGCGCGCGGATGTAGCCCTCGCGCTTCAAGTTGGCCAGCACGTCGCGGAACTCGCCCTTGCGGCCCCGGACCACCGGCGCCAGGATCATGCAGCGCGTGCCGGCCGGGAGCTTCAAGGTCTGGTCGGCGATATCCCCGGCGGTCTGTTTCTGGATGGGCCGGCCGCACTTGGGGCAGTGCGGCTCGCCGGCCCGGGCGTAGAGCACGCGCAGGTAGTCGTAGATCTCGGTCGAGGTGGCCACCGTCGAGCGCGGGCTCGAGGAGCCGGTGCGCTGCTCGATGGCGATCGTGGGGGTCAGGCCCTCGATGGACTCCACGTCGGGCTTGTCCATCTGCCCGAGGAACTGCCGGGCGTAGGCCGAGAGCGACTCGATGTAGCGCCGCTGGCCCTCGGCGTAGACGGTGTCGAAGACCAGCGAGCTCTTGCCCGACCCGGAGACGCCGGTGACCACCACGAACCTGTTGCGGGGCAGTTCGACGTCGACGCCCTTCAAGTTGTGCATGCGCGCCCCGTGGACGCGGATCGCCTCGCCCTCGGGCCGCGGGAAGGCCTCCGGCGCCGATGCGGCGGCGGACTCCGCCGCGGCCCCGGCCCCGGTCCCGGCGGCCGGCCCGCGCAGCGATGACGACGATGATGAAGATGACGACGCTGATGTCCTGGACAACTGCTACCCCCTTACCGCTCCCGAGCACCCGGCTGAACCTCTTGATTATAGCGGGCCGGGCGAGGGCGGCAGGGAAGAACCGGAGGGCTCCGAGGGGGGTGCACCAACGCTCCTGCGGGCCGGGCCTACAACGTGAATCGGCTCGCGCAGCAGCGCGAGACGATTCGCGTTCCATCGGCCATTCCCGTCCTGGCGCGGCCTCGGGCCGCAGCCAGGACTCCCGCATGCCGTTGTCGTGGAAGCCGATGACGCAACGCCTGGAACTGACAGGGCAATCCCGACGAACGGATTGCCCTGTCAGGGTAGGCCCGGCCCGCAGGAGCGTTGGTGCACCCCCCCGAGAGGAGGGTTAACAGCCAACAACCAACAACCAACAACCAACAGCCAACAACCAACAACCAACAACCACATTGTCTGGAAACTGAGACAGGGGTTGACCGTGTCGGGCTGGGGCTTCTCCTTGGCCCGTCCTGTGCCCGTCGAGTTCATTCCGTCCATTCCGGTGACAGTCGCGAATGGCGCTTCCTTAAGACCTACGAACGGAGAACCGCAGAATATCGAATGTCGAAGTCAGAATTTCGAAGGACGTGGAGCGGCCGGGAGCTGCCACTTCGACATTCGTCATTCGATATTCTGCGGTTCTGGAGCGCCAGGCGAAGCCTGGCCAGTCTAGCTGGATGAAAGGAGCCAGCCAT
>CALGYR010000001.1 GCA_937935355.1 uncultured bacterium | reverse complement strand
TCCTTCTTTAGCCAAAGTCCTCACCACCCTGCCCAAAAAGGGCAGAAGTCGAGCTAAGGACCGACTCTTTCCCGAAATGGCCGGCCGGCCTCCGCCGTTAGTTCAGCCTCATGGCAATCTCGGATATTCAGGACCACAGCGGGCCGACCCGTCGCGCCCTCCGGACTTGGGAGGCGCTGAAGGGCCGAAGGTTGTGGCTGTTGGCCGCAGCAGGTTGCCTGGTCGGCGCCCTCCTGATTCGGCCGTGGGACCGCCCCCTGAGCGAGGCGGCCACGGCCCATCCCGCGCTCGGGGCGAGCCCCCTCCTCCGCGAGTTCCTGCTGCTCTTCCGGCTCCTCGGCAAGACCGAGGTGCTCCTGGCTCTGGCCATGGTCTTCGGGCTGCTCGGCTTTCGTCGGCGCGCGGTCGAGATGGTCCTGGCCCTGGCGATATCCGGCGCTCTGGTGCTGCCGCTCAAGGCGTTCGTGCCCGCCGAGCGGCCGGAGGGAGGGGCGCAGGGCTCCTTCCCCAGCGGAGACGCCGCCTCGGTCGCAGCGGTCGCCGCGCCGCTCGCCGCGCGAGTGCCGATGGCCGCACCCGCCGCCGCGGCCGCGCTCGGCCTCGTGGGCTTCAGCCGCGTCATCTACGGCCGCCACTACCCGAGCGAGGTCCTCGCCGGGATCGGGCTCGGCCTGCTGGCCTGCGCCGCGGCCGGCCCGCTGAGCCGCCGGCTGCTGCGCAGGTTCAGGCTGGGCCGGGCGAGGCGCTTCGCGATCCTGGCCGGAATAGCGCTTCCCGCGAGCCTGATCGTCGGGGCCATTGCCAGCGGCGGTTCCGACGCCGTGCGCCTGGCGTGCTTCTACGGGCCGGCCCTGGCTCTCCCGGTCGCGCTGCGCCACATCCGGCTGGCGCGCAGGTTGCGCGGCGGCTCGCCGTCGCGGACCGCGTCACTCTGGACCGGCCGGCACGGCGCCATCGCGATCGCCGCCGCCGTCATCATCCTCTACGCGCTCGTCGCCTCCGGCTCCACTCTGTGGGACCGCGACGAGCCGCGCTTCGCGCGCGCCACCGTGGAGATGATCGAGTCGGGCGATTACCTCGTGCCCACCTTCAACGGCCGGCTGCGCCCGGACAAGCCCATACTCATCTACTGGCTGATGGCGCTGCCGGTCCGCCTGCTCGGTCCGACGGAGCTGGCCTTCCGCCTCCCGGCGCTCCTGGCCGCGGCCGGAGCCTGCCTGCTCACCTGGTGGCTGGGCAGGAGGCTCTTCGGAACGGAGACAGCTTCAAGAAGCCCGGAAACCGCAGATGCACGCAGATGCACGCGGATTCCGACAGGCAGGAACGACGACGCCATTCCCATGCCGTCCTTCGCCGATCCCATCGGCGTTCATCGGCGTTCATCGGCGGCTCCATCATCATCGTCGTTGTCGCCACCAGATTGCCGGCTCGCCCCATCGGCGGCGCTCTGCGATGCCCGCGCGGACCGCACCGGCCTCCTGGCCATGGCCGCGCTGGCCACGACGCCGCTGCTGATGGTCTCGGGCACGGCGGCGACGACCGACGCCGTGCTGCTGGCCTTCATTCTCGCAGCCCTGGCCCTGTTCGTTCCCGCGCTGGAGGGCGGCCTGGGCTGGGGCCGGGCCGCACTGATCGGTCTGGCCCTGGGCGGCGCGCTCCTGACCAAGGGCCCGGTCGGCCTGGCCGTGCCGCTCCTGGCCGTGGCCGCGACGCTCTTCATGCTTCGCCGGACTCCGGGGGCGAAGCGCTCGCGAGTGGCGCCGCTGGCCGCCGCCTCGGCGCTCAGCCTCGGGCTCTTCTTCCTCTGGGCGCTGCCGGCCAACGCGGCCACCTCCGGGGAATTCGTCCGGCAGGGACTGGGCCACCACGTCCTCGAGAGGATGTCCCGGCCGCTCGAGAGCCACGGCGGCGCCACGCTGGCCTGGCTGCCCTACTACCTGCCGGTGGTGGTCGCCGGGTTCTTCCCCTGGGTGCTCCTCCTGCCGGGGGCGCTCTCCGCGCTTCTGGGCGGCCGGCTCCTCGAGCCGCGCGCTCGGGCGCTGCTCATCGGCTGGATGGTCACGACCTTCGCGCTCATGACCCTGGTCAGAACCAAGCTGCCGCACTACGTGCTGCCGATGTGGCCGGCGATGGCGCTCGTGGTCGCCGGCGTCCTCCAGCGCCGCGGCGAGGGCGCCCTGTCGGCGGCGGACGAGCGCTGGCTCGGCCGCGGCATCTGGCTATTCATGCCGTTCGGGCTGGCCCTGGGGATCGCGTGCCTTGTGGCGCCGTGGCTGCTCGACATCCCCAAGGCCCGCGGCGCCCTCTGGGGCCTCGGCCTGCTGGTCCTGGTCATGACCTTCGCCGTGCGCCGCGAGCACCGCTCCGGACGCCACGGCACGGCAGCCGCGGCCATGCTGGTCGGCATGGTGCTTCTCCAGTTGCACGCGGCACTGGTCGCGCTCCCGGCCATGGAGCGCTTCAAGCTCTCGCCGGAGGCGGCCGCCGCCGTGCGCGAGCGGACTCCGCCCGGCGCAGCCTTCGCTGCCTGCAAGTACTGCGAGCCCAGCCTGGTCTTCTACGCCGGCCGGCGGATGGAGACCGTCTCGTCGAAATCCGGCAGCCTCTCCGAGTGGGCCGCGCGCCCGGAGCCCGGAGTGCTGGTCGTCCCGCGCGAAACGCTGAGCGCGGCCGGGGCCAGCCCGGAATCCCTCGGGCTCTCCACGCTGCGCTCGGAGCGCGGCTTCAACCTCAGCAACGGCCGATCCATGGAACTGCTGGTGCTGGAACGTCCGGCTGTGAAGGAAGATCGTTCGTCTCAATCGCCGCGATAGCGCCCCAGGACCTTATCCAGCGCCGCGACCACGTCGGCGACGTCGGCGTCGGTCATGGACGCGAATAGCGGCAGGGTCAGCAACCCCTCGTAGGCCCGCTCGGCGACCCGGCACAGGCCCCGGCGGTAGCCGAAGCGCTCGTAGAGCGGGTGGTAGTACACCGGCATGTAGTGGACGTTGACCCCGATCCCCTCGGCGCGAAGCGCGGCGAAGACCTCGGCGCGGCCGGTCGAGAGCCGCTCCAGGCGCAGCCGGACCATGTAGAGGTGCCAGGCGCTCTGGTGTTCGGCGTCGTCGGCGGCCGGCAGGACCAGCTCCTCGAAGCGCGCGAGATCCCGGGCGTAGAGCGCGGCGAGCTCCCGCCGGCGCCCCACGTTCCAGTCGAGCCGCTTGAGCTGGCTGGTGCCCAGCGCGGCGTTGAAGTCCGCCAGGCGGTAGTTGAAACCCAGACGGTCGATCTCGTAATGCCAGCTGTTCTTCGAGCCGGCGCGCGTCCGGGCGTCGACGTTGATGCCGTGGTTGCGCAGCCGCCTGACCGCCTCGACCGTCTCGGGGCGATTGGGCGAGCTCACCGCCCCGCCCTCCCCCGTGGCGATGTGCTTGGCCGGGTGGAAGCTCCAGGCGGCCAGGTCGGCCGGCCCGGAGCCGACCGGCCGGCCGCGATAGACCGCGCCCAGCGCGTGGCAGGCGTCCTCGATGAGCACGAGGCCCCGACGGTCGCAGATCCGCCGGAGCTCGTCCATCTCGCAGCTCCGCCCGGAGTAGTGCACCGGGACGATGGCCCTGGTGCGCTCCGTGACCGCCGCCTCGGCCGCGGCCGGGTCGAGGTTCATGGTCCGCTCGTCGATGTCCGCGAAGACCGGGCGGGCGCCCACGTGGAGCGCGGCGCTGGCCGTGGCCGCGAAGGTCAGCGGCGTGGTGACGATCTCGTCGCCCGGGCCGATCCCGGCGGCGAGATACGCGAGGTGCAGCGCGGCCGTGCCGCTCGAGACCGCGGCGACCGAGGCGGCGCCGACCGCCCCGGCCACGGCCTTCTCGAAGGCGTCGACGTTCGGGCCGGTGGTCAGCCAAGTCCCGCGGAGCACCTCAGCGACCGCGGCGATGTCCTCCTCGGTGACCTGATGCATGGCGTAGGGCAGCATGGAGGCGCGGACGGGCTCCCCGCCCTCGATGGCCAGCTTGTTCGACGGGCTGCTCATGGGAACCGCGGTCCTTTCTTCACGGGCGCCCTCTCAGGCGCCCCCCAGGCGCGGGGATTCTAGCTTTCCGGGCGGGCGGCGCAAGTCGCCGCAGTGGGCTCAACCGCGTCTCAGAATGAAAGCCAGCCAGACCGCCGCGCCGACCGCGAGCAGCCAGAGCAGGATCACCGCCGCGGCCGCCCAGAGCCCGGAGCGCCGGGAAACCGATGCGGCCCGGGCGCGCTCGCGGCACTCGGCCATGACCTCCGGCGGGACCATCTTCAAGACGATCCAGATGCCCAGCGGCACGATCACCAGGTCGTCGAGGTGGCCGAGCACCGGGATGAAGTCGGGGATCAGGTCGACGGGGCTGAGGGCGTAGGCCACGACCGCCGCGGCCAGGAGCTTCGCGCACCAAGGCGTGCGCGGGTCCCGGCCGGCGAGGTATAAGGCGCGGACCTCGACCTTGAGACGGTGTGCCGCCGCCTTCCAGGAGCTGAGCACGGACGCCATCCGACCTCCTCCGTGGGCCATTGTACAGCCGGCCCCCGGAAGGGAAAGAGAACCCCTCCGGAACCATTTCAAGAGACGACCTTCACCGCTGAGTCGCCGAGACGCAGAGGAAGAATGCCGTTCGCGACCGAGGCCTCCTCTGTCATGGGCCGTCTGCCGCATTCCTGCGCCAATGCAGTGCCTCCGCGTCTCAGCGTCTCCGCGGTGAAAGAGACCCCTTGAATGGGCCAGCCCCCCGCCTCCGCTGCCGTTGACCGCCGGCGCGATCCGATGCATAATCGCGCCCGGAGAGCGAGCCGATGCGCATCCTGATCGTCGAGGATTCCAGCCGGATGGCGGCGGTCCTCAAGAAGGGCCTCACCGAGGAGTGCTACGCCGTGGACGTCGCCGCCGACGGCGTCACCGGCCTGCACATGGCCGCCGGGGGCGTCTACGACCTGGTCCTGCTCGACGTCAACCTCCCGGAGATGGACGGGTTCTCCCTCCTGCAGGCGCTGCGCGCCAGGCGCTCGGACGTGCCGGTCATCATGGTCACGGCCCGCGACACCGTGCGCGACCGCATCGAGGGACTGGACTCGGGCGCGGACGACTACCTGGTCAAGCCCTTCGCCTTCGAGGAACTGCTGGCCAGGATCCGGGCGACCATGCGGCGCTCCGGCTCCCGGAGCGAGCCGGTGCTGCGCCACGGGGACGTCGAGCTCGACCCCGCCGGCGGACGGGCCTCCCGCGCGGGGCAGCCCCTCAATCTCTCCGCCCGGGAGTTCTCGCTGCTGAGGGTCTTCCTGGCCAACGTCGAGAAGGTCATGACCCGCTCGCGGCTCTACGAGTCGGTCTGGAACGCCGAGTACGACGGCCTGTCGAACGTGCTGGACGTCTACGTCAACTACCTGCGCAACAAGCTCGAGAAGGGCGGCCTGCCCCGGGTCATCCACACCGTCCGGGGCCGGGGCTACGTCTTCGGAAAGCCGCCGGGCGGCCAATAGGTAACGGAAACATGCAACGCGCGACATGCAACACGCAACATGCACCGAAGCTGCGGAACGGGCCGTTCCATTTCGGTGTTTTCCAGGAACCGCAGATGCAAAGGCTGGCGCCGAAGCTGCGAACCAGCTCTTCCTATAGCCTTCCTCCAGGTCGCACTTCCGTCGCTCGCTGTCCCTCGATCGAAGCCCCCTCCTCTGTTTCCCTGCTTGGTGCGTGTTGCGTGTTGGATGTTGCATGTTCGCCCTCCACCCTCCGCCCTCCACGGTTCCTGGCGCCGTGTCCCTGACCAGACGCATCACCCTCCTGGTCATCGGCCTGTTGCTCGCGGTCGCGGTGACCTCGGGCGAGATCATCTACGTCATCCTGCACCGCTCGCTCCAGGACGACCTCCAGGAGCGGCTCGACGCCCGGATGCTCTGGATGCAGACCTCCCTGGAGGTGGAGGAGGGCCGGCTCCAGCTCGGACCGGTGCCGGAGGCCGAGAACGCCTCGCCGAATTGGGAGATCTCCAGGCCTGACGGGCAGGTGCTCTGGTCCGCCCGCGGCACGCACCTGCACCGGCCGGTGATTTCCATATCGGGGGTCCGGGTGATGGGCGACCCGGGCTGGCCGCCGCTGGCGGACATCCGGCTCCAGCAGACCGAGCCGCCGCCCGGCCACATCGAGGATCCGGAGCAGTCCAAGGGCCTGCTGTGCTTTCCGTATTTCGCCCTGCCGACGGAGCACCAGCGCGTGGACCTGGTCCTCACGGCCTGGGACTCCGGCGCGGGGGTGGAGGCGGCCCGCAGGCGCGTGCGCACCATCCTCTGGACCGCGGGCCCGGCGCTGCTGGCCGCCGCAGCGCTGCTCTTCTGGCTGGCCATCCGCTGGCAGCTCAAACCCCTGGGCCGAATGGCCGAACAGGTCGCCGGCATCGGTCCGGCCAATCTATCCAGCCGCCTGGACTTCGCGGGCACCAGCCAGGAATGCGTCCGGCTGCGGGACATGATCAACACCATGCTGGGACGCCTGGCCGAGGGACTGGAGCGCGAGCGGCGCTTCGCCTCGGCGGCGGCGCACGAGATGCGCACGCCGCTGGCCCAGCTGCGCACCAGCCTGGAGGTGGGCCTGCGCCGGGAGCGCAGCCCCGGGGAGTACCAGGAAGCCCTGCGGGACGCGCTGGCCGACGTGGAGCGTCTGCAGCGGCTCATCCAGGGCCTGCTGCACCTGTCCCGGGCCTCCGAGGGCGGAGAGATCCGCGGCCAGCCGGTCAGGCTTCGGGCCATCCTGCGCAAGGCCGAAAAAGAGTTCGGCCCGCTCGCGCTCTCCCCCGCCGACGGCATGGACGACGTCGTCGTCTCCGGCGACGAGGAACTCCTGTATTCGGCCGTCGGCAACGTGCTGGAGAACGCCGCCCGCCACGCGCCGGGCAAGCCGCCGGAGGTGAGCGTATCGCTCGAAGGCGACCGCCTCCGGCTGTCCATCGCCGACCACGGTCCGGGCGTGCCGGAGGCCGAGCGCGAGCGGATCTTCGCCCCGCTGGTCAGATTGGACGGGGCGCGCACCGTCGGGGACGGCCACGGCGGCTTCGGGCTCGGCCTGGCCATAGCCCGCTCCACCATGAGGCAGTTCGGCGGAGACCTGGTCTGCCGCGACCGGGCCGACGGAGCACCCGGGGCGGACTTCGTATTCTGGTTCCGCATCATCCGACAGGATTAGAGTCTTCTAAGAATCCGTTAAGCTTCCTCTAATGAGGGGAATCTATCATGCATCCTGCCGGTTTGGTCAGCCGGCCCGGCCCGCCGGCCGCATCGCCATCGCCATGATCGACGAGAGGAAGACCTCGTGCCCAGCGCCAGAACTCTGTTGCCAGGGCTGCTGCTGACCGTCTACGTCGCGATCTACATCCTCCCCCTCGGCGTTCGCCCGCTCTACACGCCGGACGAGTCCCGCTACGCGGAAGTCGCCCGCGAGATGCGCGAGTCCGGCGACTGGACCGTCCCGCGGCTCAACGGCAGGCGTTACTTCGAGAAGCCGGCCATGGGCTACTGGCTGACGGCCCTCTCCCAGTCGATCCTCGGCGAGAACGCCTTTGCCTCGCGGCTCCCCGGCGCGCTGGCCGCGGGTCTGATGCTGCTGGCCGTCTGGTGGCTGGTGCGGCTCACGGGAGGCACGCCCCTGCAGGCGGCGCTGGCCGCAGGCGTGCTCCTGAGCTGCGCCGAGATGTACGGGGTCGGCACCTATCTGGTCCTGGACATGCTGCTCGCCGCCGCAGTGACCGCCGGCCTGGCGTGTTTCTACGCCGCCTGTCGGGAAACCCGAACCGTGCAACGCAACGCGTTCCTGGCGCTCTTCGGCCTGGCCTGCGGCGCGGCATTCCTGATCAAGGGCTTCGTGGGCCTGGCCGTCCCTTGCGTGGTCATCGCTCCGTTCGTCTTCTGGCAGCAGTTCCCCGAGGGGCTGTGGCCGGTCGTGCGCGCGCGCAGCGTCGGCACGCTCGCCCGCGCCGCGCTCTCCGCCGCCGGGCAGCTGGCCCGCTTCACGCCCATTCCCCTGGCCGCGGCGGCGGCCGTGGCGCTGCCGTGGTCCATCATGATCCACCAGCGCGAGCCGGACTTCTGGCGCTACTTCTTCTGGGTCCAGCACGTCCAGCGGGCCGCGGGCGACGACGCCCAGCACGCCGCGCCGTTCTGGTACTACCTGCCGGTCCTGATCGGCGGGGCGATGCCCTGGTCGGCCTTCCTGCCGGCGGCGGCAGCGGGAACGCGCGGGCCGGAATTGCTTCGGCCCTTCACCCGTTTCCTGCTCTGCTGGGCGGTCGCGCCCTTCCTCTTCTTCTCAGCCATGAAAGGCAAACTTGGGACCTATATCCTGCCGTGTTTCCCGGCGTTGGCCATTCTTACGGCCGCCGGCTTGACCCGCTACCTGGAGGCCGGCCGGCGCCGAAGCTTCGACCTCGCGGCCCTCATCCCGGCAGGCATCCTGCTGCTGGGCGCCATGGGCCTGGGGATCTGGCACGCCGCCGGGCGGCGTCCCGCCCTCTTCGGCCCCAGAGAGAACTGGAAGCTGCTGGCCGGCTGCGCGGCGCTCGCAGCCTGGGCGGCGTGCGCGTGGCTGGCCGTCCGCGCCGCCGCCACGCCGCGCAAGCTGCTCTTGATGGTGGCCGCGCCGCTCGCTCTCTGCCTCGCCATGCCGTTCGTCGTCCCCGGCCGGATCTCCGCCAACCGCTCTCCGGACGCCTTGCTCGAGCGCAACCGCGGGCGCATCCCGCAGGACTCGACGGTCTACGCCCGTTCCCTGCTGGCCCACTCCTGCGCCTGGAATCTGGGGCGGACCGACATCGTCCTCTTCGACAGCGCCGGCGAGTTCGAGTACGGCATCGAGAACGGCCCCGACCCGGCCGCCGGCAGGATCAAGGGCAAGGACTTCGCGGCCGCCCTGGCCCGGATGCCGCGCGAGCAGGTCGTCACGCTGGCGATCGAGCGCAAACGCTACGAGGAGATAGCGTCGCAGCTGCCCGCCCCGAGCTTCGAGGACGGCGAGGGCAAGCTGCTGCTCCTCCAGTTCCGGGGCGGCGGGATGGCCCCGGATGCCCGGCGGGTCCATGACTGAAGAATCCATCCGCGATCCGCTCGGCGGGCCCTGGGTCCGCCGCGACTGGCTGATTGCCACGGGCCTGGCCGTAGCGGCCGGCGTGCTTTTCCTGACGGGGCTGTCCGTCACGACTCTGGGCGTCACGGAGGGCCGCTGGGCGGAGATCGCCCGGCAGATGCTGCGCTCCGGCAACTGCTTCCAGCCGGTCTTCAACGGGGAGCCCTACAGCCAGCTCTACTTCGACAAGCCGCTTCTGAGCTACTGGGCGATCCTGCCGGCCTCCTGGCTGGCCGGGGGCGTCAGCGAATGGACCACGCGGCTGCCCAGCGCCCTGGCCGGGATCGGCGCCGCGCTGGCCGTCCACGCCCTGGGCCGGCGGATGTTCGGCCACCCCGCCGGGGTGCTCGCCGCGCTCCTGCTCGTCACCTCCGCGATGTTCGTCAAGTGGTCGCGCATGGCCTCCGCGGACCTCTTGAATGTGTTGGTGGTGTGGCTGGCCCTGTGGCTGTGGATCTCGGGCGGCCGGGAGGGCCGCGCCCGGCAGGTGCTGGCCATCTACCCGCTGCTGACGGTGGGGTGCTTCCTCAAGGGCCCGGTGGCGGCCGCGCTCTTCGTGGCCGCGGCCGGACTGGCCAGCGCCGTGGAAACCGGCCTGGCCTGGCGCCAGGAGCGATGGCGCGCCCCGGCCCTGGCTGCGGCCTTCAAGGCCGAGTTCCGCTGGCTGATTTCCCCGGGCGCCTTCCTGGGCATGGGGCTCGCGGCGGTCGTCTTCGCCGGCTTGCTGCTCCTGCCCGTGGCGATGACCACGCCTGCGCCCAGCCATTCGAAGGTTGCGATAACCAGCCAGGGCAAAGGCGACTACAACCGGCTCGACGACCGGTGGGTTTCCGTCAAGCAGATGTGGCGGGAGAACGTGACCCGCTTCGTAAAGCCCTTCGACCACAAAGACAAGCCGTTCTACTTCTACGTGCACGACGCGCCGGCCTTCTTCGCGCCCTGGAGCCTGCTGCTCCTGGCCGCGCTGTGGACGGCCCGCAAGCGGTTCGCCGACCGCGCCGACCGGACCGCGCTGTGCCTGGCGGCCGGCATCTTCATTTTCCTGACCGCCTCCGGATCGCGGCGGGACTACTACGTCCTGCCGCTGGTGCCGGCGCTGGCGCTCGTGACCGGACGGGCCCTGGCCCTGTGGATAGAGGCCCCCGACCGGGGCGGCTGGCCGGCCCGCCTGGCACTGATCGCCACGGGCGCCGTGGCCGCGGCCGCGCCGCTGGTCGCGCTGGCGGTCGGGCGCAGGATGGGCCTGCTGCAGCCGGGGATCGGCCTCCTGGTCGCCGCCGGCGCGGCTTCGGCCCTGATCGCCGGGGCACTCTGGCTCGCCCGCACGCCCGGCGCGCGGCTGGCGGTCCTGGTGGCGCTGGTCTGGTGCGGCGAACTGGCTTACTTCACCGCCGGGGCGAGCCTCAACGAAGAGGGCGGCACGCTGCGGCCGTTCACGCGCCGGGTTGCCGAGAAACTCCGGGACGTGCCCGAGAGCCGCGTGGCGGCGTATCGCTCGTCCTCCCCCCGCATGCTCTTCTACCTGGACCGCGGCCCGATACGGATCCTGGACACCGCCGGGGACCTCGGTGACTTCCGGAACCGCGAGCCGGAGGGCTACGTTCTCGCCAAGTGGAAGCAGTTCCATCCCGGCAAGCGGGAGAGAGAAACTCCCTTGGAGGGGATGGAACCGGTGATCGTTCAGGCGCTCGATTCCGAGGAGGAGCAGGACGAACGCCTGCTTCTGCTTCGCTTCCCCAGGACGGAGGCTCCATGCGCTACCTGCCGCTGATCATGACCGGGGTGCTGCTCAACGCCGCGGCCCAGCTCTTCCTGAAGCTGGGCATGAAGCGCATCGGGCACTTCGAATTCTCGCTTCCCGAACTTGCCGGGCTGATGCCCAAGCTGGCCCTGGCCCCCTTCATCTGGGGAGGCCTGGCCTGCTACGCGGTGAGCGTCGTGCTCTGGTGCGTGGTGCTCTCCCGGGTGGAGGTGAGCTTCGCCTATCCGATGGTCAGCGTCGGCTACATCGTGGCCCTGGCCTTCGGCTGGTGGTTGCTCGGCGAGAACGTCACCCCGATCCGCGTCGCGGGGGTGGCGGTGATCATCCTGGGAGTCGTACTGGTGAGCCGGACCGGAGGACAGACGGCATGAGTCGGCAACGTCCATTCCTCTCCGTGGTGCTGCCCGTTCACAACGAGCGGGAGAACCTGCCCGCGCTCGTGGAGCGGCTCACCGCCACCTGCCGGACGCTCGGCAAGCACTACGAGGCGATCTTCGTCGACGACGGCAGCACCGACGACTCCCTGGCCATGCTCTGCCGGTTCGCGGCCGCCGACCCGTGCATCCGGGTCGTGGAGTTCAACCGCAACTACGGGCAGCACCGGGCGGTCTTCGCGGGGCTGGCCGAGAGCCGCGGCGAGGTGGTGGTGACCCTCGACGCCGACCTCCAGAACCCGCCGGAGGAGATCCCGGTGCTGCTCGCCAAGATCGCCGAGGGCTACGACGTGGTCGGCGGCCGGCGCGCGGTGCGCCAGGACTCCCTCCTGCGCCGGGTGCCCAGCTGGATCAACAACCGGCTGGTGAGCATCGCCATCGGCACGCGCATGCGCGACTGCGGGTCGATGCTCCGCGCCTACCGGCGGGAGATGGTCGACCAGATGCTCAAGTGCCGGGAGATACCGCGCTACATCCCGGCCCTGGCCTACGTCTTCGCCCGCCGCACCATCGAGGTGGAGACCGCTCACGCGGAGCGCACCAAGGGCGAGTCCAAGTACCGCCTCGGGTCGCTCCTGCGGCTCTGGGCCGACCTGCTCACCGGCTTCTCGGCCCTGCCGCTGCGGATGGTAAGCCTCTTCGGCCTGGCCACCGCGGTGCTCGGCCTGGGCTTCTCCGTCTTCCTGATCGTTCGCCGCCTGGTCCTGGGCTCGGAGGCCGAGGGCCTCTTCACCCTCTTCGCCGTGCTCTTCTTCTTCGTGGGCGCGCAGATCCTGTGCATCGGGATCGTCGGCGAGTACGTGGGGCGCATCTTCTCCGAGGTGCGCGGCCGGCCGAGCTTCGTGGTCCGCAAGGTCCACGGCGGGGAATCGGCGGGGCCGGCGGAGCCCCCGCCCCTCCGGGAGAACCAGGGGGAGCGGATGGTCGCGGCCGGTGCGGAGCGACGCTCATGAGCGTCCTGGTCTTCGGTTACCACAACGTCGGCACCGAGGGGCTCCGGGCGCTGCTGGACGGCGGCGCCGAAGTCTCGGCGCTCGTCACCCACCGGGACGATCCGGCCGAGAACGTGTGGTTCGAGGCTCCGGCCAAGCTCGCCCGGGCACGCGGCATTCCGGTGCACACCCCGGAGAGTTCCAAAGGTCCGGAGCTCCGGAAGCTCGTCGAGTCGCTGCGCCCGGAGTTCATCTTCAGCTTCTACTACCGCTGGATGATCCCCTCGCGCGTCCTCGGGATGGCGCCGGGCGGGGCCTACAACCTGCACGGCTCGCTCCTGCCGCGGCTGCGGGGGCGCTGCCCGGTGAACTGGGCGATACTGCTCGGCGAGGTCGAGAGCGGCCTCACCCTCCACCACATGGTGGCCGCGGCCGACGCGGGCGACATCGTCGCCCAGGCCCGGGTGCGGATCGAGCCGCGCGAGACGGCCAAGTCGCTCTTCGACAAGCTCACGCCGCTCGCCTACCGGCTGGTCGCCGAGAACTGGCCGCTGATCCGCGACGGGCGCGCGCCGCGCACGCCGCAGGACCATTCCAGGGCCACCACCCACGGCGGCCGCCGCCCGGAGGACGGCCTCGTCGACTGGCGCCGACCGGCAATCCACGTGGACCGGCTGGTGCGGGCCGTGACCCACCCGTATCCCGGGGCCTTCACGGCCCTCGACGGCCGGAAGCTCTTCGTCTGGGAAGGGGCGCCGGCCGAGGGACGGGGAGAGCCCGGCCGGGTGCTGGCCTCCGGCCTCGGCTCGGTCGTGGTCGGCTGCGGCGAGGGGGCCTACGCCGTGGAGCGGGCCCAGTTCGATGGCGGCCCCGAAGTTCCCGCGCGGGAACTGGGCCTTTCGACCGGAACGATTCTGGGCGGTTAGCCGGCGGAAGTCCCGCCGGATGCCGCCCGGGGCAATCAGAGGCAGGAAGAGGAAAGGAAGACAGCCATGAAAGTGCTTATCACCGGAGGCGCAGGGTTCCTGGGCAGCCATCTCGCCGACGCCTTCCTGGCGCGGGGCGACGAGGTCGTGGCCCTGGACATGTGCAACGACGACAAGATCCGCCACATCCTGGACAACCCGCGTTTCACCTACGTCCAGGACTCGGTGCTCAACTCGGAAGTGGTCGAGACCCTGGTCTACCAGAGCGACCTGGTCTACCACCTGGCCGCGGTGGTCGGCGTCGAGCACTACGTGACCGACCCCTACAAGGTGCTCAACGTCAACATCAACGGCACCCAGACCATGCTCAAGTACGCGGCGCGCTACAAGAAGCGGCTGGTGTTCAGCTCGACCAGCGAGGTCTACGGCCGCAACCCGAAGGTGCCCTTCTCCGAGGACGACGACCGGGTGCTGGGCTCGACGCGCATCGACCGCTGGTGCTACTCGACCAGCAAGGCGGTCGGCGAGCACTTCTGCTTCGCCTACCGGCGGATGGGCCTGAAGCCGACCATCGTCCGGTACTTCAACGTCTACGGACCGCGGCTCGACGCCCTGGACAAGGGCCGGGTGATCACCATCTTCCTGGGCCAGCTGATGCGCGGCCAGGACATCACCATCGTCGGCGACGGCAGGCAGACGAGGTGCTTCACCTACGTCGACGACGCCATCAGGGCCACGGCCCAGGCGGGGCTCTCCGACAAGGCCGTCGACGGGATCTTCAACATCGGCAACGACCGCGAGTACACCATGCTCGAGCTCGCCGACGCCATGATCAAGGTCTACGGCGGCGGGCAGACGCGCTTCGTGACCAAGGAGCAGGTCTACGGCAAGAGCTACGAGGACGTCCAGCGCCGGGTGCCGGACGTGACCCGCATGAAGCAGATCCTCGGTGTCACTGCCGACACCCCCCTCGAGGAGGGACTCAAGAAGACCATCGCCTGGTTCCACGAAGCGCAAACTGCTGCACTCCAGCACGCTTGAGCGCGTCGCCATCTCTTTCCTCCACGCGCCTGGCCATCCGGGTGGACGTAGACACCCGGCACGGGCTCGTAACCGGCGTGCCCCGGCTGCTCGACATCTTCGCGCGCCGGGGCGTCGGGGCGAGCTTCTTCGTGGCCATGGGGCCGGACCGCTGGGGCCGGGCCATCCTCCGGGCGCCGTTCGAGCGCGGCTTCCTGGCCAAGCTCTGGCGCACCCGGGGGCTGGCCGGCTACGGCCTGGGCACGGTCCTGAACGGCACGCTGCGGCCGGGACCGCTGACCGGCGCGTCCGAGCCCGGACTCCTGCGCGAGATCGAGGCGACCGGCCACGAGGTGGCGCCGCATGGTTGGGACCACCTCGCCTGGCAGATGGAGTTGGACGTCCGCGGACCCGAATGGCTTGGCAGCCAGTTCACCAGGGCCAGCGACGCCTACGGCGACATCTTCGGGCGCCGGCCGGCCGGCTGGGCCTCGCCCGCCTGGCGCTGCAATCCGGAGACGCTGGCCCTCGCCGACGAGGGCGGCCTGGCCTACTCCGCCGACACCCGCGGCTCGGCTCCCTTCCTGGCCAGCTGCGGCGCCCGGCGCTGCCGCACCGTCCAGATCCCCACCACCCTGCCGGTGGCCGAGGAGGTGGTGGGCCTCGGCGGCATGACCGCAGCCGGCTACAACGACTTCCTGCTGCAGAAGCTCGTGCCCGGGGCGCTCAACGTCTACACGATCCACGCCGAGGTCGAGGGCGGACCCTTCGCCGCGAGCTTCGCGGACCTGCTGGGGCTCCTGGCCTGGCGCGAGGTGGAGTTCGTCCGGCACGACCGGATCGCCCGGGAGCTCGCCGGCCAGGCGCTCCCGGTCTGCGAGGTCGAACGCCGGACGCTTCCCGGCAGGAGCATGCCGGTGTCGTGTCAGACAGTAAGAGTGCGTCCGTAAACCCGGGTGGGGCGCGCCGGGGGCGGCAGGGCGCCGGCCGAGGCGCGAGGAGGAGCAAGTGTCCAAAGCGACACGGCGACGACGCCACTGCCGAGATCTTCGTCTTCTCGGCGGGCAAGCGCGTCTGCCTGGTCTGCGCCCACGGCGAGGGTGATGGCGCGGCCGAGCAGCGCAACGAGATACTGGCCGTTCTGAACACCGCCAGGGCTCGATAGCTCAGACGAACGGCTGCATCGGAGCGCCTCCGGCCCTCAAGGGTCCGGAGGGGCTCCTGTTTTCACGCGTCCGGCGCCTCGGCGGTGAAAAGGCCCGCTCCTTGGAGGTGCCGTTCGTTCTCCAAAGGGAAATCCGGGGTTATTGAGCGGCCGGGGCCGACGGATTCGGCCGATTATTCGGGACTACTGAAGGCCCGCCGGGCGTTTTTCCCGCGTCGACGCGCCGGCATCGCGGCGCCATTCGATGGAACCAGCGGGGCGGTCGGCCGGAATGGGAAACAGTTGCACGCCCGTAACCAGTCGCTGCGTGGCCGAGGCGCCCGGCACCGCCGCCGCGCGCCGCCGGGCGCTCGGCTCCGTACTGGCGCTCTACGCCGCCAACTGCGCCCTGGCCTGGCTCCTGGGCCTCGCATACCTGCCACATCTGGCGGATGCGTCGGCCTTCGGACGGCTGCACTTCGCCGTCGCCTACCTGGCACATTTCGCCATGGTCCAGGCGCTGGTCGCGGCGCCCCTGGTCGCGGCGGCGGCGGTGCTGCCGCGGCGCGGCCTGCTCCTCTGGGCCGCGCCGCCGATTCTGGCCACGGCGCACTTTCTAATCTGCGCGGACCTGGTCATCTACGGCATCTTCCGCTTCCACGTGAACGGCTCGGTGCTGGCGCTCCTTGCAACTCCGGGCGTGGAGGACAGCATCCGGCTCTCTCCCCGGCTCCTGGCCGAGGGCGCCCTGCTCTGGCTGGCGCTCGCCGGGGCCGAGCATCTGGCCGCACGCGCCGCCTGGCGGCTGGCCGGCAGGCGTCCGCCCGTGCCCGCGAGGCCCGGGATGGTCGCCGCCCTGGGCGGGGCCGCGCTTCTCGCGGCGCTGCTCTTCGACAAGGCGGCCTACGCCTGCGCCGACGTCTCCGGCCGCCGGGACGTCCTGGTGAACTCCCGGGTGCTGCCCTTCTACCCGCCGCTCACCTCCCGGGCGCTGGCCAGCCGGCTCGGGGCGAATCCCGAGGAGGTGCGCGACCTCCAGGCCGGCAACGGGCTCCGCTACCCGCTCGGTCCGGTGGAGGTCCCGGCCGACTCGCCCCGCTGGAACGTCCTCTGGATCGCCATCGAGGAGTGGCGCAGCGACGCCTTCGACGCGCGGCTCTGTCCGAACATATCCCGCCTGGCCTCCGAATCGCTGGTCGGCGAGCGGCATTACAGCAGCGGCAACGCCACCCGCTGCGGAATCTTCGGCATGTTCTACGGGCTGCACGCCTTCTACTGGGACGCATTCAAGGCCGCGCGCCAGGGGCCGGTCCTCCTGCGGACGCTCAAGGACGCGGGCTACGAGGTCCGGGCGATGGGCTCGGCCGGCTTCCGGAACCCCGAGTTCCGCCAGACCTGCTTCGCGGACCTCTCGCCGGACGAGGTCCTTGATTGCTTCAAGGGCCCGCCCCCGGACCGCGACGAGGCCATGGCCGCCGCCTTCGGGGAGTTCCTGGCCTCGCGCGACGACCGGCGCCCGTTCTTCGGCTTCCTCTTCTTCGATTCGCCCCACTCGGCCCGCTACAAGGAGCTTCCCGGCTTCCGGCCGCCGCTGGATGTCGCCCCGGCGGACTACGTCGACTACGACCGGCTGATCGTGTCGGACTCCGAACGCCGCCGGACGCGCCTGCGGTTCCTCAACTCCGTGGCATACGTGGACTTCCTGGTCGGCCGGGTGCTCGACGACCTCCGGAGCCGCGGGCTGCTCGAGCGCACCATCGTGATGGTCGCCGGCGACCACGGCGAAGAATTCGGCGAGAGCGGCCACTGGGGCCACAACAGCTCCTTCGACGACTGGCAGACGCACACCGCCTTCATCCTGCACTGTCCCGGCGGCCGTCCCGGGCGCATCTCCGCGATGACCTCGCACGTCGACTGCGCGCCGACGACGATGGCGCTGCTCGGCGCCCGCCCGGCGCCCGGGACCTGGTGCCAGGGGCAGGACATGCTCTCCGGCCGCGGACGCGACTACGTGGTGGCCGCGAGCTGGTCCGAGGCCGCGGTGATCACCGCCGAGGGCGGGCGGATGGTCTTCCCGCTCGAGGCCTACCGGCTATCGACCCTGGAAGTCTATGATCGCCTGCACCGGCCGCTGGCCGACCGCCGCGCGTTCCTGTCGCGCAACGGCGGCAGGCTCGGCGAGGTTTTGCGCTCGGCGGGCACGTTCAAGCACTGAAATCTGGGAGGAGATCCCCGGACATGTATGATGCGATGGGCAACGCGGGACCGGACGCGGCCTTTCCGGACCGGGGCGCCGGCTTCTCCATTCTGCCCCGCGACCGCACGACCCGCGCGCTGGTCGTCGCGGCGCTGGCGCTCTTTCTGGCCGGCTACGCCGTGAAGAAGATCGCGCCCCGCGAGCGCGTCGAGAACAGCGACTTCACCCTCTACGCTCCGGCCGGCCGGGCGATCCTGGACGGCGAGCCGGTGTACGGCACGAACGAACGTGGCCGGCACTACCACTTCGGCGAGTGCCAGCGGCCGCTCTACCCGCCGCCGCCCATGGCGCTGGTCATGCTGCCATTCTCGCTGCTGCCCATCCAGGCCGGCGCGCTGCTCTGGTTCGCGCTCAAGCTCGTCATGCTCTACGCCATGCTCCGGATGAGCTTGCGCCTGGCCGGCTGCCGCCGCGAGCCGTGGGTGCCGTGGGCGGCGCTGGCCGTGCTGGTCCTCATGGCCCGCATCCTGGGGCAGGAGTTCGACAACGGCCAGATCAACCTGTTCATGTGCTTCCTGGCGCTGCTCGGCGTTTACTGGACCGAGTACGGCGCGCGTTCTCTGGCCGGCGGGGCGGCGCTCGCTGCCGCCGCCGTGGTGAAACAGACCCCGGCGCTGCTGGCCATGCCCTTCTTCACGGGGCTCCGCCGCCGGGAGATGCTCGGTTTTCTCGGCGGGCTCGTCCTGTGGCTGGTCGTGGTGCCGTCGATCGTTCTCGGCCCCGGACAGAACCTGCATTACATCCAGGATTGGTTCGGCCGGATCATCTGGAACGACGGGGGCAGCAGCCTGCTCGCCAACACCAACGGCAGCCGCGTGGACGGGGAAAGCCTCCGGGCGGTCTGCTACCTCTACCTCTCGCCCCTCAACGCGGCGAGCGGACGCGACGGCTTCGTGCATCGCATCAACCTCCTGGACCTTACGCCGGGGGCGGCCCAGCGGTGCTACCTGGCCGCCGTGGCGGTTTCCGGCCTGGCCCTCCTGGCGCTGGCCTGGAAGCTCCGCCGGAAGCCCGGAGCGCGCGCGGTCCTCTACGGCGTGCTCTTCGCGGCCATGCCGGCCCTATCGCCGTATTCGCTGACGGCGCACTTCGTGGCGCTGCTGTACCCCTACGCGCTGGCCGTGGCGGCGCTCTTCCGTCTGCCGCGCGGCACGATCCACTGGCGGGTGCTGGCGGGCGGCACGGCGGCGTCCTTCCTGCTGAACTCGGTCGTCGCCAAGATCGGCAACCTCGACCATTACCGCCCGATGTTCTGGGGCAGCGCCGCGCTCGCGCTCGGGCTCGTCGTCCTGGCCCTCGGGGACACATCGAGCCTCGTCAGCGACGCCGAGCGGAGCCAGGTCCGCGAACCGGAGTCGGCCACGGACGGCGCCCCGATCCCGGACCCAAGGCAGGCCGCGATCCGGTCCTGAGTGCCGCCTGGAGCTCGGCCCTCGACGGACGCCTGATGTTCCGGGCGTTCGCTACGTTCGCTGCCCCAACGAGAACCGCGTGTTCGATATTCCGGCTTCAGTCCCACGCAACGTTTTCGGCAATGCCTGCGCACAGGGAGCCGTTTACCGGCATGTTCGCGGACCGGACACCGAGACAGCGAAAGGGGCACCCGCTTGCCGCCCCCCGTGCCACCCGCCGGAGCCAGCGGCCGGCGAAGCCGGCCCCGCCGCCCGCTCCCGGTCGGGATCGGCGCGGTGCTGGGCCTCGTGCTGGCTGCCCTCCTGCTGTCGCGCGCGGGCTGCCGACAGGGAAGGCCGCCGGACAGACCCGAACTGCCCGCCGTCGAGGCATTCACGTCCGACGACCGGGTCCTCATCGTCGCGCCCCACGAGGACGACGAGACCCTGGCCACCGGGGGCGTCATCCAGCAGGCGCTCGCGGCCGGAGCGAGGGTCCGCGTGGTCTACCTGACCTACGGAGACCACGACCAGTTCGCGTTCATCGTCTATCGCGAGAAGCCCTGGAACCGGCTGGGAGATCCGAGCGCGGTCTTCGTTCAGGTGCGGGGCCCGATCCAGGCCGGAACGGAAAGCGAAACCCGCTGGCACCTGCTGGCGCGCTCACAGGGTTCCAGATAGAAGTCAATTAAGAAACCACTCAAACCCTTGACGGATCTGAGTGGTTTCTGGAGGGTACGTACTCGTGTTCCTCTGAACACTTTCTGCCTTCCTCCACTCGTCTTAACGCGCGAGACTGCAGGGATAATCCCGCTCAGGGGACGCCGCCGGCATGGCCGAGCCATCCATCTGCAAAGCACCGGATGACAGCCTCATAGGCGGGAGTTAGATCATCGCCCCGGGGAACGAAGTCCGCCGCGCCATCGAAGCAGAGGCAGAGGAAGAGAGACAGGATTGCCCAGGCGCCTGGTCAGAGAGGCCTTCGAGTACGAGCTCTTCCTGCTCCTGGGCACCGCCGCCGCGCTGATCTGGGCCAACCTGGCGCCACGCAGCTACCGGGCGCTGGTCGAGGCCGAACTGTTTGCGGGACTGGCGATCGGGACGCCCACCGGGACCGGCCCGCGCGTGGTCAACGTCCACTTCGTGATCGCCGACGGACTGATGGCCTTCTTCTTCGCCCTGGCCGCCGCGGAGGTCTGGAGGGCGCTCCTGCCCGGAGGCATCCTGGGCAGTCGCCGTCGGGCGGCGACGCCGCTCATCTGCGCGGCCGGGGGCATGATCGCGCCGGCATTGATCTATCTCCTGGGCAGCTCGTTCGTGGAGCCGTCCGGCGCACTGTCCCACGGCTGGGCCATCCCCACGGCCACCGACGTGGCCTTCAGCTACGTCGTCACCAGGGCCGTCTTCGGGGGCGGACACCCCGCGGTGCTCTTCCTGCTCATGCTCGCCATCGCCGACGACGCGGCGGGCCTGGTCATCCTGGCGGTCGCCTACCCCGAGGGCGAGCGCAGGCTGTCGTGGCTGCTTCTGACCGCCGCGGCCGTCGCCCTCGCGCTGCTCATGCGCCGGCTGGGTGCCAGGAGCTTCTGGTGGTACCTGGCCGCTCCCGGGACCCTGTCCTGGCTGGGGGTCGATCTCGCGGGACTCCAGCCAGCCCTGGGACTCATTCCCATCATCCCCGCCATGCCCCATCGAGTATCGAAGGAAGAGGCCCAAGCCCGCGACAGGCCGCCCGCCGGCCGCGCCGCCACGCTCGACAAGTTCATCCGGCAGTGGGAGAAGCCGGTCAGCCTGATCCTCGGCCTCTTCGGGCTGGCGAGCGCCGGCGTCCCCGTAAGGGCCTGGAGCCCGCTCGCCTGGCTCGTGCTGGCCGCGCTGGTGATCGGCAAGCCCGCGGGCATATGGCTCTCGGGACTGCTGAGCGTCAAGGCTCTGAGGCTCGACCTGCCCAGGGAACTGCCCCTCAAGAACCTGCTGGTCGTGGGCCTCGCGGCGGCCATCGGCTTCACCGTGTCCATCTTCCTGGCCGAAGCGGCCTTCGCGGAAGGCCCGGCGCTCGATGCCGCCAAGCTCGGGGCGCTGGGCTCGCTCTCGGCGGCATTGCCGGCGTGGATACTGGCCAGAGCCTTCCGAGTCAGAAGGATCCCCGAGGAACCCGACAGCTAGTTAAGCGAAGCCCCGGCGTCCGGCTCTCCCGTCGCGGCCCGCTGCAGGACCGAGGCCAACCGCTCCGGGGCGGCGTGCGCGCAGGCATCGGATTCCTCGCCGAAGAAGTGCTGCATCTCCTCGGCGGACATGGGCCGTATCTGCCGTCTGAGCACTTCGGCGGCCCGAGCCTCCTCGGTCTCGTTCATCCACTGGCGGTACAGGGTCCGCTGGCGCTCGCGGCCGGAAACGCGGTCGGGAGTGTCCAGGGGCAACCGCAGAAGCACCGCCGGCGCGCCGCCCACCTTCCCGTAGCTGCGCTCGGGCCCCATCGGGACGAAGAGCATCATCCGTTCGTAGAAACGCACGTGCCGGGGGTTGACCGTGATGACGAAGTCCGTGGCGTCCCGGACCCGCCGCGAGGCGGTGTGGATCAGGTTGAAGAGCCGGACCAGCACCTCGGAGCCTCCGGCGGCGTCGGCATCGATGCCCAGCGAGACGACCTCCGCGATCCTCCGGCCCGTGGCCCGGAGCGCGTCGAGTTCGGCCTTGTACAGTTCGTCGGCGGGCAAGCCCGCGGCCGAGTCGAAGACCACCGTCAGCGCCCCAACGGGCGCTGACTGGGCTGACCGGGTGGGGGGTTGAGGGTGGAGGGTGGAAGGTTGAGGAAAGTTGTCTGCGTTGTTTCCTTCAACCTTCCACCCTCCACCTTCCACCACGTTCTTCTCGACCAGCAGCGTGATGGTGTCGGGCAGGGCGTCGAAGGCCCCCAGCCACATCCGCGAGGCGTTGGGCCTGACGTACTCCTTCTCGAGATAGAGCCGGTAGACCAGCCGGTAGGCCTTCTCGCGGCTCTCGCGGTCGTTGGCGACGCGGATCGTATAGCGCCCGTCGCCGAACGGCATGCTCTGCGCCAACCCATCTGCACAGGAAAGGGCTTCCGCCTCGAGGGTGCCCAGCCGCCTGGTGAGCGTGTTGCGCATGGTTCCTCCCTGCATTCCCCGCATTCCCCGAGACTCCTCAGTTACTGAGATTCGACAACTCGCCCGCGCGGAACCTGGGCCTGGGCACCGGCGCATCCTCCCGGGACGCCGGAACGCTGGACATCGGGAAAGCCTCGGACTCCTCACGCTCGAACGTCTCGGCCCGGCCAATGTCCCGCTCGCCGGGCACGCCGAGCCTGACCAGCAGGCTCTTGACCGCGCAACGATCAGTGACGCCCGAGAGCACCAGATTGAGCGCCGTGCCGGCCACGGCGAGCAGGAACCACGGGCTCACGGTCAAGGCCAGAGCCAGTGCACCCATGAGCGAGAGCCCAGCCAGCACCCTGCCCACTCGCTCATGGCTGATCGGCGCCTTCCTCATCTCCATCCTCCTCGGTTGCCACTACCAAGTCCGTGCATGCGGAAAGCAACTGAGATGCCTTGACGCCCAAGAGCACAAGGCGCGCGTTATGGACACTTAGGTCTTCTGGAGAGAAACTGCGCCATCATGCCACGCTTGACCATATCCATTGTGCTCCTATAATGCACTCATGAAGCACTCGAGGATCTAATCATGTCCAAAGGCCGCGGCACCCGACAGCAGCATCCGCTCGTCGAGGCGTATGTGTCCGGACAGCACTCCTACGATTTGCCTTGGGACTCCGTGGATCCGTCCGGCTCGGCCGCCCGGGCGCTCGCAGCCCACAAGTCCGCCAGGCGCGGCGAGTCGTCCATGACGGAAGCGCTGGCCTGCTACCGCTCGGCGGACCTCCACGCCATACGGCCCGCCGAGGCTCAGCTGATCTTCCTGCGCGCCTGGCTGGACACGTCCTTCCTGGACCGCTACCACTCCGGCACTCTCGAAGAGCACGTCTGCGAAATGGAAGCCATCATCAAACGCATGCGCACGATCATCGGGCCAGAATCCCATCCCGTGATGCGGATCATGCTGCTGAATTCCGAGGCGGCGCTGGCCGTCGCGCGGGGCAATTCGACCCAGAACCTGCGATTGATCGCAGAAGCCGCCGAGATCCCCCCGCCCGGCTCGCTGTGGCACAGGAGGGTGGTCCTGCATCTCGCCGACGATCTGGCCCAGTTGGGGCACCTCGTCGAGGCGGAGCCTTCGCTGCAGCGAATTGCCGCGGAGTCCGGCGACGAGGATCGTGCCCTCATCGACATACTGCGGTTCGTGGACGCGATCGAGGGGGTGCGCCTCGACGAGGCGGCGAGCAGGCTGGAACCTGTCGTCAACTCGGACGTGTACAAGTCCAACAAGCTGGTGATCGAGCCCTACCGGCTTCTCGGCGACTACCTGAGGATCCGCTGGACCCCGGGCCGGAGCGCTCCTCCGCCCCCGGCGGATCCGCCCCTGCAGAACTGGGCGCAGGTCATGGATCACCTCATGGCCGGACGGACGGAACCCGCGCTGAGCATCGCCCGGAAGATGGCCGCAGAGCGCCCGGACGCCGACATCCTGAGACACTCCCCGGACGCATGGAACCTGCTCCGCGCGGAGCTGGCCTGCCGCAACGGCGAGGCCGCCAGGCGGATCATGGCCCGGCGCCGCGAGGTCGGCAACACGCACCACCTCGACGGCTTCTTCATGGCGAGGATCGAGCTGCTGGCCGGGGACCGCGAGGCCGCCGCCCGGCATTTCGCCGCCGCGACCGCGGCCTGCGAGCGCTACCGGTCGCTCGGGCGCCTGGACCTCGAGCTGCGCATGGCCTGCGAGCTCTCCGCGGCCGACGCGTGCTGGCTGGGACGCGCCTCGGCCGGCGCCGGCAGCGCCCGGCCGGCCGCCGCCGGGCCATCGGAGACCGCCCCGTCCGAGCCGCGGGGCACGGACCGCCTGATCGGCCGCAGCCCGAAGCTCCTCGAGGCCAGGGACGCCATCCGGCGCCTCGCTGCGCTCGCCACCCCGGTGTTGATCACCGGCGAGACCGGGACCGGCAAGGAGCTCGCCGCCCGCGCCATCCACGACCTGGGCGCCAGTCCGGAGGCCCCCTTCATCGCCGTCAACTGCGGGGCGATCGCCCGGTCGCTCCTGGAGTCCGAGCTCTTCGGCCACGAGCGCGGGGCCTTCACCGGCGCGGAGCGCGCCCACCGGGGCATCTTTGAGGCGGCCGGCGAAGGCACGGTGCTCCTCGACGAGATCGGCGACATGCCCGCCGAGCTCCAGGTCGCGCTGCTCCGCGTGCTCGAGACCGGCGAGGTCCGGCCGGTGGGCAGCGCCCGCAGCCGGAAGGTCTCCTGCCGGATCCTGGCCGCCACCAATGCGCCGCTCGAGTCGCTGGCCGCGGAGGACCGCTTCCGGCCGGACCTGCTCTACCGCCTGCAGCGCCTCGAGATCCGCCTGGCGCCGCTGCGCGAGCGCCCCGAGGACATCCTGCCGCTGGCCGAGCACTTCCTGAGCGAGGGGCGGCGGGACGGTCTCCGTCCGGCCATGGCCCGCGAGGTCCAGGAGTGGCTGCTGGGCCAGAAGTGGCCGGGCAACGTCCGCGAGCTCCGGAACGTCATCGAGCGCCTGCGCCTGCTCAATTCGGAGAAGATGGTCTACGGCCCGGAGGACCTGGCTTCGCTGCGGCCCGGCGGGGAGGACGGCAAGGCGCGCAACGGGCCTCCGGCAAATCCGGAGGCCTCCGCCCCGCCCGCCCAGGCGGTCGCGGCCGGCCTGCCCGAGCCGGCGGATCGCGCCGAGGTCGAGCGCTTCCTCCGGAGCCGCAGGACGCCGCTACGCAGGCTCGATCTCGTCCGCGACCTTTTCCGCCAGCACGGCAAGCTCACCCGCGCGGAGTTGGCCGGCATCCTGGGCACCTCCCCATTCACCGTCGGGCGCGACCTGAAGCGGCTGCTCGCCGAGGGTCTCATCGAAAAGGTGCGGCCCACCGCGGCGGCGCGGACGCACTACTTCCGGCTGAAGAACTGATGCCGCAAACCAACAGCCAACAACCAACAACCAACATCCAGCAACCAACGCTGAGAAGGACGGGACAATGATGCTGGAATGGCGGGGGGCGCAGGAATCCCCGCCATGGTCAGTTCCCGTCAAGGGTCACTGTTGGTTGTTGGTTGTTGGTTGTTGGTTGTTGGTTGTTGGTTGTTGGTTGTTGG